>NZ_JTDM01000020.1:0-799453 GCF_000831325.1 Thauera sp. SWB20 | reverse complement strand
GGGCGAACATGAAGCCCTGGACGAGGTCGCAGCCCATGTCCATGAGGCGTTCGAGCTGGGCCTCCTGCTCCACGCCCTCGGCAACCGTGATGAATTCGAAATGCCGCGCCATGTCGATCACGGTGCCGGTGAGGCGCTGGTCGGCGGGATTGGCGTGGAGCTCGCGGATGAAGGCACGGTCGATCTTGAGCACCGAGACCGGCAAGGCCTTGAGGTAGGCGAGCGAGGAATGCCCGGTGCCGAAGTCGTCGATCGCGATGCGGAAGCCCGCGCGCGCGAGGTGGTCGAGGTGGCGGGCGGCGAGCGCCATGTCCTGCATCAGGCCGGATTCGGTGACCTCGAGCTCGAGCGCCGCGGGCGGCACGCCGCTGGCCTCGACCTCGGCGACGAGGCGCTCGGCGAAGTCCGGCTGCATGAGCTGCTGGGTCGATACGTTGATCGCCATGCCGAATACGTCGGCGACGCGCCTCGCCTCGCGCCAGCGCCGCAGCGTGGCGAGCGCGGCGCGCACGACCCAGCCGCCGATCGCGAGGATCTCGCCGCTGGCCTCGGCGATGGGGACGAACTCGGCGGGCGAAACGCGTCCGTAGGCGCTGCTGTCCCAACGCAGCAGGGCCTCGACGCCGACGATGTCGCCGCTGCACAGCTCCACCTTGGGCTGGTACACCAGCGAGAACTCGTCGCGCCCGACCGCGCCGCGCAAGGCCTCGCGGATGCCGTTGCGGCGCTGCATCCGCGTCTCGAGCTCGGCCTCGTAGGCCTGCCACTGCCCCTCGCCTGCGGGCAGCGCGAGCGCCGCCATGCGCACGAGCTGCTCCGGGCTGCGCTCGTCCGCCTCGGCGGCGATGCCGATGCGCAGACCGAGGTGCAGCCGCATGTGTTCGACCTCGACCGGCGGGCGGAAGCCGGCGAGCAGCCGCTCGGCGAGCGCGCCGGTCGCGCCCCTCGCCGGAGCACAGTCGCACAGCAGGACCCACTGCGTGCTGTTCCACACCGCGAGGAAGCCCTCCGGGACGCATTCGCGCAGCCGCCGCGCTGCCGCGCGCGCGAGCTCGTCGGCCACGCCGAAGCCGTGCAGGCGCGAAACCTCGTCCATGCCCTCGATCGACAGGAAGAGCACCGCGGCGTCACGCCGCGCCGCCAGCCATGCACCGAGCTCGTCGAGCAGCGACAGCCGGTTGGGCAGGCCGGTGAGCGGATCGTGGCGCGCGCGCGCGACGAGTTCCTGCGTGCGTTCGGCGACCAGCGCTTCGAGCAGTTCCGCGCGTTCGGCGCGCTCCTTCATCAGGCGCTGCATGTGCAGGACGTTGCGGATGCGTTGCAACACCTCGACCTGGTCGAAGGGCTTGGTGAGGAAATCGCGCGCGCCGAGTTCGAGCGCGCGGTAACGGGTGGCATCGTCGATCTGCGCGGTGAGGATGATGACCGCCGGCGCCTCCGCGCCGCCCGCCGACAGCCGCTCCATGAGCTCGAGGCCGTTCAGGTGCGGCATGCGCACATCGAGCAGGATGAGGTCGGGCGCGTGCTCCGCCACCCGCGCCGCCACCCTGCGCGGGTCGGTGATGCCTTCGAGACGCAGGTAGCCCGCGTCTTCGAGCAGGGCGAGCAGCAGCTCGACGTTGGCGGGGTTGTCGTCGACGATCAGGATGTCGGCGTCGGCCTGCATGGGGACGCGATCAGTCATCGCTGCTCCTGTGTTCGAGGATCTGCCCGAGGCGCGCGACGAGGGCAGGAACGTCGAAGGGTTTGGTCACGTAGTCGATGAAGCCCGCCTCGCGCGCCTTGCGCACGGTGTGCGGCGAGGCCGCGGCGGAGATCGCCAGCACCGGGATGTGTGCGGTGAGCGGGTTGCGCGCGAGCAGGGCGCGCGCCTCCAGACCGCTCATGCCGGGCAGGTCGATGTCCATGAGGATGAGGTCGGGCGGATCGGAGCAGGCCGCCTCGATGCCGGCCTCGGCCGAATCCACGCTGTGCAGCACGGCCTGGCCGACGTCCTCGAAGACGTCCTGCATCAGCTGGCGGTTGGCGGGATTGTCCTCGACGTGGAGCACCCGGTGGCGCCGGCTCAGGGCTTGCGGCGCGGCCGCTGCACGCGCCTCGTCGCGGACCGCCGGCACCTGTTCGCACAAGGGCAGCTCGAACCAGAACGCGCTGCCCTCGCCCTCGCGGCTGTGCACGCCGAGCTCGCCGTGCATCAGATCCACCAGCTTGCGGGTGAGCGCGAGCCCGACGCCGGTGCCCTCGACGCTGCCGGACTCGGCGCCGAGGCGGTTGAAGGGCTGGAAGAGTTCGCCCAGCCGGCCCGCCGGGATGCCGATGCCGGTATCGACGACGCCGATCCGGCAGCGCCCGCCGACCGCCTCGCAGCGCACCTCGACCGCGCCGCCGGGGCGGTTGTACTTGATCGCGTTGCCAAGCAGGTTGATGAGGATCTGCTTCACCCGGGTGTAGTCGCCCGTGAAGCGCAGCGCGCAGGCCTGCGCCGGCGGCAGCGCCAGCGCGATGCCCTGCTGCTCCGCGAGCGGGAGGACGATCTGGGCGGCGTCCTCGATCACGTCGTGCGCGAGCATGGGCTCGAGCGAGACCTGCAGCCTGCCCGACTCGATGCGGGCGAGATCGAGCACCTCGTTGATCAGCTGCAGCAGGTGCCTGCCACTGCGGGCGATCTGCTCGACCTGGCGGAGCTGGCGCTCGGACAGCGGCTGGCGGCCGTTCTGCAGCAGCTGGGCGAAGCCGAGGATGGCGTTGAGCGGCGTGCGCAACTCGTGGCTCATCGAGGACAGGAACTCGGTCTTGGCCTGGTTCGCCTTCTCGGCCTGGTCGCGCGCCTGCTGCAGCTCTTCGGTGAAGCGCTGCTGCTCCTTGAACAGGCGGTACAGGTTGATCAGCAGTGCGCAGGTCGAGGTGAAGGGCTTGAGCCAGTCGACCAGCTCGTCCGGATAGTCCTGCGGCGCGTTGGCGATCGCGAACATGCCGATGACCTCGCCGCGGTCCATGATCGGCACGCCGAGGTAGCGCGACAGCGGCGGATGCCCGGGCGGCATCGCGCCGCCGCGCGGATCGGACCGCATGGCGTTGGAGAGCACCACCTCGCCGCGGGCGAAGACGCGCCCGAGCATGCTCGCCGGGTTGCTCAGGCGCATGTCCCCGCGCACCAGCTTGCGCATCAGCCCGCGGGTCTCGTCGTTCCAGGACAGGTCGGTGATGGCGTGGATCTTGAGCGCCGGGCCGCCCTCGCCGTGCTCCACCTCGCCGATCAACCCATACGCGCTGCCGGTGAGCGCGCACAGCGCGTCCTTCAGGAAGCCCCACAGCGTATTGCCCGAGATCAGCGCGTGGTAGTCGGTGAGGCCGCGGTGCAGCACCTCGAGCAGCGCGCGCTCCTGACGCTCGCGCTCGCGCACCTGATGCACGTCGCGCAGGTCGGACAGGATGCCGATGAAGTGGCGGCCCTCGAAGTCGTCCGCCTGCGCGCCCTGGCTCACCTCGCTGACGGTGAGCTGCACCGGGATGTGGCGGCCGTCGCGGTGCAGCGCGTCGACCTCGGTGCCCTTACCGATCACCCGCGCCACGCCGGTGCGCTGGTAGGCCTCGAGATGACCGTCGTGCGCGGAACGGAAGGGCTCGGGCATCAGCATGCGCACGTTGTGCCCGCGCAGCTCCGCCTCTTCGTAGCCGAACAGCGCGCAGGCGAAGCGGTTGACCTCGATGATCCGCCCGCGCCCGTCGATGCGCAGGATGCCGGCGGCCGCGCCCTCGGTGATGGCCTGGTAGCGCGCCGCGATGCGCGCGCTGCGGCGCGCCTCGTCGGCCAGGCGCTGGCGCTTGCGGTGCAGGCGGATCAACTGCTCGGCCTGGCGCGCGAGCAGCCGCAGGCGTGCGCGTTCGGCCTCCTCGAAGCGGCGCGGCACGGTGTCGATGACGCACAGGGTGCCGAGCACGAACCCCTGGTCCGAACGCAGGGGCTCGCCGGCGTAGAAGCGCACCTGCGGCGCAGCGGTGACGAGCGGGTTGTCGGCGAAGCGCGGGTCGCGCGCGGCGTCCTCGACCACCAGGGGCGCGTTGGAGAACACCACATGGGTGCAGAAGGAGACGTCGCGCGGAGTCTGCGCCACGCACAGCCCGTGCGCCGACTTGAACCACTGGCGCGCATCGTCCACGAGCGAGACGAGCGCGATCGGCACGCCGAAGATCGACGCGGCCAGTTGCATCAGGTTGTCGAAGGCGTCCTCGCGGGGCGTGTCGAGTATCGCCAGCGCACGCAGTTCGGCGAGGCGCTCGGGCTCGTCGGCCGGCAGTCCTGGGTCGATCATCGCGGGATCCATGCACGCAGGGTATGCGTAAAGGCATCAGGGTAGCCGCTCTCGCCGATCTGCGCCGTGAGCCAGCGCACGCCCCGGCGCATGCGGCGCGAGACGCCGGGGCCCGGCGCAGCCGCGCAACCGCGTTCGTCGCGGCATGGACGGGGAGGACGAATTGCGCGAGACTGCGCGGTCCCCGGGGGACGGCCTCGGCCGCCGCCGGGTTTCTTCCCTGGCCGCACGGAGATCCTGCCGGCGATGCGTTCGGACGAGCTCGACTTCCACGCGCTGATCGACTTCATGCCCGACAGCGGCGCGATCCGCTTTTGCGGGCGGCGGGCGATCCTCGTCCATGCCGACTCGATGGGCGCGCTGCGCAAGGAGCTGGTCGAGACCCTGGGCAGCGAGATCGCCAAGGTGGTGCTCACGCGCTACGGCTTCAGCTGCGGCTACGAGGATGCCGAGCTGCTTGCCGCCTACATGCATCCGGACAGCCTGGAGGAGTTCATCCTCGGCGGACCGCGCACCCACATGTTCTCGGGCATCGCCGAGGTCGCGCCCGATGCGCTCGAGCTCGACCATGCCAGCGGGCGCTACCGCATGAGCGGGCGCTGGCGGCACTCCTACGAGGCCGAGCAGCACCTGCGCCTGTTCGGTCGCGCCGACGAGCCGGTGTGCTGGACGCTGACCGGCTATGCCTCGGGCTTCGCCTCGCGGGTGCTGCAGGCCGACATGATCTGCGTGGAGACGGCCTGCGAGGGGCGCGGTGATCCCCACTGCGCGTGGACGCTGATGAACGCCAGCGATTGCGCGCCCGAGCTCGCCGGCCTGCGCGAATACTTCAAGCCGCTCAACCTGCGCGACCGCCTCAACCTGCTCGAGAGCCGGGTGCATGAGCGCACCCGCGAGCTCGAGGCCTCCGAGCAACGCTACCGCAACCTCATCGAGGACCTCCCCGAGATGGCGTTCGCGCTGCACGCCTCGGGGCGCCTGCTGCACCTGAACAAGGCGGCGCGCCTGCGCCTCGGGGTGAGCGAGGCGCGGCTGCACGCGCTGCGCCTGAAGGACCTCGTGCTGCCCGACTACACCGCGCGCGCCACCGCCTTCCTCAAGGAGATCGCGGCACGCCGCAGCACCACCACGCTCGACCTGGTGATGCGCGACGCCGCAGGCCTGCCCTTCCCGGTACGGCTGCAGGTCGAGCCCGTGCTCAAGGACGATCGCATCGTGGGCTACAGCGGGCTGGCGCTCGACATCAGCGCCCAGCTCGAACGCGAGCGCGAGCTCACCGAGTACGCGCGCCGCATCGAGTCGCGCGAGCAGCAGATCCAGGACGTGATCAACGAGGCGGTCTATATCCTCGACGGCCAGGGCCGGCTGAGCTTCGTCAACACCCGCATGGCCGAGCTGCTCGGTGCCGCACCCGAGGCGGCGATCGGGCACGCCGTCGGCGACTTCATGCCGGCCTCTTCGGCCGCACGCATCGAGCGCGATTTTGCCCGCCGCATCGCCGGCGAGGCCGGCCGGCCCTTCGAGATCGCGCTCTCCGGACGCGAGGGCAGCAGCGTGGTGCTCGAGGTCAACTCCACCCTCTTCGTCGGCCGCGACGTCGCCGAGGGTGTGATCGGCGTGGCGCGCGACATCACCGCGCGCCGGCAGATGGAGCGCGAGCTCGCGCAGGCCAACCGCCTGAGCGCGCTCGGCCAGTTCGCCTCGGGCGTGGCGCACGAGATCAACAACCCGCTCGGCCTGGTGTCCGGCTATGCCGAGGAACTCCAGGCCCTGCTCGACGAATGCACGCCGCTCGGCGACGACCGGCGGCTCGCGCAGCTGCGCCGCGGACTGGCCACCATCCAGCAGCAGGCCCACCGCTGCAAGGCGATCACCGCCAACCTGCTCGCCTTCTCGCGCCGCCAGAGCGCCAGCCTGGAGACGGTGGACGTGGGCCTCTTCGTCGCCGAACGCCTGGCCTTCTTCAACGACGCCGGCCTCACCCGCGGCGTCGAGCTCGCGGTCGACATCGCACCGGGTCTGCCTCAGGCCGGCACCAGCCCGGCCCTGCTGGAACAGGTGCTGCAGAACCTGATCAAGAACGCCTGCGACGCGATGAACGGCAGCGGGCGCATCGACATCGCCGCACGCGCCGTCGGCGAAGGCATCGAGATCGAGATCGGCGACAGCGGGCCGGGTTTCGCGCCGGGGGTCGCCGAACGCGTGTTCGATCCCTTCTTCACCACCAAGCCACCGGGCAAGGGCACCGGGCTGGGCCTGTCGATCTGCTACGCGATCATCAACGAGCTGGGTGGCCGCATCGCCTGCGGCAACCGCCCCCAGGGCGGGGCCTGGTTCCGCCTGGTGCTGCCGCTTGCGGAAGACGGACCGGGAGCCGCGAAGCATGACTGATCGACCCATCACCGATCGCCACGTCCTCATCGTCGACGACGAGGAGCTCTACCGCGAGCTGCTCGGCGGCCGCCTCGGCCGCCAGGGCTACCGCATCAGCGAGGCCGGCGACGGCGAGGGCGCGCTGCGCTGCATCGAGGGCGGCGGTGTCGAGCTCGCCCTCATCGACATCAAGATGCCGGGCATGGACGGCATCGAGTTGCTCGAGCGCATCAAGCAGCTCGCGCCGCGCACCGAGGTCGTGGTGCTGACCGGCCACGGCAGCATCGACAGCGCGATCGCGGCGATGAAGCTGGGCGCCTTCGACTACCTCACCAAGCCCTACCAGCTCACCGAGCTCGACCTCGTGGTCGCGCGCGCGCTCGAACGCAGCGCGCTCGCGCGCCGCTGCGACGCGCTCTCGGTCGAGGTGGCGCGCCTGCGCAGCCGCGACGACGACGGCATGGTCGGGGACAGCCCGGCGTGGCTGCGGATGCTCGAGCAGGTGCGCCGCGCGGCGGCGCTCGACGTGCCGGTGCTGCTCACCGGCGAGAGCGGCGCCGGCAAGGAGGTGGTGGCCGCCGCGCTGCACCGCTGGAGCCGGCGCGCGGGCGAGGCCTACGTCCCGGTGAACTGCGGCCTGCTCGAAGGCGAGCTGGTCGAGAGCGAGCTCTTCGGCCACAAGCGCGGCGCCTTCACCGGCGCGAGTGCGGACCGCGAGGGCCTGTTCGAGCTGGCGAGCGCCGGCACCCTCTTCCTCGACGAGATCGGCGAGTTGCCGCTCGCCTGCCAGGCCAAGCTGCTGCGCGTACTCGACAGCGGCGAGTTCCGCCCGCTCGGCGCCAGCGCCGTGCGCCGCACCGGCGCACGCGTGATCGCCGCCACCCACCGCGACCTGGAGGCGCTCGTGGCCGCGGGCCGCTTCCGCCACGACCTGCTGTACCGGCTCGACGTCGTCCACATCGTCGTGCCGCCGCTGCGCGAGCGCCGCGAGGACATCCCGCTGCTGGTCGAGCACCTGCTGCACCAGGCGGTGCGGCGCCACCCCGGCACGCCCGCCCCGCGCGTCGAGCCCCAGGCCCTGCAGCGCCTGATCGACTATGCCTGGCCGGGCAACGTGCGCGAGCTGCGCAACGTGGTCGAGCGCCTGCTCGTCTTCGCCGACGGCGACCGCATCGACGCGGCGCGCGTCGATGCCTTGCTGCACCCCGGCGCCAGGACGGTCGCGAGCACTGGCCGGACCGGCTTCGAGCGCATCGTCCCGCTTGCCGAGATGGAGCAGGCCTACCTGCGCTGGGTGGTGGACAAGCTCGACGGCAACGTCAGCGCCGCCGCCACCCGGCTCGGCATCGCGCGCTCGACCATCTACCGCCTGCTGCGCCCGCACGCGGACGAAGGCGCGCGACCGTAAGGGCATGCGGGCACGCCGCAGGGTGTGCCCGTCGCATCCTGCAACACTGTCGCAGGACAGGACGCTCTCCCCGCAACCCGCGTCCGCCGCGGGTCTCGCCCTCTCTTCGCCCCTCCGTGCAGCGCCCTGCCCGGTCCCCGCTGTCGCAAACCGCGACACCTCCCCTGCTGCCGGCGAGGCCGGCACACGCACACGATCCGCGCGATTGTTTGATATTCAACAATTAGACGCTCCCTGGCCCGCCCCTTGCTTTGTACTCCTCCAACGGGGAATCCATACCCCAGCCCAGGAGGAGAACCATGCAGTCGAACAAGATCCGAATCCTCGTCGCCAGCCTCGCGCTGAGCTGTGCCCACATCGCCCTTGCGGCCGATCCCCCCGCCGAGGGGCGCGACCGCACCTACGCCAAGGTGTGCAGCTTCTGCCACGACAAGGGCGTCGGCCCGGCGATCCTCGGTCGCGCGTTGCCCGCGGCCTACATCGAGAACGTCGTGCGCCACGGCTTCCGCGCGATGCCGAGCTTCCGCAGCAGCGAGATCGACAACGCCGCCCTCGCCAGCGTCGCACGCTGGGTGTCGCAATCGCCGGCCTCCAAGGCCTCGACGGCCTCGCCCGCCTCGCCGGCCCCGAGCGCCGCACCCGCCACGAAAGCGCAGTAGGAGCCGACCATGGACAGACGCGAATTCTTCCGCCGGACGGGCGGCGGCATGCTGCTCGGTGCCCCGCTCGCCAGCCTGCCCGCGACCGCGGCGGCGCTGGTCTCGCCTGCGGGCGCGGCGGCTGCGGTCGTGGTGATCGGCCAGGCCGACCGCAGCGGCGCGGTCACCCTCGCGCAACGCCTCGCCGCCGCGCTCGGCCATGGCGGACGGCCGCTGCCGGTGCACGCCCGCGACGCCGCCGCGCTGCGCCGCCCCGAGCAGGTCGACGCGCTGCTCGCGCTGCCGCACGGCACCCGCCTCCTCGGCGTGATGGACGACGCCTCGGCGATCGTCTTCCTGGCGATGGCGTCGAGCCGCGGCGCGCACCTGCTCGCCCACGGCCACCATCGCCTCGCCTCGCAGGGCGCGACCCGCCATACCTGCAGCGCCACCGGCTGCGGCGAGGCGCTCGCCTGGCACGAACCGGCCTCGCATCCGGCCACGCACGTCGAGCGCTTCTACCTCGCCACCCTCGGCGAAACCACCCCGGGCGCACGCACGTCGCTGCCCGCAGTCCCGGGCGGCGACGAAGCGCTCGCCTCCTTCCTGATCCGGCTCTGACCCTCCGGACCACCACCCGAACGCCATTCCCCTGCCTTCCGCACCCGGAGAAACCATGACCACCACCCCGCGCAACGTGCTGCCCAAGGGCGTCAGTGCGAACGACTTCGAACAGGCCCTCGCCCAGATCCGCGCGATCGTCGGCGCCGAATACGTCGTGGCCGAGGACACCGCCCTCGCCCCCTACAACAAGATCATGATGGCCGTGCCCGACGAGCAGCACGCCCCGTCCGCCGCGGTGATGCCCGACAGCGTCGAGCAGATCCAGGCCATCATGAAGGTGCTCAACCAGCACCGCATCCCGGTGTATCCGATCTCCACCGGCAAGAACCTGGGCTACGGCTCGGCCGCCCCGGTCGAGCGCGGCCAGCTGGTCATGGATCTGCGCCGCATGAACCGCATCCTCGACGTCGATGCCGAGCTGTGCACCGCGCTCGTCGAGCCCGGCGTGACCTACCAGCAGCTCTACGACTACCTGCAGGAGAAGAAGCTGCCGCTGTGGTTCTCCTGCCCCGCCCCTTCCGTGATCGCCGGCCCGCTCGGCAACATGGTCGACCGCGGCGTGGGCTACACGCCCTACGGCGAGCACTTCCTGTTCTCGTCGGGCATGGAGGTGGTGCTCGCCGACGGCGAGGTGCTGCGCACCGGCATGGGCTCGATGCCAGGCTCGAACACCTGGCAGGTCTTCAAGTGGGGCTACGGCCCGACGCTGGACGGCATCTTCACCCAGTCGAACTACGGCATCGTCACCAAGATGGGCATGTGGCTGATGCCGGCGCCGCCCGACTACCGTCCCTTCCTGATCCAGTACCCGGAAGACACCGACATCACCAAGATCGTCGACGCGCTGCGCCCGCTGCGCATCGCGATGGTGATCCCCAACGCGGTGGTGATCGCCCACACGCTGTGGGAGGCGCCCTGCACCAAGGTCAATCGCGCCGACTACCACCCGGGCCCGGGCGCGATCAGCGACGAGGCGGTGCAGAAGATCCGCAAGGACCACAACCTCGGCGCCTGGAACGTGTATGCCGCGCTCTACGGCACGCCGGAGACCAACGCGGCGAACTGGAAGATCATCGAGCAGGTGGCCGCGGCCACCGGCGGCACGCTGATCACCGACTCGACCGAACAGGGCGGGCGCGCCACCCAGTACCGCTTCGACCTCATGAAGGGCAAGCCCAACCTCGGCGAATTCGACCTCTACAACTGGCGCGGGGGCGGCGGCTCGATGTGGTTCGCGCCGGTGTCGCAGGCCAAGGGCAGCGAGACGCTCAAGCAGATGCAGCTGGCCAAGGGCATCCTCGCCAAGTACGGCTTCGACTACGTGGGCGAGTTCATCGTCGGTTGGCGCGACATGCACCACGTCATCGACCTGCTCTACGATCGCAGCGATGCCGAGCAGATGAAGAAGGCCCACGCCTGCTTCGACGAGCTGCTGCAGGCCTTCGCCCGCGAGGGCTACGGCGTGTATCGCGCCAATACCGCCTTCGCCGAGAAGGTCGCCGCCACCTACGGACCGGTCAAGCGCGACGTCGAGCGCCGCCTCAAGCGCGCCCTCGACCCCAACAACATCATCGCCCCGGGACGCTGCGGCATCAGCATCTGATCCCCCACCGGCGGCCGTGCGCACGTGCCACGCGTGCGCTGCGGCCGCCCTTGCGCAGAGGAAACCAACGATGAACGAGATCCACCTGCTGATCGGCGGCGAACGTCGCCGCGCCACGGACGGCGCCAGCTTCGAACGCCGCAACCCGCTCGACCACGGCGTCGCCACGCGCGCTCCCGCGGCCACCGCTGCGGACGCGGTGGCCGCGGTCGAGGCCGCCGCCGCGGCCTTCCCCGCGTGGGCCGCCACCGGCCCCGGCGAGCGCCGCGCGCTGCTGATGAAGGCGGCGCACGCGCTCGAGGCGCGCGCCGAGGCCTTTACCGCGGCGATGGCCGCCGAGACCGGCGCCTCGGCGATCTGGGCCGGCTTCAACGTGCACCTGGCGGCCGGCATGCTGCTCGAGGCGGCGGCGCTGACCACCCGCATCGAGGGCAGCATCCTGCCCTCGGACGTGCCCGGCTCGGTGGCGATGGCGGTGCGCCAGCCCGCTGGCGTGGTGCTCGGCATCGCGCCCTGGAACGCCCCGGTGATCCTGGGCGTGCGCGCGATCGCCACCCCGCTCGCCTGCGGCAACACCGTGGTGCTCAAGGGCTCGGAGCTGTGCCCGGCCACCCACGGCCTGATCATCGAGGCGCTGCAGGACGCCGGGCTGCCGGCGGGCGTGGTGAACTTCGTCACCAACGCCCCGGCCGACGCCGGCGCGGTGGTCGAGGCCATGGTCGCGCACCCGGCGCTGCGCCGGGTGAACTTCACCGGCTCGACCCACGTCGGCCGCCTGATCGCGCAGACCTGCGCCCGGTACCTCAAGCCGGCGGTGCTCGAGCTCGGCGGCAAGGCGCCTTTCGTCGTGCTCGACGACGCCGACCTCGACGCCGCGGTGGCGGCGGCCACCTTCGGCGCCTTCGCCAACTCGGGCCAGATCTGCATGTCCACCGAGCGCATCGTCGTCGATGCGGCGGTGGCCGACGACTTCGTCGCCCGCCTGGCGGCGCGCGCCCGCGCCCTGCCCCTGGGCGACCCGCGCAAGGGCCCGGTGGTGCTCGGCTCGGTGGTCGACCAGCGCACGGTCGAGCGCTGCAACGCGCTGATCGACGATGCGCTCGCCAAGGGGGCGACGCTGGTGTGCGGCGGCAAGGCCGACAGCACGCTGATGCCCGCCACGCTGCTCGACCACGTCAGCGCGCAGATGCGCATCTACCACGAGGAGACCTTCGCCCCGGTGAAGGCGATCGTGCGCGTCCAGGGCACCGAGGCCGCCATCGCCTGCGCCAACGACAACCCCTTCGGCCTCGCCGCCGCAGTGTTCGGGCGCGACCTCGCGCGCGCCTGGCAGGTGGCCGGGCGCATCCAGTCGGGCATCTGCCACATCAACGGGCCCACGGTGCACGACGAAGCGCAGATGCCCTTCGGCGGCGTGAAGGATTCGGGCTGGGGACGCTTCGGCGGCCAGGCCGGGATCGAAGCCTTCACCGAGCTGCGCTGGATCACCCTGCAGACGAGCCCGCGCCACTACCCGTTCTGAGGCGCCCGCGGCTCCGGGGCCGCAACCCGAGGCCGCGGCCTGCATCGCATCGCATCGCATTGACAGAAAAACACAGGGAGGAGACTTCATGAACAAGCAGCTTCGCAACGCGGTCCTCGTCGCGCTCGGCGCGCTCGCCGCGGGCACGGCCGGCGCCAAGGAAGGCGGCGACCAGTATCCGAACGGAATCGAGACCTGGTTCGCCGGCGCGGTGCCGCCGCCGGGCAACTACTTCATCAACTACTTCGGCCATTACGGCGGCGACCTCTACAACGGCGAGGGCAAGCGCGTCGCCGGCACCTCCGCGAGCGCCTGGTTCAACGCCTTTCGCTTCGTCAAGGTGAGCGGCATCAAGGTGCTGGGCGGGGACTGGGCGGGCCACGTGATCCTGCCCGTGGTGCACCAGCGCCTGAACCTCGGCGGCGGCAGCGCCTCGGCGAGCGGGCTGGGCGACCTCACCATCGACCCCTTCATCGTCGCCTGGCACCAGGGCGACTGGCACTGGACGGTGGGGCTGGACATCAACCTGCCGACCGGGCGCTACAAGTCGGGCGATCCGCGTACGAGCATCGGGGCCAACTACTGGAGCCTCGAACCGATCTTCGCCTTCACCTGGCTGTCGCAGAGCGGCTGGGAGGTCTCGGCCAAGCTGATGTACAACATCAAGGGCGGCAACGACGACTTCCGCGCAAGCCCCGGCGCGGCGAAGCAGAAATACGACTCCGGCGACGACTTCCACATGGACTACCTCGTCGGGCGCCGCTTCGGCCCCTGGGGCGTGGGCCTGTCGGGCTACTACCTCAAGCAGACCACGGACGACAAGGTCGACGGCACGGTCATCCCCGCCATCCCGGGGGTGTGGTCGCGCGGACGCCGGGGCGAGGTGCTCGCGGCCGGTCCCAGCCTGACCTACTCGACCAAAGGCGGTACGATGCTGATCGCGCAATGGCAGCACGAGTTCGAGCGCGAGAACCGCTTCGGCGGCGACAAGGCGGTGCTCAAGCTGGTAATGCCGTTCTAGCGTGGTCCGGAAGGCGGTGGGCTGGGCGGTGGATCGAAGGTTCGCGGCCCCCGCCCCCGCGGCGACCCCGTGGGTCGGATGCCTGCCGCCGCCACCGCCTTCCGCCCACCGGCGCGCGTATCGGGCGCGCCTTTCCTCCCACGATGAACCACCGCGAACGCTTCCTCGAACTGCAGGCCCTGCTCGCCAGCCACGACGCGCTGTGGCGTCCGCCCGCCTTCCAGGCCGGCCTCCCGCCCTGGTGCTTCGAGCGGCCGGCACTCGCCGCCGAGCTGCGTGCACTCGACGAGGCCACGCTCGAGCAGCTGGTGCAGGAGCCGGACGAGGCCCTGCGCTGGCTCGCCCCCCACCTGCCCGCGCTCCTGCGCAGCGTCGAATTGTGCGCGCTGCCGGCCCTGCCGGCGCGCGCGCTGCCCGAGCCCGACCGCCGCTTCGATGCCGGCGTGCCCGGACGCAAGCGAGCGCAGATCGAAGCTTTTGCCGCGCGTCTGCCCGCCACCGGCCTGCCACTGCTCGAGTGGTGTGCAGGCAAGGGCCACCTCGGCCGCCGCCTGGCGCTCGCCGATGGCGTGCCGGTGCGTTCGCTGGAGATCGACCCGGCCCTGTGCGCGGATGCGGAGCGGCTCGCCGAGCGCAGCCGCTTGCCGCAGCGCGTGGTGTGCGCGGACGCGCTCGATCCCGCCTCCCGCCCTCACCTGCACGGCCATGCGGTGCTCGCGCTGCACGCCTGCGGGGAGCTGCATCGCAGCCTGGTACGCAGCGCCGACCGCGACGACGCGGCCGCCTACGCCATCGCCCCGTGCTGCTACCACCGCGGCGCCAACGGCGGCTATCGGGCACTCGGACGCGACGCCAGCCTCGAGCTCGATGCCGCAACCCTGCGCCTGGCGGTGACCGAGACCGTGACCGCGCCGCGCCACGACCGCCGCCGCCTCGCCCGCGACCAGGCCTGGAAGCTCGGCTTCATCGCGCTGCGCCAGACCGCCGAGGGCGGCCCCGTGCCCCACTTCCGCCCGGTGCCACCAGCCTGGCTGAACGGCAGCTTCGAGGACTTCTGCCGCCGCCTCGCCGAGCGCGAGGGCCTGCGCCTGCCGCCTGCGCTGGACTGGGCGGAATGGGAGGCCGTCGGCGAGCGCCGGCGCGACGAGGTGCGCCGCCTGGAGCTGGTGCGTCATGCCTTCCGGCGCGCGCTCGAGGTGTGGCTCGCGCTCGACCTCGTGCTCGGCTTCGAGGCGCGCGGCTTCACGGCGAGGATCGGCACCTTCTGCGAGCGCGCGCTGACGCCGCGCAACCTGCTGATCCTCGCCAGCCGGCGTGGCGAGGGGCCGCTTCAGCCATAGCGCCGCGCCGCCTCGACCGCGAGGCCGGCGCCGATGCTGCCGTACAGGTCGCCCTCGACGCATCGCGCCCGCGGCAGCTCGGCCGCGATGCGCGCGCGCAGCTGCGGCACGCCGCTCGCACCGCCGGTGAAATAGAGCGTGTCGATGCGCTCCCGGTCGACACCGGAGGCCGCGAGCAGGCCGGCCACGCAGCCGCCGACGCGCTCGACCAGCCCCTGCGTCGCCGCGGTAAAGGCCGCGCGCGAAAGCTCGAGCACCAGCCCGGGCTCGATGCGGTCGAGCGCCACCTGCGTGCGCTCCGCCGCGGACAGCGCGATCTTGGCCTCCTCGACCTGCATCGCGAGCCAATGCCCCTCGCGCAGGTTGATCAGCCGGCACAGGCGATCGAGCTCGGTACGCGCGAGCGCATCGCGGTAGACCTGCTGCAGGTCGGCCCAGACCTGACGGGTGTAGGCGAAATTGATCGTGTGCCAGGCGGCGAGCTGGAAATACACGCTCGCCGGCATCGTGGCCCCGTTGCGCAGGCGGCTGCGGTAGCCGAGCACCGGCATCACGCAGTCCAGGCTCAGGACGCGGTCGAAATCGGTGCCGCCGATGTGGATGCCCGCGTTGCCGAGCAGATCCTCGCGGCGCTCGACGGCGCGGGCGCGCTGCGGCGACAGGCGGACGATGGAGAAGTCGGCCGTGCCACCGCCGATGTCGGCGATCAGCACCAGCTCCTCGCGGCTCAGGGTGCGCTCGTAGTGCAGCGCGGCGCCGATCGGCTCGAACTGGAAGCCGATCTCGCGAAAGCCCACCTGGCGCGCGATGGCCTCGAGCGTGTCCTGGGCCTTGCGGTCGGCGGTCTCGTCCTCATCGACGAAGTGCACCGGGCGGCCGAACACCGCATGGTCGAAGGTGCGCCCCGTCGCACGCTCGGCGCGTGCCTTGAGTTCGCCGATGAAGCTCGCGAGCAGCTCGCGGAAGCCGAGCGCGCGGCCATTCACCTCGGTCTGCCCGTCGATCAGGCTGCTGCCGAGCAGGCTCTTCAGCGCGCGCATCAGCCGCCCTTCGTAGCCCTCGAGGTATTCGGCGAGCGCCGCACGGCCGAACTGGATCGAATCCTCGTCGGCGTTGAAGAACACCGCCGACGGCAGCGTCGCGCGGCCGTCCTCGAGCGGGACGAGGATGGGCGCGTCGGGGCGCAGCCAGCCGACGGTGGAGTTGGAAGTGCCGAAGTCGATGCCGCAGGCGCGGGGAGGCTGGGTCATGGGGTCGCTCGCGGAACGGGATGCACTCGGCGCGCACAAACGGAAAGGTCGCGATTATGCGTCCCGCGCGGCCCGACTGCGAGCGCTCGCGCGGCACGATCTCGCAGGCACCGGCCACGACGATCGCCCGCCCTCGCCGTGCTTCGGGCTAACATCGCCCCGATCCATCACACGAGCACGGCACCATGAACTCCAAGGACACCACGCCCCCCGCCAGCACCTTCTCCACCCCGATCGACGACCGCTATTTCGAGGACTACGTCCCCGGCGCGGTGCATCGCTTCGGCGAGATGCGCGTCACCGCGCAGGAGATCATCGAGTTCGCGCGCCGCTACGACCCGCAGGATTTCCACACCGACCCCGCGAAGGCTGCGGACACCCTCTTCGGCGGTCTGATCGCCAGCGGCTGGATGACCTGCGGGATGATGATGCGGATGTACTCGGAGCATTACCTCACCCACAACGCCAGCCTGGCCTCGCCCGGCATCGACGAGCTGCGCTGGCTCGAGCCGGTGCGTCCGGACGACGTGCTGAGCACGCGGGTCACCATCGTGGAGGCGCGGCGTTCGGCCTCCAAGCCCGACCGTGGCCTGGTGCGCTCGAAGATCGAGGTGCTCAACCAGCACGACAGGGTGGTCCTGAGCATGCTCGCGATGAATCTGATCGGCTGCCGCACCCCCGCCGCGGCCTGAGCTGCGCGGACACAGCGCGGCGGATGCGGACACCGATGGGAGCGGGCGAGCCCCGCGCCCGGCCGCTCACCCGTGCCTGTTCGCTCACCCTTCACGTGCAGCCGCCAGGCACTTCGGCAGTTGCGCCTTCGAGGCGCGCTGGATGCGACACAGCAGCTCCACCGACACCTGCGCGACCCGGTGGCGCTGGCGCAGCTCCTCTTCCAGGCGCAGCAGCAGGCTGGCCGCCATCTCGGCGTCGGCGAGCGCACGGTGGAAGCGGCCGGCGACCGGCAGCCTGGCGTACTCCACCAGTGCGCCGAGCCTGTGGCTGGGGGCAAGCGGAAACAGGCGGCGCGACAGCAGCAGCGAACACACGAAGTCCTGCTTGCGCGCGCGCTCGATGCGAGCGAGCTCGGCATCCCAGAACTTCGCATCGAATGCGGCGTTGTGGGCGACCATGGGGATGCCGCCGATGAAGTCCGCGACCTCGCGCATCACCTGCGCCG
This sequence comes from Thauera sp. SWB20, assembly GCF_000831325.1. Lineage (NCBI taxonomy): Bacteria > Pseudomonadati > Pseudomonadota > Betaproteobacteria > Rhodocyclales > Zoogloeaceae > Thauera > Thauera sp. SWB20. The sequence goes on along the minus strand of NZ_JTDM01000020.1, from coordinate 782,181 downwards.
CAGTCGGGGCGCTGCGGATCATCGCGTTGGAGATCCCGGTCAGGGATTCGATATGGGCCGGGATGCGCACGCCCGCGTTCATCAGGCTCTGGTAGCGATCCACCACCCGGCCGTCCCGCACGATCACCGCGGCGATCTCGGTCGCGCGGTCGCCCTGCGCAGGCGACAGCCCCGTGGTCTCGAAGTCGATCACCGCCACCGCTTCCATGCCTGCACCCTCCCCGTCTATTGCGGCCACGCCTGCAGGCGGCAGACGTCGCAGTCATCCCAGGGCAGGCAGTCGCACACCCGCGGCAACGCGACGAAGCGGCTGCCGACCTGCACCTTGCCCTCGGCACCGGCAGGCGCGCCTCGCCTCGACGCCGCCGCGTCGTGCGGCATCGGCTGCCACCTCGCGAACACGGCCGGATCGAGGCCGCCGTCGATGTACCAGCGCTTGCGCGCAGCGTCCCAGCGCGCACCGAGCTTTTTCGCCTGGTCCTTTTCGGCGAAGGGCACCTTCAGGTCGTGTCGCATGGGGGTCACCGGGCGGGAAGTTGGAAGTCCGGCACAGGCCGCCGCGGGATGCTTCGGGCGCATCCGCTCTGCGCAGTGTGGACGCAAAAAAGCCCCTTTATGGATCAGGGGCTTGAGTGCTCTGGCGGAGACGGAGGGATTCGAACCCTCGATGCGAGTTTTAGCCCGCATGCTCCCTTAGCAGGGGGACGTATTTCCTTTATTTGCAAGACTTTCAAGGTATTTTTTTGCTTTTTTGGGACACCAATGGGACACTTTGGGACACACAGCTGACATTGTCCCAAAACCGCGAAGGGAGCATGAAGCAGCTGCTTGACGAGGTGAAAAGTGGCGACTTTCGAGAAACGTGGCCCGATGCAGATAAGGGTGAAGATCCGGAAGAACGGTTTCCCCCCGCTTGCACAGACGTTCGCTACAAGGGCGGAGGCAGAGGCATTTGCACGCGTCACTGAACTAGCGATGGAACAAGGTACTTGGCTCGACACGAGGCAATCGGACAAGACGTCCTTCTCCACCCTGGCTAGGATGTACCGCGAGCAGTACGCAAAGGATCACTACCGCGGCGCGGCATGGGAATACAAACTGGACCAGCTCGAGAAGCGCTTAGGAGCTTACGCACTATCTAAGATCACCCCATCCGTAATCGCAAGCTACAGGGACGCCAGGCTTCAGGATGCCGACGCACGCTTCAAGGACAAAAAGAATGCCCCGTGTGTAAGCAGCTCGACAGTCAAGACGGAGCTGGACCTGCTGAGCAAGATATTCGACGTTGCCGAACGAGCCTTTGGAATAACTCTTCCGCAGGGAAATCCGATGCAGCGTGTTCTTCGTCCAAAAGAGAACAAAGGACGGGAGAAAAGGCTGCCGCCCGGAACGGCGGAAGAGAAATCGCTCCTCAAGGCAGCCGCAGAGGACGTCAACAAGTTGCTCGCACCCGCGATAAGACTGTCGATCGAGACAGGTATCCGCCAAGGCGAGCTGCTCAGCCTGTTATGGAATGACGTCTACACGGGCCGTCGACTGATCCTGCTGAGAAATACGAAAAGCGGGGAACCTCGCTCGGTGCCACTCTCCAGCACCGCTGTCGAAATCCTCGAAGGCCTGCGAGAGCGCTCGACTCACGACTCAGGCCGCGTATTCGGCGACATATCGCATCCCACGACGCTTCAGCACGCATTCCATCGGGCATGCTCCGTCGCAGGGATCACCGGTCTGACCTGGCATGACCTCCGCCATGAAGCACTCTCCCGGCTAGGGGAGCGGGGAGATTTGAGCGTGCTTGAGATTGCCGCCATATCGGGCCACAAGAGTCTTCAGACATTAAAGCGATACACCCATTTCGAGGCGGAACGCTTGGCTCGGAAGCTCGGCTAGTAGGGGAATCCGGTCCTCGCTTCGTATCAGACCTACTGAAGAGTCGGGCCGCCCAGTCAGGTCAACCCGAGTTCGGCTTTCAATCGAAGGACGCGAATCTGCGTGCGAGCACCAGCTCGCCCCCCCTCGGCGGCCTCGAGTCGGCTACACATTGCGCGGTGCAAGATCAGCGTCATGATACTAGCGAGTAGCACGAGCACGGCGACTATGCAGACTGCTTGGTCGCCTCATCCACCCGCGCCGATGCGAGCTCCAACACCGCCGCCAGGTCACGCCTCAAGGCCACCTCCAGCGCCGCCGGCACCCGTCCGCCAAAGGCCTCGACCAACTCCGCGTAGTACCACAGCGATCCATCCTTGCCTCCGGTGAAGCGCGTCCACACCGACTCACCGATCTCCGTCAGATCGAGCAGGATTGCCTGCAGGTTGGCCAGCTTGTCGCAGGCAGAGACGAGAACGCCGTCGCCTTCTGCCGCGCGCAGGTGGGCGAGGTATCGCTCCTTCCGCTCGCGCCAGGGGCTTTTCTGCCCCTCGGCATCCGGCAGGCCATCGGTACAGAACTGCACGAGGTCGAGGACCTGGCCACCGAAGGCTTCGCGGATTGGCTCCGCCCACTGCGGACCACCGTCCTCAAGGACGTCATGCAGCAGCGCCGCGATGACTTGGTCCTCGTTGCCACCATAGCGTTGAACCAAAGTCGCCACCGCAACCGGGTGCGTGATGTAGGGCAATGGCAAGCCAAGAGCGTTCTCGGTCCCTTTGCGGATCTGGCCCGCGTGAGCTTCGAGGGCGAGCGACAGGGCGGTGTCGAACTTCTGGGTCATGAAATGGGCTCCTGAGTGGTCGTTTTTTCGATTGGCATTTTCCGACATCCAGGGCTCACCCGGTGCGCCCGCTTCGGTATGCTCTCCGTATTTCACCGAACAGCTTCCCCCATGAACCGCAGCGAACGCTTCTACAGGATCGATCAGTTGCTGACCGCGCGGAAGGTGGTCACGCGACAGGAACTGCTCGATGAGCTCGAAATCTCTTGGGCAACCCTGAAGCGTGATCTCGCCTTCCTGAAGGACCGCTTCAACGCCCCGATCATCCACGACCGGGACGCCGGCGGGTATCGCTTCGCGGAGCCCGGCGTAGGACCGAGTTATGAGTTGCCCGGCCTGTGGTTTAGCGCCGACGAGACCTACGCACTGCTGACGATGCACCGTCTGTTGTCGGACCTGGAACCGCGCCTGCTCGCTCCGCACGTAGCCCCGCTTCTCTCCCGGCTTGAGAGCATCCTCGGCCAGGAGGGCCAGCGCTTTGACGAGATCGCCCAACGGATCCACCTGGCTCGCATCGGTCACCGGTTCAAGGATGCCGAGCATTTCAGCGAGCTCTCGCGGGCACTCCTGCAGCGGCGGCAAGTTCGCATCACCCACTATTCGCGCGAGCGCGACGAGCATACGGCCCGCACCGTCTCGCCTCAGCGGCTCACCTTCTATCGCAACAACTGGTACCTGGAGGCCTGGTGCCACGAACGCGAGGCGCTGCGCCGGTTTTCGGTCGACGCGATCGAGTCGGTGCAAGAACTGGAGGCGCGTGCAACGGAGGTGCCGCCAGAGGCACTCGAAGCAGCCTTCTCCAGCAGCTACGGCATCTATGGCGGATCTGTGGTGCGTCGCGCAGAACTACGTTTCTCGCCCAGGGCGGCACGCTGGGTCGCGCGCGAAGAGTGGCACCCCAACCAGATCGGCACATTCGATTCCGAGGGCCATTACCGGCTCACGCTCCCCTATGCCGATCCGACCGAGCTCGTCATGGACATCCTGCGCCATGGGCACCACGTCGAGGTACTTGCACCCGAGGCCTTACGGGTGCAGGTGCGTGACGAGATCGCGCGGATGGCGCGGCATTACAGCGAATGAAACTCGCGCTGGCGGGCGCAATCGTTGAGCCCGGCCATCGCTAAGCTGAGTCCAAGTCACCGCAGGCGTGAAGCACCGAAAACCAGTGTAGTCACTGACCCGTCGTTTGATCGGCTTTTGTATGACAATCAATCCGACCGGCTATCCAACAAGACCGAAGCAAACAAATGCCAGAACAGACCGACTCGACTCAACAACCGGCCACTCGGACGAAGGGCCCGTGGATCCTGGTTCCCCTCGCAGCGCTGACCCTGGGCGGGCTTGGCGTGGTCTGGACGCAACTGGATCGCCAAGCCGAACGCCTCCGTCACCTCGAGGACGAGCATGCTCGCGTGGCGCAAGCTAGCGGCATGCAACTGAGCAACCTGGATGCGGCAGTTCGCCAAGCGAACCTGTCCATTGAGCAGCAAGGCTCGCTGCTCAGCCGTATCGTGGGCTCTGTCGTGCCAGTAAGGATCCCCGAAGGCACTGAAAATGAACTGGCGCGGATCGAATCCAAGCTGGCCGAGACCGACACGCTCGCGGCGTCAAAAGACGAAACGGCTACGCTCGCCCGAGAGATCACCACGCTCATCGACAGTCTGCCGCCCTGGATACAGGCCGAACTGCTCCCACGCATCGTGCCTGTTCGCTGGCAACTGGATGCGCTGCAGCTCATGCATCGAGAGCTCCCGGAAAACGCAGAGGTCCTGCACGATCTCGCCGGGGATCTGGTCACTCACGCCGCCAACCGTCCTCAGGCATCCCCCGAGAAGTTGGTGGAGCGGCTGCAGACGCATGCCCAAATCGTCACCGCCGAGGCGACCAGGCTTGAGAGGCGATCGGCGATTGAACGGGCCGAGAAGGCTCTGTCCGGAGAGGGAGATCCTTCGGTTTCATTGATGGAGCTCGAAACGCTGCCCGACGCCCCTGAGGCTGAGGAGTTGCAGCAGAAACTGCGCGTTGCTGTTCTACGCAGGCAGGCGGATAGGATTGAAGGCGACGCTGCCCTGTTGCCCCGTCTAGCGGATCCTGAACTCAGGGCGCGGCTTGCAGCCACGATCCACTCGACGATCCAGGACCTGCTGATCGCTGTAACTGCCTTGAATATCAAGGACCCGGAGCTGACCGAACGGCTTTCGAGACTCACCGCAGATGCGCAGGGTCAGATTCAGGCGTACCAAGCAGACACCGCCAGAAAAAATGCTGCGCGGCTGCGCGACTACCAAAGGTGGGCTCTCGAGCAGATTCGCAGCGTACCCACCCTCGACAAGCTTGAGTCCGGCCGTGTAGCCAAGATCGCGAGTGCGATCGACCGTAACAACCCGCTGTCGCAAGCACGCGAGGACGCCAATGCCGGTGCGCGGGACGAACTTGTGAAGCTCCTGATACAGCACCTATCCATCGTCGATTTGCGCCTGCTGGATTCAGCCGTTGGCGAGTGGTACTCAAAGGTTTTCAGTGACCGACTCGGGAAGCTTGACGAGGCTCGACAGATCAGGGTTGTCGACGGCTTTGCGAACTCCATCAAGCGTCCTTTGGAGGATCTGCCGTGAAACCCTCGCTCGTCCTGCTCGTCGGGATGCTACTCGCGCACGGACACGCTGCCGCGCAGGTGGCCCCACCTGCCATTGGAGATCGGGTGGGCGACTACGCCTCGATCAGGACCTGGCATGAGCAGTACCTGGCAACATCGCCCGGACAGCGAGGTCGTGTCGAGGCACTACGCCAGATTGTCCGCTCCGGCTCGCTCGGCGAGCGCGGGCTGCAGCGGATCTTTCAAAACTTCGAGGGCCGAATGGCAATCGACCCCTCCATACCCGGTGTCGAGAAGACGGCCAGACTGCTCGCGTCGTCGAACCGCGCGCAGGTCAAGGGTCACACCCGCGAGCTTCTGTACGCCATCGGAATACATGACGACGGTCGCAACAGTCTGATCGAGATGAGCCGAAAACTCGACCGCCCATGGGGCAAAACTGATGCCGACATCGTCTTGCGCAACCATCGCACGGGACTGTACGGCCGTATCGAGGTGAAGAACTACTCGCTTCGGTCGCAAATCACCAACGAGGCCAAGCTCACGGCCCAGATGGGCAAGATGGCCCGTGAAGCGCGTCTGACTGGCCAGCCCCAGTTCTGGATCAACCGCCACGGCATCACACCACAGCTTCGCCGTTACGCAGCCCGGTCGGGCATCCTGACGCTGGACAAGGTCGGGACTGGACAGCGACTACCGGCCGGCACGCAATCGTTCGACCAGGCGCTCGCCAAGATGGATGCGCGTTTCATGCGTGTCGCGCAAAGGCGTGCGATTTTCGGCGGGACCATGATTGGCTTCGGTGTCGTTCTGCTCACCGAGTCGCTGCCGGAAACGTGGGCCGCCGTCCAAGGTCTTTCCGACCCAAACCAACCAGCGGATTGGAGCCGGTTGGGCAGTGCGGGAAGCTATAGCGTGGCCGGCGCCGGGATGATCGTCTCCGGCAGCGCACTCAGCTTCGCTCCTCGTTTCGCAGAGGCGACCCAAGGCCGTCTCTACGCCTTCGGAAAACTTGGAGGCGCGTTCTCGGTCGCTGCGTTGGGCGCGGGCGTCGCCATCGACATCAGTCGGTACCGCAACGGCGCGATCTCAGCCGAAGAACTCTGGCGCCGGGCAGCTAATGCATCCAGTGTCGCGGCAGGCGGTACAACGGGAGCCTGGCTGGGCGGCAGCATTACGGCAGTTGCAACAGCAAACCCGGCACTTGCTGCAGCAGGCGGTATCGCCGGCGGCCTCTTGGGTACGAGCATCATGACCTATGCCGGGGGCGTGATTCTCGACCAGAAGATGGAGGCTGCAAGGCAACGCCACGACCAAGCCTTCGGGGAGTCGGTCTATCGTCGCTACGGCTTGGCTTCGACTCTCCCGGATGCGAGTACCTGATCAGCGCTTGGGTGGCCTGCACCCAGCGCCACCTTTGCCGCAACACGATGTGTGGCGCTCTAAAAGTCGCAAACGGACCGGCAAATCAGGCCGGTTCCGAGCGCACCACCAGAAACTCCCGCTCTCCAACCCGCATGAAGCGGAGCATGTCACCCGCTCTGGAACCCGAGCGCTCAAAGAAATCGCGGACCTGAGCGCGGGCACGCAGAATCATCTTGTCGCCAGCGACATCGCACTCGATCGATGGCCCCGGCTCGAAGGTCACGCGGATCGCCCTGCCCAGGTCGGACTTGTTCGATCCGCCGATGCAGTCACTGGGCAGCAGGGACTCGGCGGTGCGCAAATAGAAGTGGTTGTTTCGCAGGTTCCCCTCGGTCAAGCGGATGTCCACCCAAGGCCCCTCGGCCCTGTGCTGCGGCCTCCAGTGTTCGCCCGTCGACGGAGGCTGCCTGGCCGGCGGCGGCTCCTTGACCGATACGGACGGCGTTGAATCCGCCCATCCGGGATCCGCCTGAAACGTAGGCAGATCAACCCAGGTCACCGCGCCACTCGGATGCTTGTACGGAACGGGACGGGCGAAGCGCCTCACGTCGTGCAGCACCCAAGGCGTCGTCCACCGGTTCGCGAACGCATCGTCGATCCCCGAAACGGGTATCGCGTGAAACGCCTGCGTGGCGCGCAACTGTTCGAGGTCGAGGGCTGGCTTGCACTCGACGAGTTCCGCCGTGCCATAGATGAGACCGGACCCAGCCTTGATCAGGGCAATTCGGCCTCGGATGCTGGTTGCCCTCGTACGCATCTCCCAGGTTTTCTTGCCCGCCAGGATGTGGTCGATCCAGGGGGAACGGATGACGAGTCCTTTCATGATCTGTTCGCTTCTTGGTGATGAATGTTGGATGTGAGGGGCGCGAGGGCAGCAAGCCAAGCGCGCCGCTGATGAACTCATGCTGCCACGCCACTTTGGCGATACAACGCCGTCAGCACCTCGCGCATGTCGACCGGCAGGTAACTCCAGCCCCGGACGGCCACATCGCTGGGAACGCCGAACAGCGCCTCAGCCACCCCACCCGCAATGGCGGCCACGGTGTCGCTGTCACCGCCAATCGAAATCGCATTACGAATCGCGTCCTCGTAACTCGTTGCGGTGAGCGCGCAGACCAACGCCTGCGGCACGGTTTCCTGACAAGTTTCGTTGAAGCGGTAATCCGGCCGAATGTCGTCGGGCGTCCGGTCGAGGTCGTAACCGTAGCGCTCGACAATCGCATAGCGGATGTTGGCCGGCGTGACTCGCTGGCGGGCGAGGAAAACCGCGAGCGCCGTCGCTTCAGCACCCTTGAGCCCTTCCGGATGATCGTGAGTGACCTCAGTGACCTTGCGCGCCATCGAAATCGCCTCATCGACGCTGTTCGCCAGCAGCCCCGCTGGCGCCACGCGCATCGCGGCGCCATTTCCGAAGCTGCCATACGGGTCGAGCTCATCGGAGGCCAGCCACATCGCAAAGCGCTGCCCCCAACCGCCGTTGTCCCAGTAGCGCCGGCCCCAGTCCTTCAGGGCCTGCGCCGGATGGCGGCCGTTCACCAGCGCATCGGCCACCGCGACCGTGCAGATGGTGTCATCGGTATAGAACGCGTTCGGGTGAAAGAAGGGCTCGAAGACCTTCGAGCGGTGGTTACAGAACTCGTACACCGAGCCGACGATGTCCCCGATGATGGCGCCGAGCATCTATTGCTCCGTTCTGGGTGTGGTGCGGTGACAGTACAGCGCACCAGGCTCAGGGAGTGAGCCCATCGTCCAAGTTCCATTCCTCGAGAAAGCGTTCGACGAAGGACGCCATGTACCGATGCCGCTCCTGCGCAAGCATGCGCCCCGTCACGGTGTTCATGCGGTCCTTTAGCAGAAAGAGCTTTTCGTAGAAGTGATTGACGCTGGTCCCCTTCGCCGCCTTGTAGGCATCAGCGGTCGCATGCAGGACAGGCGGCACCTCGGGGTCGTACATCAGGCGTCCCGCATGGCCGCCGTACGCGAAACAGCGCGCGATACCGATCGCTCCGATCGCATCGAGCCGGTCGGCATCCTGGACGCATTGCCCCTCGAGCGTCCGCATGGGCTGCCGGACTCCTGCGCCCTTGAACGAGATCGTCGCCACGATCTCGACGACCGGCTCAACGAGGTCGTCGCCAGCACCTTCCTCGCGCAACAGCCGCTCGGCCTCGCGTGGCCCGATGGCGTCGTCGCCCCCGTGGAACTTCCAGTCGGCAATGTCATGGACGAGCGCGGCCAACTCGACCACGTCGAGCCTCGCCCCCTCGGCCACGGCGATCTTCCGGGCCAGACGCCAGACACGGTGGATGTGGTGCCAGTCATGGCCCGAGGCCTCCTCGGCGAACCGGGACCGGATGCGGGCGGCGACACGCTGCACCAGGTTGTCGGGGTCCGGCTGCACCCCATGGCCCGCCGCGACGGCAGCGTTGGGATCAGAGCTTGTAGGCAACTTTCCCCTCCGTGATCGTCACCTGCCCGCGCTGCTGAAGTTCGGCAAGCAGCTTCTTCAGGTTGGCGTCGGAAATCGGTTGGTTCGTACGCTGCTTGATCAGGGCCTGGATCGTGGTCATCAGGGTCGCCTCCTTGCGCGGTCGCGAGTTGCCGCGCTTGCGAAGGTCCGCGAGGACGAGCGCAAGCCGCTCCTGATGTGTGTCCCGGGTCGGCGCGGCCGCTGCAGGCGCGGTGACGGCGACAGCGGGCGGCTTCACGACCGGTGGGGTCGGGTTTTCGCCCTCAGCCAGCGGAAGCGCACCTGGCGTGGGCGCGGACTCTCGCGGCCGGGGGCAGCGGAAGTCGCCGCGCTGATTCAGCACGATTTGCAGCTTCTCCTTGATCGATTTCGATCCGAGTAGGCTGTTCAGGGTGCGGCAGCAGGCAACGCAGTTGTCCTCGCTGTTCGTGCCCCCGTTGGCGCTGGCCACCAGGTGCTCGATGGAGGCCTCACCGCGAGGCAAGGGCTGCCGGCAGAAGAAACACAGGCCGCCCTGCATGAAGAGAAGCCGATCGAGATGTGGAGTGCTCATGCGCGGATTCTATGGGCGGCTTGCATCCGGCATCAATGCAAGACCGGCATGCGATGTGAGAGATTGCCTGACGCGCCGTCGCCCCCTACCCCTTCACGCACACCACCTGCTTCAAGGTATGCAGGACCTCGGTGAGGTCGCGCTGGTTGGCCATCACTTCGTCGATGTCCTTGTACGCCCCGGGAATCTCATCGACCACGCCCTTGTCCTTGCGGCAGATCACCCCTTCGGTCTGGCGTGCGAGGTCAGCCTCGGTAAAGCGCTTGGTCGCTGCCGTACGGCTCATGCGTCGGCCGGCGCCGTGTGCGCTGGAGCAGAAACTCTCTGCGTTGCCCTTTCCGCGCACAATATAGCTGCGCGCGCCCATGCTGCCAGGGACGATGCCGAGCTCGCCCTCCCCCGCGCGGATCGCGCCCTTGCGCGTCACCCACACGTCGGCGCCGTAGTGGTGCTCGCGGGCGACGTAGTTGTGGTGGCAGTTCACCGCCTCGGTGGTGACCGTAAAGGGCGGCAGGTGGCGCGCCAGTCCCGCGAGCACCAGCTCCAGCATCGCCTGGCGGTTGGCCATCGCGTACTCCTGCGCCCAATGCACCGCCTCGACGTAATCGGCGAAGTGCTCGCTGCCCTCGGCAAAGTAGGCCAGGTCGCGATCAGGCAGGTGGATCCTGTGGCGCGCCATGTCCTTTCTCGCCAGCTCGATGAAGTACATCGCGATGGCGTTGCCGATGCCACGGCTGCCCGAGTGCAGCATCACCCAGACCTGCTCATGCTCGTCCAGGCACACCTCGATGAAGTGGTTGCCGCCCCCGAGCGTGCCCATCTGGTTCACCCACTTCGAGAACTTGCCGAAGGCCTTGAGCAATTGCGGGTGATGCTCGGTCAGGGCCTTGAGGCCGGGCTCGAACGGGCGTACCGCATCGACAAGCACCCGGCCGTCCGCATGCTGGTCGCGGCCGACCGGCACGTCGCGGGTGATCTGGTCGAACACCTTCTTCAGCCGCTTCTCGTCGATGTCGTTGGCGGTGAGCGACAGCCGCGCGGCGACCATGCCGCAGCCGATGTCGACACCCACCGCCGCCGGGATGATCGCCTGATGGGTGGCGATCACCGAGCCGATGGTCGCGCCGATGCCCAGATGTACGTCGGGCATGGCGGCCACGTGATGGTGGATGAAGGGCAGGCTCGCAATGTTGGCGAGCTGCGCCTTCGAGCCTTCATCGATGTCGTCGGTCCAGATCCTGACCGGTACGGCGCTGCCGTCGAGGACGGTCTTCACGGGCATGGCTGCTCCCTTACGTTTCCCTGCCTCTATCCAACGCCGACACCCGACTGTTCGAGCGCCGACACCCCGTCCTGGAGCGCAAAGACGCAGTCGGGCCAGCGCTCTGCCCGCAGCGTGCTTACAAACACCTGCAGGCGAGCAAGGATCGACGCAGTCGCAGGGTCATCCTGCCTGACCTTCAGCGCCGCGCCCGGTGCCACGCGTTGTGCCAAGGCCTTGAGCCTACCAAGCGCGCCGGTGTCCGACAGCAGCGCTTCGTGCAGATCGCGCTGCGCCATCGCCTGGACGAAGCAGGCGACCACCAAGGCCTCGCCCTCCCCTTCAGCGAGCACGAACTCGAGCCAGTCGAGCACCGCTGCGCCGATACCGATTCGGCGCAACTCGGCATAGCCTTGCGGCCATTCGACCTGCGGGTGACTGCGCAGCCACTGTGTCAGCCCAAGGGGAGTGAGACCTGTGTAATGCGGTTCGGCACGCCAGTAACGCGGATCGTCCCGGGGTGGCTGCCAGGTGTCCTGGTTCGCGCTTCGGCGCAGGAAAGCCGGAATGTCGTAGCTCCCAGCCTTGTTGGGCGTATCGTCGCGATCCGCACGCCGCCCCGAGCGCAGCACTGCGGGTGCATCGAAGGCATCGTCGAAGTCGAGATACGCACCGCTTGCCGCAGCAGGCGAGCCATAGTGCTCCGGCGCCTCATTCACGGTGAGCGGCGCCATGCAGGGGTCGATGCAGAAGTCGAGGCTGCCGAGCCCGCCAAAGCCGGCAGGCAGCATCGAGGGCACCTTCACGAGATCGGGCATGTCCGCCGGCTTGCCGGCTTCGCCACGCGTCTCGACGAGCAGGAAATGCGTCAGCGGGCTGACCAGCTGATAGGCGACAGCCAGTTCGAGCGCCTGACGCGAGTGGGCAACCTCGCCGGCGAGCAGGGTCTCGATCTGCGCGGCAACGGCCATACGGCTGAGCGCCGAATCATGCCCGGCAGCAATCAGGCAGGCCTCGCCCAGCGATTCGGGCGCCACGGCGTGCGTGCGCGTCCCGATCAGACGCACCGTCCCATCCGGCACCTGCGCAAAGCGTGCCCACACGGTCACCGCGTCGCCGTCGAAGACGGAGCCGGGTAGCGCGCTCATCCACAGGGGCTTCGCGCCGGCCGGCCACGCGAGTTCCAAGGACGCCATGCGCTGCGAGCGCAGGCGCGCAAACATGCGCAGGACGGCCGGTTCCACGGCCTCTCCGGGTGCGACGAAGTCACAGGCCCCGCCGGTCTCCTCGGCCAGGCGGCGCAGAACGCCCTCGGCAGGGGCGCTGCCGATACCGACGACGAACACCCGGTGACCCAGCGCGCGCGCTTTCGCTACCGTGCGGTCGATCGCGTGGATCTGGCCATCGGTGATGAGGAGCAGATCGACCGGCGCGGCACCTTCCCCAGCGCCGGGGCTTGCGTCAGCATCGCCGGCCAGGGCCAACGTGGAGTCCAGCGCCTTCTCCATCTCGGTCCCACCCAGATCCGCCTGCAAGCCTGCCGCCCAGCGCTGCCCGGCCAGCCGGGTCGCGGGGCTAGTGCGCCACAGGGCCCGCGAGCGGTGCTCGACGGTGCTGCCGAAGCGTGACAGCGAGAACCGATCACCTTCGCGCAGGCCACTGACGATGGCCTGCAGCGCACGTCGCGCGGCGGCGATGCTGTCGCCCTGCATCGAGCCCGAGCAGTCCACCAGGATCTTCACTGCGAGCGTATGAGCCGACGCCGGCACGCGCGGGCAGAAGCTCGCCAGCACGCTGACCACGCGGGGCTGCACCCTGTCCTGCGCGCACAGGGCGAGCGAATCCTGTACAACCTCATCGAGCACCAGGATGAAATCGCGATCAAGACAGCCACCGCGCGCAAGTGACACGACCATCGCCGTCGTCTCGCCCTCGCCTTCGAGCCGCATCGACAGCGGATGGCTCGGCGAGCCGATGCGGGCGCGTGCGAGGGCGCCCTCGACGCGCAGGCTGAGCTCGAACGGATGCACCACCATCAGGTCATGTTCGACCACCTGGTGCGGCCTCAGGCCGGCATCGACCACCGGATCGCCATAACGCGGGGCGATCACGGTGGGCACCACCAGGCGCAGGCCGTGCTGTTCGAACTGGAGCACCTGGGCATAGCGTAGCCTAACGACACAGGTCTCCCCGGGTGCGAGGTTGCCCAGGTTCAGCGTGTAGCTGTCATCGAAATTCTGCTCGAGCAGGATGGCGGTGTTGCCTTCGGCAAGTGCGTCCTCGTAGCCCTGCTCCGCCTGCTTTCGCTCCACGACCGCACCGGACAGGCGGCGATCGCCAATCTGGACCTCGACCCCGAGCAGCACGGCCGCCCAGGGCAGCGGGAAAGTGTACACGAGCTCGACATGGCGATCGAAGGGGTTGGCAAAGCGCTGCTCGAGGTTCGCCTCGAGCAGCGTGCTGCGCAAGCGGCCTTCAAAGCGGGCGCCCTTGAACGTCAGTGCCTCACCCGCGCGGGTCTCGAGTCGTGCCGATTGCTGCTGCATCATGGTTCTCCCGCCTGTCGTTCGTTCTTTTTCGTGTTCGCCGGATCCACCTGCGAAGCTCCGTTTTCTTCACCCTGCGCCGCCTTGAAGGCCGTCATCACGCCCTGGATGAACTGCCTCACTGCCTCGGGACTCAGCCCCGCGCGCTGCGGATCGATCACCACCTCGACCCCCTCGGCCACCGCCAGATGGCTGCACACCGACACGCTGCCGATGGCGCGTTCGCGAGGCGGCACCGGCGGTGGCGCACCGTGGAGCAACTCGCGGATGCGCTCGAGCGAGACGCCGGCAGCGGTCCATTTGCGGATCTGCAGCAGCTGCTCGAGATGCCGCGCGCCGTAGCGGGCCGCCCGGGTCTCACCCTCGGGGCGGTCGACCAGGCCGATCTGCACGTAGTAGCGCACCGTTCGGGGCGGCAGGTCCGCGAGCACGGCCAAATCGGCCAGCGGATAGCTTGGGGAGGCGTCGGTGTTCATGGCATCTATTAAGCCACTTTTATTTGCCCAGTACAACTGCGCTTTAAAACCGGCAGAGGGCTGATAGCATCCGGCCGTCTCCTGACCCAACCTGACCGTTACACCATGTCCCCACATCCCCGCCCGACACCCCCCGCAGACAGCCGGGGAACGCGCGCCGCGCTGATCTTCGCGCTCACTGCCGAGCGCCTGTCGATTCACTACGAGCATGGCCAGTGGCTCACCGAGGCCCAGGGCGCGAGCTTCATCGCCGACTGGCTGCGGCGCAGCGAGCGCGCACTGCCACTGGCCGAGCGCCGCCAGCTCTCCGCGCTCAGCGACGGCCTGGCGCGACAGATCGCCGGCGCGCTGTCACGGGAAGCGGGTCTCTACACTACGCACGAGATGATGGAAGCGCTCGATCCGAACTACGACTCGGAGCTGGCGCGCTCGATGATGGACGAATGCGCGCGCCTGCTGGACGCCGATTGACGCGGGACGCTGACTGAGCCTCCAGGGCATCGATCCGTCAGTCGCTGACCTTTCCGCGCGCAGCCTTGATCGACCCCCGCCGCGCCTTCCCCTCCAGCCTGCGGGTGACCGACGCACGGGTGGGTTTCGTCGCACGACGCGCCTTCGGGGGCGCCGCGACACGCTCGATCAGCTCTTCCAGCCGGCGCAGCGCCTCGGCGCGGTTCTTCTCCAGGCTGCGAAACTTCTGCGCCTTGATGATCACCACGCCCTCCTTGCTGATCCGATGGTCGTGCAGGACGAGCAGTCGCGCGCGGATGTCCTCGGGCAGGCTCGATGCCGCGATGTCGAAGCGCAGATGCACGGCGTTCGACACCTTGTTGACGTTCTGGCCGCCCGCACCCTGGGCCCGGATCGCGGTGATCTCGATTTCGTCAGGATAAAGGGTGAAGTGGGAGGTCATCGCTCGGGCAGGATCAAGTCATACGGAAGGCAGTCGCTGCCGGCCGGGAACATCATGATTCCGAACTGCGACAGGCACAATGGCGGACGCGCCTTGACAACCCCAACGCCTCTCCGCTCTAATCCGTCCATCGCGCCGATTTGAGAACACAGCTTGCGGGCGCGTAATAAATGCAGCTAAAGCGGCCACACAAGACCCGCTGAGCCTGCATGGCCAACGGGTTTTTTTGTTTTTGCGGTAACTGAACAACACCACGAAAGAAGCACCGGCGTGACCTGATCGATGCACTCGAGCCCTTTTGACCGCTGCCCTCCCCCGTCCGGGGCGAGGCATCGGAATGGCTCGAACATCGACAGGAGAAACGCCATGTACAAGCAAAGCCGTCGGCGCCGCAACCCGGCCGCCCGCAGCGCCCCGCGCGAAGTCGTCGTCCTGGACGACGGCAAGCGCCTCACCGGTCGGCTGATGCACAACGCCTTCGTATGGACCGAGGATGTGCTCTCGGCGCAGGAATGGCAGGCGGCGATCGCCGCCGCCGAACACGACCCGGACATCACCGTGGTGATCCGGGACGACCAGGCAGCAGCACCCCAGGACCGGCAACGGTCCAACCGCCGGCATTAACGACAACTTGCCGGGGCGGATGACAAATACCGGCTAAAGCGTCACCGCCTCTTCGCCCCCGCGAGGCCGGTCACGCCGGCTCAACAGGGGGCGAGGAGCAAGACCATGATCAGCACGCAATCCACGGGCGACCGGCGCCTGACCCCCAGCCAGCGCGAGGCGCTCGGCAAGTTCGTCCCTAATCCCTTCCCGCCTGCGCAGACAAGCACGCCGCTGCGCCAAGCGTCGAGCGAGCCCCTGCCGATCCGCCCAAGTTGGCTCGGCTGGCGTTGAGCCCGGTCACACGAGGAGAAAATCATCATGTGGCCGTGCGCAACCCGTGGCTCGCGCTTCATGGGCGACATCAGCGAGATCAGCCCCAGCGCGCTCGAGTCGGAGGACTTCAGCACCAATGCGGTGTCGATCAAGCTCTGGCTCCCCGAGAAGCTGGTCGCTGCCATCGATGTGCTCTGCGATCAGCATGACGCAAGCCGGCCTGACGTGCTGCGCTGGATTCTCTTCGAGCACGTGTTCGGTCGGGTGGAACTCGCGCATCTGAAGCGCCGAATGAGCGCGCAGCTCAAGGAGATGGAGAAGATCGAGATCATGCGATCCGCCCGGCGCAGCGCCACCGAAGAAGGGCCGACACCCCGCGAGATCAACGCCCGCCACCTGGGCAAGGCCACCGAAGACCTCAAGCTCTTCCTGCCCGCGCGGCTCAAGCTCGAGTTGCAGGACCTGGCCGACGCCGCAAAGCAAGCGTTCTCCGATTACCTTCGCGCGGTACTCGCCCGTCACCTGCTCGGCGAACGCTTCTTCCGCGACTGGCAGGCAGCGCTCGCCAAGGCCAACGCCGAGGCAGAGCCTTCCTTTCGTGAGTGCTCACGCTTGCGCCAACCTGGTAGCCTACCGGCATGCTGAAGAACCGTAATCCCCTACCTCGCCCTGCTAGGGACTGAGCTGGTCGCCGATGTCTCGCACCATCCGCTACTACGACGACAATGCAACCCAATTCGCCGAGGGCACGTTGGGCGTGGATATGTCCGAGTTGCACACGCGTTTCCTCGTACACATCCCCGCTGGCGGACTGATCCTCGACGCCGGCTGCGGCGCGGGGCGCGACATCAAGGCGTTCGTGCAAGCCGGCTTCCGAGTGCATGCCTTCGATGCCTCAGCTGAGCTTGTCTGCCTTGCGCAAGAGCACTCTGGCCAAGCGGTCGAACTACGCCGCTTTGAGGACTTCGATGACCCCAGCTGCTACGACGGCATCTGGGCCTGCGCCAGCCTCCTACACGTCCCCGAGGCCGACCTGCCCTACATCATCGGCCGCTTGTGGGCCAGCCTCAAACCGGGCGGTGTTTTGTACCTCAGCTTCAAGCACGGCGAGGGTGAACGCTGCGCTGGGGAGCGCGACTTCACCGATGCGACCGAGGCGCGGCTTCGCGATTGGGTCGCGGGCCTGCCGGAGGTCGAGTCGCTGGAGTGCTGGATCACACGAGACAAGCGACCGGAGCGCAGCGAGGAATGGCTCAATGGATTTCTGCGGCGCAAAACCGTGCCGTTCCGGCGCCTCTTTACCGGCGAGCCGGAGCACCCGCTGCTATCGCAACTTTGCCACTCGATCGCCCACGCGGACGAGATCGACCTCGCGGTGTCCTTCGTGCAGGCGAGCGGCCTGCGCCTGCTGCTGCCCGACCTTTACGACGCGCTCGCGCGCCAGGCTTCGGAATCGCGATCACCCGCACGGGTCCGTATCATCACCAGCGACTATCTCGACATCACCGATCCGAAGGCACTGCGCTTGCTGGTCTTGTTGCAGGCGCAAGGCGCGCGAGTCCGGATCTTCGAGGCTGGTAGCCGCAGCTTCCATCTCAAGGCCTATCTATTTACCCACTTCCCGAACCAGAGCGCGCTGCACGGCACCGTATTCATCGGCTCAAGCAACATCAGCCGGTCCGCGCTCACCGACGGGCTGGAATGGAACTACCGCGTCGACTACCCGGGTGACGACGGCTTTCTCGAAGCGCGCGCCCGCTTCGAGGAACTCTTCCGAGACCCACGTACGGTAGAGCTGACAGACGCGTGGATCGAGCGCTACGAAGCACGCCGCGTCCCACCGCCACGGCCGATCGAGCCGAGCGCAGAGGAGAACGAAAAGCCTCCAACCCCAACGCCGATCCAGCAAGAAGCACTCGCCGCACTCGCACGCACCCGACACGAAGGCTATCTGCGCGGTCTGGTCGTCCTCGCCACGGGTCTCGGGAAGACTTGGCTCGCGGCCTTCGATGCCGAGCAGATTGGCGCCCGTCGCGTGCTCTTCGTCGCTCATCGCGAAGAGATCCTCAAACAGGCGGCAGACACTTTCGTGCGCATCCGCCCGCGCACGCGCGTCGGCTTTTACATGGGCCAGACCCGTGACACCCAGGTCGACGTGCTATGCGCCTCGGTGCAGACGCTCGGCCGCAACGCGCACCTCGAGCGCTTCGCACCTCGGCACTTCGATTACGTCGTGATCGACGAATTCCACCACGCTGCAGCCCCCACTTATCGGCGTTTGCTCGCTCATTTCGCGCCGCAGTTCCTGCTCGGCCTCACCGCCACGCCCGATCGCACCGATCAGTCGAACATCCTGTCCTTGTGCGACGACAATCTGGTCTTCGACCGCAATCTCTTTGTGGGCATCGAAGCCGGCCTGCTCTCGCCGTTCCATTACTACGGAGTCTGGGACGCCTCGGTCAACTACAAGGAGATTCCCTGGCGCAACGGCCGCTTCGACCCGGACAAGCTGTCGAACAAACTCGCCACCCTCGCCCGTGCCCGCCATGCACTCAAGGAATGGCGCAAGCGGGCACAGCAACGCACGCTCGCCTTCTGTGTTTCGGTGCGCCACGCCGAATTCATGGCGACACAGTTCCGCCTGCAGGGGATCGAAGCCGCCGCCGTGTATGCCGGCTCCGAACTTGCGCGTGGCGAAGCGCTGGAGCAACTCGCCGACGGGCGGCTTGCGGTGGTTTTCTCGGTCGACCTCTTCAACGAAGGCGTTGACCTGCCCGCGATCGACACCGTCCTGATGCTGCGGCCAACCGAGTCCAAGATCCTCTTCCTGCAACAGCTCGGCCGCGGCCTTCGCCGGGCCGAAGGCAAGGAACGCCTGGTGGTGCTAGATTTCATCGGCAACCACCACAGCTTCCTGCACAAACCGCAGGCGCTCGGGCAAATCGGCAGCGGATACAAACAATTGGCGGAATTCGCGCGCAGGGTTGAAACGCGCCGGCTCGAACTCCCGGCTGGCTGCTACATCAACTTCGACCTGGACCTGATCGACTTCCTCAAATCGCTCGATGGCGATGGCGTCGCCCGCGACTACGAGGCGCTTCGCGACGGCCTGGGTCGCCGCCCGACGTTGGCGGAGTTCTACCGTAGCGGCGCGAACCTCGGGCGGATGCGCAAAGAGTACGAGAGTTGGTTCGGGCTCGTGAAAACGATGGACGATCTCGGCGAGGCGGAATCCGCCGTCCTCGGCGCGCACCAAGACCGGCTGAGCGAACTCGAAATCACCAAGATGACCAAGAGCTTCAAGATGGTCCTCCTCGAAGCCTTCCAGGAACTCGACGGCTGGCAGATCGCGCCCACGCTCGAGCAACTGGCCGAACGCTCATGGCAGGTTCTGCAGCGCCGCCGGCCGCTTCTCGTCGATCTTCCCGACACGCTCGAAGACACACAAAACGGCACGAGCGTGGGCTGGCAGCGCTACTGGCGTGGCAACCCGGTGGACGCCTGGATCGGCGGTAACCAAGCGGCGGCGAAGAACAGCCTGTTCCGCGTCCGAGACGATTTCTTCGAGCCCGTTTTCGATATCAGACCCGAGCAGCGGGAAACGCTGACGGAAATGGTGCAGGAACTGATCGACTATCGCCTCGCCGCCTATGAAGCTCGGCGCACGACGACGACCAGCGCCGACAACGTGATTCCTTTCCGGCGACAGCGTCCCGACGAGATCGAGCTCCCCTACTTCCCAAATCTGCGCATCGCCTGCGGTCATTTCCGCACCGCCCGCGCCGATGTCGAGGAACACCGCCGCCTTGGTTCTGGCTACGGCCACCTCGACCCCGCCCGCCACTTCATCGCCCGCGCCTCGGGCAACTCGATGAATGGCGGCAAGAACCCGATCCGCGATGGCGACTACCTGCTACTCGAACTTGTCAGCCCGACCAATGCCGGCTCGATCACCGGCAGCATCATGGCAATCGAACGTCAGGATCGTACAGGTGAGGATCAGTACCTGCTGCGAGTCGTCAACAAGCAGCGCGACGGCAGCTACGTGCTCGTCGCCAACAACCCCGACTATAAAGACCTTCAAGTCACGCCCGAGATGGCGGACGAGTTGCGCACACTCGCCCGACTGAAGGCGGTCATCGATCCGCTGGAGTTCGCCGTGGGCGAGTCCTTCATGCGCGAAGAGATCCCACGGCTGTTCGGTGCCGAATTCAATCCGGGGAACTGGAACAGCGGACACGTGGTGCTCCCGGAGTGCAATGCCCACGTGCTTTTGGTTACGCTGAACAAGCAAGGCAAATCAGAGGACCATCGCTATCTGGACTGCTGGGTTGACGATCACACGTTCAGATGGTCGAGCCAGAATTCGGCCACTCCAGAGAACAAGCGCGGGCGGGAGATCATCGAGCACGAAAAACTCCGGATTACGCTGCATCTCTTCGTGCGAGAAACAAAGCTGTCAGGCGGAAAGGCAGCGCCATTCACATATCACGGGAAAGCCCGATACAAGACGCATGAAGGGAGCGCCCCGATGAGCGTCCTACTCGAAGTGGGATGAGGCGTCGGAGTCGCAGTGACGGCAGGGGCCGCAGCTCATCGAGCAACGCCCGACTTCACGAGGGTTATAGCGCGAAGGCTTACGCAAGCACGCGGCCCAGCGCCGCCTCCGCCGCCCGCGAAACCACCACCTCCAGCCCCAACTGCGCCCGCGTCATCCCCACAAACAGACGCCTGCGCACAGCCTCGTCGAGCTGCTCGAAGTCCACCTCCGCCAGCACGACGCCCATGGCGCTCTGCCCTTTGAACCGATGCACAGACTCGATCAGGATCTCGCCCTCGGACCACACCGGTTCCCCGTCGGCCGTATACCGGCCCAGAAACTTCCGCAGCGCAAACGCTCCCAGCTTCGCCTCCTTCAGCAGGAGCGAGCGACCGTGACCACGCGCGCTCAGGACGACGATGTCGGCAAGCGGGATCCCGCGCTCGCGCAAGGCCTCCACCGCCGCCAGCGTCTCGCGGCGCAGGCCACGCTCGTCGTCGTAGGCGCGAAAACCCGGGAGTTCGCCCACGTAGGGGCTGCGTGCCTCGACCACGCCCTCCGCCAGGCCCAAGGCGTTGATCACATCGACGATGGCGCGCGGCGAACGGAAGTTGTCGTTACAGCGCACGGCGACTGCACCGTTGAGATCGAAACCCTCGCGCTCATAGAGACGCTGCACCTCGTCCTCGAGCAGATAGAGTCGCCCGTCTTCCTTCAACTGCGGCAGAAGGCTCGCGACCCAGACGGGGTCAAAGTCCTGCCCTTCGTCGATGATCACGAGATCGTACAGCGCCTCGAAGTCCTGCGCGTCGCTGCCATAGCGGTCTACGACCGCCTGGAAGATGCCCTCTGCGCCGAAGTCCGGCTCACCCTGCGTGCGCCGCCAGTGCTCCACGCAGAGCTCGTGAAAACTCGACACTCGCGCACGCGCCGGCGCGATGCGGCCGATGTGATCCGCCAGGGTGCGGTTGAAGCAGACGTAAAGGGCCCGCTGCCCTGCGGCCGCCGCGTCGTCAAGCAGACGGAGCGCAAGCTGCGTTTTGCCGGAACCTGCCGTCGCCTGGATGCGCACCACGCCCGATGGCGAGGCAATACGCGGAACCCAGGTGGCAAGGCCGTCGGCGAGGCGGCGGCTTGTCTGCCGCACCTGGTCACCGAGCACCTGCAGGTCAATCGAGACTTTGAAAACGTTGCCCAGGAAGCGGCGGAGCGCTTCCACGTCGCTGCGACTGCTGCCGTGTTCGAGCAGCTCTCGCACACGGGTACCAAGGTGCGCGTAGTCGTTCGCGTCGATGATGCGCTCACGCGGCATCGAGACGATGCGGGCCTCTTCCACCTGATAATCGGGAAGGACGACACAGCCGGTGACGTGCGCATGCAGGCCGGCCTCGGCAAGGCGGTTGAGCATGGCCGCATGCTGCACTCGGGTCTGGCGGGCGACATCGTGTTCGCGTTGCCCGTAGAGCTTGACGAGATTGCCGTCGATCAGCGCGAGCTCGCCCGCCTTGACCTCGACCAGGAGGATGTTGCCGCTCGGCGCCAGGACGACGAGGTCGATCTCGCCATGCCGGTCCTCGCCCTGATGCGCGGTCTGCCAGGCGACGCTATGGAAGACCTCGTAACCGCCAGGCAGCGACTGCTGCAGACGGTCCAGAACATCAAGCTCGCGGTACAGGCCGGCATCATGCCGGAGGGTCTCCAGAGCCGGGGATATTTGCGCCATCGGGTGTGCTTGTTGTTGAGGATGACGGCATGGATTCTCCCACAATGAGAACGCGCCGACGGCAGCTCGGTCGCCGCGTGACTGGCGGCCTGGATGCGGCCATTGATACTCGATAATCACGCGTAACTCGCGAGCGACGGAAAGCAGGGCAGCTAGACGAGCGGCTGGATCAACCCGGCGCCTTCGTTGCGCACATTGCCGACCGCCTTCCCCACCGCATACACCGTCAGCGCCGCCTCGGGACACGGCCTCACCAGCGCCTGGACCTGCTCGGCCGCAGTGGCCCCGTTCAGCCACGCCCAGTAATCCCCTGGCGCCAGGATCACCGGCATGCGGTCGTGCAGCGGCCGCATCGCCGCGTTGGCCTCGGTGGTGACGATCGTGAACGTGTCGAGCTCCTCGCCGTCGGCCGGCCTCGTCCAGCGCTCCCACAGCCCGGCGAGCGCGAAGAACTCGCCCGCGACCGGATGGATGTAGAACGGCTGCTTGCCGCCGCCCTGCTGGTCACTGAGCTGCTGCCACTCGTAGAACCCGTTGGCCGGCACGATGCAGCGCCGGCGGCGGAACGCCGCCCGGAACGAAGGTTTCTCTGCCACCGACTCGCCGCGCGCGTTGATCAACCTGGTGGCGATCGTCTCGTCCTTCGCCCACGACGGCACGAGGCCCCAGCGCAGGCGGTGGATCACCCGCTCGCCGTTCGACCGCTGCCGGACCACCGGCAGCCACTGCATCGGCGCCGCGTTCCAGCGCGGCTCGAACTCGAAGCCTTCGGGCACCGCGTCGAAGGCCTCGCGCAGGCGCGAGACCGGACCGTAGAGGGCGTAACGACCGCACATGCGCGCGCCCTCCCCGGCTGCCTCAGTGCAGGGTGCCGGAAGGCCCGCCCTCGCCTTCCTTCACCGGCAGCAGATCCGTGAACCGCCCCTCCACCTCGGTGTAGTGCCGGAACTCCGGCGCCCCGATCGTGCGCTTCTTCTTGCTGATCCCCTTGGGCTTGATCGGCACCTGGGCGACCCACACGCCGTGGCGCGTCTCGAGCGACAGGCTCACCACGTCGATCCGCCAGCTCGCCGGGCAGTCGGCCAGCGAGCCGTACTCGTCGAGGATCTCCTCGTAGCGGCCGACCTTGTCGGCACGCAGGCTGTAGGCCTCCATCAGCACGAACACGAAGTCGGCGTCGAGCTGCTCGGCGAGCAGCTTCACCGCGCGCGCCGCTGCGTCCTTGTCGGCCGGCGAGCGCATGACGAGCGCCGTGGGAATCGTGGCACCGGTGGTGAAGTTACCGACGAAGGCCATCGGCGCGAGCGCCTCGCCCTGCTCGAGGAGTTCGCGCGCCTTGCCGATCAGCGGCGCGATCGCCGCCTGGTAGCGTTCGGGGAGCTGGCTCATGTCGGGATCCTCGCCGGGTTCAGGGCTTGCGGCGCATCTTCACCGCCGCCTCGTATTCGCGATCGAGCCCGGTCCCTGCGTCGCCCTTGGCGTCGAACATGCGAAAACCCACGTGCATGTACGCCAGCAGCGCCAGGCCGGAGAACTCGCCCTCGAGGTTCTGCAGCGTGTAGCGCACCGCCGGCTTGTTGATCTCGAGCCCGTTGCGGCCGAGCAGCGCGATCTCCATCACGATCTGCCCGACCTTCGCCTGGTCGAGCTGGGCGAAGCGGTCCTGCGCCGCCTGCATGTACATCACCGCATCCATGCGCAGCCCGCCGTCGACCGCCGCGCGCATCTCCTCGTGACCGATACGCGTGAGCGCCTCCTCGGCCATCTCGCCGGCCTGGTGATCGGGGAAGCGTTTGACCACCGCTTTGTACTGCTCGGCCGCTTCCTTCACGTGCGACGGCCCGAGTTCTTCCAGGCACTGCGCGAGCCCGAGCTGCGCCCCCGGATCGGTCGGCGCGAGGCTGGCCGCCTGGCGGAAGAACGGCAGCGCCTCGGCCGCCCGGCCGGACCGCATCAGCACAGCCGCCAGGTTGCGCTTCGCGAAGGCGTTCTCGGGCTCGAGCTTGACCGCGTCGCGCAGCGCGTTGGCCGCCTCATCGGCGCGCCCTGTGCGCGCGAACGCTACCCCGAGCGCGATGAACGCGTTCGCGTGCGTGGGGTCGAGTTCGACCGCCCGCTGCAGCGGGGCGACCGCCTCTGCCGGCCGCCCCAGTTCGGACAAACACAGCCCGTGGCTGTAGGCGAGCTCGGCGTCGTCGAGCATGCCGTCGAGCGCCTCGAGCACCGGCAGCGCATCCTCCAGGAAGCCGTTTTGCAGCAGCCCCAACACGTAGGCCTTCGGCTCGACCCCGCGCTCGGGCACCGCGACCACGCGCACGAACGCGTCATCGACCGCCACCACGGCCTGCCAGCCGCGCGCCGCGTAGTCGAGCGCGTAGCGCCCGATCACCGCCTGCTCGAACTCGGGCGTGCCGCGCGGCGGCAGGCCCGCCGGATCGAGGTCGTCGAGCGGGATCTGGAAGATTTCGGGGGCTTGGCGGGTGGTCATCAGTCGGGCAGGCTGTGGTAAGAAGAGCAAGTATGCGGTCGCGATTGTCTCATACGGAAGCCCGCGCCTCGCCCGCAGTACACCGTGCGAACTGACGCCCGAGCAGCGAACGGTCCAGTGCCTCATCAATAGGCAAGGTTCGCACTTCCTTGGCTAGCATCGGATCGCGGCACTTATCCACAAGCCCGCTCACACCTCTATCCCCGATGGCTGGGGACAAAACAGCCCACATGTGGCGCTACGCCATCTAGTCACGCGCACCCTTACCACGCCTGCGCAGTGGCTCAAGCAGTCCAACCAGATTGTTGTGGTCAAGCTCATGCATCAGGGCCAGCAACTGCCCGAGCTGCCCGGATGGCAAGCCCTGCCTTGCGAACCACGCGAGATAGTGCCCGGGCAGGTCGGCAACCCGAGTTCGACAGTTACGCCCGCAAGTGCTTGTTTTTGCTAGAGCGCACTTTCAAAAATGCCACTACAACAGCGCCAGCTGCTCCGGCGCTGCTGGTTTTTCGATTCCTAATGCATGAAGCACCTCACTCTGCTCCGTGCTGAGCGTCGACACTCCCGTCACCGGCTCGCCACCGTTCAGACGCACCCGGTGGTGCTGGATGCGCTGTAGTTGCTCGAGCGCGCGCTCGGGCGTGTAGCCCGCGTCGGCCGCATTGAGCCGGCTGCGCATCACCCGGTGCAGGATCAACGCCATGAAGCAGATCGACGCATGCGCTCGAATCCGCTCGGGCAGGCGGTGATATACCGGACCGATCTCGATCTCGGACTTGAGCACCTTGAAACCGCGCTCGATGTCGGCGAGCGACTTGTAGCGCTGAATCACGTTCTGCGCGGACAGACCCTCGGCGTTGCTCACCAGCAGCAGCTTGCCGTCCATCATTTCGGCAAGACGCTTCGCCTTGTCGTCGATGTGGTAGCTGAAGAGCTCCTCGCCCAGATCCACCTTGATGATGCGCGCCAGGTGCGCTTCGCTGACCGCATGGTAGAAGCGTGCCTTGGCGCCGCTGTCCGAGAGCTTGCGGCCCCGGTGCTTCACGCCTTCGTCCTGCTCGGTGAGCCTGCCCGACCATTCGTCTGCCTGACGGATCAGCGCGTCGATACGCGCGTTGCGCTGCTGGGTCTTCGTGGCGGCCGTCACCGGATCGTGCGCGACCACCAGCCGCAGCGCGCTCCAGGCCTGCTCCGAGATCACTTCCTGCGTGGCGGTGGCGCACTGCTGTTCGTGGAAGGGTTCGAGCAGCTCGATGAACTCGTTGTATCGGCGGCCCGGCACCGCGACGATGAATTCGAGCGGCTTGCCGCTGGCCAGGCGCACGGCTTTCAGCGCCTCGAGGTTATCCAGGCTGAGCAGCCCCCGGTCGGCCACCAGCACCAGGCGCTGCACCGACGGGAAGCGCTCGAGCACCTTAGTGAGCGTGGGCAACAGGGTGCGCGTCTCGGCCGTGTTGCCGTCGAACACCTCGTGGTAGATCGGCAGCCCTTCGGCGGTCTGCACCACACCCAGCATGAACTGGCGAGCAATCAGTCCTTCCTTGGCCATGCCGTACTGGCGCACGTCGCCGGCCTGCTGGCTGAGTCCTTCGCTACGGATCGTGGTGAGGTCGTAGAACACCACCGACAGATCCTGGTCGATCAGCGGGCGCAGCAGCTCGGCGACCACCGCATCGACCTCATCCTGATGGTCCATCAGGGCATCGAGACTGCGCAGCAACTGCTGGTGCGTCACCGCCTTCGGCCCGAAGTCGGGCAGCGCCACCGTCTGTACCCAGCGCAGCACGCCGAGCTTGGATTCCGGATCGCACAGGCGGTTGAGCACCATCAGACGGATCAGCGCTTCCACGTCCGTGGTGCGGCGCGTGCGCCGGAACACCCGACGCAGCCCCGAGAAGCCGAGCGATTTCCACAGCTCGGTCAGCGCCCACACGTTACCGAGTGCCCGCGCGGACTCGAACGACACCGTGGGTGCCGGCGGCTTGGCGCCCATCGGCTCGCGGCCGGTGACCTTCAGCAGGCCGTTGATCACCGCGTCGAGCGAACCATCGACCTGCTCGGCGCGCCCGAGCGTGGCGACGGTGCGCTTCTTCACTCGTCCCGCCTCGTCGCGATAGGACTCGACGAGCTGGACGTAGCGGCGGCCTCCGGAGGTGGTGAGCTTGACGTGCATGCCGCCACTTTACCTAGGCGCAAGGCCTCGTCAAGTTTGAAGGTGGCTGTTACAAACGTGCCACCACAGCACTTTTGCGATCATGGCCTTGAAACCCGCGCCGGTGCTGAAGGCACTTTCCGAAAAGGGGCGAAAATCGGGGTTAAGTGTCGAACCCCGGCGGCAATGGTCCTGCCCTTGTGCTTACCGAAGGGCATCTCACGGGTAAGCAGCAGTTCAAGCAGTTCAGGGTTCATCGTGCCTCTGCCGTTCGACACCAACACGTCCTCGACGCTTCTACCGCCAGACCGAAACTGGGCCCTGCAGCAGATCTCAAGCGGCGGCCGGCGAGTTGTCGGCCTGACCGGCCATTAACCGCACCTGCGCCAGACGGCCGGCATGAGCTGTAACCGGCCGCACAAGCCAAATCCCATCGGGTCGGCTGCCTCCGAGATCCGGGGGCCCGCTCTGGTCTAGCCGGCCACTGCACCCGCCCGTGCCTGCACGAGTTCAAGGGCGGAAAGCAGCCCAGGTCGGGCATCCAAAGCGACTTCCCCCGAGTAGGAGTGTGGCCGGAGCCGTCATTGACCGGACTCGCGCCCAGCTGCCACGGTGTTCTCCGGCTCGCACTGAGATGCCTCAGATCCTGCTTCCTCCTTCAACCACACACCAAGAGAACCTCGCCGGCATCTCCCCAATCGCATAAAATCAGCCCGTGTCAGAACGCGCCAGACTGTCATGTCGGGGAAGTTACTAAACCAGGCCACTTTCAGCGGGCCTTCATGATGGTC
This sequence comes from Thauera sp. SWB20, assembly GCF_000831325.1. Classification (NCBI taxonomy): domain Bacteria; kingdom Pseudomonadati; phylum Pseudomonadota; class Betaproteobacteria; order Rhodocyclales; family Zoogloeaceae; genus Thauera; species Thauera sp. SWB20. The sequence goes on along the minus strand of NZ_JTDM01000020.1, from coordinate 754,652 downwards.
GTGGTCAGCCTCAAGCCGACGTTTCGAAATCAGGGGATCTATGGCTGAGACAATAAACATTGCCAAAATGGCTGAAAAACTCTCCAAGGGAATCTTCCAAGAGTTTCTTTGGGGGCGCATGGAGCACACAAATCTAAATTGGCCGTGCGAGAACCGAGGTAGGCATGAGGTAAAGACTCATCCTTCTGATTTTGTCTTTTGGTATGACGAGCCCTACTCGCAGTCACGCACATACTTGAACTGCGATCTCAAAAGCTACGCCCAAGGCTCAATCACTGCCGGCGCCATCCGAGAGGCAATCGAGAGCCTTGCGAAGACCCTGAGTTGCGCAGAAACTAGTCAAGAGTTCAGCGACAAGTTCGTTCATCCCAATATTTCGCCCAACATTCATGGAATGCTATTTGTCTACAACCATGATGGAGAGTACGACAAGGACTTCTCCAAGATTCTCGATAAGGTGAATAGTGACAACCTGGATATTCCAAAAGGTTCAAAGATTGTTGTTTTTGGACCTGAAGAGATCTTCTGGTTAAATAACGTTCACCACGAAATCATTCATCTCCGTGGAGGGGCCGGAGTGCTTCCCGAGCGAGATCATTGCAAGTTCTTCTATCCTCACCTAGTGCGAAAGAAGAACGTTCAGCTTGAGCACGCGAAGGCGGCAACCTTGGAGATGCTCACCGCACCTTGGATTATTCTTTCATACGTGAACCCAAAGAAGAGCAACAAGAAGGGTTTTGTGGTGTTCATGAGGAAACGAGGTCACACCGTGGATGAATTTCTCTACCTGATCGAATATCTAATGCATTATCAGATAATCACAGGAGAAGCCGAAGTTACCATCCGTCTGCTTGACCCCCACCCGAATTCGTCCGCCAACTTCGCGAAGGCGAAGGATCAGTACATTTCCGACTACCAAGGCGGTGAGGAAATCAAGCAGATCCTTGATGCTATTGACTTGGGTAAGCTGGAGCATGTCCGCACCAGCTTCTGTGAGTTGGAGTTGTCACGGCAATGATCAAGAACACACTCCAATACTGCGCGACCGACAAGGAAATCTTCGATGCTTTGATGTCGGCCAAACAGAAAATCAGCGAGAAGGTTCTTTTAGAAATAGCGAAGGATAGAGGCATCTTCTACTCAGCCAAGGACAGCCGAGAAGACCTTATCAGCGCCATCTCGGTTCTCCCTCACGACTTCCACGACCTTAACACCCTACTTGAACAGCGGGAGCACTCTGGACGGCAGGAAAAGCTGACATCGGTCATTCTCCCTGAAGCCCTAACGATGGAAGAGATCAAGGAGGTACTGAAGGAGTACACCGCTGAGTCGCCTGCCGATGAACGAGTGACCCACCACTCTAAGGGCAACGACCAGGTCGTAGCTAACGTGAAGTATTCGGAGATCGACTACGGCAAGACGCGCCTTGTCCAGCGCACTCCCAAAGAAGCAGCGATTGAGTTCCACATCGAGAAGGACAAGACTACCATCCGCATGCCAGCCAACGACCGAACCAAAAAGGTCTTTGGCAAACTGAAGGATAAACTCGACATTAAGCGGAAGAAGGAGATCCCAACCATCCGCATCGAGATTGGTGAGTTCGAATCTCCTGCCTTACGCACTGAGTTCTTCACGACCCTCATCAGCAAGCTCAAGGGCTTCTCTCTGAAGAATGTCACCAGCGTCAAGGTGGAGCGATTGAAGCAGGGGCCAGAGGAAGGTGAGCTTGATTTTGATGAAGACCAAGACACCGAGGAAGCCAAGCACGAGGCGCTGGCACTGGTGAAGAACGTTGCACTCAAAGGGGAGACATTGCTTGCCTCAGATGAGTACCAGAGCCTGAAGAAGAAAGGCTTCTTCATCACATCCATCATCTGGCGTTCGATGCTGGCGACGCCCCCTCACCCGATGGTCGAGTTTGAAGCAGCCTTCGAAGAACCGTTGGAGGGGAAGGGCTTCAAGTACTTTGTCCGAGGGGCCTACAACATGGTTGATAAGCAATATACGAAGACTATTCGACCAGTGGAGGCAGAAAAAAAAGAGAACTATTTGAGCATTATCGAAGACACCGCGGCGAACACCATTAAGGAGCTTCGCAAGAAAGCACAAGCCGAAGCCGAGGCGAAGGAAGGTCAAGCCCAGGGGGCGCCAGCATGAACAGGGTCAGATGGCTCAATGCGCAGTGGCCTTCTTCGATACGAACCATTGGGAATACGCTCAAGGACATGCCCTTCTCCGAAGAGAGCATGGATGGCTTCGCTGTCGAGCGTGTACGAGATGACTTCATCGAAGCGCGGTTTATCGAGAAATTCATCTACGAGGAAGTCAATGCGGACCCCTTCGGAAAGGAAGCGATCATTGAACGAACTGGCTACCGCTCAACAGACTTTACCTTGTTTGCCCAGTTTCCCTACATCGAAGTGAGGAACGGCCAACGAAGCATCAAGGAGTTCGTGAATCGCCTGCTTCAAGCCTGCAATTTCAACTTGGTTGTCTCCCCCCTTACCGTCAACGTCCACGACTGGGTCGCTTCTTTTCAGAATATCCTCGGACAGAAGATCTTGGTGGACTCCCTCCAACTCTCTGGTGTTGAAGTTGAAGAAGGCATCACGGGAAAAATTCTTCTGAAGGGCAACAGGGATGTGCGCGAAGCCATTGACAATATCGTAGGAGGCAAGCGGTACGTCCTAGAGAAGGTTCAGGTCAAGCTCACTGCGTCAAGCAAGATCATGTCTATCCACCTAGCCAACAACGGCACGGCCAAGATCCCGACTGACCATACATCGGACCTTCTTCCCCTGCTTCGCCAGTCCTTCCCCAACGGCAAGAGCTAGAGCATGCAGCCAGGCTCTTCCATCAACTGGATCGCGGCATACAACCGCCTCTTCATCCTCTTGGACAGGAGCGGCACCCCGACCTACTACAGCGGGCCGAGCTTCCTCCGGATGGTTCAGCAGATTGACCCCGGTTCTCCCAACTACGAGCAGTTGATTCCACTCAGGCAGAGCCAAGGCAAGAGCACATCCAGAAAATCCTTCTACTGGGATGTCATCCAGGCCTTGGAGGAGCAACAACGGCTTCAGCTCTTCCGCCTCTTTATTGAAGAGCTTGAGCCGCACGCCAAGGAAGAGGTTGAGGCCATCAGAGCCATCATTTTTGGTGGAGGCAAGGCCGTTCCGACGACCGTCGTCCCACAGGATCTCTGGAACTCCGAGAAACTCAACAACAGCCTCAGCGCCATCGACCACGCGGTTGATGCCCAGCAGTTCAACCGCGCGACGACCTTGGCCTACACTTGCTTGGAGGGCCTTTACAAGGCATACGTGCGCCGGCATGTTCCCGACAAGGCCAACCTCACAGACCTCATCCAGCTTTGCAGGGTGGTGAAGGACGACATCAGCGAGAAACTCAAGGCGCAAGGCCCCTACCCAGAGCAGTTCATCAATGCCATTCCTACACTGACAAATGCCGTTGCGAACTCACGCAACGGCTTCAGTGAGTCTCACTTTGGCGAAGAGTCTCACCGATGGCTTGCCACTTTCGCGCGAGATATGACTAATTCTATAGGCAGGCTCCTGCTGCATTTCCTTTAAGGCCGATAACCTGCCTGCCGCTACCTCCAGACGGAAGGCGTGATCCACGCGCGTCACTCGCGTGACGACGCAGCACGTGCCCTCGCCTCCAGCGGCAACCATCATACTTTCCGTTCTGGTGGCGCCCAGCGGAACAAGAACGATCACTCATGGGGCACGCTTGATGCTCCGCTCATTCCATTTCCGATCCGAACGACGCTAGTCCCTACCGGTTTTCGCTCACCGACAGATGACTGCGCGCAAACGCGCCCAGCTTGTCACCAACCATCTCGCTTCCGAAGCTTAAGTTCAGCGAGGACGACGAGACGGCGGCAGGCATGGCGCATAGTTCAAGGCTGCGTTATCGAAGATGTCATCAAACCTCAGTCCGGAACAATAATCCGGACATTCTTCCGAGTCGTAATTCTCTCCCCATCTTCCGTAATGATGTACACGCGCGTTCCTGCGTAGCGGAGGGTTACGTTCTCAAGCCGGCTAGTGTGTTTCACAAAAAACGTGCCCAAACGCCTGACCCGCTTCGGCGTCCACCAGTCGTGCTCAACGGTCACATGCGAGATCGTTTCCTGCTTCGCCAGCCGAGCTAGCCGAAGACGCTCGCGCTTCAGAGCCAACCGCTGCGTCCGCTCAATTTCCGCCTGATCGGGCGCGGTTTCTTCCACCGTCCTTCTTATCAATTTTACCTCTGTGGCCTGATGGCTGCGCGAGCGTTCTTCCATCTCCGCCCTCTCACGCTCCATGCGCTCAAAAGCGGCGAAAGGCCCTGCGAAGATCTCCGCCCAGACTCGCTCTGACTCGGGCCAGATCGACTCACCCTGAACGATTGGCCAGCCCTTCTCCTTATAAACCCTTTCACGAATGGTTTTCTTCGCAACCCATCGGGCCAAGTAAAGCTTGCGCCCGACCGCGACGACCTGACTGACAGGCACTGTGATCGTATGCTGAGCCTCAGGCATCTCGCCACCTTGAGACTCCTTTCGCGCCTTGCATTTGATTCGGATGCTCTTTTCAGTTGGCCCGGGCCCCGCACGCTTTACATTGACGTAGCCATTGCTTCCGCGCGCAACACTCTGGCAAAGAGCCTCGAAAGCACGCGTCAGCTCGGCTGCGCTCGAGACCTTGATCTGGCCGCCGGACAACTTCGACCGCAGATCATCTATCAGCACAGAGAACTGGCCTTCCCAAGGCAAGTTCAGGACGCACTCCCGACCTACAACCCTCGAGGCCGAAAATTGAATTTCAATTTTCGGCTCGCCAACAGACCAGATCCTGCAGTTCTTCAACGCGCTCATCTTCTTCTCCTGGATTGAACTTACTACGCAGGAGATGCTAACGATAGCGCGCTATAGCTCAAAGAAAAGTGCAGATAGCCGAATTCGGCGAGCCGATTCAGCAGACCACAAGCTCAAGATTCTGAAAAGGCAACTCAAAGGGCTTGGCTACACTCTGTGCCCACTACGCAAACAGATTCCGACACCCGCACCCAGCGCTCTCGAACTCAATATTGCATTTCGACGAGAACCGTGGCGCTCAAGAGCTTAGTATTTCCTCTTTGAAAAACTTTCCATTTCTGATTAAAAGCGAATCCTCACACCCCCCCATCGGCACTCGAAACAAGATCAAGTTAGTTATGACCGGCCCTACCGGGCCCCTGAAGCTCCTGCGGAGCCGGACCAAGCTCCTGCGGAGCCTGTTGAACTTCCTGCGGAAGCAGTCCAACCTGCTTCGCAGGCGAAGGGTACCTGCTGCGCAGGAACCCACCGACTCCATAGCGCGAGAGGAGCAGCGCTCAACACTAAGGATTCTGGCTTGGAAGGTGACTGGGGCCTCCAGGTCCCTTGCGAGATGGGCCAACATCGGCGCAGTGTTCGACAGGGACACAACAGGGGACTCTGCTCCTCCTTGTCGTTCGACTCCACCCACGATTGGAGCTTGATCAGGGAAAAAGCTCGTCAGATTGCAGAATCGTGGAGGCGGAGCCATCGTCTGCCCCGCACGAAAGTGCAATCTGCCTCGGGTCACGCCGCCTTCAACTTTGCTAGTGCATTCTGAAGACTCGCGATTTGAGCCTCGAGCGCCTTTCGCTTTTCGGCGACCCGCAGAGAGGCTCCACCGCGATCGAGGTCGAACCATTGGCTCGCATCATCTGGCAGGAGGACGTCCACCTCCAAGTTCCACTCATCAGCCCTCTTCGCCAAGGCCCGCGCAAGACTACCTCTTTGCTCATCGTCCCCATGCTGCAGAAAAATAGTCGGAGCAATCGATTGCTTCAGAATCCCCTTGTGGTTCTCGAACATCCAATCGACCAAGTCACTCTGATCGGCATGCGCCGAGTAACCCTCTAGATGGCAGACCTGTGCCTGAACGTCGCTCAACGGAACAGAGCTTCCAGTTCCACCATCCGGTGACCGCCACGTCAGGCTCCCTGCTTGAAGACGACGTTGATCCAGGGGGACGGACTCCAAGGCCGACAATGCGTTCCCGATTGTGCCCTTGCCGCAGTAACCACTCATCGCAACAATATTGCGCTTGTCTCTAACGACCAAGGGCAACCAAGAGGCAGCGGGGCCCCCGTCTCCACTTCCAGAACTCATCACCACGACTCTTGGGCCCTTCGTAACCTCGCGGACCAATGCCTCGCGGTTGCCGACAGGAGTAAAGATCGAACGCCAGCGTGTCGCGATCGTGTTGCCACAAGCTGCAGCGAGATCACCTTCGGCCCGATCGATGCTCAGTGTCATCCGACTGACTTCGAGAACCAAATCAACATGCTCCGGCTCGTGACACTGTAGGCCGAGGTCTCGAAAGAGTTGCTTCCCAAGCCAAACCGGCCGTACCTTGCCCGTACGCGCGTCTGTCTGGGTGCGATTCAATGCATCAAGTGTGATCCCGTTTACCTGCATCGCCGTCGGCGAGTCCATATAGAACCGGATAGCGCGGTAGCGGACAGGATCGTTCGCGACGACCATGTGCAGATCAAACATCAAATCCTGCGTCCTGCCAACTGAGAAGGCTGGGATCGCGAGCGTGCCCCCCGTCTCCAGAATCCTATCGAGCAGCCTGGAGAGCCTCTCGCGCCTCGCCTCAGGGTTTCGTTCGCCCTTTGCGACCCGGACAACACCGCCGTAAGTCGACTCCAGTACGGCATATGTAGCCGGCGCAGGGTTCTGTGGATAGCGTAAGAATGGAAGAACCTCGCGGTCCTCCGCACCTGGCCCCACATCGCCCGAGAACACAATCGATTTCTGCCCTCCCGACTTTGGTTTACCCCAAAGGATGGTGACGCTCGTCGCACCGACGATGTGCCCACTACGGAAGAAACGCATCAAGAGATCCTGATCCAGCCGGTGATATCCGCCCAACTGGGTCTTCCCACCAGGAGTGCGCCAACGAATCCTGTCGACATCGGGTTCGTCATAGCGCGATCCAGGAAGCCGAGCGGCATCGCGCAGAAGGATCTGAGCGATCCTGGCCGTTTCCTCCGAGCACCACACTTCGCCGTCAAATCCGAGGCGGTAGAGCAGTGGCAAGAGGCCCGAGTGGTCTATATGAGCGTGCGTCAGGACCACAAACTTCAGTTCCAACGGATCAAATGGCCAGCGCGTGCCTGCATTCCAGGTGTCCTCGTCGTACTCACCCTGCTGCATCCCGCAGTCGACCAAGAAGTTCCATCCCTCGACCAGGTCTCGCATCCAAGTGCATGAACCAGTGACTTTCCCGAGAGGACCAACAAAGCGGATTTCCATGTGCATCTCCTAGCGTTGAAGAAATGTGTTTGCGGCACCCACTCTAGTGAGCCAATGCAGTTTCTCCAACGCTTTGTGCAATGGAATGCAACGTTGCATTAAACGATGCATCTTGGCTGAATTTGTCCTACGATTCGTACATCAGACGGAGGACGGTCGCGTGGGAATGCTTCAGCTTTGGATGGAGAAGGAGGGGGTCAGCTCTTTCGATGCGCTTGGTAAGGAACTCAGGCACCGCTACCCTGGACTTGAATGGCCTTCGGCTCGATCACTGGGCGTCAAACTTGGCCAGCTGGACAAAGGTGCAGCGACCTGGTGGGCCAAACGCATCGACTTCACGAACAAGCTCGCAGAGCTCCTGAAGTGCGACCCACGAGAGCTCGGCGTTCACAGTGCCGAGTCAGCGCACCTTCCCTACTACTTCGAAGATTTTCCCGAGCTTCCGCCACTCGATCTGAGTCGGGAGGGGCCTTGCGATCTCGGCTGCTTGGTCGGCAAGCAGGATCTCGACGAAAAGCACCTAGCTCCATGGTTTGGTCGTACCACGCCTGGGCAGACCCTTGTGACGACAGTGAATGGCGTCTCCTGGCTGTACTTCCCGCCAGGCACGGGGCGTGATCTGTATTGGGCGCGCCTCAATGCACTCAGTCCATTCGAGTGCGTTAGCACGACCGCCCTGTCGACACTCTCCGAGCGATTGCAGAAGCCCTCACCTATCTGCATCAACCTCAACCGCGACAACGGCCATCGCGACCTATTGGTCCTCTCCAGCCGAAACCCGGAGTGTCCGATCTTGATCTGCGCACCGTTCGACCTGCCGTCCCGACCAGCTGCGGGATGGAAGGAGGTGCTTGAGTGGGACTATCAACTCGACACCCTGGAGGAGAGGAACCTGCGCACACTGACCAACAGCGCGTTCTCTGCCTTTGACGGCGGGGCTAACAGATATCGATTTGTGCTTTACCGAGACTGGCGGACCCGACTGATCACCTGGATCCTCAACCGGCTTCGGACGCATCTGGACACCCGACTCGGCCCAGCGCAACTAGAAGCCTGGCTAGACGGCTTTAGGAATCAAGACGTCTTTGACACCCCGCGTAGCATCGTTGCGATGTAAGCGCTCCACGAACCCCATCCTTACGTAGCCCCGGGTGAGTCCGCATGCTTGGGCTTCCGTTTCTCTGGGAGCACGAGCATGTCGGAGCGCAGCACGTTCTGGTTGTCGCACCTTTCGGCGATCGAGGCCGAAGGCATCACCACGAAGGCCTACGCCGAGCGCGAGGGCCTGTCGCCGCAAGCGCTTTACCAATGGCGTAAGCGCCTGGTGGCCGGCGGTCGCCGCAGCCGCGCCAAGCTTGGCGGATTCGTTCCGATCCAGATCGAGCCTTCGATGACGGCCCGCACGGGCTGCACGGTAATGATCGGCGCACAGCTGCGGCTCGAGTGCGCGACGCTGCCCGGCGTCGACTGGCTGGCCGCGCTGTCGGCGGCGCTCTCGGAGCGGGGGCGCTGATGCATCCGGGGCACACCATCGGCGCGGTGTATCTGTACCGGTCGGCGATCGACTTTCGCAAATCCATCGGCGGGCTGTCGGCGCTGGTCGAGCAGGAACTGGGATTGAACCCGTTCGGCGACGCGCTGTACCTGTTCATCAACCGCCGCCGCGACAAGCTCAAGGCGCTGTACTGGCACCGCAACGGCTTCTGCCTCTGGTACAAGCGGCTCGAAGCCGAGCGCTTCGCCTGGCCGGCGGCCGAGGCGAGCCAGCCCACCTGCACGCTGACGATGAAGGAGCTCGAGTGGCTGCTCGAAGGCTTCGACCTGTGGGCGGCAAAGCCTCATAAAACGCTGCATTACCAATCAGTTACGTAGCGTGATCGGGTATAATTCCGGCATGCCACAGCGTACCGCCGCCCCTCGTTCGAATGCCAATGTCGGCGTGTGCGCGTCCGTCCTCCCCGCGCAGTTGCCCGACGATCCGGCGGTGCTCAAAGCCTTGCTGCTGGCCCAGCAGCGTGCCTTCGAGACGCAACTCAATACCCAACTTACAGTCCAGTTCGAGACGCTTCGACGCGCGCAGGAAGCCACCCTCAAGGCGTACGAGGCCGACCTCCAGAAAGTCGTCCATACCCGCGAAGTCGAACTCCAGAAAGCGTTCGATGCGCGTGAGCTCGAGCTTCAGAAAGCGTTCGATGCCCGCGAGGCCGAACTGCAAAAAGGCTTCGAGGCACGCATCCTCGAGCTCTACGAGCAGCTGCGCCTGGCGCGTCGGCGCATGTTCGGGCCCAGCAGCGAATCGCACGCGGGCCAGGGCTGGCTCTTCGACGAGGCCGAAGCGCTGGCCGCATCCGCATCCGAGGCGGGCGATACCGCGACCCTGCCGCTCTCGGCCACTGAACCGTCTGGCCAGACGCCCGTCGACGCCGGCAAGAAGAAGGCGCGCGGCAAGCGCAAGCCCTTGCCGATCGAGCTGCCGCGCATCGACGTCGTCCACGACGTCCCCGAGGCCGAGCGTACCTGCGCCTGCGGCACCCCCATGGTCGAGATCGGCCAGGACGTCAGCGAACAGCTCGATATCGTGCCGATGCAGGTGCGCGTGCTGCGCCACATCAAGAAGCGCTACGGCTGCCCCAAGGGCGATCAGGCGCCGGTCAGTGCCCGCGCTCCGGCGCAGGTGCTACCCAAGAGCAACGCGAGCAACGACCTGCTGGCGATGCTGCTCGTCACCAAGTACGTCGATGGGCTGCCGCTCGCGCGTTTCGAGTACGTGCTCGCCCGTGCGGGCGTGCTCGTGCCGCGCCAGACCCTGGCGCGCTGGGTGATCGGCACCGCGCAGGCGCTGCAGCCGATCGCCAACCTGATGCGCGACGTGCTGCTCGGGCATGACGTCATCCACATGGACGAAACCCCGGTCCAGGTGCTCAAGGAACCCGGTCGGGCGGCAACCAGCAAGAGCCAGATGTGGGTGCAACGCGGTGGCCCGCCGGGTAGGCCGGTGATCCTCTTCGAGTACGATCCGAGCCGCGCGCAGGCGGTGCCCTTGCGCCTGCTCGAAGGCTGGAAGGGGTATCTGATCGCCGACGGGCTCGAGAGCTACGGCGCAATTGCCTTCACCGAAGGGGTGACCCGGCTCGGTTGCTGGGTCCATGCACGCCGTCGTTTCGTCGATGCCGGCAAGGTGCTGCCCGAAGGCAAGCGTGGTCGCGCCCACGAGGCGCTGGCCCTGATCGGCAAGCTCTACGCCATCGAGAAGGAGGCGCGCGAACTGAGCGACGTCGAGCGTCTGGCGCTACGCCAGAGCCGAAGCCGTGCCGTCATCGGTGAGCTTCGCGCTTGGCTCGACCAGGTGCTCCCCACCGTGCCGCCCACCTCGATACTCGGCGGTGCCCTGGGCTACCTGCATCGGCAGTGGCCGCGACTGACGCGCTACCTCGAGCGCGGCGACCTGCCGATCGACAACAACCCCGCCGAAAACGCCATCCGCCCCTTCGTCGTTGGGAGGAAGGCATGGCTCTTCTCGGACACCCAGGCCGGTGCGCGTGCCAGCGCACTCATCTACTCGCTGATCGAGACCGCCAAAGCCAACAACGTCGAGCCGTACCTGTGGCTGCGCCACGTGCTGCGCGCCTTGCCCACCGCCACCACCGTCGAACACGTCGAGGCCCTCCTGCCCTGGAATCTCAAGGCTGAGCAGTTGATCACAGCGTAGCGAGCCCCGGAAGGATGGGGTTCGTGGAGCGCTTACGTTGCGATCTGCAGGTTCGCACACAGATTTGGACGTAGCGCCCTGCCAGACCCCACAAGCCGCCGTGCCGGAGCGGCCTTCCTGAAACTGCACTTCGAGAAACCAGTCCAGGAACTAGAAACATTCCACCAAGTAGTACATAGCTGGCTCACCGATCCCGACATTCAGTGGAACACCCCCCTCACCACTGACGGCCGTCGACGACTGCACGAAAGGACGCTTGCACCGAGCGCTGACCCACTCATCTCCGCGTTGGCGGACGAAGCCGACCCAGCCGTACGCTCAAAGATGGCAGAACGCCTGAAAGAAAAGTTCCGAGCTCAGCGGTCTGCCTCTCTCGCTGGGGAAACCGCTCCTCCGGATGCGGCGCTCATGGAAGCTGAACATGCGCCACGGTTCCTGCGGGATTTGGTCGCGCGAGATGATCTGCTCCAGATGGTCCTTACCGGCTCGCACAAGCAATGGGGATCGCTGTGTTTTGAGCACACTCGAGCACACCTCGCGATGGATGCACTGAGCCTACTGACGACAGAAGAACTTCAAGAGGTTTTGAAGAACCTCATCGAACATTACCAAGACAACGCTGCAAGTATCGGCGCGGCTGAGGCGCTCTTTTGCATCATCGGGCAGAAGGGGCCCCAAGCAGATTTATCCATGAGCACCGCCGAAGCGCTGGCCACCACCGTCTTGCGCAGGCTCGCCCGAGCAAGCTTCGACCCCCAACCGTGGTCATCCGTAGCGTCTTCCGCCGCGGAAGGTGCTTGGGTAAGCGCTTGCTGGGGATGGAGCCTGACCCTGGCAAGGTCACCAGTCGAGCTGCCTGATGCCTGGGCCGCCTTCTTCCCAGGGTGGGCTGCGCTTCCTGAGGCTATCGACTGGACAAGCATCGCGAGCCTGGCCGTTGAAAAGGACTCCAACCTCGACTTTCCCGCAAGAACATATCAGCTTCTGCAGCACGCCGAAGTCATTACCGACAGATTTCAAGAGATCCCGGCCACCGTACCGGACATCCTGATTCCTCTTCTCATCCTCCGTGCAGAAAAGAAGAACTGGGCGATACCTTCAGCATGGTGGCGATTTGCCCTTACCAATCACTGGGCCGAAGAGCTTCTCATCGAACACTGGCGGGAAGGCTCCCTCACCCGGCCATTGTCCTCTTTGCTCGAGAGTCTCGCCTCGGATGGCGAAGGGCACACAGGACATCGCTCCCCTGGCGAGCTCACCGGCGTACAGACCTTCATGCTCAAGGGAATGCCGTTACGAAAGCACTTGTTCGATCGCTCCCAGCCCTCAGAGCTCTTTCAGCTTCTGAGTCCGCGTGCCGTGAGGGCAGCGTTCAGCCTCTTCGAACTGCTGCCCGAGCGTTATCAAACCGCCCTGCTCAATTGGTATCGAGCAAATCCAGCAGGCCGCCCAAGCTGGTTCTCCATCGTTGAGAAACTCAGTCTTAACCTCGTCGATACAGTCACCCCGTGGCTGGACGAACCAGAAGGTGACTTCGTGGCGAGGTGGTTGTGGGGCACTGCACCAGAACATGCAACAGCACTTCTGACTGGGAAAATAACCGCAGCGACAAAGCGCAAACTGATCATGAATCAGCATGGACGACACGGTCTCGAGCAAACCGTCGCTGCACTGGAAAGCGCACCCGACTCCCTGGATGCAGAGGAGCGCTTCAACTGGGCGCTTGTACGCATTCACGACTCCGGAAGTCTTGCACAGAGGCTTCTGCACCTTATGCATATGGATTTCTGATGTAGAATGCGGAACGAGCCTTTCCCTCGATGCATAGTGACGATGCACACTTCAAGCGAGACCTGTACTGAAGTGTTATTCCTTGGTCACCCATCTACTGATGGAATATCGTACTCAATCACCTGAGACAATAATGACAACCCTGCAAGAACTCCTAGCCCAGAAAGAAGCCCTTGAACAGAAGATCGCAGAACTTAAGAAGTCTGAGCGCGATGACGCACTGCGCAGCGCCCGAAGCCTCATTCAAACCTACGATCTAACGGTCGATGAGCTCTTCGGCAAGCAAAAATCGCCCGTTAAAGCCGCCGCCGCAAAGTATCGCAACCCAGAGACCGGTGAGACATGGAGCGGGCGAGGTCGTGCACCTCGTTGGCTCGACGGCAAAAACCGCGAGGATTTTTCCATCTAGGTCTGAAGTAATTTTTCGGGCTCACACCGCGCTCAAACCGACCCTCCGCGAGCCGTCTGTCACCGACCGGCACATTGGAGCCAGTTGATGATCGGCACAATGGAGCCACCGCGTGATCGGCACATTGAGGCCAGTCCGTGATCGGCATATTGGAGCCAGTCGCGGATCGGCACATAGAGGCCAGCGCCGGATCGGCGTAATGGAGCCACTTCCACTCTGACGGACGTCTCGACCTTGACCGGTCCATCGCTATCCTGCTGCCTTTTTGTTCGGCAGGAGGTAGGCGGTGGCCCGCAGGAGCATCGAGATGTACGAGTACCGCCAGGCCCTGATGCGCATGCGCCAGGGCGATTCCGAGCGCGAGATCGCGCGCTCGAAACTGATGGGGCGCAGCAAGGCGGCCCGGTTCCGCGAGCTGGCTCGCGCCCAGGGCTGGCTCGATCCTGAGCGGCCCTTGCCCGAGGACGCCGAGATCGCCGCCGCGCTCGGGCAGCCGAAGCTGCCGGCGACGGCCCAGTCCTCGATTGCCGCGTACCGGCCGCTGGTCGAGCAGTGGCTCGCGCAGGGCGTCTCCGGCGTGGTGATCCACACCACGCTCAAGCGTGAGCATGGGTTCAGCGGGCACTACTCGAGCGTAAGCGCTCCACGAACCCCATCCTTCCCGGGCTCTTTACGCCGTGATCAACTGCTCAGCCTTGAGATTCCAGGGCAGGAGGGCCTCGAAATGTTCGACGTTGGTCGCGGTGGGCAAGGCGCGCAGCACGTGGCGCAGCCACAGATACGGCTCGAAGCCGTTGGCCTTGGCGGTTTCGACCAGCGAGTAGAGGAGTGCGCTGGCACGCGCACCGGCCTGAGTGTCCGAGAAGAGCCATGCCTTTCTCCCGACCACGAAGGGACGGATGGCGTTTTCGGCGGGGTTGTTGTCGATCGGCAGATCGCCGCGCTCGAGGTAGCGCGTCAGACGCGGCCACTGCCGATGCAGGTAGCCCAGGGCACCCCCGAGCACCGAGGTGGGCGGCACGGTGGGGAGCACTTGGTCGAGCCAACGGCGCAGTTCGTCGATGACGGCGCGGCTTCTGCTCTGGCGTAGCGCCAGGCGCTGGGCGTCGTTCAGTTCGCGCGCGTCCTTCTCGATGGCGTAGAGCTTGCCGATCAGGGCCAGCGCTTCGTGGGCGCGGCCGCGCTTGCCGGCAGGCAGCACCTTGCTGGCATCGACGAAACGACGTCGCGCGTGCACCCAGCAACCGAGCCGGGTCACCCCTTCGGTGAAGGCAATTGCGCCGTAGCTCTCGAGCCCGTCGGCCATCAGATGCCCCTTCCAGCCTTCGAGCAGGCGTAAGGGCACCGCCTGCGCGCGGCTCGGATCGTACTCGAAGAGGACCACCGGCTTGCCCGGCGGTCCGCCGCGCTGCACCCACATCTGGCTCTTGCTCGTGGCTGCCCGGCCAGGCTCCTTGAGCACCTGCACCGGGGTTTCGTCCATGTGGATGACGTCGTGCCCGAGCAGCACGTCGCGCATCAGGTTGGCGAGCGGCTGCAGCGCCTGGGCGGTACCGATCACCCAGCGCGCCAGGGTCTGGCGCGGCACAAGCACGCCTGCGCGAGCGAGCACGTACTCGAAACGCGCCAGCGGCAGCCCATCGACGTACTTGATGACGATCAGCAAGGCCAGCAGGTCGTTGCTGGCGTTGCTCTTGGGCAGCACCTGCGCCGGGGCGCGGGCGGTGACCGGCGCCTGGTCGCCCTCGGGGCAGCCGTAGCGCTTGCGGATATGGCGCAGCACACGCACCTGCATCGGGACGATGTCGAGCTGTTCGCTGACGTCCTGGCCGATCTCGACCATGGGCGTGCCGCAGGCGCAGGTGCGCTCGGCCTCGGGGACGTCATGGACGACGTCGATGCGCGGCAGCTCGATGGGCAAGGGCTTGCGCTTACCACGCGCCTTCTTCTTGCCGGTGTCGGCGGACGCCTCACCCGTCGTCTCGGTGGCCGGCGGCGGCAAGGTTGCGGTGTCGAGCGCCTCGGGTGCGGACTCGGCCAGCGCCTCGGCCTCGTCGAAGAGCCAGGCCTGGCCCGCGTGCGATTCGCTGCTGGGCCCGAACATGCGCCGACGCGCCAGGCGAAGCTGCTCGTAGAGCTCGAGGATGCGTGCCTCGAAGGCCTTTTGCAGTTCAGCCTCCCGCGCATCGAAGGCTCTTTGGCGTTCAGCCTCCCGCGCATCGAAGACTTTCTGGAGTGCGGCCTCACGGGCCTCGAAGGCTGCCTGCCGTTCGGCTTCACGCGTCTCGAAGGCACGCTGCTGTGCCAGCAACAAGGCTTTGAGCGTTGCTGGATCGTCGGGCAACAGCTCGGCCAGGACGGATGCGCACACGCCAACGGAAGGGTTCGAGCGAGGGGCGGCGGTACGTTGCGGCATGCCGGAATTATACCCGATCACGCTACGTAACTGATTGGTATTGCAGCGTTTTATGCGGCCTTGCCGCCCACAGATCGAAGCCCTCAAGCAGCCATTCGAGCTCCTTCATCGTCAGTACGCAGGTGGGCTCGCCCGCCTCGGCCGCCGGCCAGGCGAAGCGCTCGGCTTCGAGCCGCTTGTACCAGAGGCAAAAGCCGTTGCGGTGCCAGTACAGCGCCTTGAGCTTGTCGCGGCGACGGTTGATGAACAGGTACAGTGCGTCGCCGAACGGGTTCAGCCCCAGCTCCTGCTCGACCAGTGCCGACAGTCCGCCGATGGATTTGCGAAAGTCGATCGCCGGCCGGTACAGATACACCGCACCGATCGAATGCCCCGGGTGCATCAGCGCCCCCGCTCGGCAAGGGCCACCGACAGCGCGGCCAGCCAGTCGACGCCGGGCAGCATCGCGCATTCGAGCCGCAACTGCGCGTCGATCACCACCGTGCAGCCCGCGCGGGGCGTCATCGAGGGTTCGATCTGGATCGGGACGAATCCGCCAAGCTTGGCGCGGCTACGACGGCCACCGGCCACCAGGCGCTTGCGCCACTGGTAGAGCGCCTGCGGCGACAGCCCCTCGCGCTCGGCGTACGCCTTCGTGGTGATGCCCTCGGCTTCGATTGCCGACAGGTGCGACAACCAGAACGTACTGCGCTCCGACATGCTCGTGCTCCCCGAAAAACGGAAGCCGAAGCATGAGGGCTCAACGGGGGCTACGTAAGGATGGGGTTCGTGGAGCGCTTACACTCGAGCGTGCGCCGGCTGATCGCGCAGATCGGCCGCGAGCAGCCGCCCGAGACGACGGTGCGGCTCACCTTCGCGCCGGGCGAGGCCGCGCAGGTGGACTTCGGCGCCGGCCCCCAGCTGGTCGATCCGGCGACGGGTGAGATCCGCCGCACCTGGGCGTTCGTGATGACGCTCTGTTTCTCGCGTCACCAGTACGTGGAGTTCGTCTGGGACCAGAGCGTGCGCACCTGGCTGGGCTGCCACCGCCGCGCCTTCGAGTGGTTCGGCGCCGTGCCGGCGCGGCTCATCATCGATAACGCCAAGTGCGCGATCACCCGCGCGTGCATGCACGACCCGCAGGTGCAGCGCGCCTACGCCGAGTGCGCCGAGGGCTACGGCTTCCGGATCGACGCCTGCCCGCCGCACGACCCGCAGAAGAAGGGCATCGTCGAGGCCGGCGTCAAATACGTGAAGGGCAACTTCCTGCCCACGCGCAGTTTCCGCGATCTGGCCAATCTGAATGCCCAAGCGCGCGAGTGGGTGCTGAAGGAAGCCGGGCTGCGCATTCACGGCACCACCCGCGTGCGCCCGCTCGACACCTTTGCCGTCGAACGCAGCACCTTGCTGCCGCTCCCCGAAGTGCCGCCGGACCTGGGCACCTGGCACGCAGTGACGGTGCATCGCGACTGCCACGTCAGCTTCGAGCGCGCGCTGTACTCGGTGCCGTTCGCGCTGGTGGGCAAGGCGTTGTGGCTGCGGGCCACCGACGCCGTGGTCACCGTCTATCACGACTTCAAGCCCGTCGCCACGCATGCCCGCACGCGGCGTCCCGGCGAGCGTCGCACCGTCTCCGATCATCTGCCAGCGGCCGCCCAGCGCTTCTTCGCGCACGACCGCAGCTGGTGTCTGCAGCAGGCCCGTGAGATCGGAGACGCCTGCGCGCAGCTGATCGGGCAACTGCTCTCAGATCGCATCAGCGAGCGCCTGCGGGCCGCCCAGGGCGTTCTCGCGCTCAAGGGGAAGTACGGCGCCGCACGCCTCGAGGCGGCCTGTGAGCGGGCCATCGCCCACGACAGCCCGCACTACCGCACCGTCAAGACCATCCTCGCCGGCGGTCACGACCTCGCCCCGGTGCGCACGATCACCCCCGAGCCCTATGCCGGCCGTGCCCGCTTCGCGCGCGCCACCGCGTCGCTGTTCGAAGACGACGGCCCCACGTTTCACTGACCCGGGCGCAGCGCGCGCCCACTTCACCCAAGGAGCCTCACCATGAACCCCGCCACCGAACTGGCGCCGCAACTCAAGCAGTTGCGCCTCTCCGGCATCCTCGACTCGCTCGACACCCGCAACCGCCAGGCCATCGATGCCAAGCTCGCCTACACGGAATTCCTCGCCCTGCTGATCCAGGACGAGATCGCCCGCCGCGAGCAGAAGAAGTTCGGCACCCGGCTGCGCCGCGCGGCCTTCCGCGCCACCAAGACGCTCGAAGGCTTCGAGTTCGACCGCCTGCCCTCGACCAACCGCGCCCTGGTCCATGACCTCGCGACCGGGCGCTACATCGACGAGCGCGCCCCGGTGCTGATCGTCGGCCCTTGCGGCACCGGCAAGAGCCATCTGGCGCAGGCGCTCGGGCACTGCGCCGTGCGTCAGGGGCACGACGTCATCTTCGCCTCGTGCGCGCAACTGCTCGCCAGCCTGAACGCAGCGCGCGCGGTCGGCACCTTTGAGCGCAAGCTGCAGCAACTGGCGCGCGTGCCGGTGCTCATCATTGACGACTTCGGCCTCAAACCGCTTCGCGCGCCCGCCGACGAGGATCTGCACGACCTCATCGCCGAGCGCTACGAGCGTGCTGCCACCCTCGTCACCAGCAACCTCGACTTCACCGAGTGGGATCAGGCCTTCCCCGGCAACCGACTGCTGGCGTCGGCCACCGTCGACCGCCTGCGCCACAACGCCTACTGCCTCACCCTCGACGGGGCCTCCTACCGCGCCCCGCGACAGGGGCCGAATCGGGCGAAAAACGCCCTTGCCAGCACCCCGAAAAACATCGATTCTTGACCCCCCAACGACGTCCGTCAGAGCCCGGTTCGAGTGGCTTCTATATGCCGATCATCGGTGGCCCTATTGTGGCGGTCAGTGACAGCCGTCACGTTTTCTTCAGGGGAACCGCCGTTCCTCTGAGGAACTTTAACCTGCTGCATGAAAAAAATAACGACGCCGGAAGTGCTGCAATGAGACATTTTTTACTACTTGGGATGCTTTCTGCCGTTCTAGCTTTGGCTGGATGCGCAACTGGAAACCCGCCGAGGATTGTCAAGGAGGAACCTCCACGACTGATGCTTGTCGGCGTCGACCAGATCCCGAAGGATATTCAGGCAACGCCCACGTATGTCGTCTTCGACAACAGTACCTCCATGACGAACTATCTTCGGGAGGCGCTTGCAAAGCGGGGCTTTCAGATCACATCGCAGCCAGAACAAGCGCGCTACGTAATCCGAATTTCTGGCGAATTTCACTCCAAAGGACGAATCACAGTCAAACCGACAGAGCTCGGGCCGATTTTCGACAATGCAGATGCAGCCATGCGGAAACGGGACTACAGCGTGACCCCTGACGTTGGTGACACCCTTAACTCGGTGACAGCGAATGCTTATGCGAGTCAAATACTCAACGCCGGCTACCTACATGCGGTCAGCGTCGGAATACTCGGGGCACTTGGTGAAGCCACAGGTTTAGCTGGACGCTTTAACGAGATGGTAGCTGGCGATCCAAAAGGCTTTTGCATCAAAGACTGTGAAGACAGAGCCTTCAGCCGCCAACATGCGCGAGTTGAAGCATTTCTAACTCTAGAAAATGTTCAAATTGCACGCTTTGGGCGTGCTGCTGAGGCATACCAACCAGCATTCGTTCCGCAGGCGCTGATCCTTATGGCGCTTGACGGTACAGTGAACGCCATTCTCGAAGGAACTCAGCGGTAAGGAAACTCCCCATCTGGTTCAGCCTCAGCCCCCTCGTGCGGGCGGGCAATCATCCATGTATCACACTCTTGGCGGATCGCATGCGATCCGCCAAGCGTGACTCAGCTAAAGCTGAAGGTTTTGATCTAGAGCATCTCAGTCCAGCCTTTCGATCACTCCGCCGGCATCTCCCGTCATCCGGAGCAGCGCGCGGAGCCCCTGCCCCATCATCGGCCGGGGGAAACACCAACGGTTGCCGTCAGCCCCATCCGGCCCCGAGTACCGAAATCCGCCGTAGTCGGATATCAGCTCGTTTAACGTGTGCCACGCAGCTGGATCCTTCTTGTAGGGTGGAATCCATACGTCGATCCACTGACCGCGCGGATCATGCTTGTGCCAGACCCAGATCCTGAGTCCCCCCAAGCTGACGATGATGATGAGCTTCCTGCCTTGCGACTTCTTTTTCACATTCACCTCCTTTATGAAAAGGTGAATAGGTTGTGCGACATGCCCCTATAAAGCTTTGGCAATGAGAGGACCAAGGCCGTAATCTTCATGCAGCGCACTGGAAACCTGACTACAGAAAGCCCATGGAGCGAAGTACCTGCACGAGAGCCCTGCAAGATGTAACGCGAATGGCAAGGCAACATCCACGTCATAGTGATACCTTTGTGCAGTCGAGTTTCTGTCCTCCAGACACCTGACCTTCCGCAATCCTTTTCTCTTCAGCCCTTTTTCAGATCTGCCAACCCCAAAAAGCCATGCGTGACGACGATTTCCATCTCGAGCGAATCATCCTCATCGACTCATACCGGGAGGGCGATATCGTCGAGGTCAGGCTCGACGGGCACGTAAATATCAATGGCTTCAACGCTGCTGGCAAAACCACCCTCTTAAGGACCATCCCGCTTTTCTACGGAGAGGCTGCAGCGCGGATGCTCAAGGGCGAGCAAGGCAAAAAGGCGTTTTCGGATCATTACCTGCCGCGAACTACCTCGTACATCGTCTTCGAGTACGTGCGGCGCGGCCAGCCATGCATGGCGGTGCTCCATTCGAACACCAGCGGCGAAAGCGTCCAGTACCGCTTCATGGACACCGGATACCGCAAGGATCTGTTCGTCGTCGGCCAAGCGATCGTCGAGAGCAACACTCAACTCCTTCGCCATGTTGAGAAGCAGGGAGCCCAATGTACGCGCGCCTTCTCTCGTGCCGAGTACCGTTCCATCATCCAGAACGATGTGGATAAGCGCGAGCTGCGCTCGCTCGCCTCACGGTTCGCCTTCGTAGGTGCAGGTAGTCGACTCTCACACATCGACCGGATCGTGACCGGCATGTTCGTGCGCGCCACAACGTTCAGGGATCTTCGTCAGATCATTGTCGCGAGCATCGATCAGAACGAGGGGCAACTGGAGATTCGTGCGCAGCGTGATCAGATGGATGTGTGGATCCGAGATCACGACGCCTACGTAGAGGTGATGAGGGAGTCGGAGCGCGTTGAAGGGCTTCTTGAAGCGAACAAGCGAAGGCAGTCGGCACTCGCCTCGCTCAGCTTGGTGAAAGGTCAACTCCTAGCGCTGCAGCGCATGCGCTCATCGCAACTCGAGATCGTGACGAGCGAACTCAAAGCACTCGAGGAGAGGGCCACTACAGCACGCGTGAAAGCCCTGCAGGCGGTTGCCGAAGCAAATGGTCGCCTCAAAGCCAAGGAAGGCGAGCTCGAGCACGCAAGGGCACAACTCGATCGGCTCGAAGCTCAAGCAAAGCGGTACCGTGACGAGGGCTTCGAGAAGCGTGCACAGGCCCAGGATGATCTGGCCTCGCTTCAGGCCGAACTCGAAGGGCAGGAGAAATCCCACACCGCCCTACTCGGCAGCCAGCGCAGCGTGAGCGAGGAATACGAGAGACTGGAGCTTGTGGCCAAACAGCAAGCAGGGACCACACTCGCAGAGCTCGAGAAGAACAAGGCGCCCATCTATGACGAAATGGACCGCCTCAAGACCGAATGCGAGGAGCACTACCAACGCCTTGAGCAAGCCCTGCGCGAAGAGCACGAACGAAAATTGCGCGAAGCCAACGACGATGGGCGTGCGATCGCAGAGCGTATCGGTTGGCTGAACGGGCGGATCAAGGACGCCCAAGCGAGTCCGGAGCTCGTGGCGCAAAAGGAGGCAAAGGATGAAGAATGCGAAGCGGCCCGCGTCGAAGTAGATCGTGCGCGCATACAGCGTGACGATGCGCAACGTACCAAGCTCGCGGTCAAAACCGCCTTCGAAGAGGCCGATCGTCAATTGGGTCGTATCCAGACACGGCTCCAGGACCAGAAGGTGGCCCTACAAGCGGCGATGCAGGTAGGCGACGCAGCCCCGGGCACCCTTGTTCATTTCCTTCGCAATCACGTTCCTGACTGGCGCGAGAACATCGGCAAGCTTGCCTCTCGTGAGCTCCTGCTGCGAAACGACCTCGTGCCTGAACTCGACCAGGAAGCGGGCCAAAACCTTTACGGCGTGCGACTGCGACTCGATCGGGTCGAGACCCCTTGGCATGCTCATGAGGAGGCGATCGAGAGTCGGATCGCACAGCTGAAGGACGAGATAGACGCCGAGCAAAATCGACATGCCCTGCAGGATGCTGCGCTTAAGGAGGCCACGGCCAGTGTCGAGCGCGCTGCAAAAGCTGAAGACGAGGCCTCGCGTGCCTATCAGGTTGCCGATGAACGCTCACGACGTCTCGCGGGAGAGCAGCAATCCTTAAAGCGCCAGCTTGACGACAGCCGTGCGCGAGCGAAAAAGCAAGCACAAGAGGATCTGCGCGAGGTCACTGGCCAGAAACAAGCCCTCGACGCCGAGATCGAAAAACTAAATGCCGCCCTCGCTGGCACCCTCGGCGACAATGCGTCGGCCCGGCAGCAAGCCTTGAGCGCGCTCGAAACCACCAAGACGAACAAGCTCGCAGCCATCGCCAGTTCGATCCAGCAAGTCCAGGGAGCACTCCAACGCGAACTTGGCCGGCTGCAAGAGGAGCGCCACCGTAGCCTTTCTGCCAAGGGAATTGATTCGCAAACGCTCGCACGTCTCGAGGAGGCGATCACTTCGCTCAAAGGGAGCATCGAGCGCATCCGAAGGGATGCCCCCGCGGTTGCGCAGTATCAGGTGTGGTTGCAATCTCAGTGGCTACTGCGGGCGCAGTATGGCGCGCAAGTTCAAGCCATCGAGCGCGATGTGCGCCAACTAAAAGACGACGTCTCCCGTATGCAGACCGATGGGGAGAAGATTCTCGCGGCATTGGCGAAGGAGATCGATGCCCTCGAAAAGCGGGAACACGGTATCGCTGCGGAGCTGTCCGCGGTGAAGGCGCGCCTCGAAAAGCTCGCATTCGTCCGGGAGGACGCGGACGCGGCCGAGCGCGAGCCTGACGGCGCACATACGCTGCCTTATCTGGATCACGTCAAGCGGGAGAATGAAAACGTCCTGCTTGAAGCCGACAGAAGGATCGAGGATGACGTCGCCGTGATCCTTCGTGCCTTCACGAAACACCGTGGCACAGCCCCCGACCGCTTCTACGAGAGCTGTCGTAGTGATCTCGCAGCAGCCAACCAGCGCGGCCGGGAGTGGATTCCGGCGATCGAGGAGTGGTTTGTAAGCCGGCACCTTGAAGCCCGTCGCGTCTTGCGCGATGGCGCCTCGCTGCTGGGCCAGACGGTTGACGAGTTCTATGGCGCCTTGAAGGCCTTCAAGAACCGAGCGCAGAGCTTCTCACGCGAACTTCAGACATGCATCGACAGCAGCGCCGATTTCGACAAGATCTCCAACGTCCAGGCACGTATCCAGACCACCGTTGACGCACTGGACTACTGGGGCAGCATCGCCGGCTTGAGCGAAGAGTTTCGCTTATGGTTCGAGCGTCAGGACGATGACTTGCCGCATCAGGAATTCTGCCAAGCCCTTCGCCGGGTCGCGCAGTGCTTCGATCGTGATCGCACCTTGTCAGCAGACCTGGTTGATCTGATCCAGCTCGAGATCGACCTCGTCGAGAACGGGCGCCACGTAACGGTACGAGACGAGCGTGCCCTCGAACATGTCAGCTCCAACGGCCTGTCCTACCTGATTCTGATCGTGCTCTTTCTCGGCTTTTTGCAGCGGATTCGCAAGGACTCGCCAGTACAGGTTCTCTGCGCGGTCGACGAGCTGAAGAACCTCGACCTGGCAAACACCGAGCGACTCTTCGGCTTGCTCGATCGGCACCGGGTAACACTGATCAGTGCCTTCCCCGACGCTGATCCCGAAGTGCTGCGCCTCTTCTCACACCGCTACACCATCTTGCCCGAGCGCCGAGTGGCCAAGGTCGTTCTCGATGCGGTCCTCGACGACGGGGACGAACCCGCTTCGAAGCAGATCACAGGGCACAACGAAAAAACGGCTGAAGTCCGCGCGAGCGAGCCGAGCAATGCCAGCACCGTGCTCTCAGAGGGCTCCGATCATGTTTGACTCCATCGTCATGCGGCTACTCACCGGCAAGTTCCTGTGTGAAACGACCGCGCCCGAGGCCTTCCGGGCACTTGAGGAAGACGCGATGCGCAACGACGTCGATGCGTATCTGCGTCGGATCGGCCGACGACTCGCGTGCACGGCCGGCGGGCACGCCTACTACATGGCGTACGAGAGGATTGGCCCGGACGAACGGGTTGAAGTGAAGCGGCTCTTCTCCGAGATCAAGCATGACCTCCGCCCGATGGTGAACTTTCTGAAATTCACCATGCAGGCCCTACGCAACGAAGAGGCGCCCTCCCCGGGCGAGCGGATCGACTACCCGGCCATACTGAGAGCGGTCACCACGCATCCGCAGCTTGCCGATGAGTTGCGCAACTTCGCGGCACTCGGACGCGACTTCACCGCATCAGAATCGACTGCGCGTAGCATGCTCGACAAGGTGTTCACCCAGGTCGTAAAAGGGGGATATCTCTTCCTTCTCGATCGGGACCGGGAGGTCTATGCCTTTACCGGCAAGCTCGACTTTCTGCTCGAAGCCATCGAATTCCTGATGGCCAACGAGCAGATCGCGGACGAGGCGCCAGACGATCAACCCGAGCAGATGCGGATGCTGTGATGCGCGACGTGACTGTCACGCTGCTTGAGCGGCTCCACACCCATCGGCACCTCGTGGCCGAGGCCTACCACCAGGGTTCCATCGTCCGCAGCGACGACAACCGCAAGGCGATCGAAGTACTCCAACAGCAGCGAGTTCTCGTCCCCCACACCCCTGAAGAGTATCGGCTACACAGCACCTTGCGGCGCTTCCTCGACTCTGCACTCAACACCCATCGCATCCTGCACAGCTCGGCTGACATCGGCACCATCTTCGTACGCCTCGAGGTGCTCACCGACAGCTACATAGCCGCCTTCAACGAAGATAACGAATCCGATACCGATGCCTACGAGGACGAGATTGCCCAGGCGGTTTTCGAGATATCCGACGGCTTACAGGGCTTCATTACCAACCTCCAGGCCAACATCGAGACCCGCTTCGCCGCGGTAAGCTCCATTTCTGCCAAACGCAAGCAGAATGAGTTCTACCTCGATGCGACGCATACGCTGGTCCAAGTACTCGAATCCTTTCACTTCTCGGACCTCCTTGATCGTCTCCAGGCCTTTCCGAGAATCGAAGAGCTTCTTCGAACGCAGCTCTTCAACCGAATTCCAATTCTCAGAAGCACACTACAAACGATCTATGAAACGCTGCGCCAGTTCCTCTTCGAGTTCCGCAAGATCGAGGCTCGTGCCAAGCGAATCCAGCAGATGTGGTTATTTCTCAAGAAGACCCCCGACTACGAACCCCGCCCCTGGGACAATTCGACTGATCTGCCGCCCTGGCTCGAGCGCTCGCCAGGACTGGTGATCGCCACGCACCCCGACGTGTCTGATGACAACTGTGAAAACCGCCTGATCGAGATTGCAAAGAGTATTCCACCGGCCGATGTAAGCACGCGCAGGCGCCGAGCGGCGGGTCGGATCATGACCGAGGACGTTCCAGACGCAGTCACAGTGCAGGTCAAACCCCACATGATTGCCCTGAGACAGATGTTGAAGGATGCGAAAGTCGCCAATACCCCGGTTTCTGCCCGGGGATGGCGTGCGGAACATGCAACCGAACTCGATATCGACGACGCGCTGTGGCTTGAGCTTGCGCTGGACGTGCTTGCCAAGGGCACCCGTATCACCAAGGGCGTCGAAGTTGGCTACGACGAACTCTCCCGCGAGGAGCCTTTCGCTGGCGGAAACGTCTTCATCAAGGATCTGCGCCTGTGGAAAAACGCCTGATCGCCACTCTGCTGAGGATCGTACAGACCCCCAAGAGTGATTTTCCCGCTGGCGTCGGTCTCAGAGATTTTCGCCAGCGTTACGGAATCGGCCTCCCCGTCGGCAGCACGAGCATCCGATTCTCCGACAAAGACAAAGTGGAGATCACGGCGTTGCTCAAAGCGCAGGCAGGCATCGATCCCGGTCAAGTGTCGCCTGGGGCGTGGGAGGGGCTCACGCGCGCCCAAGCGCTCAACCTTGCCCACGACGAAAAACTCGCCCGCGGCGCGGTCAAGCGTGACCGCATCTCCGTGAAAGCCGCACCCGGGCAAGCCATGAGAATCGGCGGCCGCAGCCTGGAGTTGCCGAATCACGCCCATCTGGACATCAACTGGAAAGAGGTCGATGCGATCGAGCATCCATGCGCGCTTGTGGTCGAGAACTACGAGGTTTTCGACGCCCTGCACCGCACGGAAATCACCAACGCACTCGCAGCAGCAGGGTACGAGCAGGCGCTGATCATCTACCGTGGCGACACAAACGAGAGCCGCAAGGACCATGTTCTGGCTTTTCTCGCCGCGTTCGCACTACCGGTCGTCCTCTTTGGGGATCTCGACCCCGCGAGTCTCGTCGAGGCGTCGAGCTTCCCGAATGCCCGAGCAATCACCTTACCCGTTGCACTGGACCAAGCATTCGATTCATACGGGAACAAGGATCTGTACGCTCGACAGGTTGGACCAGCATTCGAGCAGCTCCTGGATTCGCCCTCCAGAGGGCTGCGCACAGTAGCCAACGAGATCCATCGACAACGCAAGGGGTTGGTTCAGGAAAGCATGATCGGCAGGGGCGTTGCACTTCAAGTCGAAGCAATCTGAAGCCTCTCAGGAAGGCGCTTGGCAGCCACCCAAGGCGAAAGGCGGTAAGCAGCAGATCAGCGGTTGGCTTAACGCCGCTGCTGAAAGGATTCGGCTGCGGTTCCACAACGGCGTGGCGATCTTGTTTCAGTACCCTATGCTGCTACCCCCGCTTTCGGTGCCCACTCAAACACTTCAGCATCAAAATCAAGATTCACGACAGGGTGACTCGCCAAGAGCTCCTCCAACTCCGACCGCTGCACAAGGCGAACACGGTTGGCCTCTGCCTGAGAAACAGCACCGCTTGTGAATCGCTGGTTCGTGACGGCCACCGTACTCAGCTTGGTGCCGGCATACATCGCTCTGTACTTGGCGGCTCCTGCAAACACTTCCTTGACGGCATCCCAACCCACGTCCGCTTTTACTGAGCTTTTGCACTGGATAAGCTCACCCACCCTGCCCTTGAGCGCTACGACGTCGATACCACCATCGCCCCCTTTCTTGGGCGTCACGAATGCTTGGAATCCTTGCTTGGCCCACAGCATCGACACGAGAACCTCGAAACCAAAGCCGTCCATGCGGTCGACGTCGTCTATCGTCAGAATCTTCCGCGGCAGCTCTGTACCCTTGCCTCCACTCGCGACGAACTCGGTGATTGGGACATCTCCTCCCGTCCCATTTAGCATCGAAGTCATCAAGTCGCCATCAATGGTCACATCGGCAAGCCCAGCCTTGCGTTTCAGGAGCTCGTCGAGGCGTACTTCAAACGAGATGAAGTCGTCGGCAACCAAAGTGGGGCAGTAGACCGACACATCCTTCTGCTGGCCAATGCGATACGCACGGTCGGTCGCCTGGTTCTCTTTCGCCGGATTCCAGGCTCGCGTGAAATGGAAGACGTGATTCGCGGCAGTGATGTTGAGTCCCGCGCCTGCGGCAAGCGTCGACAAGATGATGACATCAAAGCCAGGGCTTCCTGAAAACTTGTCGATGTACCGCTGTCTGCCTTGGGAGTCGCCGTTGATGATGAAAGGCATTATCCCGAACCGCTCGCGCAAGAAGTAGTAGAGCGCGGACTGAATCTCCCTCAGCTCAGTAAAGATGATGGCCTTTTCACCCTGCACCTTGACCTGCTCGAGCTGGTCGAGAAGCCATCTCAGCTTCGGCGAGTTTGAAAGATGCGCCTCCAAACCGCGCTTTTCCGGCAGGAACTTCGTTCCGGGTAGGCAATAGGGCTCCGCGCACACTGCCTTCATCAGATGCAGCGCTCCAAACGAGAGTCGAGCCCGCTTTCGGCTGTCTTGTTCGCTGCTCGCATCCTGCATCTTCTTTAGGCCACCTTTGTAGAGCACGCGCTGATGCTCGGAGGCGGGAACCTCAAGCCGCTCATCAACGGCAAGGCGCTCTTTGAATTCGATGCCGCGTTGAACATTTCCGTGTGCGTAGAGCTTCTTCGGGAGCAAATCGGCGATGTCGGCCTTCGTGCGCCGCAATATCTGGGGAGCGATGAGCGCCTTCAATCGCTCCAGCGCAGAGCGCTGCTCCTCCGTCTCGCACTCAATTGGACGGCGGTAAGTCTTACCGAAGTCCTCAAGGGCCCCCAAGAGACCTGGCTGCACAAAATCGAAGAGACACCATAGATCCGCCAGGCTATTCTCTACCGGTGTTCCGGTGCAGGCGATTCGGAAGTGAGCCTTGAGCTTCTTGGCTGCCAAGGTCACCTGCGTGCCAGGAGTCTTGATGCGCTGCGCCTCGTCACAGATGACGAAAGAGAACTGCTGCCGGGCAAACGAAAACTCATAGTTCGTCAGGACCTCATACGTCGTCACCAGAATCTTCGCAGAACCAACCCAGCCGGGACGCAGGAGGTCCGTCACGCCTCGTTGATGCAGCGCCTCATCAATCAGCCCAAGCGGCTGCTTGCGTTCGGCGAGAACATCGCCGTAGAGCACAAGAACCTCCGGATACGAGGGATTGAAGAATTTCTTCGACTCATTTTCCCAGTTCTCCATCAGGCTCTTGGGCGCCAAGATCAGCGACGGAGCGGCGTCTGGAGACTTCTCGTAATACCAGCCCAGTAGCGTCAGGAGCTGAAGTGTCTTGCCGAGACCCATATCATCGGCCAAGAGCGCCCCTCGGCAAGCAACGGGAGTCTTGGACCACAGGTGCTGAAACCAGGCCACCCCGTAGAGTTGATGCTTTTTGAGTTCCAGCTCAGGCCGCAGCGTTGAGGGGAGGATGGGCTGGGTACCAGGCGGCAGTTCAAGCGCCAGCCGCTTCTCCTCCGCGTAATCGACCGCATGGAAGTTGGTCTTCACCAGCAGCGTTTCTTTCTTTTCGCGCTTTTCCGTCGGCTTGCCTGGCTGGTCTCCGCGCACCTTGTCCTTCGCACCCAACATCGCAAGAAAGCTATCCGCAAGGAGCTTCGCCTGCTTGAGCTCTACCGCGGCAGGTAGCAGAGGGTCTGATACTTCACGGTGACCTTCGGCGGCAGCAGCTTCAACCTTCTCTGCGAAGGCGGTGACCCACTCCTTCGTCAGTGGAATCAGCACCTGCCCCTCATGGCCTTGGAGCGTGACGCGGACCATCGGAGTCAGGTCCGTCGGTAGCCATCCTGAATCGTCCTCGGCGGAGGGTTTCTGGAAGACCGGAACATAGATTGCCTTCGCTTCCCCGATGCCCTCGATGCGTTCGCTGTACACCGACATCTCGTAGATGTCCTCGAGCGAAATACGCTCCGCCGGTTGGTTGCGCCACAGGCACAGCACCTGTCGTGCCTGCTCCACCTGGAGAGAAGACTCGGCATCGATGGTCAGGTCGTACTCGTCCCAGGGAAACCACTCGCGCTCGGACATCAACGCCGTTTCGAGCGTGGCCACGAATTGAGCGAGCTCATCAGGGCCTTTGAACGTTTTCGTATCGGTGCTGGCCATGCCGCCGGAGAAAGTCTCCGTGACGACAAGGTCGACGCGTTCGATGCGCCCATCCGTGAGCCTCGGCACTACGCTGAAGACAGCCGACAGCGCACCTGCCCCAGCCTTGTCCTGCTCAAACTCCTCTTCCTTGATGACTTCCCGCGCTGTATCCCCCAAAAAGGCCCACGGGTTGTGAACGAACTTCTCAGCGCGCGCGCCTGCGACTTTCCGACCCGGCATGTCACGCTTGATGACCTCGAGCACGCGGCGAACGGGCTCCGAGATCACCACCCGAACACGGCCTCGGCCACCCTGCGTGAGGTCGTAATGGTTCTGCACCGACTCGTAACCGTCGAACGTTTTCAGCCAATCATCCGGCGCCCCTTCGAACGTCGGCGCCACCGTCACTACGCGGCCAAACTGCGTTTCTACCTTGCTAAGAGGCAGCCGAAGGGATTGCGGTGTAAGTACGATGGTCGTTTCAAGATAGGGGGATGCGTAGAACGCCCCAGCTTCGTGCGCCAGTGCCCGCAACCGTCCCCAACCGAGCTCGTTTTCGTGCTGAGTTCGGAAATCACGCGACCGGGCCGAGAAGCGCGAGAGCTCATCGGCTAGCCGCCAGGCGTACTCCCCAAGCAGAACCTCTTGACCATTTGCTTGGGCAACCGCCCCAACCCGCCTGTCGACGCGCACGGTGCCCTGAGCATCGACCCAGCCGTCGATGCGAACCTCAAAGTCCGGGTTAGACAAAGAAGAGTCGTGGGTCAGGATGGGCTTCAGCGACCCAATAGCAGGCAATCCGAGGTAATCGACTGCACCGCTGTGCTCTGAACTCTTCAAGAGCTCAAAAACCGTTCCCCAACTGATGAAGAGTCCGTCGTCGCCAAGGGTCGCATCCCCGTCCATGACCAACTGCGAGAGGTAGGCGCCCAGCAATGACTCTTCGGTGGATGCGCCGTCAAAATGATTCAGCACCCCTTCCACATCGAGTTCCGCCGGACGTTCAGCGAAAGCAAAAAGGACGCCTTCTTCGCGCCAGGTAGGCAGCAGCCTGGGAGCAGCAGAGGCCTTGCCACGCTTGAAAAAATCGAACAGTCCCATTACGCCTCCGGGTGGTACCAGGCTTGGCGCTTCTCAGACCACTTGAAGCCGAAGCCGACAAGCTTCTTTGAAAGCTCGTATTGGTGTTTGGGGTCTTGAACCCAGAGCCGCCCGCCGTTCACGCCTCTCTTATCATCAATACGAGCTCCGTCGTAGCCCGACAAGCACTCTTGCAAGGTCGTCATAGTGAAATTTGCCCCAAGCGGCGCTCGGGCAACTGGCTTCGTAGAGGGCGGCCTCGGTGCCCCGCCCGACAAGAACTGGTCTCTCGGCGACCCGGTAGCAGGCGTTCTTTCAGTACGCGTACCCGGACGGTTACTGCCGGCCGCCGTCTCGGCTTGATGGGACCGCGTCCCATAGGTGGAGCCCCCCCTCTTGTCCGGATGAATGCCAAGCCTTGCCAAATCAGAACGTGCCGAATCCTCCCAGCCGGCGTGATGGGTAATACGCGCGGCGGGCAGGCTCTTGAAGCCTGCTCTAAGGTCGTCCGTGCCACCGGTGTAGTCACGCGAGAATTGGTCAAACGGGAGCGCGTTGACTGCATAGACGTACGCAGCATGGCCCGTCTTCGTGAACTCAACGGCGATGAAGTCGCCAATCTGCATCATGAAGGCGTCTACATCTTTGGTACCCGTCAACAACGCATAGGCACCCTCTTCGCGGGCAATCAACTGCCGCACAGACGGATTCTTTTGAGCAAGCTGTAGAGTCGCGTTTCCGAAGACCAGTCGAGTC
Organism: Thauera sp. SWB20; assembly: GCF_000831325.1. Lineage (NCBI taxonomy): Bacteria > Pseudomonadati > Pseudomonadota > Betaproteobacteria > Rhodocyclales > Zoogloeaceae > Thauera > Thauera sp. SWB20. Next base: position 723,377 of record NZ_JTDM01000020.1, on the reverse strand, counting down.
CAGGAAATCTGCTCGAGGTACTGAGACCAGAACGCGAGTCGATCTTGATTGGCCTTGTTTTTGGCCGCCAGGATGTCGAAGAAGTCACGTAGATTGCCCTCGTTCACCCAACCAAGGACCATCTTCCAGACGGCATCGGGGACCCTGTTCCATGCCGTCGCCAGCCCGACGCTCTTGAGTTTCGGGTTGCGCCAGACATCCTTACGCACGACATAGTCGCGAAGCTGCGGATGCACGGACCGGTCTGAGCACTTAAAGTACCGACTCAGGATGAGCTCGATAGCCTCGTCTCGAAAAGCCGGTTGCCTGTCAATCAAGGACATCAGCTGTGGCAGATGCTTCTTGAACGTTCCGTCAGGACAAGTCGTTGCCGCCCGAACGGCCGCAAGGATGAGCAGGTGATAAAACCAACTATGCGCGGGAATTCCCAAGTCACGCTTGAGATGCTCAAGCCCCTCCTGATCCCCTTCAAGGTAGGCAAAGCCGTAGTTGTCGGCGGCCTTCTCGGTGAGCAGCTGAGGCTCTCCACGCAGCACTTTCGCCCAGTCGGGAACGGGCCCCTGCGCGAACTGGCGGTCGATCTTGGGCCAAGTCTTCTGTAGCAGCGCTCGCAGGGTCTTCCAGCCAGTCCGCTCGGCTTCAGTGGCGGACTCCATGCGGAACTCGAAGTACGACCCGAGCAAGCCATACCACGTGAGCCACCACAACTCGCCAGCGGCGCATTCGCGCTCATACCACGCCAGCAATTCGCCGAACCGCTCATGCCCAAGCAATGTTGCACCACGTTGTTCCCTGATTGGCGTGCAGACCGCACTGGCAAGCAAGTCGAACTGCCACTCCTCGAGTCGATGTCCACGCATGAAAGCCAGCGCGGCCGCGTAGGCATCCTCTTTTGACGGCCGGCTCTTCGCGATGCCCTGGAACACGCGTTCGGCCTCTTGGCTGGCGGCTTCGACCAGTTGAGGCTGACCGAACGCGCCATCCCTCACCCCTGAAGACTCGATGGCGAGGGACAGCTTGCGCTTCAAGTCCTCAACGGGCCCCATCAACATTGGCCGAACTCCTTCTCATCGAGCCCCTTGTTCTCGATCGGCTCTTCATCGAGCGCCCAAAACTCGAGCTTCAGCTCAACTCGACGGCTCTCTTCCTTGTTCGCCCGAATGGAGTTGAACGAGTATCCCCCTACCAGGAAGAGGTCCCGAATCTGCCGCTTCTGGATGTCCGTGAGGGGAGGCTCGCTCTGCCCGGGCGGCGCAAACAGGGCACAAACGACCGAGCGGCTCCGGTTCAAGCTCAATCCGAGGTTATAGAGGTAAGTGCCGTCCTGGTCGGTGAAGCCTTCGACCACAATCCGGCGAATCCAGCGGCGACCGAGGTCCGACGACTGAGCATTCAATACGACTGGAATGTACCGGCGGATGAATGTCGCAGCCTCGGGTTTGATGTCGAAGCGGCCACTCTCGAAGCGGACCACCTCGCCGATGTCGATGCGGTAGGTGGAGTCGTCAAACTTCACGGCAGGGAACGCTTTGGACTCCTCACGGATCATCGCCATCACGCTACGGATGTCGTTTTCACGCTGAACCTTCCGCTTCAACTCTGCGGAAATGCCCTGCGTGACAGAAACCAGCGTCACAGCCATGACCACCAGAAACAGCGTCATCAGCGCCGTCATCAGGTCCGAGAACGAAATCCAGAACGGGCTCTCTCCGTCCTGCTTGCCGTTCTTCTTGAAGACAATTCTGGCGAACATGGCTTACGCCTTCTTCAAGCGGGCAAGCGCCATCTGCAAGGCTTGAACAACGCCAGTCAGCTGGCCGACGCCGTTCGACAAGTGACGATCCGTGGTCGCAATGGTGTCCTTCACCTGGGTCGTCAGCTCGCTGCCAAAGGTTCGGAACGCGCCTTCTAGCGCTCCATTCAAGTGCTGGAAATATTCCTTGCTCTGCTCCTCAGCCTTGCGCAGCTCCTGAACGATGCGCTCCAAGTCGCGGAGCATCTCCTTGGTAAGCCCGGCCTCCTGCTTTGCGTTCTCAAGGAGCCCCGCCAGTGTCGCCACATAGCCATCGACAGCCCTTCTGGTCTGCTCGTACTGGTCCAAGCCCTGCTTGGCGACCGCGGCGGCCGACTGGAGCGTTGACGCAGTGGACGACATTTGTTGCGACACATGAGCGGAATGTTCGAGGACACCGGTTACGGCGCTACCTGCTTGCTTGAAGCGTTCAGCAGCCGTTTCCATCTGCGAGGCGCCCTGGTTCATCCCCGAGATGGCCGTCATCGAGACCTTGGCGAGCTCATCGATGTTGCGTTGGGTTTGCAGCACCTGCTCGGATACGGTTTGCAGCAGGTTGTCGACGTTCCCTGAGAGTCCTTCGATCAGGGACGTCGACTCCTGGACCAGACGCTCTCCCCTGCGCTGCTCATCAGCAGCCGCGGCAGTACGCACAGCCTCCAGGTGTTCGACAGCACTGGCCACTTTGCTCAGGACCTCTTGGACCGAAGCATCCATCGCGGCGCGGGCCTTCTCCTGCTCATCGTTCACCAGCCCACGGAACTCCGTAACGAACTGGCGCATCTGCTCGGTCAGCAGATTCTGATTTGCGGTCGCGTCCTTCATTGCGTCCGCGAGCTTGTTGCTCATCTCTTCGGACGCTGTCTTGTTCGTTCGGCCGATGTCTTCCACCAGTTCCTTGAGTGAAGCTTGAACGCTGGCCATGGCAGCCATGGACTGGCTCATCTGCTCATTGATGCCGCGCATCTGCCCACCGAAGGTGTCCTCGAGCTTTGCCATGAATCCCGCCAACATGGTCTCAAGCATGCCCGACACGGCTTCGCTGTTCCCGCGGCTCGTGACGGTCATGGACTCCGTCATCTTCTGCAGCGGTTCGGCCAAGGAGTTGGAGATGGTGTTGCCGATGTGCTCGCCCAAGAGCTGGCTTGCAGAGGACTGGGCCTGGATCTGGCGTTCCGTCAGATTCGTCATCAGCTTCGAGAGGTCCTCGACCAACGCCTCCTTCAGCTGGGCTGCGTGAGCCTCATTCTTCTCCGACGCATGGACCAGGCGCGAAAGGTACTCCTCCCCCGCACCGGTAGCGTACAGGGCATCAATGCCGTGAACCAGCTTCTCAACGAGCCGATACAGCCAAGCCAACATCAACCGTCCAGCGAACAGGACCAACATCGCGCAGCCGATTGCAGTCGCTGACGCAATGAAAGCATGCTCGACCCCATTCATCAGAGGCTTGAGCCCGGCGACAGCAGCCTCCGGGGACGACGGATTGAAACTCGCCAACCCGTCCAAGAGCCCTGCGAACGTACCGATGATGCCCAGCCCCGTAAGCACGCCCGGAACATGACGTGAAAAATCATCGAGCAGCCGGCTGTCGACCAGAACATCTCGGGTGAAGTAGGTCTCGGCCGGAACCGTCGCACGTATTTCGGTGACCGAAAGCTCACCGTTCGACGCCCTCTTCAATTCGTGCAGCGTGTCCGAGTACTCATCCCACAAATGGCTCGCAGGCTTCCACCGCAAGACTTTGGCGACGTCCTCAGGCTTGACCGGCCCGCTACCCGTCCTCGTCAGGGCCCCGATACGACGAACGGACATCCAGAGCTGCCACCCGACCTGCCCACCTTTCAGCAAGTAACCCAAGAGGACAACAGCGGTGAGGACCACCACGATGGCAAACACCCACATCGGCACGCCGTCGAGGACGGCCAAGCTGGGGTGAAGTGAGGCAAGAAATTCCTTAAGCATTGCTACTACCCACTCTTCTGATTGTTTGATGCTGCGGGCGCAACGGAGATACCAACCTTCTGACAGTGCCGCTCGAGGAGCACCTCGAGCATGTTCGTCAAGCTGCGCTTCTCCTGCGCGGCCGCAGCGACAAGGAGCTCCTTGAACTGCGGCGAGACGCGGAAACTGACTGATACCGTTTTCTCATAAGCCAAGACGGCTCTCCGAATGCTGGGACGGGAGGTTTGTATAGTAACTTGCGATACATCGCCAGACGAATTGTCATAGGCGGATGTCGTGAAATGCTCCTCGTTTTAGCCTCCACAACCACGTTCGAGAGCCTCCTCCTCGAACCTTAGAGGAGCGACAGTGCGCCCCCTGTCCTGGGGCGAACCCTGCCCACCATACCTGCCCTGAAAAACGTCGCCCCACCGCTGCCGGAATGTCAGCCGTGCCCAGAAGCTCGTTTATTTTTGCGGGTTCCAATCCGTACTCTGTTTGGAACAGGTCACGGAACACCGCACAAGCGGACTTTGGAGCACGGAAATGAAGCATCAAGGGCTACAGCGCAGCGCAGTTATTGATATCCAGGGGCTGACAGCCCTTTGGGATTTTGGTTGGCTTCGTCCCCAAGAGTTGGGCCGCCTCATGTGGCCAGAGGCCACCCACCAGGTCAAATACGCCGAGAGGATCGCGCGGAGATGGAGCGATAAAGGCCTGATCCTTAGCCGAAAGTTGCCTGCACACAACGGAACAGCAATGGTATTGAGTGAAAGCGGTGCACGATTGTTGCGCGAGAGCATTGGTGTGGCAGCGCAGTCGGGGAAGGATTGGGGCGAGACACGAAATGGCGCATGGATGGCGCCGCGCTGGTGGCGGCACGACCTGGTCGCAAACAGTTTGCTTTCGATTCTGGCAGCCGGCGGCCATCATGTGATCCCAGAACGCAAGCTCCGACGCGAGAACAGATCAGCCAAGATCCCGGATGGGCTGGCGATCTCGCCCGACGGGAAAGATATTTTCTGGATCGAGATCGAATCAGCAAGAAAGTCGGGGCGCCCGATGAGGGAAATGGCGCACTACATGACGAGAGTTGCAACCGGGAAGGCGCCAACGCTGTCCGGAATCAAGGCAAACAAAGTGCTCGTCGGCTATGTAAAAGACATCGTCGACGAGCGCGGGTATCGCCTGGACCATCGTGCGCGCACACTCGGCGCCATAAGGGCAAAGGCGCCTGCCGATCTGAAAGTCACGACGTGCGAACTTTCGTTGAAAGGGGCTGCAGTGGCCTCTTTCCGGAATCACGAGTTCACCATCGCTTCGGACATGGTGTCATGTCGTGTTCGGGAATGGGATCACCTCTGGCACGAGGACCCTGAGAACGAAGACGCCACAACCTGCACCTGGGGCAGTCTTGTTTTCTCCTATTGGGAGGAAGAGACGAATTGCTGGGGGTGGCAGGTGGTGGATCCTCACCAACTCGGACCGGACGGATACCCGAAGAACGTCGCTTCCAGTAACGCCACCAGCGCAGAGGGCGCCCGGCGGGCTCTTGCCGAGGTCTCATTGGAATGACGATGCCAGCGGCACCGGCAGTCTGTCATGAGAATGCCCCCCTGCACGTTTTCTCAAACCTGCAGCAGCAGCGCCCCGCGCTTTGCCCGCGTCAGCGCCACATACAGCAACCGGCGCTGCCCCGCGGTCTCCTCCGCCGGCCCCAGGTAGTTCTCCGGCGCCACCACGATGACGCAGTCGAACTCCAGACCCTTGGCCCGGTGCATCGTGGCCAGATGTACGACGTTGCGCGCATCGGCGTGGTTGCTCTGCGCCGTGATGGGGACAGACGCGATACCGGCGGCCTGGAGCTGCTGTCCCAGCGCATCACGGCTCTTCTCGCTGTAGCTCACCACGCAGAAGGACAGGCTCTCGTTCTCGGCCTGCGCACTGCGCCACTGCTGGATGAAGCCGATGGCGGCTTGTGAGGCCTCTTCCAGACCGGAGGTCTTCCTCACCTCCGGCGCCGGCCCATGCGATAGCGACTTGTAGCGCTTGCTCTCGTCGTGGCCGTCATCGAGGTCGTCGATTTCGCAACCTTCGAGCAGGGCCACGGCCTGGCGGCGGATTTCGTCGGTGGTTCGGTAGTTGAGGTAGAGCTTGCGCGAGCGGCCGCGGATGTCGATGCCACAGCGGCTCATCGCCGCGCGGTTGCGGCTGTAGATGCGCTGGTGTCCGTCGCCGACGAAGAAGAGGTCGTTTGGTCCGTGCGCGATCATCGCCCGCAACAGCTTCAAGGCCTGCGGCCCGAAGTCCTGGGTCTCGTCGATGACGATGGCCGCATACCCGAGCTCAGAGCCCTGTTCGGTGGCAATCATCTCGCCAATTTCCCGATAGGCGTCATCGACCTCCTTGAGCTTCCGCGATGCGAGTTGTCCCCGGTACTCCTCGAACACGGGCCACACCGCATCACGCTTGGCGCGGCTCAGAATCACGCCGCGTCCAATCCGGCGGGCGGTGCGGTACTGGTCAAGCGTGGTCAGACCCTGCGCGAGCACGACTTGCTCGAGCTCATCCGAGTAGAAGCTGTCGGGAACGTCGAGCGTGGCGTCCTTGGTCGCCAGGGCTGACTGCCAGGCCTGCAGCGCCCCATCCTGCTTGCGGTCATAGACGATGCGGTGCTCCAGCTTGCGCGCACGCATGAAGCCGCCCACCCAGGCATCGAGGTTCTTCACCTCGATCCTGGACATCGTGTCCGCACTGCACAGCGTCTTCAGGTTCTCTTCGATATCGAGCGCGAGGTTGCGTGTGAAGGTGGTGAAGAGCACCTTCTTGCCGCCCAGAGCGCGGTTCTCCGCCAGCCATTTCGCGCGGTGCATCGCGAGCACCGTCTTGCCCGTGCCGGCACCGCCCAGCACCCGGACCGGACCACTGCGGTCACCCCGCGCGAGCTTGTTCTGCGTCGGGTGCAGGAAGACGCGCCACTGGGCGAGCGGCGCGTTCATGATGGCCAGCATGGCCTCATCGTCATCGACCACCACGAAGCGCGACTGAGACTCGGCCGTCGCCAACGCCGCGGCAAAGTCGCTAGTGTCGATGGCCTGGTCCACTCGGGTCTCGCGCGCCTGCAACACCTGATTCACGCTGTCACCCGCCGCCACCAGGAAAAGGCCCTCGTAAGCCTCGGCTGGCAGGCGTGACTGCAAGGCGTCCAGCGCCTCCTCAGAACCGATCTTGCGTACGGCCGAAAGCAGCTCTTCCGGCACCCCGAGACTCATCAGCTCGGTGTCCGAGAGCTCGCCATAGAGCGGTGCCGCAACCGGCTCCACAGACTGCGGCGGGGCGGCGTAATAGGGGACGGGCTGCTCCGGCGCTCCCGCCTCGGCCTCCTGCTCGACCACGTGCTCCAGCGTCACCATCTGCATCGCCCCGGTCACCGGGTTGATGGTCAGTTTGCGGTTCTCGGCCCAGCGGTAGGCATCGTCGTGGTGGTCCACATAGAGCAACACATAGACATCGCCCTTCGAGGGCTTGAACACGATGCCGCGCCAGTCCTTGTCGAGCCGGACCGACTTCAGGTTGGAGTCCTTGGCACCATTGATGTTCTCGTAGTTGATGCCGGAACTCGTCGGGTCCGCCTGGAACTGGATGGCCCATTTCATCACTTTGGAGTGCACCGACACCGGCAACCGAGCCAGTTGCAGCAGGAAATCCTGCGCGAGTGCGACCTTCGGCTTGAAGCTCATTGTTGTTCCTCGTTATCCAGAGTCAGGCCCAGCGCGGCCGCCACCACGCTATGCCAGGGGGCGCCGCCCGAAGTGACCAGGCCCTCGTCCAGTTCCACCACTTTCCACTGCGCTGCCGCCCAGGCCCCGCTCAGGTCGGCCTGGTCGTCACGCAGCACAACCAGTTTTTCAGTCGGCCAGGCAAGCTCGGCGTCGGCGAGCACCCTGCCCTTCTCATCGGCCAGCTCCAGCCCCACCTCAGGCACCGCCGCACCCGCCTCTGCAAGGCGGCGCAGGCCCGCACGCAGGACATCCAGGGTTTGCGCAAGGGTCGTCTCCCACACCGCGAGCAAGGCCGCCTGGCCCGACGCACCGGCAGAAGGCGCCCCCGCCGCATCCCCGCTGCTCTGCAGCACCTCGTAGTCGTGGCCATCCAGTCCGCTTCCGGTGACCATCAGCGTGCCGGGAAGGAACTGCATCGCATTGAAGAGCTGCAGCCAGCGGCGCCAAGCCGTGTGGAGTTGCTCGGCGCTCTCCGCTGCCGCTTCATCCAGCACCACGATACCGGGCGCACGCCAATCGGATGCCGGCGGTTTCGGACTCCCCCACGCCAAGGGCCACCAGCCCACAAACGTGCTCGGCCCCCTGTTCAGCCCGACACTGGGTGCATAGCCACTGCCGGGCGTCTTCACAGCCTCGGGCAAGCGCGGCAGCCACTGCGCGAGCTGCCCATCGCAAGCAGCCTTGTCAGCCTGGGTAGAAGGAATCATCAGGAAGCCCAGCCAGAGCGCATTACGCTGCAGTTGCGCCACTGCACTGGCATCCGTGCCCCCGTCGCCCGGCGTCGCCAACCACGCAAGCAAGCGCGCCACAGCATGCTGGGTGAAGGCCTTTTCCTGGGCACGCGGGATATGCGGCGGCGCCTTGCTGCCATCGTGACGCGAGAGCGCGACCAGCGGCGACTCCAGGTCGTGGTCGAGGCTGCCCCCCAGGGCTGCATTCACATCCTGATGCGTGACCGACCACACCCAGCACTGCCCGCTGGCCACGATGGCACTGCGCTTCTGGGCGTCCTCGCGCATGCTGTGCTGATGGTCGGTCCAGCCGTCGCAGAACACCGCTATCAGTTTGCGCTTCGAGGTTGCCGACCACGGCCAGATGACGAAGTCAGGCTGGCTCCACGTGCTCAGATTCAGCATCGGCCCCAACTTGCACTGGGGCTCGATGCGATAGCGCTGGCTGCCCACCTCCAGCACCCAGCCCGCCTTGCCGTTGACCACGTCCTGCACGAGCTTGACCATCGGCAGGCCACCGACGCCGCCCAGGCGCTTCAGGCTCTCGATGAAGCGCGCTTCCAGCACCGAGTCGAAGTTCGGATTGATGAAGATGTCCGAAATCGTATCGACCCGCTGCAACTGCCCGAGCGCGCCGACCAGGTCGGACAGCACCGCCTTTGCGTTATCGCGCGACACCTGCTCCATGCTGCGGCCCAACCGGTACTGGTACAGGCAGCGGTAGCAGCCGTCCTTTTCCGGGTCGGCGTTGCATGCGCAGTTCGTCACCGCATCGAGTGCCATCCGCAGCACGTCCGCAAGCGTCCCCGCATCGTGGGCCAACAACTGGTGCAGGTAGCCCGTGCCGCCCGGCACCGAGTCGTACAGCATCACGTAGTACTTCCGCGGCCCGCCGTTCTTGCCCGGCACATCCTGCTGCACCATGCGCAGGTGGTCGACCTTGCCGCCGAAGCGACGCTTCAGCCCCAGCTGCAGCGCCGCCATGAAGGACTGCACGACGCGTTCATCGACTCCGTTCTTGGTGTAGGGCACGAGGATGCGCAGCGCCTCGGATTCGAACTCGCGATAGAGGTACAGGCACTCCAGCAGGTTGGCCGGGTCATTGCTGCCCTGCTTCGGGCAATCGAAGCTGTGCGTCTGCTCGGCCGTCTCTCCGTTTCGTCTCGGTGGTTTCTGCACCTTGCCGCAGTGCCGGCACAGTCGGAATCCTGGCCGCGACGCCTCCTTGTCGGCCACCTTGAAGGCCTCGCCCGGCTTGGCGAGCTCACCGAAGTTCACATCGCGGAAGGTCACCCGCGAGATGAACTCGAAACCGAATGGCAAGGCGTCGGAGGAAATCTGCCAGGCCTCACGTATGCTGCCGGGCAGGAAATCCGCCATCAGCTGGCGCACGTAATACTTCGGTTCGCGGTCCTCGGCGCTGTCGTCGATGCGCACTTCCGAGTCGTTGCTGTTGGCAATCGCCTGGCGGAATCGCAGCAGCGTGCGGCGCTGCGCCGCGTCGCCCCACATCGCCTCGCCACAGCTTGGGCAAACAGGATGAATGTCCGGCTCCACACTCAGGTTCTGCATGTGTTGGCAGCTCGGGCAGAAACGCCAGTCCTCGGTCTTGGCGAGGTTCATGTTGATCTGGTCGACTTCCACACGCCGCTGGTTCGCGTAGAAGCGGTTTTCCGGAGCGAACTCGGACAGCGCCGACTGCGCCGGGCGCTCGTACTTCAGCGTATTGAGCGTGACGTAACTGCCCTGGCCAGGCTCGTCGACACCACGGCGGCGCCACAGTACGGACTTCAGCTGCACCCCGGCTTCCGGAAAGGCGTAGTTCGGAATCAGCCCGTAGTCGGTCAGCGTGCCGAGCAGGTCGCGCGCGTTGATTTCCTTGATGAGCTCGAGGAACTTGTCGCGCTCTCGCAGCAGCTCGTCGATTTCCGCCTTGGTCGCCTCGTCCTGTGGCTTCTGCTTGAGCTGCTTGACCGCCTTGTCGAGCTCGTCCTTGCGCTTCTTGTAGCTGCGCCGTTCCTCCTGCAGCTCGGTCAGCGCCTTCATCAAGCGGCTGCGCAAGCCATCCGTCTCGCCCTGGCCCTGCATGAAATCCAGCAGCCGCGCCCGGACCACTTCATCCACATCGCCGTCGAGCAACTGCATGAAGCCGTTGAAGAGTCGCTCCTCGTGGGCCAGCACATGGTCGATGAACAGGTAGGGGAAGCGGTCGAGCTTGCTCGCCTCCATCACGTCCAGCGCCTGCGAGGTCTTGTCCGGCAAGGCGTTCTGGCTGCCCAGTCCTGCCACCCAGTCGTCCATGCAGTAGGCGAACAACTGCCGGCGCAGCACCTCGGCGGCTTGCAGGAAGACGCCCGGCGGCGACACTTCGCCAGCAATCATCTCCTCGGTCTCGGCAAAGAAGTAGAGGTCGTGCGGGCTGTTGCCATCAGCCAGGGTGGTGGTCATCGCGTTGCCGTCGCGACGCCCTGCCCGGCCCACCCGCTGCAGAAAGCTCGCCTGATTCGGCGGCACCGAGCACAGCAACACCGACGAAAGGCTGCCGATGTCCACGCCCATCTCCAGCGTCGGCGTGGCGGAGAGCAGGTTTTCGTACCAGGAGCGAGGCTGCTTGTCCTTGAAGCGGTTCTCCAGCGCCTCTCGTTCCGAGCGCTCCAGCAAGCCCGTGTGCTCGGCCGGGATCACCCGCCGCAAGTCACCGTGGCTAAAGCGTTGCGCCCACCAATCCGCTGCATCCGGAATCAGCGCCTCGTAGCGTGCATCGAGGGCATCCAGGCAGGGCATGCCGACCAAGTGCTCGGCATCCTCGCGCGGTACCGCCAGGCGACGCTTGTTTCCTTCGGTCGCGACGAAGGCCACCTCACCGAAGAGCGTCAGCGCGTCCGGGTTCAGGGCCAAGGTGTCGCCCAGGTGGTGGCTGGACTTGATCAGCACGCGCTCGGCCACCAGCAGGCGGATGGCCTCATCGTAAAGGTCAGCCGCCATGCCCTTGGCCAGCAGCATCTGCGGCCCAAGCACCACGCTCGCCCAGCGCTCGTACCAGGTCTGCCGCCCGGAACCGACGAGCTTATCGAAATCCCCATGCTTGCCAAGCGTCACGAAGATGGGCCGCGGCGTGTTCGCGCCCATCCCTGGCAGCCACTCCCGCCGTCCCGCCGTCGTGGTCAGGGCAAAGACGTTGCCGTCGGCCGCATACACGCTCAGCTCCGGGTCCAGCACACCGCCGCGCTGACGCATGCGGGTGAGCATCCCCCACAGCCACTGGGCAATGGTGGCCTGCTCGATGCCTTGCGCGCCGTACTGCTCGCGGAACACTTCCTGCAACCGCTCGGCCAGAGGTTCGAGTCTCGCCCAAGGCACCGCCAGCACCGCCTTGCCGATCCGCTCGAGGGTCCGTCCGCGCTGGCTCAGGTAGGTCAGGTCGCTGAAAAGCTGCCACATCAGGCGCTTCTTCACCTTGGCCGGCAAACGACTCTCCGCCGGCAGGTGGTTCTTCTGCAGCAGCTCGACCGACCAGTCGTGCTGCCAGGCCATGTTCGGGCCGAGGAACTCGGACACCAGCCGCGCCGGCTCCATGTGCAGCACCGAGCCCGGCGCATTGAACTGGGCATGCGCCCGCTCGATGAAAGCCGACCAGGGCATCGCCTTGAGCCCCACTTCATCCATCACATGCGCCCAAGCGGTGCGGACGTTGTTCATGTAGGTTCGGGCGCCGAAGAAGCCCGCGCGGTGCGCCGCGTCCTGCACCGAATCCGAGAAGGCAATCAGCTTCTTGTCGTCGTTGAAGGGGCTGGCCCAGCTGTTCTCCACCACCTGCGAGCCCAGCGTCGCGTTTCGCGCACCGAGCAGCTGAAGCTCGCCGCGTTCGCCGCAGGCCGGGCAGGTCTGGTCGTGATGGGTGTATTGCGCCTGCCCCACCACACGGGTCTGCTGCGCCGTCACCCGGTAGATCGGCATCAGGGTCTGATGTCCGCAAGCGAGACACGCCTCCTTGCCCTGCTGCACATTGCCGCAGCTCACGCACACCTGCTCCTCGATGCCCTCGGCCAGGGGCCGGCCAATGCTGCGCGCCGCGTAGAAGCGAGTTGCCTCCGGGCGTCGCGAGAACCAGGTGTTGTAGATTTCCTCGAGGTTGGTCGACAGCTTGCTGCTGCCCTGCACCAGACGCGAAATCCATCCGGTGGTGCGGCACTGCCGGCACTGCACCATGGGCAGATACACCCCATCGCGTTCGCCTGGCAGATCCCGCTCACTGCGCAGCTTGACCTCTTCCGGGTCGGCCGCGAGCTTGCCGACCATGCGGCGCAGCTCCCGTACCCACATCTGCACGCGCAGCGTCACCAGCGGCTGCTCGCCCTCTCGCAAGGCCCAGGCCATCAGCACCAGCAGCGCGTCGAGCACCTGCCGGATCTCGCCCTTGCTGGCGTTGGGCATGTTGCGGGCAAAGGCTTCGGTCAGCACGTCGTAGCTCGCCACCCCGCCCTTGAGGAGCTTGAGCAGGTTCACGAACAACTGGTGGCGCTTGAGCAAAGCCCCAAGCGCCTTGCGCCATGCGGGGTCGCTCACCTCCGCCGGCGGCGGCTCGTCCGGGAAGAAGAGGCCAAACCACGCGGCCACCGCCGCCTGGGGTGATCGATAGCGCGCGGGGTCCAGCGCGTCGGCCCATTCGCGATGGAAGCTGAACATGAAGTCCACCATCGCGTCTTCCAGGAAGACTCCCACCGATTGGCGGTTTTCCACCACCACCGAGTCGGGCTCGAAGGGCACGCCAAACACCTGCCGCGCGTACTCGCGCAGCGGCGCGGTATCCGAGCCGCCACCCAGCGTTGCCGAAGTGCCGGCGCAAACCAGGTGCTTCGGTTCGATCTTCAAACGCGCCCGCAGCCGGCGCAGCAACAGGGCCAAATCCGTGCCCTGCGCACCGTCGAAGGTGTGCAGCTCATCGACTACCACATAGCGCAGCGTGGTCGGCGTGTTCGACGCCCACAGCGAGCGGTCCATCGGCCGCAGCATCAGGTAGTCGAGCATCTTGTAGTTGGTCAGCAGGATGTCGGGCGGGTGCTTGCGCAGCGTGGCCCGGTCGGTGATGACCGCGTGTGGGGTCATCACCATGCCCTCACCGCTGTTGCTGGCGCTGTTTCCCGTATTTCCGCCCACGTACAGGCCAACCCGCAGCCCCGCGAACGCCGGCACGCTTGCCACCAGCTCCGCGATACGCCGCGCCTGGTCGGTGGCCAGCGCATTCATCGGATAGATGACCAGCGCCTTGATGCCGCCCTCGCCGGCTTGCCGGGCGCGGGCGCAGTGGTCCAGCACGGGGTACAAAAAACACTCGGTCTTGCCGCTGCCGGTGCCTGTGGCCACCAGGGTGTGGGCCGCCGCATGCTGGCTGGAGAGGCGCCGCCACGCCTGCTCCTGGTGGCTGAAGGCCGGGAACTCGGTCCGGAAGCCCACGAAGAAGTCCCGCCCGGCCGCGCCCGGCACAAAGGGCAGCCCCACCTGGACGTAAGGCCCCTTGAGCCAGGCGGCTTCATCCTCGACGAAGCGGCTCATCAGCCCATGCATGAAGGGGTCGGCAGGCTCGAAGGCGGCGACGAGGAACTGTTTGAGGCCGGTCTGGATGTCCTTGGCGAGGAGGGATGGAAGCATGTCAGAAGGTCAGAATCCCTGGGCGAAGTGCGCGCGTGGCAAGATCCAGCGCGCGCATGAGGAACGTCACTCAGCGCACCTGGACGACATGCCGAGCAAACGCCCGCTGCAAGACCGGCACCGGCTGAGCGGGCGTGCCCAACGCCCCCAGCAAGGCAGCGAAATCCTGCTGCGACAACGTGATGGCCTCGTGTTGCAGAACCAGCGTCTGCGCCTGCTCGACGGCGTTCTTCAGCCCGAACACCGAATCGCAAGCTGCAGTTGCTTCGATACGGGTCAGCACACCGCCAGCTCCACACGCCCTCCAGCGCGAGTCGCAAGCGTCACCAGCATGTCGAGGCTGAACTTGTCGTACTTGCCGCGCACCAGGTCCGATACCCTGGACTGGCCCACGCCCAGATGCTGCGCTGCCTGGGCCTGTGTCCAGCCATTGCGGGCGATGGTTTCGCGCAGGTGCGCCATCAACTCGGCGCGCATTGCCAGCAGCGTGGCCTCTTCCGGCGAAAAGCCCAAGTCCGCAAACACATTGCCCGAGGACTCAACGATTGCTTCGGTCTTCATCACGCTTCACTCCTCCACAAGCCTATAACGGCGGGCCGCCAGCTCGATGTCTTCCTTGCGCGTCTTCTGCGTCTTCTTCTGGAACGCGTGCAGCACATATACCGCACGCTCGAACTTGGCGACGTAGATGATCCGCCACTCGCCCAGCACTCTCACCCTGATCTCGTACGCGCCCGCCCCGACCGCCAGCATCGGCTTGAAGTCGGAAGGCATCAGGCCTCGCTGCACCGCATCCAGTTCGAAGCCCGCTTCCCGGCGAGCCTCCGCCGGGAAGTTCTTCAGATCGTCCAGGCTAGAACCAACGAAACGCAGCGTTTTCATACGTTCAATTATATAAGTAGTTTGATAAAACGGGAATCCGGGTGAACGTTGCCTGTGCCGACGTTGGGGTCACAACGGCTTCCGATGTGTTCCGTCACGTCCTCGGGGAACAGAAAGCCAGCGCCCTGAACGCTCAAACAAAGGGATTACGTACCCGCATCTGGCCCAGGGCCAGCCCATCTTGCAGGTCTTCGGTGAACAGCACTTCCGCCTCGACCTCTTGCGCCGACGCGCAGATGAGCGCGTCGTAGAGCGACAGCTGGTAGCGCTCGGCCAGATGCAGGGCGCGTTCGTGCGCGGCAAGCGACAAGGGCACCACCTCGCAGCACGCCTTGACCGCCGCGAGCAGTTCGTGCACCTCGGGCCAGGGCAGCTGCAGCTTGCGCCGGCAGACCGATGCCGCCTCATTGAGCACCTGAACGCTGACCCAGCCACCCTGCGCGAGGAACGCTTCGGCCGCATCGGCCTTGTGCTCGTCGGCCGACAACAGATAGAGAACGACGTTGGTGTCGAAGAAGACCGGACGCATCAGGGGTTCCGGTCCTCTTCATTCGCCTCGAGCCGGTCGAAGCGGAAATCTGCCGGCAGCCTGCCCCTCAGCCGGCGCAGGCGGGCGAGCAGCTCCACGGGCTGCGCCTTGCGGGCGACCTCCAGCGTGCGCTCGCCCACGACGTGCAGCTCGATCTCCTCGCCCTCCTTCAGCTCCAGCGCCTGAACCACTGCAGCAGGAAGCCGGACGGCGAGCGAATTTCCCCATTTGGCGACTTGCATGATGGCCTCCTTGATTGGATATACATTTCGCTAGGCGTTTATCTTACCATCCGAAATGTTGGTAGAACGTAGCCCCGGAGTGCGATCTGGTGGCAGCGATAATAGAGACCAACGCATGCGCTCAGCTGGCGCCAGCGCCCCACCTGCAAGCGTCGACCGCCCCACGCATATGGACACATTCAGTCTTGCTCAGTCCCATCAACTGCGTAGCGTGCGGTTTCGGTTGCAACCGATAACCAAGCAGCCCTTGCGGGGAAATCCAGCGTAGGGTCTTCAAGTCGTTCTTGAGCATGCTCCTTCAAGACACGCAGCGACACGTAGTGCTGAAGATGCTCAGGAACTTCATACGCCTGCCCTTTGTGCGAGTCATAACTCCCATTAAGCAGAGCGAGAGCAAAGCCATCGAGACTAGTATCCCGTGCCTTCGCCAAATTAAAGACTCTCTGACATGAATCGGGTGAAAGACACGCAAGCGCCCACAGGACTCCGCTAGGGCGCGCGCAATCCAACAACGCTCCACTCTCTGTTGCGCGCAACACATTCCCTGCAAATGCTGATATCAAGCTATCTTTTTCATCCTCAGATGCCATTACAAACAAATCAGGATCCTCTTCATAATTGACTTCATAACTCCGCAACAGCAGGTAAGCCGCGACTGACAAGCAAGACCCGTCGATTGCAAGCGTGGAGGCAACCCTCGTCCCGGCAGTTCGGTCAGCAGCCCGCACCAATTTCTCGATAACATCCAACGCGAGCTTATCAACGCTGATTGTGAGCAATCCTGTTCGATTTCTTGTGTGCTCGACACCCGCCCGCCCATCGGCCAACCGTGCAGTCGCAAGACACAACGTCTCAAGGTCATGGATGCTGGTTTGCTGGATAAGGCCGGCAAAGTCCCCCAACTGCTCCATGAAATCCAAGAAGCACTCTGCGCTCAGCGACTGTCCGATTTCTGCTCTCCATTCAGGCTCAAGGAGAAAACGTCTTACCTGAACGAGACTTACATCAGCTTCCGATGTTGAATGCTGGAGCGCCACTGCCAGTCGATCCGGATTGGATAGATGACCATCCCGGAATCTGGTTGGCCATGGTGTCTCGCCCTCAGCCTCTGCGACTAGCGGAAACAAGAACTGGACTAACTCTCGGACTGCTGACGGATTACGGCAGGCGGCAATAGCTTGGTTGCGCGCATCATTCCCAGCCGCAACAAGACTTGCACGCTTTTTGAGCTGAAGACGAACGCCGATCTTGTTTCCAACGAATATTTCGGGCTGATTCTTCAATAGTTCAAAGACTTCGCTTGCAGTGACCATGAGCGCGCAAAGTCCAATGATGTCGCTTAGAGCGACTTCACCCCGCAAGGAGGGCTCGACCGTTCGAACAGCGGCAAAGGCCCGAAGCACATCACGTGGCTGCTCGAGCAAATCCCGAAGCCCACGGTAATAAACTAAAGAGAGCCGGTCCGCGTTATTTTGGAAGTGCTCCTTGAGGGCCTCCTGCGGCAGCGACTCGATAGCATCATTGATGAGTCGTGTTCTTGCTGAGGAGGACAGAGCCGGCAAGGGCATGCGAACCTGGACTATCTTGTCAAGATAAGTACCCGCCACAGGAACATTTGCACTGCTGAGTGCCTCACGCACATACTTGGGGTCCCAAGCGACAACGTACCCGACGTTGGGCAGATCACCCACCGCCTTGATGATGCGGACCATTTCGAAAACTTCGAGCGGAAATAGCCGGTCGATGTCATCAACAAATACAATGATTCGACGACTGAATTTACTCAGCCTTTCGGCTACTGCTTGCTTGCGAACCTCAATATCCGGCGTCTTGTAGTCGGCAACACTGCCAACGGCGTCTCCCATTGAATCAACGACCGACTTCACTATGGAAGCCCAAGGTTCTGCCCCTGGTATCAGCTTCAGGACATCAAAAGCCTTGGCATAAGTTTTCAACTCCTTCGCGACCCGCTTTCCATCCTTCGACGGGTCTCCAAGTCTGACCTCCGATGCCAACTTGGAAAGAAACTGCCTCAGCAAAGCATCTCTGTCACCCACAAGCCAGGGGTTGAAGTGAACGATAACTGGGCGGATCTCCTCAGGCTCTCGCTTTAACAATGCCTCGACTATCGATAGGGTAGTGGTTTTTCCGCTCCCCCACGCACCCTCAATCGATACAACAAGCCCACTCACACTCGACACCCGTTCCAGCACCTTCGTGACGGTACGCGCGAACGGGGCTCGGCCCAACTTGTCGTCTGCAAGCACCTCATGTCCCGCCAAGGGCTTGTCCAGCAGCATCTGAGGAAAGTCAGCTTGAGGATTCATACTTTCGCCCAATCCCTTCATCGGCGCTTGCCGCTGGGTGAACGTAGCGGCCTCCACCCGAGCACCTTTTCAACCTCGGCCCAGAGTTCGTTCAACAACGTCCGCTCGACCTTTGCCTGCACACCTCGGCGCAGGTCATCCAGCGGATACCAGCAGTCGTCCCTGTCCTGGTAGAACACGCGGGTATAGACGTTGCCTGTATTGGAGATTCGGTGTTTCTCGTACTCACGCGACAGCATGGTGAAGGCGTGATTCAGGCTGGTTGCGGTGGGCTCTGGAAAGCCATCCGGCATCAGGACTGTGCTGCTGACGAGTTCACACTTCTCCAGCCCTTTGAGCTTCAGCCACAGGCCTCCCTTTTCTGGAATCAGAGACTGCTGAACTCCCGCGGAGGGCGCTGGCTTCTCGCCCTTCTTTTCCTTCGGCGGACCGAGGCGTACCCGAGCCCAGCGGGACGTTCCGACTGGTATGCCTTGGGGGAAATGCTTCGCATCGAATTCAGCATATGGCTTCGAGGAGAAGCGGTCGCTTAACGCCACCATCAAAGTAGTGTCCTCCTCAAGAATCTTGAAGCTGACCTGTGAAGTGACTCGCTGGCGGAAAGCTTCGTCGGCTATGGATGTCACGCTGAAGCTGAGCTCTCCCAAGGTGCCCTCCTTCACCGGCACGTCACCACCGTAGAAGAATTCCCAGGTGTCCCCCACCCGCTTCACCGGCACAGTCACCTTCTCGGTCCAGAGAGGGTCGAAGAAGTTGTCGCTCATGGTCGCATCAGCCTTCGCCATCAAACACGCAGTTGGGCACCCGCCAAACCACCGGGGTCATGTGCCCCTCGGCAATCTTGCGCATCGGGTTATTCAGCCTCGCCACGATCTTGCCGTCGTGATTACCGTCGGCTTCCACCCGGTAAATCCAGGCACGCTCGCCAAGTTCCCCCAGGACAGCGCGCTCATTCGCAGTTAGGAAGAAATCACTCCCGGCACGTGTCGTGGTCTTGACCTCGATGCAGCGCTCCTCGCCCGGCCAGGTAGATGCAACGTCGTAGCCGCGGCCAACATCGGATTCAGCGATACGCAGCACGTAGTCTTCAGGCTTCGGGCAGCCGCAGCGCCTGAGCCGCGCTTGTTCATCGAGGATGACCAGTCCCTCGCCGGCGCGACCAATTTCGCTCTGGCGCTCGAGGAGGGCTTCAAATTCCTCCTCCGTGAGCGGGGGGCGATTGCCCCTCGGCGGCTCAATGGACGCGCCCGCGCCGACCGAAACACCAGAGGCTGGTGCGGCAAGCGCTTTGCCGCTATCACCGAAAAAGGCAGCCAGCACCGGCTCAAGGTCGTCCGGCTCCAGCTTGAGCATGAGTATCTCGTTCGAGGCTGAGGGCCTAAGGTAGGGCGACTGATAAACACTCGACGTCGGCTTGCCATCGCGTGGATAGACCTTCGCAACCTTGTCAGCCGAAACGACTTCTCGTAACCGCTTGCCGACACAGGTACGGTCACGCACGTAGAGCGAAATGTCACGTTTGTTCAATGGAACCCCGACTTCTGCATCCTCGTAGAGTGGAAGCCGGATGACGAGAACTGGAGCCCTACGGGCCGGGTTATGACCAGAGTCCAGGTATTCGCTGGCGCCATAGCGTTCCTCCAGCAGCCGGATTAGCTGAAGGACACCTGGGGCCGCCGTCTCGCCAAGCTCAGCGAGCATGCGTCCTCTTCTGCTCATCGCTTTCATGCGTTGTCCCCAAAAAACGCCCAGGCGATGCGGTAATCCTCTTCCCGATTGGCGCGGACGAAGGGGGCGGTGTACGTGCGTTCGACGGTGCGGGGGCCGCCGGGGAGGGTGTCGTCGGTGACCCACTGGGTGATGACGGTGCCGTCGGGCACTTTGGGGGTGCCGCCCTGCTTCACCGTGGCCTCGTCGGCGCCTTCGGCGGGGTAGGTCCACAGGTCTTCCCAGCCGAAGTTGCCTTCGCGCACCTTGCCATCGTGGGTGGTGATGCAGGTCTTGGGCGTGCTGCGGCTGCCCTTGCGCGGCAGGCCGACGCCGACCAGGCCCTTGCTGTTGGTGAAGACGATGCGGCCCTTGATGTCGTACCAGGTGTCGCGCTCGTAGCCCTGCATCACCGGGAACTGCACGCGGTAGATGAGCAGCAGCTCTTCCAGCGTCAGGCCGAGGGCCTGGGCGACCAGCACGTCGATTTCCACCAGCGCCATGCGGCGGGCGTAGTCGCTGCGCAGGGCGCAGTCGCGGGTCCAGTCGCGGGTAAGGCTGGGCCAGAAGTCCTGCGGCAGGCGCGGGTTGTCGGGCTGGCTCCAGCGCTGGTCGGCGAAGTCGGGGTCGAAGACCTCTTCCCACAGGGGGGCGTAGTGGGCGGTGAGGCAGTTAAGAACTAGTCCTCGTATAAGAATTTCATCAATTTCATCAAAAAACGGCACATGCTCCAGCAAGTCCATTCTAAGGTCACTTTTCCCTGTCGCTCGAATCATGTAGTCAATAGGCAGGGAACTCAGTTCAGCAGAAAACAACACCAAATGCCTGTAGTCTTCAAAAGACAAGGAAAAAACACTGTCGATGTGGGAGACGCCAGGGGGAATTACACCCCCTAGAATTGTCCTTTCCATGGAAGGGTCAATTGACCGGCGATGAACATGTCTGAACGATTCAATAGCATTACGCTTACGAGACTCAGAATTCTGGACAACCAAAGGCGAGAGAGCAACTGGAGCCACTGAATCCAAAACAATGAAGTTGGAGCGTGGAAGATAATCGTCATCAATCGCCTCAAGGTCAATATTCTTGAACGACCTGTGTGACACAAAAACCTGAAGGGGATTCTGGAAAAGCGGATTAGCCAGCCCAAGCTGAGGGCCAGACAAGACTAAATTCTCTGCAACGTCAGGAAACCCTACTTCAGAATGACTTCTTTTTCGAATAACATTAGTTGCCACAGACTTATTCTCATCAAACAAGAAAACCTCAGAGTACTTACCTGCAATCAACCTTAAACGACGCTCACACGAAGCCATCTTCACCAAAACATTTGACAACTGCTTCGCATAAACAACCTGAAGCCTTGCCTCGAGCCCATTGCTACCAGGGTCAAAGAGTTCCGTGTAAGCAGACAACAGCTTCTCTGTTATTTCCAATACGCGGTCCGGATGCCCAGCAACATTCCACTCCCCTGATTTGTTCTTTATCCCGCCACACTCAATAGAGCAATTTTCCGAAAACGAAGAATCAATAGTGATTGGATGATACAAATTACCAATATATTGAAAGTGCACGGATTCTCTCGGAGCAGCAAGAACACTAATCCCAAAGCGGCGAGTATTTCCTATTGGGAATAATTTTTTCTGATTTTCAAATTGAAAGTGCTTCCGCAAGCGTCTATATATCTCTTTCCTAATAACCCCACTTTTAGGGTCATCAAAAAGTGATTCTGGAGTTAAAAATCCAATTGCTCCTGCATCAGCAGCAAGCATGAATGAAAGCGGAAAAAACGGTTTAAAGAGGTTTGATGCAACTGCCTTCAAGGACGAAAAATTCTGAGCTGCATTTAAGAAATTCTGTGTCCCTTCTGCCTCCTGCAGTTCCCCGGTCCACGCCGTCTGCAAGCCGGGGAAGTCCTCGAAAGCCTTCAGGCGAAGCTTGGCTAGGTCACTTGCGCTGACTTTCCGGATTGCGAACACCGGGTTTTTCTCCCCCAGAATGCCAGCCTCGTTCCATTCCACCTTCAGCCAAGGTGGGTTCCCGAGAATCAGGTCGAAGCCCCCCCGTTGCAACAGCATGTCTGCAAAACACAGCTCCCAGTGCAGGAAGCGCTGGGCGGCAGCCACCGCCTCCACCTGCTCAATGCGCGGGAAGTGCTGGCGCAGCTTGCTGATGCGCAATTCGCCGAAGCGGTCGTGCAGGTTGGCGCCGGTCGGCCGGGCTTCTAGCGTGGGCTGCACCACGCCGAACATGTCGCCCTGGATGTCGGGCAGGAGCTGCTGGGGCACCGCGGGCTCGGTGAAATCCAGCCCGCGCTGGGGGGCGAGTTCTACTACGTTGCCTTCCAGGATGGCACCTACTTCCAGCCACCATTCCTCGCGGCTGGGCAGCTTGGCGCTCTCGACGATGGGCCAGAACCACAGGGCACACCAGTAATCCATTACCAGCTTGAGGCGGCGGAAGGGGGTGGCGTAGTCGCTGTCTTCGTTGAAGAGCCCGGTGCGGCGGATGGCTTCCTTCTGGGCGCGGCTGATGGCCTCGCCCGACGTATCGGCCTTGGTGCCAGCGTCATGCGGCCAGAGGTCGAGGGTATCTTCGGTGCGCTCGCGGTCGCGGGCCAGGGCCTGGGTGTGCTCCTGCCAAAGTGCCTGCACGCGTTCGCTCAACTGCTGCAGCCGAGCGACCTCGTGGTGCTCCAGGGGCCGGGTGAAGTCCTTGCGCCATTTCGTGAGGCGCTCGAAGTCGTTCTTGTAAAGCTCCTTGGCGGCCTTGTCGGTGTAGTTAGCCATGCCCGGGTCGGGCAGCAGAAAGTGCCAGATTTCGTCCGGCTTGCGCGGGGCCTGCCGGGTGAGTCGGCGCGGGGGATCTTCGTGCCAGGCGGGCTTGGCGCCCTTCTTGAGCGCGGTGGCGTTGTACACCTGATGGCGAGCGCCGATGAGGCTGTTGCCGGCAAAGAGCTGGTAGCCGAACCAGGGCACGCGGGCGGGCAGCGGCCGGCCCTGGGCGTCAGTGACCGGGTTGCCCTGCTCGTCGAGCTCGCCGTAGATGGCGTTGAGCCACAGGGAGACCTCGGCCAGCTCCACCGCCACCGGATTCAAGTCCACACCGAAGACGTTGCGGTCGGCGAGGTACATGCGCACCTTCTGCAGTTCCTGCGGGTAGCGGTCGTGCGGAATGCGGCGGCCGAGCTCCTGCTGTTTGCGCTCCAGATAGGCCTCGGAAAGCTGGTTGACCGCCTCGTTCAAGAACGCTGCGCTGCCCATGGCGGGTTCGCAGACGGTGAGGGTGAGGATGTCGTCGGCGCATTTGACGCGGCCGTTTTCCGGGGCGAGCAGTTCCTTGAGGGCGTACTTGACCAGGCACTGGGTGAGCACCTGCGGGGTGTAGTAGCTGGCGCTTTTCTGGCGGTCGCGGCCGGCGAGGCGGTAGATGAAGCTGCCCTTGGGGTACATGCGCAGCTTGCGGTGGCCGGCGTCCGTGACGTCGTAAACCCGCTCGTCTTCGGTGTACTCGTTCAGGCGGCTGGCGGGCACGAACCAGGCGGTGTCGAGCTTGTCGGCGTCCGAGGCGGCACCGCTGCCCTTGCGACGGCCGCGGCCGGTGTTGTCGTCGGCGGACTCGCTGTCGTTGTCCTCGTCGTTGCCTTCGTCGTCGCTTGCGGTGTCCTCGTCTTCGGCTGTAGCGGCCTTGCCTTTCTTGGGCGCGGGCTTCACCTCGTAGAGGTCGTCGGACGCGAAGAAGCCGCGGTAGCTCAGCAGCGCCTCATACACCGCGCCGAGCTGGTTGATGGACAGCAGCTGGTAGCTGACCCGGCCGCTGCGCCGCCCCCGGCCCTGGCCACGGGTGAGCGACATCAGGCGGATGACGGTCTGCCAGATGTGGTTGGGGAAGCGCACCTTGCCCAGGAGCGGCAGGGTGCTGTCATCGAACAGGCGGCTGTCGAGCGGCGCGAGGGCAAAGGTTTCGCGGGCGCCGGCGACGGTGCTGCCCCCTGCCCCGCCGAGCTGATGCTGGGTGGGCGTGCCCAGGCCGGTGCCTTCCGCCACCAGTTTGAAGAGACGACGCAGGGAGGCGTCGAAGTAGAAGCCTTCGCGGGCGTGCGGCGTGGTGAGCGGCTGCATCTCGAGGTCGCGCAGGCTCTCCAGGCTGTAGCCCTTGAGGTAGATGTCGCTCTTGCCGATGGGCACGTAGCCCAGTTCCGGGCGGGCCTCGATGTAGAACATGAAGAGCAGGCGATAGACCAGGCGCAGGCATTCCAGGCTGAGGTCGCCGGCATCGAGCTGGTCCTTGCCGCTGAAAAAGCCCTTCTTGGCGTCGGCGGCCTGCTCGCGCAGTTGGCGGGCGGCCTCGTTGCCGAGCAGCTCGATGGCTTCGCGCAGGGCGTACTTGAGGTCTTCGCTGACGCCGAAGGCGTGCTTGTGGGCGTTTTCGTCCAGGCTCTCGAGCAAGCTGTTGCCCTCGCCGGGGGCGAGGCAGTCCTTGTGCAGCAGCGCGGCGCAGGCCTTGAGGGTGTCGGCGTCCTTGCGGTCGAGGATGTCGGCCCAGTTGAAGCGCAGCGCGCGGTTGTTGGGCCACTTGTAGCGGTCGAGCAGCAGCCATTCGTCCAGGCCGCAGAGCAGTACGTAACGCGGCGGGGTGTCGGCACCGAAGACCACGTCGGAGAGCAGGTCGGCCCAGGTCTCGTCGCGCAGGGCTTGCGGCACCGGCTCGCCGCCGTAGTGCAGGCTCATCAGGCTGTGGTCGAGCAGGTCTTCGTTTTCCGCGCCGGGCTGGTAGGCGGGGATGATGGCGAGCTGCGGCAGTTGCAGGTGCCAGAGCGGGAGCGGCTGGCCGGCGGCAAGTTCATGCGCGGTGGGAAACTTGCCCGGGGCGGCGTGGCCGAGGGCCTGCAGCAGGCCGGCCTGGAGCTGGGTGAAGAGTCGCCAGCGCTCAACGGCCTCACCCGCGCGTTGAACCTGGCTGCGTAGCGCAAACCACTTTTGCGCCCAGGCTTGCAGGCGCTTGTGGGGGGCACGGTGGCGGTCATCGCCGGCTTCGTCGGCCTGGCTGGATTCAGCGGCTTCCCAGGCATCGAGCCGGGCCTTGATGTCGCCCTTGAAGACCTCGGCCAGATAGTAGTGGCTGTAGAACTCGTTTTCGTTGGTGATGCCGGCGAAGGTTTGAACGGCGTCCAGAGTGGTGGAAACTGAGGGCATGGTCAGGCTCCGGCAACGGCAGCGGTGGTACTGGGGTTGCAGACGGCGGCAAGCACCTGAATCCAGGGCTGCGGCTCGGTGGTGAGGGTGTCTTCCACCCAGCGCCGGTAGTCGTCGAAGACGCGGTGGATGTCGCGACTGCGTTGCTCGAAGCGGCCGCGCTTGAC
The DNA here is from genome assembly GCF_000831325.1 of Thauera sp. SWB20. NCBI lineage: Bacteria > Pseudomonadati > Pseudomonadota > Betaproteobacteria > Rhodocyclales > Zoogloeaceae > Thauera > Thauera sp. SWB20. The sequence continues at coordinate 698,430 of NZ_JTDM01000020.1, read as the reverse complement.
GGTTTCGAGCTGCTTCTCGAGGTCGAGGCTGAGTTGTTCGATCTGTCGGCCCTGCAGGCGCTGCAGGTCGGCCAGCGTGCCTTCGAGGCGCTTGGCGAGCTCGGCTGAGAAGGCGGCCTGCTGCTTGAGCATGTAGGCGTGCATCGCGCGCACCGCGCCGGGCAAGGCGCTCTGCATCGCCTGGGTGGTGGCGGCGAGTTCCGGCGTGTGTCCGCGGTTGGGCAAGCCACCCGCCTTGAGGCCGGCGCGGGCGATGAAGGCGTCGAAAGCTTCGAGGCCAAAGGCGCCCTGCCCCACGCGGCTCGCCACCTGCCACTCGACCAGCATGGGCTGGCCTTTGCGGTTGGGGATGAGGCTCATGAGAATGAAGGCCTGTTCACCCGGCGCGAGCTTGTGGCTTTGCAGCAGTGGTGCGCGGTGGCGACCGAAGTGGGTGAGCACGCGGTCGCCCAGCCATTCGACGATGGGGTGTTGCGGCCAGAGGTAGTGCAGCTTGGGCCAGGTGTCTTCTTCGGCCCTGGCCTGGCGGGCGGTTTCGATGGCGTCTGCCATGCGCTTGGGGTCGGCGCACAGGGCGTAGTGGTCGTTGTCGGCTTTGGCCTCGCGCGGCAACTGGCGCAGGCGGTCTTGCAGGTCGAGGGGCGCGGTGAGCGCGATGAGGCGCTCGGCCTCCTCCGCGTTCCATTGGCACAGGGTCTGGCCCTGGTTGAGCAGCGTCAGCGCGGTCTTGGCGTAGTGGAAGTCGCTGGCGAAGAGCGAGGCGGGCTCGGCGATGTGGTCGAGACTGCTACCTGCGGCAGGCGCTGGCGTGGCGTCCTCCGAAGCACTGCCGCCGCCAAAGAGGGTCATCAGCCAGTCGCCGTCATTGTTGGATTCGGAAGCGGCCGCCTCGTCCATGGTGGCCTCGACCGCTTCCGGGCTGAGGCCTTCGGCCATGAAGTCGGCGACCTTCTCCGCTTCCTTGTCCGGGTCGAAGACGTTGAGGAAGGCCGAGGGGTCGCCCAGGTTGAAGTTGGCCTGCTCGTCCTTGCGTTCAAGGATTTCGAGGATGCGCAGGTCGCCCTTGATCTTCTCGTTCACCGTCTCGGTGAAGAGATAGACGATGTGCGGCTGATGCTTCTGCCCGTAGCGGTCGACGCGGCCGTTACGCTGCTGGAAGACCATCAGCGACCAAGGCAGATCGAAGTGCACCAGGCGGTGGCAGAAATAGTGCAGGTTGAGACCCTCGCTGGCGACGTCCGAACACAGCAGGATGCGCAGCGGGTCGTCCAGGCGGCCGAAGCGCTCGACCAATTCCTGCTGCTCGGTGTCGGCCATCTGGCCGTGCAGCACTTCGAGCTGGTTGGGCTTGAGCTTGAGGTCGGCGGTGAGGTGCTCGCGAAGCCAGCGCAGGGTTTCGATGCGCTCGGAGAAGATGACCAGGCGGTCTTCGGCACTCTTCACTTCCCAGCCGAAGTCGGCCGACTGCAGGTGCTGCTTGAGGCGCTGGTATTTGCTGAACTGGCTGGCCGCTGGGTCCGTGGCGAGCGGCGTGAGCGTCTCTTCAAAATAGCGCAGCGCTTCGACCTCGCTCGCCTCCTCTGCGGTGGGGCTGGCCTTGCCTTGCAGCAGGGCGATGCGCTTCTTCGTGGACTCCAGCGCGGCGGCCGGGCTGGAGAAGAGCGCTTTCTGCATCGCGATCCGCTGCAGCTCCTGCTGCTTGCCAGCCCTGTGCTGGCCGCCCTGGGTGAAGGGAATCTCCAGCAGGGCGCGGTAGGCGGCTTCTTCCTGCGCGCTGGCGGGCACCCGCAGGCAGTTGGTGACGCGCTCCTGAAAATCGGCACTGACCTGGTCGCGGATGTCCTTCTTGAAACGGCGAATGACCAGGCCCTTGCTGCGGAAGTCGTCGGGCGTGTAGTCGTCGGGGTCGGAAATGGCCGTGGGGTCGAGCAGGCTCATCAACGACGCGAAGCTGCGCGCAGAGCCGTCGTGCGGTGTCGCCGAGAGCAGCATCAGGGTGTCCGAGCGCGTCGCCAGCAACTTGGCCAGCCGCGCGCGGCGCGAAAGCCCGGACTCGCCGGCACGTGCGGCGACGTTGTGGCATTCGTCGATGACGATGACGTCCCACCAGGCGTTCTCGAGATAGTTGCGGTACTCGAGGTTGCTCTTGAGGGTGTCGACGGAGATGATGCTGCGGTCGAAGTAGTTGAAGGGGTTGTGGTTAGCCGGGATGCGATTGCGCACCCGAGCCAGGCCGACCGAGTCCAGGCGCACCAGCGGGATGGAGAAGCGGCTCCACCACTCCTTCTGGAACTGGGTCAGCATGGCCTTTTGCGTGACGACCAGGATGCGCTTGCCCCGGCCGCGCTGAATCAGTTCGGTGGCGAGCACGCCCGCTTCGAGCGTCTTGCCGAGGCCGACCGAATCCGCAATCAGGATCCGTGAGCGCGGCTGACGCAGCGCCTGCAGCGCCGGATCGAGCTGGTAGGGCACGAGGTTCATCACCCCGCGGTGGCCGAGGTGCACCTTGTCGTCATTGGCGACGTTGCGCCGGCGCAGGCTCTCCAAGTACAGGATGCTGGCGTTGTAGGCGGCGGTGTCGTCGGGTACGAGCTCCGTTTTCTCAGGGTCGAGGACGGCTATCTCGTCTTCGAGCGTGGTGAGGAACAGAGCCGATTGGCTGCGGACGAGCTCGGAGATGCCGTCGCAAGTTAGAAGCCAGCCGCCGTCGCTGGCGGGATCGATGCGGCGGACAAGCCATTCTTCGTCGCGGATGACGACGCGGGAGCCGGGGGCAAAAGGGAGCATCGAGTGTTGTTTACCAGTTTATGAATAACGCCTACTGCAAAGCGTTTGGATTATCGCAGATGTCCCCATGCGGGAGCCCTGAGTCGGCCCAGGTTTTAGAACGACTCAGGGTGATTCAAGCCCGAGGGCTACAAGCCAGGAACGAGGAAAAACGCACTTTCCGCGGTGATCGTCTCACTCATGGCAAGGATGGGATCCAGGGAGGAAGCCCTGCCTCGCGTGGTGCAGAAGAGTGACGCGACGCGAGGCAGGGCGAGGGGCATGAGCGCGAAGCGCCTCCCACTTTGGCTGCACTCAGCTGCCTTGGAATAAGCTGCCCGGCACTGGCCTCCCCTCACCTACCCTGCGCTTCACTGACCTGAACCACCCTGCAATGCACTGCGCTGCACTACCCTGATCTGACTTGTCACTCCCTACATGCCCTCGTCTTCTCTGGCTTCTCCTCTAGACCCTACGTCACTGTTTTTATTGCCTTTTTTAGAACTACTTGCCTCAAGTTCGCAAGCACCGTCGGGCGACGCACACAAAGCTTGAACGACGTATCGCTGCGCAACGCCGAAACTTCCTTCGAACTCCACTGTGCATCCCTACCCCTAGGGAGTCCCTGATCAATTGATGTTCTGAGCACGTTCACCCAAGCCAGCCGTTTCCACCGACTCCGATGATCGCCTTCTCCGCTTCTATCGCTGTTTTTCGAGGCCTTTTCGGCCCCGAGCACCCGTTTTCGGGCGCAGCGGGCGGATTTCGCCCATCAACTCATCAAGGCTCGCCTCGCCAGATAAAGATTGGTCAAACCGATCAGCGAGAACACTTGGGCGGCGTTCTTCGCGATCCCCTTGTAGCGCACCTTCGTGTAACCGAACTGGCGCTTGATGACGCGGAACACGTGCTCGACCCGCGCGCGAATCGAGGACATCTTGTGGTTGAAGCGCTTGTCCGCCTCAGTCAGCGGGTGGGCTTTGCTCGCCTTGAGCGACACACCCCAGAACAGGCCCGCCTTGCGCGCCAGGCGCTTGAGCTGGTTGTTCACGTACCCCTTGTCACCGAACAGCGCACGGTCATCTTCGCGCACCAGCTCCGGCAACTGGCTGATGTCCGAGGCGTTGGCCGGCGTGACTGACACCGTGTGAACAAGGCCGGAATTCACGTCGGCACCGACGTGGATCTTCATGCCGAAGTACCACTGGTTGCCCTTCTTCGTCTGGTGCATCTCGGGATCGCGCTGCTTGTCCCGGTTCTTCGTCGAGGGCGGAGCGTGGATGATCGTGGCGTCGACCATGGTGCCGCCCTTGAGTAGCAGGCCACGTTCTTCGAGCGTGTCGTTGATGATGTTCATCATCTGCCCGGTCAGCCCGTGCTTCTCGAGCAGATGGCGGAACTTGAGGATGGTCGTCTCGTCGGGCATCGCGTCGTCCGTGAGGGCCAGCCCCGCAAAGCGGCGCATCGACTCGATCTCATACAGCGCGTCCTCCATCGCCCGATCCGACAGCGTGTACCACTGCTGCATGAAGAAGATCCGCAGCATCGTCGCGAGCGGCATCGGTGGACGACCGCGCCGGCCTGTCGTCGGGTAGTGCGGCGCGATCGCGGCCAGCAGCGCTGCCCAAGGTACGACCTTCTCCATCACACCCAGGAAGCGCTCCCGGCGCGTCTGTTTCTTCTTCCGTTCGAAGGCCAGCGAGGCGAACGTCGTTTGCTTCATGGTGGCGACGCGATTTATGACCGACGTATTTTACAGGCTCTGAATAGATCAGAGCTTCCCTAGGGCCATGCATCTGGCGACAACTCTTTAAGGCGCCCCTCCTCAATGTCCCGCCACAGCCTGCGCGGATCTTGGACTCTGCGAGACCTCACCTCGCCGTTACCAACTCGCACCGAGGTAAACAAAGCCCCATCTCTCTTTTCCAGGCGCACGAGTTCTTCATTCCCGCCTTCATATACATTGCCAATTCGACTCTGAAACATGCGAAGCACCGCATATGACTCGTCACTAACCACCCTATCCTTGAGTGCTTCAAGAATCTTTGACGGATAACACAAAATCTTCCTTTGATTCTTTGTATATTCAACAGCCTCTCTAATCTGCTCCTCGGTATAAGTCATAATTATCTTTAACAACTCAACGTCTTTCATGTTGCCAGGATCATACAAGATACCGAGTTCATTCCTATCCAGGGACCCTTGATCAGGTGAAGCGCCCCTGCTTTGTCGTACAGTGCTATCGCCGGAACTCTCTTTTCTCTGCCTTGCGCCACCACTTTCCTCAGCCCCCTTCTGAGCCGGATCTACGTCATCTTTTTGTTCTTTTTTTCCTTGCTCCTCTTCACTCTGCAATTTATCCGCGTCGTTTATACGACTTGTGAAAACCCGGGCTTTCTCCTCAACAATTCTTCTAATCCTATTTGATTTGATTAGCCTTATATCCTCACGTAGATTTCTTAATGATCTATCGCTTTGGAAGTTTTGATATCTAAACCAATCTGCTATAAAAACCTCATCATTCACACGCAGCAGAGCCCCAGCCTTTACAAGAGGTTGGATAGAAACCAGTTTTTCACTCAAACCCTCATCATCAGTCAAGAAGTCTCCTCTAACATAACCACGATCAGTGACAATTACGCCAGCAGAATTCGTAAGATCAGAAATCCAGAATTTAAAATATATAACCTTTAGCTCAAGTGATAGCTTGAAGCGCGAGAGAATAGCCCAGATGTTTCTCGGCACCCACTTTCCCTTGCAGCTCACCCCTTTTTTTGTTTGTTCAAATGCAAAATTACGAAGCGTATCTGAACGAACGCCCTTTATTTTTCTCATCAGATTCTCATGCAATCGCTCGGGCCGAGCATTAACATCAGCCCATTTTACAAAGGCAACTTCATTCGCATCGCAATCCCAAAGCAGCAACCCAACATCAACAAGTTTTCTCAATGCAGCAACCAGCTCCACACGCCGAATATCTAAATGCATGCATGCCGAGGGAATGTTGTAATCGGTCACTGGCGAATACGTCGAACTCGAATTGCAAATTGCATGAAAATATACTGCAACCTCCAGAGTGGTCAGCTTGTGAACTGCGCTATAGGGAACATCGGGAATTTTTACGCAGTTTCCAGTGTTATTTTTCATTTTTCGTTTTCCCGATCTTTCCAGCTTTCTTGCACCGGAAAGCATGCACGGTAAGGCCTAGCGCCCGAGCATTTTCCCTCTCAATATTTGTCGGCCTACCACGGCGGGGGAAGCCTTCCCCGTTCTTTTTTTCCTTTTCTTTAGCTGCTTCTTCAATCAGAGTGCTGCGAGACAAAAGCCACTTGTCGATATCGCTTTCCAGCCACATATATCTGGGTCGGGTGAGAACAGGCGCAGGCAAGCCGTCCAGCGCAGCCACATGTCGCTCGCGTGCGAGATGCTTTTTAAAGCTTCCCAGCCCAAGACCGCCAAGCCTCGCTGCAAGCTCTACTAAACTAATAAATCGTTCCAATTTTTTTACCTCAACTGGCGAAATATCCAGAGGAAGATCAGGACCTTCATTTCCTGATGACAAAATTACTTGTGAGAAGAAGGCCCGAAAAATTTGGAATTACACTGATCGCCACGAGGCTGCAAGGCCATTGAAACCAACCCATTCAGCCGATCGATTACTCTTTCACGACTAATAACTGATAGCGTTAAACAGATCTTTATTTCGCTCTTCTTATGCAGAGACCTAAAGGCAACTGCCCTGCTTAGCAAGCGATCGATATCTTGAATAAATTTCTGCTCGGCTAATTTACGGCGAATCACAGTTGCCGCATGGCCACCCCTTCCCTGCAGCGACCAACCCCAGAGGGGTCCCGCGAGGCTAAGCAAAGCCAGCGGGCCAATGAGCAGCAGTAGGCATGCCACACCAAGCAGGCATGTAAGCCAAAGCTGTAGATTGCAGCGGTGGCGGGGTGGATCGATCAGGAGTAGGCAAATGGTTTCCATGCACTCAAGTTATCAAATATCGGAAAAAAAAATAAACGAGGACATTCATATTTTTCTTCAGATAATCAACACTTTAGGAAAACTAGCAATTTTTTTTCTTTTCTACCTCCATCAAGCGCCCTCCTGACACCCTCTACTCAACCCCAATGGGGCGCGGCAAGGCGGACCGATAGTTGACTGACTCGACCCCATGCGCTCCCTGCCCAAGGGCTCCCTAACCAAGGACGCAGAGACCGATGCGGCGCTTGGGCAGCCGAAACTGTCGGCGACGGCACAGTTCGCGATTGCGGCGTGCCGTGTCACCGACCGGCACATTGGAGCCAGTCGCGGATCGGCACATAGGGGCCAGCGCCGGATCGGCGTAATGGAGCCACTTCCCCTCTGACGAACGTCTCGACCTTGACCGGTCCATCGCTACCCTGCTGCCTTTTTTGTTCGGCAGGAGGGAGGCGGTGGCCCGCAGGAGCATCGAGATGTACGAGTACCGCCAGGCCCTGATGCGCATGCGCCAGAGCGACTCCGAGCGCGAGATCGCCCGCTCGTGTCACTGCCGGATGTAAGTTGATACGGGCTGCCGATTGAAAGTTGATACACCGAGTTGAGAAGATCGGGCCATTTGGAGCCCGGGTGATCACAGACAAGGTGTATGTGGAAATCGAACTGTTGAGGCGTCACGGGTTGAGCCTTCGGCGGATCGCCGCCGAGGTGGGGTGTGCGGTGAACACGGTGCGTGCGCACCTGGCGTCGCCGGATCTGCCGCGCTACGAGCGCAAGGTCCAGCGGGTGACGAAGCTGGCGCCCTTCGAGGCGTACTTGCGCGAAGGCCCGGCGGCGGCGCATCCGCACTGGATTCCGGCCTCGGTGCTGATGCGTGAGATCGTGGCGCAGGGCTATCAGGGTGGCGCCAGCCAGCTGCGGGCGTTCATGCACATGCTCAAGCCGGCGCAGCCATCGGAGCCGGTGGTGCGCTTCGAGACGGCATCGGGCCACCAGATGCAGGTCGACTGGGTGGAGTTTCGCAAGGGCGCGCAGCCGCTGTACGCGTTCTGCGCCACGCTCGGCTACAGCCGCATGAGCTACGTCGAGTTTGTCACCGACATGAAGGTGACGACGCTGATCGGCTGCCACGAGCGCAGCTTCGCGGCGTTCGGGGGCGTGGTGCGCCAGGTGCTGTACGACAACATGAAGACCGTGGTGCTCGAGCGCGATGTCGAGGGCGAAGGCGCGCACCGCTACCACGCCGGCTTTCTGGACTACGCCCGTCACGCCGGGTTTGTGATCAAGCTGTGTCGCCCCTATCGGGCACGCACCAAGGGCAAGGTGGAGCGCTTCAACGGCTATCTGCGGCGCTCGTTCTATGTGCCGTTGGTGGCGCAGTTCAAGCAGGCCGGTCTGGTGCTCGACGCCGCCACGGCCACGCTGCAGGTGCGCCGCTGGCTCGACGAAGTCGCCAACGTGCGCGTGTATGGCACCACCGGCGAGCCGCCCGTGGCCCAGTTGGCGGCTGAACAGGCCGCGCTGCAGGCGCTGGCACCGCCGTGGCGGGGCGGCATCGAGGGCGCCCGGCCGCAGGCTGAAGTGGCACACGACGAGGGACCTGCGCGCCCGCCCGCCGTGCGTGCGCACCTCGAAACGGAACAACCCGCCCCGCATCCGCTGGCCGTCTATGACGCATTGCTGCAGACGCTGCAACAGGCGCAGGAGGTCGGCGCATGAATCTGCAATACGAACGGATCCAGGCGCTCTGCCAAACACTGAGCCTGCCGCTGACCGCCCAGGGCTACGCCGCAGCGGCCCAGCAGGCGGCCACCGACCAACTGGCCTACAGCGATTTCCTCGAACACTTGCTGCGTGCCGAGGCGGCCGGGCGACAGAGCCGCAAGCAAAGCATGCTCACGCGCCTGGCGGGTTTCCCGGCGATCAAGACGCTCGAGGACTTCGACTATGGCTTTGCCAGCGGCCTCAAGCGCAACCAACTCGAAGAGTTGGCCAGCCTCGCTTTCGTCGAGCGTGCCGAGAACGTCGTGCTGGTCGGCCCCAGCGGGGTGGGCAAGACCCATCTGGCCATCGCACTGGGCTACCGCGCCACGCAGGCCGGCATCAAGACGCGCTTCACCACCGCCGCCGATCTGCTGCTGACGTTGGTCCTGGCGCATGAGCACAACCAGCTCAAGAACGTGATGCAGCGGGCGATCAACGCCTACCGGCTGTTGATCGTCTACGAGATCGGCTACCTGCCGATGACGCGCGAGCAGGCCAACCTGTTCTTCCAGGTGATTGCTGCGCGCTACGAGCGCGGCAGCCTGATCGTGATCAGCAATCTGTCGTTCGGGCAGTGGGACAGCACCTTCGCCCAGGATGCGACGCTCACGGCGGCGCTACTGGATCGGCTGCTGCATCACGCGCACATCGTGCCGATCAGCGGCGAGAGCTACCGGCTGAAACACCAGCGCAAGGCCGGGATGGTGCAAGCGCTCGCCGCTGCCGGCTGAGGGCCGCGCGACGGTGCATCGCGACTGTCACGTCAGCTTCGAGCGCGCGCTGTACTCGGTGCCGTTTGCGCTGGAGGGCAAGGCGCTGTGGCTGCGGGACACCCAAGACGTTCTCGCGCACAACAGTCGGTACGGCGTGGCGCGCCCGATATTGGCGGGCCAAGCACCGGGGCGCCCGGCCCGTATCTACCCCCCACGCCAAATTGCATCAGTGGCGAGGGTGTACCGACCTCTCCGTCAGACCGGAAAGGTCAGAGCGCGCTGGCCTTCCTGCGCTCCTTCTCCGCCGCCTCCTCCTGAACGATCCGGTTGTGGGCGGCCAAAAAGGACTTGGTCAGGTAGCGAACCTCCATTGCGAAGGACAAGTGAGGGGCGTCGATCTCAACCACGGATGCGCCCTTCTCCAGCCTCGCGGAGCCAAAGTTCATGAAAGAGTCGATCTTGTTCGACACGACCTTGTACTTGGTTGAGAGCATCTTGAATATCCGGACGGGATCCTTCGGCATGGTAACGATGACGCCAGCGAGGACCTCTGATTTGTCGAAGATGAACAGTACGGACTGCACGCCTTCGACGCCGAGTACTCTGCCGTCCGTCGAGACCATCTTCCCTTCGGTGTACTTGTTGGTCCCCTCATCCTCGAGGGGCGAAGAGTCCCCGATCTCCTGCCTGACTTGTGCAAGGGTTGCGACCCCGAGCTCCATCCCGAAGGGCGCAGCGTTCTGCCCCGATGCCTGTGACAGCGGGGAGACAACGAGGATGAGGAAGGCGAACAGATAGACGATATGATTTTTCAGCATGGTGGATGCGCTCCGCTTTGCGTTGTTCGATGTCATTGACTCTTGAGGATCACAACTCTTGCTCAAGAGTTGATGCGGTTGCCTGGCCCGATGGCGCGGATGCTCGCTGCGCCCGCACCTTGGCAGCTCCTCAGTGACGCGCAGCCAAGGACCGGCGATCGACGACAGGCAGTGCGTAAGCGCTCCACGAACCCCATCCTTCCCGGGCTCTTTACGCCGTGATCAACTGCTCAGCCTTGAGATTCCAGGGCAGGAGGGCCTCGAAATGTTCGACGTTGGTCGCGGTGGGCAAGGCGCGCAGCACGTGGCGCAGCCACAGATACGGCTCGAAGCCGTTGGCCTTGGCGGTTTCGACCAGCGAGTAGAGGAGTGCGCTGGCACGCGCACCGGCCTGAGTGTCCGAGAAGAGCCATGCCTTTCTCCCGACCACGAAGGGACGGATGGCGTTTTCGGCGGGGTTGTTGTCGATCGGCAGATCGCCGCGCTCGAGGTAGCGCGTCAGACGCGGCCACTGCCGATGCAGGTAGCCCAGGGCACCCCCGAGCACCGAGGTGGGCGGCACGGTGGGGAGCACTTGGTCGAGCCAACGGCGCAGTTCGTCGATGACGGCGCGGCTTCTGCTCTGGCGTAGCGCCAGGCGCTGGGCGTCGTTCAGTTCGCGCGCGTCCTTCTCGATGGCGTAGAGCTTGCCGATCAGGGCCAGCGCTTCGTGGGCGCGGCCGCGCTTGCCGGCAGGCAGCACCTTGCTGGCATCGACGAAACGACGTCGCGCGTGCACCCAGCAACCGAGCCGGGTCACCCCTTCGGTGAAGGCAATTGCGCCGTAGCTCTCGAGCCCGTCGGCCATCAGATGCCCCTTCCAGCCTTCGAGCAGGCGTAAGGGCACCGCCTGCGCGCGGCTCGGATCGTACTCGAAGAGGACCACCGGCTTGCCCGGCGGTCCGCCGCGCTGCACCCACATCTGGCTCTTGCTCGTGGCTGCCCGGCCAGGCTCCTTGAGCACCTGCACCGGGGTTTCGTCCATGTGGATGACGTCGTGCCCGAGCAGCACGTCGCGCATCAGGTTGGCGAGCGGCTGCAGCGCCTGGGCGGTACCGATCACCCAGCGCGCCAGGGTCTGGCGCGGCACAAGCACGCCTGCGCGAGCGAGCACGTACTCGAAACGCGCCAGCGGCAGCCCATCGACGTACTTGATGACGATCAGCAAGGCCAGCAGGTCGTTGCTGGCGTTGCTCTTGGGCAGCACCTGCGCCGGGGCGCGGGCGGTGACCGGCGCCTGGTCGCCCTCGGGGCAGCCGTAGCGCTTGCGGATATGGCGCAGCACACGCACCTGCATCGGGACGATGTCGAGCTGTTCGCTGACGTCCTGGCCGATCTCGACCATGGGCGTGCCGCAGGCGCAGGTGCGCTCGGCCTCGGGGACGTCATGGACGACGTCGATGCGCGGCAGCTCGATGGGCAAGGGCTTGCGCTTACCACGCGCCTTCTTCTTGCCGGTGTCGGCGGACGCCTCACCCGTCGTCTCGGTGGCCGGCGGCGGCAAGGTTGCGGTGTCGAGCGCCTCGGGTGCGGACTCGGCCAGCGCCTCGGCCTCGTCGAAGAGCCAGGCCTGGCCCGCGTGCGATTCGCTGCTGGGCCCGAACATGCGCCGACGCGCCAGGCGAAGCTGCTCGTAGAGCTCGAGGATGCGTGCCTCGAAGGCCTTTTGCAGTTCAGCCTCCCGCGCATCGAAGGCTCTTTGGCGTTCAGCCTCCCGCGCATCGAAGACTTTCTGGAGTGCGGCCTCACGGGCCTCGAAGGCTGCCTGCCGTTCGGCTTCACGCGTCTCGAAGGCACGCTGCTGTGCCAGCAACAAGGCTTTGAGCGTTGCTGGATCGTCGGGCAACAGCTCGGCCAGGACGGATGCGCACACGCCAACGGAAGGGTTCGAGCGAGGGGCGGCGGTACGTTGCGGCATGCCGGAATTATACCCGATCACGCTACGTAACTGATTGGTATTGCAGCGTTTTATGCGGCCTTGCCGCCCACAGATCGAAGCCCTCAAGCAGCCATTCGAGCTCCTTCATCGTCAGTACGCAGGTGGGCTCGCCCGCCTCGGCCGCCGGCCAGGCGAAGCGCTCGGCTTCGAGCCGCTTGTACCAGAGGCAAAAGCCGTTGCGGTGCCAGTACAGCGCCTTGAGCTTGTCGCGGCGACGGTTGATGAACAGGTACAGTGCGTCGCCGAACGGGTTCAGCCCCAGCTCCTGCTCGACCAGTGCCGACAGTCCGCCGATGGATTTGCGAAAGTCGATCGCCGGCCGGTACAGATACACCGCACCGATCGAATGCCCCGGGTGCATCAGCGCCCCCGCTCGGCAAGGGCCACCGACAGCGCGGCCAGCCAGTCGACGCCGGGCAGCATCGCGCATTCGAGCCGCAACTGCGCGTCGATCACCACCGTGCAGCCCGCGCGGGGCGTCATCGAGGGTTCGATCTGGATCGGGACGAATCCGCCAAGCTTGGCGCGGCTACGACGGCCACCGGCCACCAGGCGCTTGCGCCACTGGTAGAGCGCCTGCGGCGACAGCCCCTCGCGCTCGGCGTACGCCTTCGTGGTGATGCCCTCGGCTTCGATTGCCGACAGGTGCGACAACCAGAACGTACTGCGCTCCGACATGCTCGTGCTCCCCGAAAAACGGAAGCCGAAGCATGAGGGCTCAACGGGGGCTACGTAAGGATGGGGTTCGTGGAGCGCTTACGGCAGTGCTGACAGAAGACCGCGTCAACCCGCATCTCGTCGCCAAAGACGGACGAGAAGCCAGCGCAAAAGGAAATGATCAGAGCCTCGTCGTACTCATGACCATCATGCGTCATCACGAGACCGCACCGACTGCAGGTCAGCGCCTCATGAGAGCGGGAGACAACGGGGACAACCGGGGGATATTGAGAGTGGGTCATGTCTTTTCTCCAGTCGAAAACGCCCCTGCCGAGGGAAGGCAAGGACTAAAGGAAAAGACACGACACCAAGAAGGCGCGTGCGCAAGCGCAGATTACAACATCCCGTGGTCGACGCACAACGACCGCGCATCTCGGCCTGCCACGCAGTGCGGAGGGTGAAACACGTCCTAACAGGGGATCGTCGCAGGTTCGGCTCGGGCTCAGCTTCTCGCCGGAACCATGGATCGGGCGGAATCCCATCCGTCCGCCACAGCGATGGTCGGTCACTCCCGGGCCCGCGCCACCAACCTCTACTTGGTAAGGTCCCCCGCGGATGCCGACAGGACTTCACGGAGACCTCCGACGCCTTCCAACCCAGAATGCCGTCTTTGCGTTGCCAACAACGGGAAGCAGTCCAGGCCTGGTCCAGCGAACTTCAATTCTGGGACAGTCCGTGACGCTGACTTTCAGTGTTGGCGAAGTATCGCGCCCGAACTTCCTGCCCGCATCACCACGAACAGGGCTTTAATATTCAATAACTTAGAATCCCTCCCCTAAGAAGGCTCCCGCCTCACAACGCCAGATGGGACAGTGCCAAATGGGTACTGAAGGGGGGCTGTCGAGGGACACTATGGGGCGCGACGCGCGAGAAAATTAGCGCTGGGGAGAAAGATCGGGACACTCCCGCCACCCCTGTTTCGGACCGCGTAGACGCAAAAAAGCCCCTTTAAAACAGGGGCTTAGATGCTCTGGCGGAGACGGAGGGATTCGAACCCTCGATGCGAGTTTTAGCCCGCATGCTCCCTTAGCAGGGGAGTGCCTTCGACCTCTCGGCCACGTCTCCATCAGGAAGGCGCGATCATAGCGAGTTCGCGCCTGCCGGTCAAACGTTGATCGAACGCATCTATTCAGCGGCCACATCCAGGCCATAGGCCTTGTGCAGGGCGCGCACCGCGCGCTCGAGGTGCTTCTCCTCGATCGCCACCGAGATGCGGATCTCGGAGCTCGTGATCATCTGGATGTTGATGCCCTCCTCGGCCAGGGTGCGGAACATCTTCGCGGCGACGCCGGGGTGCGAGCGCATGCCGACCCCCACCACCGAGACCTTGCACATGGTGTCGTCGCTCTCGATCGAGCGCGCGCCGACGTGGGCCTGCACGCCTTCGAGCACCTTCACGGCACGCGCAAGATCGGCGCGCGCGACGGTGAAGGAGAGGTCGGTCGAGCCGTCGCGGGGGGCGTTCTGGATGATCATGTCCACGTCGATGTCGGCATCGGCGATCGGACCGAGGATCTGGTAGGCGATACCCGGCCGGTCGGGCACGCCGGTGAGGGTGAGCTTGGCCTCGTCGCGCACGAAGGCGATGCCGGAGATGACCGGTCTTTCCATGTTGCTGCTTTCCTCGACGGTGATGAACGTGCCCTCTCCCGGGTCTTCCTCGAAACTGGAGAGAACCCGCAGCTTGACCTTGTACTTGGCGGCGAACTCGACCGCGCGGATCTGCAGCACCTTCGAGCCCAGGCTGGCGAGCTCCAGCATCTCCTCGAAGCGGACGGCATCGAGCTTGCGCGCCTCGGGGACGATGCGCGGATCGGCGGTGTAAACGCCGTCCACGTCGGTGTAGATCTGGCATTCGTCCGCCTCGAGCGCGGCGGCCAACGCCACGGCAGTGGTATCCGAGCCGCCACGGCCGAGGGTTGTGATGTTGCCGTGTGCGTCCACGCCCTGGAAGCCGGCGACCACCACCACCCCGCCCGCGTCGAGGTCCTTGCGGATCGGCGCCGCGTCGATGTCGAGGATGCGCGCCCGGGTGTGCGTCGAGTCGGTGAGAATCCTTACCTGCGCGCCAGTGTAGCTGCGTGCCGGGACGCCGAGGTCGTCGAGCGCCATGCACAGCAAGCCGATGCTGACCTGCTCCCCGGTGGATACGACGACGTCGAGCTCGCGCGTGCGGGGACTTGGCGCGACTGCGCGGGCGAGCGCGATCAGGCGGTTGGTCTCGCCGCTCATCGCCGACACGACGACGACCACGCGATGGCCCTGCGCCCGGAAGTTCGCCACCCTGCGGGCGACGCTCCGCATGCGTTCGGGGGTCCCCACCGAGGTTCCACCGTACTTCTGAACTATCAGCGCCATCGTCGTATCCAAAACTACAGGTGAATAAGGTCCGCGATGCTATCCGGCGGCGTGAAGTTTTGCTCGCCCGATCGAAACAAAATCTCCAGGACGTGTTTTTTATTACTTATTTGCTGAATTTGCTAAAATCTATTTTGTATGTAGAGAGAATACTAACCTATACTGCATGCGTTCTATGACCTTAGTCATAGGCAGAATCCTGTCCGCATCGAGTCCGGGAAGGCCCGAACGGATACAAACTCGAGGAAATCTCCATGAAAGCAAATGAAAAGCTGGATGTACGCGAAATTCGCCGCAAGCTCGGCCTGAACCAGTCGCAGTTCTGGTCCAAGATCGGCGTGACCCAGAGCGGTGGCTCGCGCTACGAGAGCGGCCGCAACATTCCCCGCCCGGTGCAGGCCTTGCTGCGCCTGGTCCATGTCGAGCAGATCGACATCAACAAGGTCAAGCGCGACGACGTCGAGGTTGCCGAGTACCTCAAGGCGACCAACC
This sequence comes from Thauera sp. SWB20, assembly GCF_000831325.1. Lineage (NCBI taxonomy): Bacteria > Pseudomonadati > Pseudomonadota > Betaproteobacteria > Rhodocyclales > Zoogloeaceae > Thauera > Thauera sp. SWB20. Next base: position 682,843 of record NZ_JTDM01000020.1, on the reverse strand, counting down.
CCGAGCTCTACAAGACCCTCAAGAAGGAAGCACGCGCCAAGCGCAAGGAGCGCTGAGCGCATGCCGCGCGCGATCAAGGGCTGACGCGCACCGTCAGCCCTTTTTTTCGGGCGCGCTCGGCGATCGCCTCGAGTTCGTCCGCCGCAAGCGTCGCGATCCGCGGCGCCTCCGGCTGCATCGACGGCCGCGCCACACCGTAGAGCAGCACGCCGCGCAGGCGCTCCGTCCCGGCGGCTTCCAGCACCGCCAGCCAGGCGTCGATGTCCGCGTCCGACGGCAGCGCGCCGTCCCAGCGCAACATGCAGGTCTGCACCCAGGTCGGGCACAGCTCGGCGCAGCGCGTCAGGTTGCGCGCCACCGCCGCGGGCTCGAGCCGCACCCCGTTGATGCGCTCGATCGCCTCGACGCTGCCGCCATCCACCTTGAACCACACTTCGCCGCCCGCCTCGCCCAGCCGGCGCACGCCCTCCTGCACGCGCGCCTGCGCGAGCAGGCTGCCGTTGGTGATCAGGCGCACCGGCACCGCCTGCGGTGACAGCCCGAACTCGTCGCGCAGCCGCAGCACCAGCGCGACCGCCTCGGGGAAGACCTCGGCGCTGGTCGCCTCGCCGTTGCCGGAAAAGGCGATGTCGCGGATCACCCGCGCGCCCTCGGGCACGTGGCGTTCCATCCAGCTGCCGTGAATGAGGTCGGCGAGGAAGCCGCGCAGCTCGCTCTCGAGCCGGGCGAGGTCGATCTCCGGCGCCTTGCCGCGCACCAGGTCGGGCACCTGACAGTAGGCGCAATGCCAGTTGCAGGCGTTGTTCGGGTTCAGGTTGATGCCGACCGACACCCCGCCGGCGCGGCGCGACAGCACTGGATAGACGTAGGTCAGCCCGGCGAGGTCGCGATCGTGCTTGCCCACCGTCAGGGTCGCGAGCGTGCCGGGGGGCTGTCCTTGGGAAGAATTCATCGTTTGTTCAACCACTTGCGGAAAATACGCGGAGTCGGCGCGGGCGCGCCGGTGCTATACTCCGGCGCCTTTCCAGAGAGACCCGCCATGCGCATCACCCGCCGCCTCGAATTCGACGCCGGACACCGGATTCCGGACCACGCCAGCCAGTGCCGGCATCTGCACGGCCACCGCTACGCGCTGGAGGTCACGCTGTCGGGCGACATCATCAAGGCCGACGGCGTACCGGTCAACGGCATGGTGATGGACTTCGCCGACGTCAAGCGCATCGCCAACGAATACGTCGTCGGCCCCTGGGACCACGCCTTCCTGGCCTACCGGGGCGACCACCTGGTGCTCGAACTGCTGGCCGCGATCCCCGGCCACAAGACCGTCGTGCTCGACGTCGTGCCCACCGCCGAGAACCTCGCCGCAGAGGCCTTCCGCATCCTCGACCCGGCCTATCGCGACACCTACGGCAACCACCTCAGGCTGGAGCGCGTGCGCCTGTACGAGACCCCCAACTGCTGGGCCGACGCCCTGCGCGACTGAGTCGCGCCTGACGCCCCACCCCTCGCTCACGCCGCATAGCTGCGTAGCCGCAGCGAAAACTCCTGCAGCGGACGGATGCCGCTGCGCTCGGCGCGCGCCACCCAGTCCTGCAGCTGCGCGAGCAGCTGCTCGCGGCTGGCGTTCGAGCGCGACCACAACGCAGCGAGCTCGTCGCGCATCGCCGCCACCGTGCGCAGCGCCGGGCTGCCCTCGACGGCCTGCTCCAGCCGCCTGCGCTGGGTGTCGTCCAGTCCGCGCAGCTCGCCACCCAGCACCCAGCGCCGCAGCCGACGCGCGCTCAGCTCCAGCCCGTGCACCTCGCCCAGCCGGCGCGCCTCGTCGACGAAGACCTCGCGCAGCGAACGCACGTAGCGCGTCATCACGTCGTAGCGGTGCGTCACGATCGCCTGCAGGGTGTCGAGGTCGGGCACCGGCTTGACCTCGCCGAACCTGGGCCGGGGGATCGTCTTCTTGACCTTGGCGAGGCCGAGCAGCTCGAGCAGGCGGATGTACATCCAGCCGATGTCGAACTCGTACCACTTCGCCGACAGCTTGGCGGAGGTCGCGAAGCTGTGGTGGTTGTTGTGCAGCTCCTCGCCGCCGATCAGGATGCCCCAGGGCACGAGGTTGCGCGAGGCGTCGTCGCAGTCGTAGTTGCGGTAGCCCCAGAAGTGCCCCACGCCATTGACCACCCCCGCCGCCCAGAACGGGATCCAGGCCATCTGTACCGCCCAGATCGTCAGCCCGAGCGGACCGAAGGCGACGAGGTCGATGACCAGCATGATGGCCACGCCGAGGATGGAGTGGCGGTAGACCTTGCGCTCGAGCCAGTCGTCGGGCGTGCCGTGGCCGTAGCGCTGCAGCGTCTCGACATTCTTCGCCTCGGCGCGGTAGAGCTCCGCGCCCTCCCACAGCACCTTGTGCAGGCCGCGCGTCTGCGGGCTGTGCGGGTCCTCCGCAGTCTCGCACTTCGCGTGGTGCTTGCGGTGGATCGCCGCCCACTCCTTGGTGACCATGCCGGTGGTCAGCCATAGCCAGAAGCGGAAGAAATGGCTGGGCAGCGCATGCAGCTCGAGCGCGCGGTGCGCCTGATGGCGATGCAGGAAGACGGTGACGGAGACGATGGTGACGTGGGTGAGCGCGAGCGCCACCAGCACGTAGCCCCACCAGGGGAGATCGAAGAGACCGTTGTACATGCGAGGAAACGTCCACAAGAGAAAACAGCAGGACGATTCTACGCAAGGCCGTTCCGGATTGGATGCAGTCCAGCCTTTGTTACCCTGCCATACCGCGGGAGGGGCCTTTCGGTGCCCGCATCGCGACCTGCGTCGCTGCTACGAGAACCTTACTCCCGCCACGGCAGGGAGGTGACGCGGGTCGCGTCCTTGCGGTGGCGCAGCCAGTTGGCGCGGTAGGCGCGGGCAAGCTCGCAGTGGTCGCGCACGATGAGGATGTTCTCGGCGTTGCGGTTGTCGGCCGACCAGGTGAAGTTGTAGGAGCCGGTCAGCACCGCGCAGCGCGGGCCTTCGGCGTCCACGATCAGCACCTTGTTGTGCGCGGCGTTGTAGCGCGTCTCGAAGGCCACCGGCACGTCGGCGGCGAGCAGGCGCGGGATCGCATTGCCCTTCTCGCGGCGATTCATCTGCGCGTCGGCGAGCACCTCGACGCGCACCCCGCGCCGCTGCGCCGCCACCATCGCGTCGGCGATGTTGCGGCTGGTGAAGGCGTAGGCGTGCACCTCCAGGCTCTTGCGCGCGCCGCGGATCAGGTTGATCACCACCTTCTCGGTGTCGTCGCTCGGAGCGAAGGCAAGTTCGATCTCGCCCTTGCCCGCGAAACGCTCGCTCGCGTGTACGCCGGGAAGCGCCAGGAGGGCGAGCGCCGCCATCCACCCGAGCATCGGCGCGTGGCGCTTGCCTGCCCGCCGATGCGCCCGCTCATGTCCGCGCTCACCCACCCTTGGCACGCTCCATGACGGCGGCAAAGAAGCCGTCGGTGTCGTGCACATGCGGCAGCAGGCGCAGGCGCTCGCCGGTCTCCAGCGCCACACCCTGCGCCGCCAGCACTTCCTGCGCCGACAGCGCGCGGAACTCGGGATGCGCGGCCAGGAAGGCGTCGACGATGCCGTCGTTCTCCTCGGCGAGCAGGCTGCAGGTGGCATACACCAGGCGGCCGCCCGGGCGCACCACGCGCGCCGCCGCGGCGAGGATCGCGCCCTGCTTGGCGACCATCTCCTCGACCGCCGCCGGCGACTGGCGCCACTTGAGGTCGGGGTTGCGGCGCAGCGTGCCCAGCCCGGTGCAGGGCGCATCGACCAGCACGCGGTCGGCCTTGCCCGCCAGGCGCTTGACCTTGGCGTCGGCCTCGTGGGCGATCAGCACCGGATGCACGTTCGACAGGCCGGCACGCGCCATGCGCGGCTTGAGCTTGGCGAGCCGCTTCTCGGAAACGTCGAAGGCGTACAGGCGCCCGGTCGAGCGCATCATCGCGCCCAGCTGCAGGGTCTTGCCGCCGGCGCCGGCGCAGAAGTCCACCACCAGTTCGCCGCGGCGCGGCTGCACGAGCAGGCCGAGCAGCTGGCTACCCTCGTCCTGCACCTCGAAGCTGCCATCGAGGAAGAGTGGATGCTTCTGCAGCGCCGGCTTGCCCGCCAGGCGGATCGCCTGCGGCGACAGCCGGCCGGGCTCGGCACGCACGCCGTCGGCCTGCAGGCGCTCGAGCAGCGCGTCGCGGTCGCTCTTGATCAGGTTCACCCGCAGGTCGAGCGGCGCCGGGCGGTTGAGCCCGTGCGCGAGCGCGAGCAGCTCGTCCCCGTCCATCTGCGCGAGCAGGCGCTCGGCCAGCCAGTCGGGCAGGTCGGCACGCTCGGCCAGGCTGGGTTCGCCCGCCTCGGCGGCCTTGATCGAGGTGATCCAGTCGCGCTCCGTGGCGCTCGCCAGGCCCTCGAAGTTGCGCATCGGCCAGCCCTCGCCGCGCGCGAACCAGGCCAGCAGCAGCATGCGCGGCGTGGCCTCCGCGCCGGCGATGCGGCGCAGCCAGCGCAGCCGGCGCAGCACACCGTACACCGCCTCGGCGATGAAGCCGCGGTCGCGGTGGCCGAGCTCGCGGTTGTCGCGAAAGTGGCGCGACAGCACGGCGTCGGCCGGGTAGTCGAAGGCGAGCACGGCGCCGAGCGCCTGCGTGGCCTGGATGAAGAGCGTGCGCGACACCGCGCCCTCGGCCGGGCGCTCGGCCGCGGCCGGCTCCTGCCGCTTGATCGCCCGGGTCCGGGGCTTTTCGGTCTTGGGTTTCATTTCAGTTCGGGTTCCTGGCGGCGGGCACGCCCGCCTCGATGCGCGCAGCGCGCTGGTCGAGCACGCCGCCCTTGTCGTCGGTGATACGGATGCGGACCGGCAGCAGGCTATGGCGCCTGGACAGCCAGATGTCGATGTCGAGGTCGTCCTTCTCGGCAAAGGCGTGCAGGCGCACGGTGTCGAGCTGCTCGCCGGCGAGCTCGAGGCGCTCCTCGCCGCGCGGCTCGACCACCGCCTGCTTGATGCTCTTGTTGGTGACCACGGCGAAGCGCGCCGGCTTGCCGGACTCGACCACCTTGCGCGCCTGGTGCCACAGGCTGAGCAGATCCTGGTCGCCAGCGCGGATCTCGCCGTTGCGCCGCTCCTCGCCGCCGCGGCGGATGCTGACCTTGCCCGCAGTCCAGTCGAACTCGGCGCGCTCGGGCTTGCGCCCGCGCTGGTCGACCTCGAACAGTTCCGGGCGCATGCCCTTTGCGTCCACCGTACCGCTGCTGCGCTGCTCGTATTCGAGGCCGAACAGGCCGGCGAGCCCCTTGGCCTGAAGCGCGAGCGAGAGCGCGTAGCGCCCCTTGTCCAGCTTCCACTCGTGGCGCGCCTCGCCCACCTTGAAGCCGGACGAGCCATAGTGCACGTCATAGACGATGTGGCCCTGCGCGGGCGGCTCGGCCGCTGCGCCGACGGGCAGCGCCGCCGCGCTCGCGCAGGCGGCGAGCGCGAGGCGCACGACCAGCCCGCGCATCACGCCCGCCCTCCGCCCTCGGGCGCAGGCACCAGCAGCGCCTCGCCGTCCTGGGCCGGCGCGTCACGCAGGCTCACGCGGCCGGCGACGAGTTCGAGCCGATCCTCGACGAACCAGCGTACCGCCTGCGGGTAGATGAGGTGTTCCTGCGCCAGCACGCGCGCGGCCAGCTTGTCCTCGTCGTCGCCCGTCAGCACCGGCACCGCGGCCTGGATCACGATCGGCCCGTCGTCGAGCTCGGCGGTGACGAAATGCACGCTCGCGCCATGCACCTTCACCCCGGTCTCGAGCGCGCGGCGGTGGGTGTGCAGCCCCGGGAAGGCCGGCAGCAGCGAGGGGTGGATGTTGAGCAGGCGGCCTTCGTAGCGGCGCACGAAGCCGTCGCCGAGCACGCGCATGAACCCGGCGAGCACGACCAGGTCGGGCGCATGGGCGTCGATGCACTCGGCGAGCGCCTGGTCGAAGCCGGCGCGGTCGGGGTGGGACTTGTGGTCGACGACCGCGGTGGCGATGCCGTGCGCGCGTGCGAACTCGAGCCCGCCGGCGCCCGGCCGGTTGCTGATCACCGCGGCGATACGCGCGCCCGGGATGCCCGCACGCACGATGGCTTCCATATTGCTGCCGCGGCCGGAAATGAGGATGACGATGGACTTCATGGGATGCTGGAACGATGAAAAGATCCTGGCGGAGGACAGGGCTTGGGCGCGCGGACCGGCGGGCGCCCGCCCCGGAGCATGGCCGCGATGATACCCGACCCGCGCCACGCTCCCGGCACGGGCAAGGAAAATCGCCGGTTTTCTGCACGAGCGGCGGAAGGCTGTGCCGCCCCCGCACCCCCGTATAATCCCGCTTTTGCGTCGCCGCCCCCCCCATGCCCCACATCCACCGCCTCTCCGACCTGCTGGTCAACCAGATCGCCGCCGGCGAGGTGGTCGAGCGCCCGGCCTCGGTGCTCAAGGAAGTACTCGAGAACGCGGTCGATGCTGGCGCGCGCGCGATCGAGGTGCAGCTCGAGCAGGGCGGCGTGCGGCGCATCCGCGTCGCCGACGACGGCTGCGGCATCGCGCGCGACGAGCTCGCGCTCGCGCTCGAGCGCCACGCCACCAGCAAGATCGCCACCCTCGACGACCTCGAGCGCGTGGGCACGATGGGGTTTCGCGGCGAGGCGCTGGCGGCCATCGCCGCGGTGGCGCGCACCGGCATCACCAGCCGCGCCGAGGGCGCGAGCCACGCCTGGCGCATCGAGGCCGGGCGCGAGCCCGAGCCGGCGGCGCTCGACCAGGGCACAGTGGTCGACGTCGCCGACCTCTACTACAACACCCCCGCGCGGCGGAAGTTCCTCAAGACCGAATCCACCGAGTTCGCCCACTGCGACGACATGTTCCGCCGCGTCGCGCTCGCGCGCCCCGACATCGGCCTGCAGCTCGCCCACAACGGCCGCGTGATCCACCGCCTCCCTCCCTCACCGCCCGCCGCGCGGGTGGCGGCGCTGATGGGCGACGACTTCCTGCAGCACGCCCGCGAGGTCCAGGCCGACGCCGGGATACTGCGCCTGGCCGGCTTCGCGTCGCTGCCCGCCTATTCGCGCGCCAGCCGCGACGCGCAGTATTTCTTCGTCAATGGCCGCTTCGTGCGCGACAAGCTGCTCGCCCACGCGGTGCGCGAAGCCTACGCCGACATCCTGCACGGCGCGCGCCATCCGGCTTACGTGCTCTTCCTCGAGCTCGACCCCGCCGGGGTGGATGTGAACGTGCATCCGGCCAAGATCGAGGTGCGCTTCCGCGAGTCGCGCGCGGTGCATCAGTTCGTCTTCCACGCCGTGCGCCGCACCCTGGCCGAGAGCGGAGCGGGACGCGCTGCGGAGCTGCACGCGCCCGCAGCCATTGGCGTCGGTGCCGGCCCCGCGGCCTCCCCGGCATCGGGCACCGTCCCGCAAGGGGGCTTCTCGAGCGCCCTCCCCCCGCTTTCCGTCCCGACGGCCGCCCACCACCCCGCATCGCGGTCCTGGCCGCCCGCAGACGCCCGCCAAGGACGCCTGGCGATGGAGTCGGCGAGCCGCGCCTACTTTGATTTCGCCGCGGGCGCACGCGATAGCGGTGGCGCCAGCCTGCCCGACCGCCCCGGCGAGATCCAGTCGGGCCCGCGCCCGGCGCCGACGGAGACCGCCACGGGCGAGGCGCCGCCGCTCGGCTACGCGCTCGGCCAGCTGCACGGCATCTACATCCTCGCCCAGAATGCCGCCGGCCTCGTGCTGGTGGACATGCACGCCGCCCACGAACGCATCCTCTACGAGAAGCTCAAGACCGTGATCGACGGCCGCCCGGCCGTGCAGCGCCTGCTGATCCCGGCGGTGTTCTCGGTGGGCGCGAAGGACATGGCGGCGGCCGAGGAAGGCACCGAGGTACTCGCCGGCATGGGCTTCGAGATCGCCGCCGCCGGTCCGCAGGAGCTCGTGGTGCGCAGCGTGCCCGCGCTGCTGGCGAGCGCGCCGGTGGCCGAACTGGTGCGCGAGCTGCTGCAGGAGCTGCGCGAATTCCCCGCCACCGAGGTCGTCACCGCGCGCCGCAACGAGCTGCTCGCCACCATGGCCTGCCACGGCGCGGTGCGCGCCAATCGCCAGCTCACCCTGCCCGAGATGAACGCCCTGCTGCGCGACATGGAGGCGACCGAGCGCGCCGACCAGTGCAACCACGGCCGCCCCACGTGGACGCAGCTGAGCCTGGCCGAGCTCGACCGCTTCTTCATGCGCGGGCAGTAGCGCACCCCCGGAGCCGAATGCGCGCCCGTCGGCGCGCCTGCATCATCCCGCGCGATACACCAGCACCCCGACCACCACCGCGGCCACCGTGGCCCAGCCGATGCGGTCCACATACTTGCGCAGCGCACCCTCCATGCGCTCGCCCCCCCAGGCCATCAGGCCCGCGACGAGGAAGAAGCGCGCGCCGCGCCCGATCAACGAGGCCAGCGTGAATGGCAGCAGGGCCATCGACGCCACGCCTGCGGCGATCGTGAACACCTTGTAGGGAATCGGCGAAAAGCCGGCGATGAAGATCGCCCAGAAGCCCCAGGCATCGAACCATGCCACCGCCTGCTCGTAGGCGCCCCAGTAGTTGCTGCCGCGCAGCCAGGGCTCGATGAGGTCGAAGGCGTAGTAGCCGATGAGGTAGCCGAAAAGTCCCCCCGCCACCGAGGTCAGGGTGGTCAGGAGCGCGAACCACCAGGCGCGATGCGGATTCGCCAGGCACATCGGCGCGAGCATGACGTCCGGCGGGATCGGAAAGAACGACGACTCGGCGAAACTCAGCCCCCCCAGGAACCAGGGCGCGCGCGGATGACGCGACCACACCATCGTGCGCTCGTACAGCGGCGAAAAGATCTTCAAGAAAGCACCTCGACAGGATTGCACGGACGCCCCGTGCACAGCGCGCGCAATCATACCTGCAAGCCACTTCTCCTTTGCGGGCACGCTCATCCACGCATCGCTCACCATGGCGACCGCCGGCGTTGTCCCCAGCACCCGTGGGCAGCTCCCGGGACAAGCTGTGGATAAGTTCCGCAAGGCGCTGACGGACAGGCGTATTCCCCCGCTGCCCGTTTTTTGTGCAGCGCCACGGCGCGGAACTATGTCTCATCCGCCGATGCGGCGCAATTGAGTCGGAGCGGGGCTTCTGCTAGCTTTCGGCATAACCGAGCAATACCCCGTTTCACTTCCCCAGCGTTGTTGTCGCCCGAGCGGGCGACTGAACGCCCGTTTCGGAGAATGTGCTTCATGATCAGAAGCCTCACCGCCGCAGCGACACTTGCGCTGCTCGCCACCGCCTGCGCCACCCCTTACTCGCCGGCGCCGCTGGCCACCAACTTCGGGACGACGAAGCAACAGAAGTTGCAAGCGGCCTCGCACTGGAACACCATTGCCCGGGACGTGGCCGACAAGCTTTCGGCACGCATACCTACTGGATCTAGGCTGTTCGTCAACCAACACTCCGACGCCTCGGCGTTCGAGCGCGCCTTTGCAAGCCAGCTCACGACAGCACTGGTCGATGCCGGGCATTCGGTCATGCGAACGCCTGAAGGTGCGATGCGCGTTGGCGTGGAGACGCAGGCGATCGCCTTCACGGCAGATCGCCCCCAGCATCGACACGCCGGCCTCCCCACCGCGCTCGGGGCTGGCGTGTGGGCGCTATACGACATTGTGGAATATGCCTCGAACGGTCCGGCCAAAGCTGCGCTCGCTGCCGTCGCATCTGCAGATGCCTACACCTGGTTCCAGTCGGAGTTCGCCTCGGGTGACACGCCTTCGATGGAAATCATCGTCAGCGCGAGTGTTACAGACGCATCGCGCTACCTCGCTCGCACGAGCACCGCGTACTATGTGAGCGACTCCGATCATGATCTCTACCTGCCGCATGTGGAGAAGCAAGCACCGAGACTGCCACCGATGAAGTCCTTCCAGGTCGTCGGAGGCGAATGATGCGCAAGCCCGCAATCCTCGCCGCAGCCCTCGCCGCCGCCGTGCTCGTCACCGCCGGCTGCGCCACCGAACCGGTCGCGTCGCGCAAGGACATCAGCTTCGACGCCGCCGCCGCCAACCCGCTGATCCCGTCCAACTACGCCGCGGCCGACAGCCTGCTCGCGCAGCTGCGCGGCCAGCTCGCGCCGACGCAGGCACTGATCGCCGCCACCGTGGTGAACATCGACGCGCTCGAGCAATCCTCCACCCTCGGCCGCCTCATCTCCGAACAGGTCTCGGCGCGCTTCACGCTCGCCGGCTACCGCATGATCGAGATGAAGTTCCGCAACAACGTCTATATGGCGCGCGACCAGGGCGAGCTGATGCTCACCCGCGAGATCCGCGACCTCGCCAGCACGCACGACGCGCAGGCTGTGGTGGTGGGCACCTACGCGCAGAGCAGCGAGATGGTGTTCGTGAACCTCAAGGTCATCCAGCCCGAGACCAACGTGGTGCTGGCGGTGCACGACTACGCCCTGCCGCTCGACCCGATGACGCGCTCGATGCTGCGCGGCCACCGCTGATCGCCGCATCCCGGGGGCGGGCGAACGCGCGCCCCCGCCGACCGCAAGCCTTTCGGCACCGGCCCCATCAGCCTGGAAATGCGCCGCCGTTCTCGGCAAACCTGAGGGGTTGCGGGTCGCGCGCTGGCGGATCACGACGGCCTGGGAGATAATCCGCGCGCCCTGCGCCGTCGCGAATCCCGCACCCGCGCGCACACTTCGGCCTCGCCCAAACTGCCTCCGCCCATCCCCGCCCCCCTGCCGCCCGCCCTGCTGCTGCTCGGCCCCACCGCCAGCGGCAAGACCGCGAGCGCGCTTGCGCTCGCGCAAGCCCTGCCGGTGGAGGTGATCAGCGTGGATTCGGCGCTGGTGTATCGCGACATGGACATCGGCACCGCCAAGCCGAACGCGGAGGAACGCGCGGTGTGCCCGCACCACCTGATCGACGTGGTGACGCCCGAGGAGAGCTATTCGGCCGCACGCTTCCGCGCCGACGCGATCCGCCTGATGGGCGAGATCGTCGCACGCGGCAATATTCCGCTCCTGGCCGGCGGCACCATGCTGTACTTCAAGGCGCTGCGCGACGGGCTCTCCGACCTGCCCGCGGCCGACCCCGAGCTGCGCCGCGCGCTCGACGACGAGGCCGCCGAGCGCGGCTGGCCGGCGCTGCACGCCGAGCTCGCCCGCCTCGACCCCGAGGCCGCGGCACGCCTGGAGCCGGGCGACGCGCAGCGCATCCAGCGCGCGCTCGAGATCGTCCGCCTTACCGGCCGCCCGCTCGCGGACAGCTACGCGAAGAAGGAAGACGACCCGCTGCCTTGCCGGCTGCTGCCGATCGCGCTCGCACCGTCGGACCGTAGCGCGCTGCACGCGCGCATCGAGGAGCGCTTCGACGCCATGCTCCACGCCGGCCTGGTCGACGAGGTTCGCCAGCTGCGCGCGCGCTACCGGCTCGACCCGTCCATGCCTTCGATGCGCTGCGTCGGCTACCGCCAGGTGTGGGAATACCTCGACGGCGGCACCGGCTACGACGAGCTGCGCTTCAAGGGCGTCGCCGCCACCCGCCAGCTCGCCAAGCGCCAGCTCACCTGGCAGCGCCAGTTCCGCGAGACCTGGCCGGGCTTCGTCGAGCTCGACTGCCTGCGCCCCGACCTCCCCGAGGCCGTGCTGCACACCGCCTTGCGGCTGCTGCACGACCTTCCCCTGCATCCCGCCTGAACGGAACCGCTCCAATGGATGAACAGATCATCGCCGACGTCGAGCAGTGGCTCGACGAGGTCGTCATCGGCCTCGACCTCTGCCCCTTCGCCGCCCGCCCGCGGCGCGAGAAGCGCGTGCGCATCGCGGTCAGCCACGCCACCACCGCCGACGCCCTGCTCGAAGACCTGCAGGCCGAGCTCGAGCGCCTCTCCGACACCCCGGTGGCGGAGCTCGAGACCACCCTGCTGGCGATCCCCGACATGCTGGAGGACTTCGCCGACTACAACGACTTCCTCGACGCGGTGGACCTGTGGGTCGAGCAGTTCGGCTGGGAGGGCGAGCTGCAGGTGGCGAGCTTCCACCCGCAGTACCAGTTCGCCGACACCGAGGCGGACGACCCGGGCAACCTGACCAACCGCTCGCCCTGGCCGCTGCTGCACATCATCCGCGAGGAGAGCCTGGAGAAGGCGATCGAGCATTACCCCGAGGTCGACCGCATCCCCGAGCGCAACATCGCGCGCATGAACGCACTCAGTGGCGAGGAGCGCGCGAAGCTGTTCCCCCACCTGTTCGGATGAGGCACCGAGGAACTTTCGATCAGTTTTCCTGCTCGCCGCAACAGCCCGGCAAATGCCATCCGCAAGCGGCCCGAAGCGGGTCGACGACCACGGGCCACACCCGCCCGCCACGCTGGCCGCGCACCGGAAGCGGGAGTAGACTGGTGCCAAGCGGAAAGTTTTTCCTTTGCCCCAGTTCGTAGCCTTTGCAATCCAGAACCAAGGAGTTCTTCCCATGTTCCCCGAATATCGCGACCTGATCACCCGTCTCAAGCACAACGACCGCCACTTCACCCAGCTCTTCGAGAGGCACAACGAGCTCGACCAGAAGATCCACAACATCGAGACCCACGTCGTGCCCGGCACCAGTCTCGAGATCGAGGTCATGAAGAAGGAAAAGCTGGCGATCAAGGACCAGATCTACGCGTACCTGAAGAGGGTCGAAACCGAAAGCTGATCACCCCCCCGGCACCGTGACGAACCCCGCAAGCGCGACCGGCGCGGCGGGGTTCTTCGTTTTCAGGAGGCGGCTCCCTGCGCGACCGCGACCGGCGCTTCGCGCTCGCGCCGCGCCAGCAGCGTATACACCGTCGGCACCACGAAGAGCGTGAAGAAGGTGCCGATCAGCAAGCCCCCCACGATCACCCAGCCGATCTGCTGGCGGCTCTCGGCGCCCGCCCCGGTCGCCAGCGCAAGCGGTAGCGAGCCCAGCACCATCGCCCCGGTCGTCATCAGGATCGGCCGCAGGCGCAGCACCGCCGCCTCCACCACCGCCTCGCGCAGCGCATGTCCGTGCTCGCGCAGCTGGTTGGCGAACTCCACGATCAGGATGCCGTGCTTGGTGATCAGCCCGACCAGCGTCACCAGGCCGATCTGGCTGTAGACGTTGAGCGTGCCGCCGGTCAGCCATAGCGCGCCGAGCGCGCCGGTCATCGACAGCGGCACCGTCAGCATGATGATGAAGGGGTCGCGGAAGCTCTCGAACTGCGCTGCCAGCACCAGGTAGATGAAGGCGAGCGCGAGCAGGAAGACCAGCGCGAGGCTCTCCGCGCTGGTCTTGAACTCGCGCGACTGGCCGTCGTAGTCGGTGCTGGAGCCCGGCGGCAGGATGCGCGCCGCGGTGTCGTCCATCCACTGCAGCGCCTCGCCCAGGGCGTAATCGGGCGCCAGATTGGCCGAGATGGTCACCGAGCGGCGCTGGCCGAAGTGGTTGAGTTCGCGCGGCGCCACGCGCTCGCTCACCTGCACCACGCTGGTCAGGGGCACCATCTCGCCGGTGCGCGCACGCACGTAGATGTCGCGGATGTCGCGCGGGTCGCGGCGCTCGCCGGCGCCGACCTGCACGATCACGTCGTACTGCTCGGCGTCCTGCTTGTAGCGCGTGACCTGGCGACCGCCGAGCATGCTCTCGAGCGTGCGCGCGATCACATCGACGTCGACCCCGAGGTCGGCCGCGCGGTCGCGATCCACCTCCACCGCAAGCTCGGGCATCGTCAGCTTGAGGTCGGTGTCCGGCGACAGGAAGCCGGGGTTGTCGCGCATCGCGTCGAGGAAGGTGTCGGTCACGCGCGCGAGCGCGTCGTAGCTCTCCGAGGTCGCCACCACGAAGCTCACCGGCCGCGAGCGCGCACTCTGCCCGAACGAAGCCGGCATGATCGGGAAGGCATTCACGCCCGGCACGGCGCGCAGCTTGGGCTGCAGTCCGCTTGAGATCTCCCCGGCCGTACGCGTACGCTCCGACCAGTCGGCGAAGCCGACGAAGGAGATGCCCTGCGACACCGTCGGGTTGCCGGCGATCACCAGATAGCGATCGACTTCCGGCAGGCCGGCGTAGATGCGCTCGATCTCCTCGGCGTAACGCGCCATGTAGTCGAGCGTGGCGCCCTCCGGGCCGGTGAACATGCCGATCACCCGACCGCGGTCCTCCAGCGGCGCGAGCTCGCTCTTCAACTGCCCCATCAGCCAGACCGAGCTCCCCGCCACCACCGCGAACACCAGCATCACCAGCCAGCGCGCGCCCAGCGCCAGCTCGAGCACAGCGCGATAACCGCCGGTGAGCCAGGCCAGGAAACGCTCGATGCCGTTGTAGATCCGTCCGTGCGTGGGCTCGTGACGCAGCAGCTTCGAGCACATCATCGGCGACAGCGTCAGCGCGACGAAGCCCGACACGATCACCGCGCCGGCGAGCGTGAGCGCGAACTCGGTGAAGAGCTTGCCCGTGCGCCCGCTCATGAAGGCCACCGGCGCGTACACCGCGGCCAGCGTGATCGTCATCGCCACCACCGCGAAGCCGATCTCCCTGGCGCCCTTGAAGGCGGCGGCGACCGGCTCCATGCCGTCCTCGATGTGGCGGTAGATGTTCTCCAGCACCACGATCGCATCGTCCACCACCAGCCCGATCGCCAGCACCAGCGCGAGCAGCGTGAGCGTGTTGATCGAGAAGCCGAGCACCAGCATCAGCGTGAACGCGCCCACCAGCGACACCGGGATCGTCACCAGCGGCACCAGCATCGCCCGCCAGTTGCGCAGGAAGAACAGGCACACCGCGGCCACCAGCAGCACCGCCTCCCAGATGGTGGAGAACACCGCGTCGATCGAGCGCTCGATGAACACCGTGGTGTCGTTGGCGATGGTCATCGACATGCCTTCGGGCAGCTCGGCCTGCAGCCGCGGCATCATCTCGTCCAGGCCACGCTTGAGGTCGAGCGGGTTCGCCACCGATTGCTTGATGAGGCCGATCGACACCGCCGGCCGCCCCATGAAGCGCACCGAGGTGCGCTCGCTCTCGGGTGCCACCTCCACCCGGCCGACGTCGCGGATGCGCACCGGGTAGGCGTCGGCGGTGTCGCCCTGGCGCAGCACGATGGCGCCGAACTGCTCGGGCCGGGCGAGGTCGGTCTGCGCCACGACGGCGAACTCGCGCTCGCGGCTCTCGATGCGCCCGGCGGGCAGTTCCACGTTCTGGCGCCGGATCGCGTCTTCCACCTCCTGCACGGTCAGGCCGAAGGCGGCGAGGCGGTCGCGATCGAGCCACACCCGCATCGCCGAGCGGCGGTCGCCGAACAGGCGCGCATCGGCCGCACCGGGCAAGGTCTGCAGACGCGGCTTGATGACGCGGTTGGCGAAGTCGCTGATCTCCATCGGCGCGTGGCGGTCGGAGGAAAAAGCCACCCAGATGATCGGGCTGGCGTCGGCCTCGACCTTGGCGATCACCGGCTCGTCGATGTCGTCGGGCAGGCGCTGGCGCACGCGCGACACGCGGTCGCGCACGTCAGCCGCAGCCGAATCGGCGCTGCGCTCGACGCGGAAGCGCACCGTGATCTGGCTGCGCTCCTGGCGGCTGATCGAGGACAGCACGTCCACGCCCTCGATGCCGGCGAGCGAGTCCTCCAGCGGCTTGGTGACCTGCGACTCGACGATCTCGGCGCTGGCGCCACGGTAGCGCGTATCCACCGTCACGACCGGCTCGTCGATGTTGGGGTACTCGCGCACGGTGAGCCGCGAGTACGACATCAGGCCCACCAGCAGCACGAGCAGCGACAGCACGGTGGCGAACACCGGGCGGCGGATGCAGAGCTCGGAGAGGACCATCGCTCAGTCCGCCCGCGCCACGCCGCCCGTGGCCAGCTTCACCGCCGCGCCGTCGCGCAGCTTGAGCTGGCCGGCGGTCACCACCACCTCGCCCGCCTGCACGCCCTCGACCACCTCCACCATCGCGTCGCGCCGCGTGCCGGTGCGCACCTCGACGCGCTGCGCCTTGCCCTCGGCGACCCGGTATACGAACTGGGTGTTGCCCGGCGCCGGCACCAGCGCGGCCTCGGGCACCATCACGACGTCGGCGCGCTCGGCGAGGATCAGGCGCACGCGTACGAACACGCCCGGGCGCAGGCGCAGCTCGGGGTTGGGCAGGCTCGCGCGCAGCCTGAGCGCGCGCCCCTGCGCATCGACCAGCGGATCGATCGCCTCGACCGTGGCGGCGAAACGCTCGCCCGCCAGCACGTCGCTCGCGATCTCCACCGTCTGCCCGGGGCGCACGCGGTCGAGGTAGAGCTCGGGCAGGCGGAAATCCACCTTCAGCGTGGCGATGTCCTCGAGGTTGATCATGGCCTCGCCGTCCTTGACGAAGTCGCCGGGGCTCACGCTGCGGATGCCCACGACGCCGGCAAACGGCGCGCGGATCTGCATGCGCGCGAGCCTGGCCTGCGCGAGCGCCACCCCGGCGCGCGCCACCTCGAGCTGCGAGCGCGCGTTGTCCAGGCTGCTGCGGCTCACGAAGCTGCGCGAGAAGAGGTCCTGGCTGCGGCGGAAGTTCGATTCGGCCAAGGTCAGGCTGGCGCGCGCCTGCTGCAGCTCGGCGCGCTGCACCGCGGCGTCGAACTCGATCAGCACCTCGCCGCGCCGCACCGCCTCGCCATCGCGAAAGCGGATCGCCTCGATCCGCCCCGACACCTCGGGACGCAGCACCACCGACTCGTTCGACACCAGCGAGCCGACCGCGCCGACGTCGTCGGCGAGCGCACGCACGCCCACGGTGTGCGTCTCCACCACCACCGGCCCGCCCTGCGAGCCACCTGCAGCACCCGCGGCCCCCTTCGCACCCGCGGCCCCCTTCGCACCCGCAGTCCCCGCCGCAGGCGGCACCGCTTGCACGCCTGCCGCCTGCGCCTGCGCCCGCGCGCCCCCCGGCGGCAAGGCCGGCGGACGGTTTGCATACCAGGCATAGGCGCCCAGCGCGGCGAGACCGACGAGGCTGAGCGAGAGGACGAAGCGGCGGCTGGAAGGCATCGGGAAACGAGGAGTCGGGCGTGAGGGGTGGAGAGCGTGGCTCGGCGCGAACCGCCAGTTTAGGGACAAAGGCGCGCGCTGTCCGGTTCCGCGCCGCGGGACGGTCGCGTTGCGCCGGGCTGCATCCGCTCAGCCGGCCTGCGCGGGACTCAGTCGTCCGCCAGCGGCCATTTCGGGTTCCACGCCACCTCCCACGGATGCCCGTCGAGATCCGCGAAATAGCCCGCATGGCCACCCCAGGCGGTGTCGCGTGGCGGACGCAGAATGCGCGCACCCGCCACCGCGGCCTCGGCCATCACCTCGGCGACCTGCTCGCGCCGGGCGACGTTGTGGCTCAGCAGGCAGCCGCTCGTGCCCGACGGCGGTTCCGCGACGCCGGCCTCGACCGCGAGACTCGTGCGCGGGAAGAGCGCCAGCCGGATCCCGGGCTGCAGCGTGAAGAAGGCGACCGCCGAATGCTGCGCCGCACTCCCCACGATGCCCTGCGTCGGCCAGCCCAAGCCGTCGCGATAGAAGGCGACGGCGCGCTCGAGATCGTCCACCGCGAGCGTGATCACGCTGAGGCGCGGCTTCATGCGCACACGCGGCTCAGCGGCACTGCAGCTGGCCGGACTGCGCGTGCACCACGCACTGCAGCGGACCGCACTGGCAGTTGTGCAGGACCGAGGGCGGCGCCTCCGCGAGGCGCAGGCCGCGCGAACAGACGCATTCCTCCGGCATCGCCGGGCCCACCGGCTGGGCGATCGCGCCGGCGGGTGCCGGGACCGCGGCGAGGAGGAGCACGGCCACAGCGGCGGCAGAGAGCCCGGAAAGCGTGACGAACAGGGCGCGGATCTTCATCTTCGATCTCCTCGGACGAACCAGCCGACAGCGTAGCAGCAAGCGCCTGCGGCGCGCGCTATGCTGTGGCGGTGCTCGATCGAGGGAATGCCCTGCCCATGTCCGACGCCACCCCCGTGCCCCTCTCCCCCGCACGGCTCGTCTCCTTCCGCTTCCATGGCGAGTTGGCGGCCTTCCTCGCCCCGGCACGGCGCGACCGCAGCTTCGAGGTCCGCTGCGCGGCCGACTCCAGCCTCAAGCACGTGATCGAAGCGCTCGGCGTCCCGCACACCGAGGTCGGAAGGGTGCTGGTCGACGGTCGCCCGGCGTCCCTCGAGCGCCGCTTGTGCCCGGGCGAGCGGGTGTCGGTCCATCCCCATGCCGCGCGCTGCGGGAAGCCCTGCCCGTCCCCGCCGCCGCGCCTCATCGCCGACGCCCATCTCGGCGGCCTGGCGCGACTGCTGCGCCTGGCCGGCTTCGACACGCTCTACGACAATCACATCGAGGACGCCACGCTCGTCGCCACCGCCGTGCGCGAGCGGCGCGTCGTGCTGACCCGCGACCGCGAACTGCTCAAGCGCCGGGACGTCGCCGAGGGCTGCTTCGTGCATGCGCTCGAGCCGGCGCGCCAGGCGGTCGAGATCCTCCGCCGCCTCGGACTCGCCGGACACGCCCGCCCGTTCTCGCGCTGCCTCGAATGCAACGCGGCACTACAGGAAGTCTCGCCAGCGGCGGTGGTGCAGCGCCTGCCGCCCGCGGTGCGCGCGCGTCACACACACTTTTCCGCCTGCGCCGGCTGCGGCCGGGTGTATTGGGAAGGCTCGCACTGGCAGCGCCTGCGCGCGCGCATCGACGCCCTGCTCGCGCAGGCGCGCGCGGCGCCGCAGGACGAAGCCGCGGACTGAGCGCCTCAGTCTGCTTCGCGCGCCAGCGCCCACAACACCAGCGCGGCGAAGCCGAACAGCAGCGCCCACTTGAGCGCCGAGCAGGTGGTCGACAGCAGGTACAGCCCATGCATGCCGAAGCGCGGCATCTCGGTCAACCAGGCGTGGAGCGCATTCTCCACCGCGTCGAACACGGCCGCGAGCGGCAGGACGAAGCGTGCCGCAACGCGTGCCCGCCCGGGCAGCGACGCGAACAGCGCCGTGCGGGTCGCGAGCAGCCAGCCGAAGCTGCCGTAGGCCAGCAGCAGCAGGCTGTCGACCGGAAGGTGGAGGCGGTAGCGGGCAAGATCCTCGGGCGACCACACATGGACGATCTCGCCGAAGCCGCGCGGCGTCCACGCGAACTGCAGCACGGTCACGCCCGGCTGAAGCCCCGCGGTCATCCAGAAGGTGACGACGGCGAGCACAACCACCAGCAGTCCCGACAGATACACGGCGCGCATGCGCGAACCTCCGAAGTGAGACGCACACGGGGTGCCGACACGAACCCGGCCGCGGCGGCGGCGGCGGGTCGCCAGGATTGTAGCCGGGCCTTGATCGGCAACAGACGACGGTCGCGGAGGTCGAAGTATCATGCGGCGCACCCGCCTCCGAACCCAGCGCGCCGACACCGCGCCGACACCATGACCGGACCTCATCTCCTGCCGCTGCTGCTGCTCTACGCCCTGATGCTGCCGGTCACCGGCATGGTGCCGGTGCTGCCCGAGTTCACCGCGCAGCGCTTTCCCGGTCTGGGCCAGTTCGCCAGCCACTTCTTCATGTCGATCAACATGATCGGCGCGCTGCTCGGCGCGCCGATCGCCGGCCTGCTCTCCGACCGCCTCGGCAAGCGCCGCCTGCTCGCGGTAGGCGCGCTCGCCGTGAACGGCATCGCGCTGCTGGGCATCGCCTGGGCCTGGCGCAGCACGGAGAGCTACGCGCTGCTCCTCGCGCTGCGCCTCGTCGAGGGCTTCGCCCACATGTCGGCGCTGTCGCTGCTGATGGCGCTCGCCGCCGACCACGCCGGCAAGGCCGGGCTGGGCGCGCGCATGGGCGCGGTGGGCGCCTCGATCAGCCTGGGGGTGGCCACCGGCGCGCCGCTCGGGGGCATCATCGGCGACATCGACCCCTTCTGGGTGCCCCTCGGCGGCGGCCTGCTCTCGCTGGCGATGGCCGCGCTCGGCTTCGTCCGCCTCGCCGAGGGCGGCGGCACGCGGCCGCGCATGGCGGCATCCGAGATCGTCGACACCCTGCGCAACCGTCGCCAGTTGCTGATCCCGCTCGCGTTCTCCTTCGCCGACCGCCTCACCGTAGGCTTCATCGTGTCGACGCTGTCGCTCTACCTCGGCCTGGTGATCGGTTTCGATGCGCGCCAGAT
The DNA here is from genome assembly GCF_000831325.1 of Thauera sp. SWB20. Classification (NCBI taxonomy): domain Bacteria; kingdom Pseudomonadati; phylum Pseudomonadota; class Betaproteobacteria; order Rhodocyclales; family Zoogloeaceae; genus Thauera; species Thauera sp. SWB20. Next base: position 662,653 of record NZ_JTDM01000020.1, on the reverse strand, counting down.
CGGCATCGCGATGGCGGCCTTCCTGATCCCCTTCTCGGTGCTCACCTGGCCCGCCGGCCACCTGTCGCGGCATTGGGATCCGTTGTGGATGATGGTGATCGGCAGCGTGCTCTACGGCGTCTTCCTCGCCGTGCTCGGCTTCGTCCCGGGCGATCGGGTGGTGGCGACGATGGCCGCGGGCGGCGTGATCGCGGCGCTGATGTATGCGCCCTCGCTGGTGCTGGCCGCGCAATATGGCGGCAGCGACTGCCGCGCCAGCGCGCTGGCCGCCTTCAACATGGCGGGCTCGCTCGGCTTTGCCGCCGGCCCGCTGCTCAGCAGCGCGCTGCTCGCCTTCTTCGGCCTGGTGCTGGAACGCCCCTACCCGCCGGTCTTCGTGGCGATCGGGCTGATCGAGGTCGTGCTCGCCCTCGCGGTGCTGCTGCTGGTGCGCCGCGGCCGGCTGCAGGCCGGCGCCGCGACGGCCTGAGGGCCCGGGTTCAGACGACGTCGATGTCGCTCGCCTGCCGGGCCGGCGCAGGTTCGTCGCCGCTCTCGACATAGGCCGCAAACTTCATGTCCTCGCCGACGATGTGATCCACCAGCCAGCCGCGCAGGAAGTCGACCGTGTCGCGATCGATGCGGATGCGCCCGTCCTCGAAGTGGCCCTGCAGCACGAAGATCTGCTCGAACAGTGCCTCGTGGATCGCCTGGTGGCGCGCCAGTCCCGGGTAGCCGCTGGCGCGCATGATCTCTTCCTCGCGCGCGAAGTGTTCCTCGGCGTACTCGACCAGGCGGTTGAGCACGCGCGCGATGTCCTTGCGGTCGCGGTTCTGTTGCCACGCAAAGTGAAAATCGTTGACGCGCTCGAACAAGGCGCGGTGATCCTCGTCGATCTTCGCGTTACCGGTGCAATAGTCGGCTTTCCAGTTGAGCAGCGCCATCGTCGGGTCTCCGGGCTCGGACGGCGATTCCGCTGCGGAGCCATCCACGGCCGCCAGCTTAGCGCGTTCGGTGCCAGCACTGCCACGAACCCGGTCACGCTGGCCTGCGTCGGTCCGACCCGAGCGTGGCGCCATCACCGCAGGCCTGTGCCCGCATCAGGGCGGGACGGCCTCGGCTGCCCGGGGAGCGTGGTATTCCTCGCACCCGGCACCGCCATCCACCCGCGCGGCCACGAACAACACGCCCAACCGCCACGCGGCCAGCGCGAAGGCTGTGATCCAGGCCAGCGTGGCAAGCAACTGCAAGGCGGATGCGGGCATGTCGGGCAGGCCGGCGGCCGCGCGCAGCAAGGCCGCGAGCACGATCGAGACTGCCGCCGCCCCCACCCACGGACGCTCGTCGAGCGGGTAGCCGGCGTGCGTGCGCCCGGCGATGCAGAGCACCGCCAGGATGGACAGGCCCATCGCGCCGATCGCCAGCAGGTGAGTCCCGGCGCTCGGTCCCGCCGGCGCCCCCAGACGGGCGAGGCCGAGCAGCAGGTAGCCGAGCGCCAGCAGCCAGTACACCGCATAGAGCAGGAAGGCCCAGCGCGTGAACAAGGCGCGCCCGACGTGCCAGTCGTTGAGCAGGTTGAACACCGCCGCCGCCGCGCCCAGCCCCAGCCAACCGGTGATCGGCGAGCCCGGCAGGAGGTATTCGGCCACCGTATGGACCGCGATCGCCGCGATCGCCAGGTTGCGCCGCGGCGGCCGCGCGCGGTAGGAAGGCAGTTCCAGCTCGGCCTCCTCGTCCCGGCGCAACGTATGCGCGGGCAGGCGGCGCGCGCGCGCGGCGTCGAGCGCGTCGTTCATGACGCGCATCGAGATCCGGCTCATCGCCACCACCACCAGCGTCATCATCACGCCCAGCCCCACCAGCACCCAGCGCATCGGGTACTCGCCGCGCAGCACAGCGAGGTGGAAGCCCGCCACCGCCATCGCCATCGCCGCCAGGCCCCACTGAAAGCCGAGGTGGCGACGCTCGGGGTCGCGCCACAGCCGCGGCGCCACCGCGGCCAGCAATGCGCAGGCGAAGCCGATCTCGAGCAGGGCCGCGGGCAGGTGCCCGATCCATCGCGCAACGGCCTGCCCCTCCTCCCCGCCGAGCCAGCTCTCCGCGACGGCGGCGAGCCCGCCCGACAGCCAGAAAGCCGCGCGCGCCGCCAGCCACAGCAGTACCAGACGCAGCACAACCCGCGGCGCGAACGCCGGCGTGGCGGTGAACTCCGGTACCGCGGTGAGCACGAAGCCCGCCACCGCGGCGAGCCCGAAGCCGAACATCAGCTCGTGCGCGTGCCACACGAAGGGGCCGCCCGCGACCGCCGGCAGCGCCAGGCCGAAGCCGAGGAAGCCGCCCCAGGCGAGCAGCACCAGCACCGCATGGAGCGCGGTGAGGAGGAAGAAGGGCCGGAAGCCGCACATGAACAGTGGCCGTGCCGCAAGCCGCACGCTCCAGCCCGATTGCGCATTGCCCGCCCCCTTCCCGGTCACGGCCCCGCGTCCAGCATTCATCGTCCTGTCACCCATGCTCATGCCCCGCAACGCTTGCCGCCCTGCACCGGGATCGGTCTGGAAGTCGGGCTCGCCAGGCGCAGCCCGGACAGCGGCTCAGCGCGTGCGGCGGCGGCCAGCCCGCCTTGCCGCACGAACTCTGGCCGCGGCGCAGATCCCGCTCGATCCCTCGCCACCGCCACCGCCGGTGGCAAGCCGAAGCTCGCGCGTACGTCCGGCACCTGCAGCAGCTCTGCGGTGTGCCGGTACACCCAGGCGTCATCGCGCCGGGCCGCCGGGCGGTCGAGCTCGAAGCGGCACACGATGCGCCCGGGCGCGGGCGCCATCACCAGGATCGCATCCGACAGCCGCACCGCCTCCATGAGGTCGTGGGTGATCATCAGCACGCCCATGCCGCGCTCGGCCTGGTGGTCGAGCAGCAGGCGATAAAGCTCTTCCTTGAGGCCGACGTCCAGTGCCGAGAACGGCTCGTCGAGCAGCAGCAGCTCGGGCGCGAGCACCAGCGCGCGCGCCAGCGCCACCCGGCTCTGCATGCCGCCCGAGAGCTGGTGGGGGAACTTGTCGAGGTCGCGGTGGGCGAGTCCGAGGCGCAAGGCCAGCGCGCGCGCGCGGAAGTGGCGCTCGGCGCGCTTGACGCCGGCCGCCTTGAGGCCGAGCGCGACGTTGTCGAGCGCGCTCTTCCAGGGCAGCAGGCGCGGCTGCTGGAACATGAAGGCGGTGGAAGCGAAGCCGCTGTCCACCCGGCCTTGCTGCACCGTCAGCAGGCCAGCCGCCAGGTGCAGCAGCGTGGTCTTGCCGCAGCCCGAGGGTCCGACCAGGGCCACGACCTCGCCCGCACGCACGCGGAAGTCGATGCCAGAGAGCACCTCGTCGCGCGCGAAGGCATGGGAGAGCCCGTGCACGCGCAGCTCGGCAGTCGAAATCGCGTTCATGCACCCTGCTCCCGCCAGCGCTCGACCTCACGCTTGATCGGCTCCAGCACCAGGTACTCCACCGCCAGCAGCAGGCCGACCACCGCGGCGATCCAGGCCATGGTCGCGGCGGTGTCCAGGTGCGAGCGCGACACCGCGAGCGCCGCGCCCACACCGTCCTGGGTGGCGAGCAGCTCGGCCATCACCACCACCTTCCAGGCCGTGCCGAGCGCGGCGATCCAGGACGGGAACAGGTAGGACACCACGTGCGGCAGGTACACGTCGGTGAGCATCATGCGGCGTGGCAGGCGGAAGGCCGCGGCCATGCCGTGGAGCTGGTTGTCGAGCGTGCGCGTGCCCTGCAGTGCGCCGATGAAGATCACCGGGAAGGACGCCACGAACACGGTGAACACGGGTGTTCCATCACTCGCGCCGAACCACAGCATCGCCAGCACCAGCCAGGCGATCGGCGGCGTGCCCATGAGCACGGTGACGAGCGGACGCGCCATCATCGAGGCGGTCATCGACAGCCCGGCGACCAGGCCGAGCACGCTGCCGGCGACCACCGACAGCGCGTAGCCGGTAAGCGCGCGGCGTGCGGTGGCGGCCAGTTCCGGCCACGCCGCGCCACTGTCGATCAGGCCCCACAGCGTGGCGAAGGCCGCGCGCGGGTCGGGCATGACGAGCGGGCCGTAGGCGAGACTCACCGCCTCCCAGGCGGCGAGCAGCAGACAGAGGCTGGCGATCGCGCCCCAGCCACTCCACAGGTAGGCCGGCAAGCCGGCCAGCCAGGCGCGCAGCAGGTTCATGGCGCCTTCGCTCCGCCGTAGAAGCCATCGTCCGGCAGCTTGCCGCCGACCAGTGCGGGATTCTTCGCCACCAGCTTGGCGAACAGGTGCTCGAGCTCGGCACGCGCATCGCGGCTCGGCACCACCTCGAGCTGGCTCACCGCGATCGAATCGGTCACCGCCTCGGCGCTGAGCACGTCGATGCGCGCCGCCACCGCCTTGCCGCAGGCCGCGGCGTTGACCTTGCACCACGCGAGCGCGCGCGCGTACTCGGCCTCGATGCGCGCCACCAGCTCGGGGCGCTCGCGCAGCGCGCCCATGACCGCGATGCCCGCCTGCGGGATGCGTGCCGCACGCGCGAACACCCGGCCCCACTCCTTCTGCAGGTCCACGCTGCGGTGCAGCTCGGGCGCGATCACGCTGAGCGGGAAGGACCCGGTCTTGCGCAGCGCCATCGAGGCCGCCGGCTCGGCGAGCAGCGCGTGGTCGACGCGGCGCATCACCAGCAGCTGCATCGCGTCCACCGGGCTGGCGACGTAGCGCAGGTTCAGGTCCTTCCTCACGTCCATGCCCTGCCCTTCGGCAAGGAGTTGCAGCACGATGTCGGGCATGTCGCCGCGAAACGGCATCGCCAGCTCCTTGCCCCGCAGGTCGGCCAGCGACTTCAGCGCCGGATCGCGCGACACGAGCCACAGCACACCCCAGGTCGACACGTTGATCAGCTGCAGTTTCGCGCCGCGGTTGTAGAGGTTGGCGGCGACGTTGGTCGGCATCGCCAGCACGTCGGCGCGCCCGTCGAGCGCCATCACGCGCAACTGGTCGGGGTCGCGCCACGGCACGAACTCGACCACCTCGGCGAGGTCGGCGAGCGCACCCGAGTCGACCATGTGGATGAGCGCGTTCGACACCGCGGCCGACGGACCGGCCAGGGTCAGTTTGGCAAGCTTCTGCCCCTGCGCATGGACGATGCCGGTCACGAGCAGGAAGGCGCACACCACGCAGACGTGCATGACCGCGCGCATCCACGCCGGGGGCGCCGTCGGGCGGCGACGATCCTGGCCCATGTCAGAAGCTCCCGTTCAGGCTGAGCGCCACGCCACGGCCGGGCGCGGCGAGTTCGTTGCCGGACACGCCCTCGGTCTGGTGCTCGTGATAGCGCTTGTCGGCGAGGTTGCTCAGCTGCACGGCCAGCCCGGCGGATTCGAAGGCGCCGAGCTTGCCGAAGCGCCAGCCGAACTCGGCGTCGGCGGTGACGAAGCCGGCGGTGGGGTTTTCGGTGCCGTTGGAGAACCGGGTCGCGATGCGGTCCTGCTCGGCGACCGCGCGCAATTGCGCGCGCCACCAGAAGCCACGTTCGGCCGCCTGGCCAAGCCCCAGGGTCAGCTCGGGCGCAGGCATCTGGAACAGCGGCTCGTCGTCCTGATGGTTCTCGCCGCGCAGCCAGGTGAAGCCCGCGTCGGCGACGAAGGCGCCGACCGGCATGCTGGCGCTGCCCTCGATGCCGTAGATCGTGACCTTGTCGAGGTTCTCGGTGAGCTTGAAGGGCAGGCCGTTCTGCGGATGCACGGCCCCGGTGACACGGCCGGCGATGTAGTCGTCGATGCGCGTATAGAAGGCGGCAAGCTGGTACCGCAGGCCGGCGCCGCCCCGCTTCAGGCCGAGTTCGAGACTGGTCGACACCTCCGGGTCGAGCTGCGGGTTGCCGACATGGAAGTAGCCGTCGCCGCGCGCCGAGTCCTCGAAGCGCTCTCGCATGTCCGCCGCGCGGTAGGCGCGGCCGAGGTTGGCGTAGGCGCTCAGGCGCTCGCTCAGCGGCTGGATCGCACCGAGCGACCACGACAGGTTGTTGTCGGCGTTCTCCAGCCCGGTGGTCTGCGTCATGCCCTTGCGTTCAGCGTCACCGGTGACGCGATCGAAACGCGCCCCAGCGACGATCCGGGTATCGCCGAGACTGAACTCATCCTGCACGAAGACGCCCGCCGACTCGATCTCGCCCTTGTCGAAAGGATCGTTGCGCAGGTTGTTGTCGAAGGCCGGCGGATTGTTGTCGATGTAGCGCTCCGGATCGCCGCGCATGCGCCAGAGGTCGGCACCCACGGTCAGCAGGTGGTCGGCGCCGAACGGGAACAGGTACTTCGCCTTCGCGCCATCGGTGACGAAGCGGACGTCGTTACGCACATAGTCGCGCTGCTTGGCCGACGAGAACGCGCGGATCTGGCGGAACACTTCCTGACGGTAGAGCTCGGCCGACAGCGTGCCCTCGCCCAGCTTCGCGTCCACGCCAAGCTCGTAGAGCTCGCGGCGCTGCTCGGGAGAATGGATGGTCGCGGTGCCGAGCGGCTTGGGGATTCCGGCGCCGGTGCGCGCCGATCCCGGATACCACACATCCTCGTCCTCATGCCGCTGCAGGTTCACCCGCAGGGTCAGGTCCTCGCTCAGCTTGTGCTTGTACTTTGCCAGCAGCGTGTCGGACTGGTAACCGGTGCGATCCTCGCGGCCGTCCGGGCTGCGGTAGTCGTCCACGTCACGCCCGGCCACGCCCAGCACCAGCGCGCCGTGCGCGCTCGAGCGCGTCAGCAGCGCGGCACCGGCGACGCCCTTGTCCACGCTGGAGAAGCGCGCGCCGACGCGCCCGCCCACCGCCTCTTCGGCGCTGAAGCCGACATCGGGCGTGATCAGGTTGACCACCCCGCCCATCGCGCCGCTGCCGTACAGCACCGAGCCCGGCCCCTTGACCACCTCGGCGCGCTCGAGCAGGCCGAGGTCGAGGAAGGAGGCGATCGCGCCCTGCGGCTGCGCCGAGTTCATGCGCACGCCGTCGACCATCACCACCACGCTTTCCTTCTTGAGCCCGCGCAGCACCGGGTTCTGCCCCCAGGCACCGTCCGACTGCGCCGCCAGGCCGGGCTTGCCGCGCAGCAGCGCGCCCGCGACCGTGCCGCCGGCCGCCGGCGCCTGCAGGATCTCGACCGCCTGCGGGGTCTCCAGGGTGTCGGCGGCGTAGCCCTTGGCGGTGACGGTCTGGGCGCCGAGCAGGGTCTCGGCATGGACGAGGCTGGAAACGGGGAAGGCGGACAGGCCGAGGACGGCCACCGCGAGCGGGCGCAGACGAAGCACGATGGAAAGCTCCAGGAAGTCGGGTTCCCGGGCTGGCTGGCGACGGCTGGCATGCCCGAACAGGAAGATCAGGGAGCGATACTATCGTAATGCGAATTGTTCGCACTTGCGTTTTATCAAATTCCGCCCGCGCGACCCGGCTTTTCGCCAGCCGCCGCTATCATGCGTACGCAAACCCTCCCCTCGATCTCTCCCGCCCCCGCCGATGAAGCTCTCTCGCCTCTACCGCCCGCAAGACCGCCGCTTCTGGCTGATGATCGTGCTCAACCTGCTTTCGGCCATCCTTGCCTGGCTCCTGCGCAGCTGGCCGCTGGTTCCGCTGGCGACCGTCGTGGTGGCGCTGTTCGCGCTCGGCAACGCCGCGCTCGGAATGTTCATCGCCTGGGATCTGCTGCGCGACGAGCGCGAGGATTGAGCCGACTGGCCGCTGGCCCCAGGCAGCGGGAAGCGGTACATCGCGGCGGCCAGTTTCGCGCCTTGCGGCGCTCCTACCGAAAACCGCCACTGTCCCTGCCGATGCAGGAGCGCCGCAAGGCGCGAATGCGGCGGCCGAGGGGCCTCGCGGGTTCAGATGTCCGGCATCAGGTAGATGCGCTCGGCACCCGCCGGAACCGGCGCCGATTGCGGTCGAACGGACGCGGGCCTCGGTGCAGGCAGCGCCGGCAGCGGAGCGAGCGCGTGCGCGCCCAGCGCGCCCCACTGCAGCACCTCGATGCGGCCGTCGTGGTGCTCGACGACGGCGCTGCAACTATCCACCCAGTCGCCGCAATTGAGGTAGCGGATGTCGCCGATGCGGCGATCCGAGGCCCAGTGGATGTGGCCGCAGATCACCCCGTCCACCCCGCGCTGCTGCGCGGCGTGGGCGACCGCATCCTCGAAGTCGAAGATGAAGCTCACCGCCTTCTTCACCTTCTGCTTGGCGTAGCCCGCGAGCGACCAGTATCCCGGCACGCCGAGCAGGCGACGCGCACGCGACAGCAGCAGGTTGATGCGCACCAGCGCGTTGTAGGCGACGTCACCCAGCAGCGCCACCCAGCGGTGGTGGCGGGTGACCTGGTCGTACTCGTCGCCGTGCACCAGCCAGTAGCGCCGGCCGTCGGCGGCGTGGTGGATCCATTCCGACTCGACGCGGATGTCGCCGAAGGCGACGCCGGCATGCTCGCGCAAGGCCTCGTCGTGGTTGCCCGGAATGAAGATCACCTGGCAGCCGTGGCGGGCGCGGCGCAGCACCTTCTGCACCACGGTGTTGTGGCTGGGCGCCCACTGCACGCTGCGCTTCATCGCCCAGAAGTCGACGATGTCGCCGAGCAGGAAAAGGTAATCCGACTCGTGCTCGCGCAGGAAGTCGAGCAGGCGCTCGGCCTGGCAGGCACGGGTGCCGAGATGGACATCGGAGAGGAAGATCGCGCGCACGCTGCTCATGGTTCAGGTCTCCTCCGGGCGGGGTTCGGACAAATCGAGGGGCCGGCCGCTGCCCGCCCGCCACACGCGCAGCAGGGCCGCGGCGAAGCGATCGTTCACCCGCTCCCAATCGATCGCCTCGGCGCTGCGGCGCGCGGCGCGCGCGAGCTCCGCGCGCAGCGCATCGGCCCCGGCCATCTGTACGGCACGCGCGATGAAGCCCTCTTCGTCGCCACAGGCCACGCTGGCACCGTTGCCGAGGTCGCGGATCACCTCGGCGGCGGCGGCGTAGTCGTAGGCCACCGGGCACACGCCGCTCGCCATCGCCTCGAGGGTGACGTTGCCGAAGGTCTCGGTGAGACTGGGGAACAGGAACAGATCGGCCGACGCATAGTGCGCGGCGAGGTCCTCGCCGTGACGCATGCCGACGAAGACGGCGTCGGGGTGGGCGCGCGCCAGCGCCGCACGCTGGGGGCCGTCGCCGACCAGGACCATGCGCGCGTCCGGGCGCAGGCGGCGGATCGCTGCGAAGGCGCGCATCGCGAGGCCGAGGTTCTTCTCCGGCGCCAGGCGGCCGACGCTGATCACCGCCAGCCCGCCCGGGGGTAGGCCCCAGGCACGGCGCAAGGCCTCGTCGCGGCGCGCCGGCGAATACAACGCGGTGTCGACCCCGCGCGAGATCACCTCCACGCTGCGGTAACCCTGCGCCGAGAGTTGCGCCGCGAGCGCCGCGGTTGGCACGAAGGTCGCCGCGCTGCGGTTGTGGAAGCGGCGCAGGTAGGCCGCCACCGGCTGGCGCAGCCAGCCCATGCCATAGTGGCCGCTGTAGTGGTCGAAATTGGTGTGGAAGTCGGAGCTGACCGGGATGCGCAGCTTGTTGGCCGCGGTGACCGCGGTCCACCCGAGCGGCCCCTCGGTCGCCACGTGCACCAGGTCCGGGCGCTGGCGCGACCACTCGCGCACGAGACGCACCCGCGCCGGCAGCCCGAGCTTGAGGCCGTCGTAGCGCGGCAGGCGCAGGCCGCGGGCGAGCACTTCTTCCAGGCCCTCGCCGTGCGCCGCGGTCTCCCCGGGGCGCTGGCGCGGGCGGATGAGCTGTACGCCGTGGCCGCGGCGGATGAGGCCGTCGACCATCCGCCCCAGGGTCATGGCCACGCCATTGACCTCGGGCGCCCAGGTCTCGGTCACAAGCGCGATGCGCAGGCGCGGCGCGCGGCAGAGGTCTTCGGTGGTGTAGTCGAGCGTTCTCATGGCCCCGCAGACTAGGGGGGCCGCAAGACAGCGGTGTTACGCCGGCATTGCCGCGAGCTTACCGCGGCGCGTGCCGGGGGCCACAGCTTCAGCGCGCCGGCGCGGGCGCATCGAGCGCGGCCACGATCGCCGCGTCGTAGCCGTAGATGTCGTTGCGCAGCAGCACCCTGCCCGCCTCGTCGAGCGCCGCGGTGGCGTAGTGCAGCAACACCTTGACGTCGCGCCCCACGTCCACGGTGCGCGTGCGCCCGCTGTCGAGCGCCGCCTGCAGCGCCTGCGCGCTCCAGCGCCCGCTGTCGGCGAGCAGCAGCACCGCCAGCTCCTCGGGCTTCTCCACGCGCACGCAGCCCGAGCTGAGCGCACGCTCGGCGCGCTTGAACAGGGAGCGCGCGTTGGTGTCGTGCAGGTAGATCACGTAGGGGTTGGAGAGCGAGAACTTGATCCGCCCGAGCGAGCCGTCGGCACCGGACTGCTGCTCGACGCGATAGGGAAAACCGCTCTGGCGCGCCCCGCTCCAGTCGATGGTGGCGGGGTCCACCGTCTGCCCGCTGCGATCGACCACGCGCAGGCGCCGGTTGGCGAGATAGGACGGGTTGCGCGCTGCGCCCGGAATCACGTCCTCGCGCAGGATGGTGGGTGGCACCACCCACTTCGGGTTGAGCACCAGATGGGTGACGCTGTCGAGCAGCGAGGGGGTGCGCCGCTTGGGCTTGCCGACGATCACCCGCGAGGACCACACCGGCTGGCCGTCGAGCACGAGGTCGGCGTGGTAGCCGACGATGTCCACCAGCAGGCGGTCGCCCTGCAGGTCGCTCGCCACCCAGCGCAGGCGCTCGAGGTTGGCGCGGATCTGCGCCACGCGCTGCGCCGGGCTGGCGTTGAGCGCCTCCAGGGTCTGCGCCCCGAGCACGCCGTCGGCCTGCAGGCCGTGCGCGGCCTGGAAGCGCTTGACCGCCTCGACCAGAGCTTCGTCGTAGTGGGACTTGTCGCGCGCCTCGGACACGCGCTCGCCCGCGGCGGCCAGGCGCGCGCGCAACGAGGCCACGCGCGAGCTGCTTGCACCGGGCTTGAGGGTGGGCCCGGCGGCGACCTTGGGCCAGTCGCCCACGGCGAGCCGGCCTTGCTGGGCGAGCAGCTCGGCGCGCAGCGCGCGGTAGAGCGGCAGGTCCGGCGCGTACGCGTCGACCGCGGCGGCCAGATCGGGCGCCTGCAGCACGCGTGCAAGCTCGGCCGCACGCTCGTAGGGCCTGGGCGGCGGGGTGAAGTTCCACTCGCGGTAGAGCGCGCGCGGGTCGACCTTGCCATGGCGGAGCTGGAAGAGCAGCGCGGCCAGGGTGTCGGTGAGCAAGAGCTCGCGCTCGGCCGCACGCTCGGGATCGGCCGCGGGGACGGCACCGGCGCGCAGGCGGGCGGGGGCGAAATCCGCCGCATCCAGCCCATGCCCGCGTACCGCCTCGACCGCCGCGAGCAGGGCGTGCACGCGCGCAGGTTCGGTCCACACCGAGCGGTAGGCACGCGCGAGGTAGAACAGCGCGATGGGGTCGTCGGCCGTCGCGGCGCGCTCGCGCAGGCGCTGCTCGATGCGCAGCGCGAGCGCGGAGTCGCTCGCGGCCGGCTCGACCGCGACCACCGCGGCCTCGCCAGCCGCTGTCGCATGCACGCAGGACGCCATGAGGGCCAGCGCGGCGAGGGCCGCGGCAGTTACAAAACATTTGCCCAGACCGGGCTTGCTTTGCATTAGGATTCCGGCCTCAAGTACTTGTTCGGATTGCTTATTATCCATGTCTAAGATCGTCCGGAATCAGGTCGTGCCGCACCGCCGCCTGTTACTCAAGGGCCTCGCCACGCTGCCGCTGGGGCTTTCGGCCGCCGCCCAGGCCGCCCAGCGCGACCCGCAACTCGACTTCCGCCACACTCACACCGACGAGCGCCTGAGCGTCGCCTTCCGCAACCGCCAGGGTTACATCCAGCCCGCCCTGCAGCGCATCGACTGGCTCTTGCGCGACTTTCGGACCGGAGAGTCTACACGGATGGATCCGCGCCTCTATGACATGCTTCACGCATTGAGCCTCGCGTGCGGCGGAAACACCTTCGAGATCATCTCGGGCTACCGCTCGCCGACCACCAACACCATGCTGCGCAAGACACGCGGCGGCGGGGTGGCCAGGCGCAGCCTGCACATGGACGGCAAGGCGATCGACATCCGCCTGGTGGGCGTCGATACCGCCCGCCTGCGCGACGCCGCGCTCGCGCTCGGCGGCGGCGGCGTCGGCTACTACCCCGACTCCGACTTCGTGCACATCGACACCGGTCCGGTGCGCAGCTGGGGTCCGCGGTCGGCCTGATCCCGTCGCACCCGGCCCGCATCGGCCCTTTCAGAACAGCAGCAAGCCCCACACCACGGCAGCGTGGAGCAGTGCGAGCAGCACCGCCGCGCTGCCGACGTCCTTCGCGCGCTTGGCCAGCTCGTGCCGCTCCAGCGACACCCGGTCGACCGTCGCCTCCACAGCCGAGTTCAGCAATTCCACCACCAGCACCAGCAGGACGCTGCCGATCATCAGCGCGCGCTCGACCGCACCCTCGCCCAGCCACAGCGCGAGCGGAACCGCGACCAGGGTGAGCCATATTTCCTGGCGGAAGGCATCCTCGTGCCGGTAGGCTGCGCGCAGTCCGTCCATCGAATAGCGGGCCGCGTTGAAGATCCGGCGCAGACCGGTCTTGCCTTTGAAGGGACTTTCCATCCTGGCTCATCCATCCGTGCTCGAAAGGTTCGCGATCATGCCACGAAAGCGCGGCACGACCCGCGCCGTGGCGCGGCTCCGACGCTCCCGATCCGGCGCCGGCACGGCGGCGGAGGGGGTACGATGACGCGCACGATCGGCCGCTTCGAGATCCGCCGCGAACTCGGCCGCGGCGCACAGAGCGTGGTGCACCTGGCGTGGGACCCGCAGCTCGAGCGCGAGGTGGCGCTCAAGGCGCTGCACCTCGGCCCCCGCCCCGGCCACGACAACGCCTCGCTGCTCGCCGAGGCGCGCGCGGTGAGCCGGCTGCGCCACCCCGGCATCGTCCCGGTGTTCGAGGCCGGCGAGGACGGCGGCGATCCTTACCTGGTGTTCGAGTACGTGCCCGGCGAAAGCCTGGCCGCGCTGCTCGACCGGCGCGGGCCGCTGCCTGCCGGCGAGGCCGTGGAGCGCATGCTGGAGATACTCGCCGCGCTCGCCGAGGCGCACGCGCAGGGCGTGATCCATCGCGACCTCAAGCCCAGCAACGTGCTGCTCGACACCGGCGGCCATGCGCGCGTGATGGATTTCGGCATCGCCCGCCGCATCGAGGCCGCGGGGGCCAGCGAAGGCCTCTCGGGCACTCCGGGCTACATGGCGCCGGAGTACATCGAGCGCCGCGAGATCGGCCCGCGCAACGACGTCTTCGCCGCCGGCGTGCTGCTGATCGAGCTGCTCGCCGGTCGTCCGCTGGCGCGCGAGGGCGGCGTGAAGAGGGTCCTCGAGCGCACGCGCAGCACACCCGTCACCCTGCCCGCGGACGGCCCCCCGGTCGACGAGGCCCTGGCCGCGATCGCGCTGCGTGCCGCCGCGCTCGACCCGCTCGCGCGCTTTGCCGACGCCGCCGAGTTCCGCCTCGCGCTCGAAGCCTGGCGCCAGCCCGCCGAGACCGACCCGGAGGCCGGCAGCGAGGCCAGGCCGGGCGCGGTGGATTTCCTGATGCGCCGCATGAAGCACCGCGGCGACTTTCCCGCACTCTCCGAATCGGTAGTGGCGATCAACCGCATCGCGGCCAGCGAATCGGAGAGCGTGGGCACCCTGTCGGCACTGATCCTGCGCGACTTCGGCCTCACCAACAAGCTGCTGCGGGTGGTGAACTCCGCGCATTTCCGCCCCGCCGGCGGCGGGCGCATCAGCACGATCTCGCGCGCGGTGGTGGTGCTCGGCTTCGATGCGGTGCGCAACATCGCGATCACCGTGCTGCTCTTCGAGCACCTGCAGAACAAGTCCAACGCCAGCCAACTGCAGGAGGAGTTCCTGCGCGCCTGCCTGGCGGGCCTGTTCGCGCGCGAACTCGCCCGGCGCCTGCGCCTGCGCGACGGTGAGCAGAGCTACATCTGCGCGGTGTTCCACAATCTGGGCAGGCTGCTGTGCCAGTTCTACTTCCCGGAGGAGAGCGAGGACATCCGCCGCGTCGTGCAGCAGCACGGCTGCAGCGAGGAGAGCGCGGCGCAGCGCGTGCTCGGCGCCGGCTACGAGGAACTCGGCATCGCGCTCGCGCGCGCCTGGGGCTTCCCCGAGCTGATCCAGAACAGCATGCGCACCCTGCCCGAGGGCCCGGTCCATGCGCCGCGCAGTGCCGACGAGCGCCTGCAGAGCCTGGCCGCCTGCGCCAACGCGTGTTGCGATGCGGTGTCGCGCCTCGCCCCCGCGGAGCGCGAGCGTGCGCTGGCCGACATCGCCGCGCGCTTCGACGAGGCCGTGCCGGTGCCTGCGCGCGAGGCGCGCGAGCACCTGCGCAGCGCGGTCGACGAGATCGGCGAATTCGCCCGCGTGGTCAAGGTAAGCCTCGCGCAGACGCGCTTCGGGCGCAACCTGCGTCACTTCATCGACGGCAGCACGCCGGCGGAGGGCGCACGGGTCGACGCCACGCTGATGCCGGCCTCCGCGCTGCTCGAGCAGTCGCTGCCCGCCGAGGGCGGTGCGGAAGGCCAGCGCGCCGCCGACCCGCAGGCCGTGCTGAGCGCAGGCATCCAGGACATCAGCAACAGCTTGGTCGAGGATTTCCGCCTCAACGACGTGCTGCGCATCATCCTCGAGACCATGTACCGCGCGATGGGCTTCAAGCGCGTGCTGCTGTGCGTGCGCGACGCGCGCAGCAACGCCATGTGCGGGCGCTTCGGCTTCGGCCCCGAGGTAGGCGAGCTCGCCAAGCAGCTGCGCTTCAGCCTCTCGGCCCAGCCCGACAACGTCTTCAACGTGGCCACCGCACGCGGCGTGGACGTGCTGATCAGCGATGTGGACGACCCCAAGATCGCCGCCCGCGTGCCGGCCTGGTACCGCAGGTCGGTGGCGGCGCGCACCTTCGTGCTGTTCCCGCTGACGATCAAGGGCCGCCCGGTGGCGATGATCTACGCCGACAAGGATCGCGCCGGAGAGCTGCGCATCGGCGAGCAGGAGCTCGCCATGCTGCGCACCCTGCGCAACCAGGCGGTGCTGGCGATCAAGCAGGCGGGCTAAGGTGAATCGCCCCCGCGAGGCTTCCGGGGACGAGCACGCGAGCCCCGCTCACTGCGGATCGATCCGCAGCACCCGCCCGGCGCTCTCGTCGAGCAGCCACAGGCGGCCGTCCGGCCCCTGGCGCACGTCGCGGATCCGCCCCAGGCCTTCGAGCAGGCGCTCCTCGCGCACCACGCGCTCGCCATCGAGCACCAGGCGGGCGAGCAGCTGGAACTTGAGCGCGCCGACGAAGAGGTTGCCCTGCCACTGCGGGAAGGCATCGCCGGTATAGAAGGCCATGCCCGAGGGGGCGATCGAGGGTGTCCATTGCAGCACCGGCGCCGCCACGTCTTCGCGCTCGCTGCCGGCGCCGATCTTGCGACCGGTGACGTATTCGCGGCCGTAGGTGATCTCCGGCCAGCCGTAATTGCGCCCGCCCAGGGTGCGGTTGATCTCGTCGCCGCCCTGCGGGCCGTGCTCGTGGGTCCACAGCTCGCCGGTGCGCGGGTGCAAGGCCGCACCCTGCACGTTGCGGTGGCCCCAGGACCAGATCTCGCCGCGCACGCCTGCACGCCCCACGAGCGGGTTGTCGGCGGGTACACCGCCGTCGGGATCGATGCGCACCACCTTGCCGAGATGGCTGTCGAGCGCCTGCGCGCGCTCGCGGTGGTGGAACCGATCGCCCAGGGTCACGAACAGGCGGCCGTCGCGCCCGAACACCAAGCGCGAGCCCCAGTGGTGATTGCCCGCGGGATCCTCGTCCTGCGCGAAGATGCGGCGCACGTCCTCGAGGCGCAGGCCGTCGACGTCGAGCCGCGCGCGCGCCACGGCGGTGCGCGCTCCCCGCGCGGTCGGCTCGGCGTAGGAGAACACGATCAGGCGGTCACGGTCGAAGTCGGGCGCGAGCGCAACGTCGAGCAGGCCGCCCTGCCCGCGCGCATGGACCTCGGGCACGCCGGCGATGGGTTCCGACACCCGCCCTGCCGTATCGACGATGCGCATCCGCCCCGGGCGCTCGGTCACCAGCATGCGACCGTCGGGGAGGAAGGCGAGCGCCCACGGACTCTCCAGACCGCGCGCGACCTCGGTCACGCGCAGCGGCCCCGTCTCGCTCGGATACACCATGCCGGTCGCGCCCGCGAGCGGGGCGTGCATGCTGCCGGCGGCGAGCATGCCGGCGAGCAGCGCGACGCGCAGCGCTGCGCGCGTGCGCGAGCTCGAAAGTTCGCGAACTTTGCCATCCTGCATCGGGTCATCTCCCCAGGTTATTGCGCGCCGCACCACGCGCCGCGCATTTGCCGCTAAGCTCCGCCAGCCATCGACGCACGACACCGAACCGCCGCCACCTTCCCAGCGCTGCTGCGCGCGCCGCACCACCGACAGGCAGCCAACCGCTTTTTTCGGACCACAGATGCCCACATCCGTTCGCACGCTGCTGCGCGTGCTCTTCATCGCCGCCCTCGGTGGCGCCTTCTGGCTCGCGCTGATGCCGATCGAGCCGGTGATCAAGCTGTTCTCCTGGCAGGACAAGGTCGAGCACGCCCTGCTCTTCGCCGGCCTCGCGATCCTCGGCGTCGCCGCCTGGCCGCGACGCGTCGGCCTGCTCGCGGCCGGGCTGCTGGCCTACGGCGCGGCGATGGAGGTGGCGCAGTCGACCACCGCCTACCGCGTCGGCGATCCGCTCGACTGGCTCGCCGACGCGGTCGGGCTGCTGGTCTTGCTGCCCTTCCTCCGCAACCGGAAAACGAACACGGCGAACGCCCGGTAAACTCCCTGCCGGCACGCGGGCCCATGCGGTCCGCGCTCGACACCTCCCGAACAGGCCTGCCCATGCTCCACCACCCGCGCATCGCCCTCGTCACCGGCGCCACGATGGCCAAGCCGGATCCCGAAACCCACCTGCTCGTCGACGCCCTCGCGCAGCGCGGCATCGTCGCCGACGTGCCGCCCTGGAACAGCGAACAGGACTGGGCCGCGTACCCCCTCGTGGTGGTACGCACGCCATGGGACTACTTCCGCCACCTCGACGCTTTCCTGGCCTGGGCCGAGCGCACCAGCGCGCTCACCCATCTCGTCAACCCGGTAGCCGTGATCGCGTGGAACAGCCACAAGGGCTACCTGCGCGAACTCGCGGCCGGCGGCGTCGCCACCGTGCCCACGCTGTGGATCGAACGCGGTGACACCGCCCCCGGCGCACGGCTGACCGCGCAGGGCTGGGACGAGGTGGTGGTCAAGCCTGCGGTGTCCATCGGCGCCATCGGCGCCCTACGCGCCAGGGCCGACGACCCCGCCTGCCGCGCGCATCTGGAGGACCTGGTCGCAGCGGGCGACGTCATGGTCCAGCCCTTCGTGCACAGCATCGCAGAGGCGGGCGAGGTGTCGATGATCTACTTCGGCGGGGTCTTTTCCCATGCCATCTGCAAACGCCCTGCCGCAGGCGACTATCGTGTGCAGGACCTGTACGGCGGCACGGTGCATGCGCACACGCCGAGCGCGGCCGAGCGCAGGCTGGCCGAGGCCGTGCTCGCGCAGGCGCCCGCGGCGACCACCTATGCCCGGGTCGACCTGGTGAGCCACGAGGGTCGGCCGGCACTGATGGAGCTGGAGGCCATCGAGCCCGAACTCTTCCTCGGCGCAACCCCGGACGCGGCCGCGAACTTCGCCGCCGAACTGGCACGCCGGCTCGAAGTGGCGCAGGCGCAAGGATAGGCGCGGGCACGGGCGCACCGTGCGATCCGCCGCCAGCACCGGCGGCGCGCCTTTTTTGCGGTCGGGCGCACCTGCCGGCGCACACCTTGTTATCATCGCGGCCTTTCCAATCAAGCGCTTGCGCACTTCAACCACCGATGAGCATCGACCGCCACACCCTCGAACTCCTCGCCCCCGCCAAGACCGCCGACTTCGGCATCGAGGCCATCGACCACGGCGCGGACGCGGTCTACATCGGCGGCCCGGCCTTCGGCGCGCGCTCCTCCGCGGACAACTCGGTGGAGGACATCGCGCGCCTCGTGCAGCACGCCCACCGCTATCACGCCGAGGTCTTCGTCGCCACCAACACCATCCTCTTCGACCACGAGATCGAGCCGGCGCGCAAGCTGATCTGGCAACTGTACGATGCCGGCGTCGACGCGCTCATCGTGCAGGACATGGGCCTGCTCGAGCTCGACCTGCCGCCGATCCAGCTCCACGCCAGCACCCAGACCGACATCCGCGACGCGAGCAAGGCGCGCTTCCTGCAGGACGTGGGCTTCTCGCAGATCGTGCTGGCGCGCGAGCTGTCGTTGAACGAGGTGAAGAAGATCGCCGCGGCCACCACCTGCCAGCTCGAATACTTCGTGCACGGCGCACTGTGCGTGGCCTTCTCCGGCCAGTGCTACATCAGCCACGCGCACACCGGGCGCAGCGCCAACCGCGGCGAGTGCTCGCAGGCCTGCCGGCTGCCCTACGACCTCAAGGACAAGGACGGCCACACCGTCGCCAGCAACCAGCACATGCTGTCGATGAAGGACAACAACCAGAGCGCCAACTTGCGCGCGCTCGCCGCCGCGGGGGTAAGCTCGTTCAAGATCGAGGGCCGCTACAAGGATCTCTCCTACGTCAAGAACATCACCGCGCACTACCGCACGCTGATCGACGAGATCCTCGAGCACCCGGACACCGACGGCGCCCGATATCGCCGCGCCTCCAGCGGACGCACCTTCTTCTTCTTCACCCCGCAGGCCGACAAGACCTTCAACCGCGGCTACACGGACTACTTCACCAACGATCGCCGCCACGGCATCGAGGCGTTCGAATCGCCCAAGTTCGTCGGCGAGCCCATCGGCCGCGTAAAGAAGATCGACACCAAGGGGCGCAAGTTCTTCGACGTCGAGCGCGCGGCGCCGATCCACAACGCCGACGGCCTGACCTGGTACGACCCCAAGGGCGAGCTCACCGGCCTGCGGGTGAACCGCGCCGAGGCGGACGGCGGCGGCGAAGGCATCGACCGCATCTTCCCTGCCGACCCCCTGCCGACCGACCTGGTCCCCGGCACCTCGCTGTTCCGCAACCATGACCACGAATTCGAGCGCGCGCTGGGGAAGAAGTCGGCCGAGCGCCGCATCCGTGTCGATGCACGTTTCGCCGCCACCCACGACGGCTTCGCGCTGACCCTGACCGACGAGGACGGCGTCGCCGTCACCGCGACGCTTGCCGCCGCCTTCGAGCCGGCACAGAACGCCGAGCGTGCACTCGCCACCCTGCGCGAGCACCTCGGCAAGCTGGGCAACACGATCTTCAGCGCAGGCGAGCTCGTGCTCGACCTGCCCGCCGCGCCCTTCCTGCCCGCCGGACAGCTCAATGCGCTGCGCCGCGATGCCGTGGAGCGGCTCGAGGCCGGCCGCCTCGCGGCCCACGCCCGCCCGCTGCGGGCCGCGCCGGTCGAGCCGCCGGTGCCCTACCCGCAGGACGCGCTGAGCTACCTCGCCAACGTGTCGAACGACAAGGCGCGCGCCTTTTACGCCCGCCACGGCGTCAAGCTGATCGACGCCGCATACGAGGCCAACGAGGAGCGCGACGACGTCTCGCTGATGATCACCAAGCACTGCCTGCGCTACAGCTTCAATCTGTGTCCGAAGGAGGTCAAGGGCATCCGCCCCGACCCGATGCAGTTGGTCAATGGCGACGAGACGCTGACGCTGAAGTTCGACTGCAAGCGCTGCGAGATGCACGTCATCGGCGCGCTGCGTCCCCACGTGGCGAAGATGCGCGACACCGTGGTGGCGCACAAGGTGAGCTTCGTACCCCAGCGCAAGACCAACGCCTCCGTGCGCTGACCCCCGCCGTCCCGCCCGCGCCGGTGGACAAGGCTCTTGATGTGGAGCGGATTTAACGTTAACGTCAACGTTAAATCACGGCGTTCCGCCAATCGCCCAGCAGGAGGAGACCATGTACCCCCGCTCGCTCACCGTCCTCGAGGGTCGCCGCAAGGCCGCCGGCGCCCGTTCCGCCCTGGACACCGCCGAACGTGCGATCCGCCACGCGATCGGCGCCGGTTTCCGCATCGGCTGTCGCGTGCTCGTCGGACGCGTGCCCGGAAGCGTGATCGGCTATAACATCGCGAGTTCGGGCCGCTTCGGCGGCGCCGCCTATCCGCTGCTGGTCGAGACCGAATTCGGCATCGCCAAGTGCAGCATGCAGGAAGTCTGCCCGGCCTGAGCCTCACGCGCGGGCGGGCGCCAAGCCCGAGCCATGAACGCCACGCCCGTCCCCCCCGCAGCCGAGCCCTCCGCGTCTTCCGCCCCCTCCACCGCGGAGTCCGGGCGCTCCTCGCCCATGCCTTCCGGAGCCACGCCCTGCGGCGCACCCGCTGGCGCGCCTGCGCAGCCGACCGTTTCTGCCACGACCGCCGCCTCGCCCACCCGGGTCCTGCCGGTGGACCAGCTCGCCGCACAGCCTGCGACCGACGCCCCCCTCGTGGTGCTCGCACTGTGCGCGCAGTGGTGCGGCACCTGCCGCGAGTTCCGCCCCACGCTCGAGCGCCTCGCCGAGGCAAGGCGCGACGTCGTTTTCGCCTGGGCGGACGTGGAAGACGATGCCGAACTCGTCGGTGATCTCGACGTGGAGAACTTCCCTACCCTGGCGCTG
Organism: Thauera sp. SWB20; assembly: GCF_000831325.1. Classification (NCBI taxonomy): domain Bacteria; kingdom Pseudomonadati; phylum Pseudomonadota; class Betaproteobacteria; order Rhodocyclales; family Zoogloeaceae; genus Thauera; species Thauera sp. SWB20. The sequence continues at coordinate 641,867 of NZ_JTDM01000020.1, read as the reverse complement.
TTCCGCGCCGGCGTCGCGCTGCACTATGGCGTCAGCCTGCCGCATGAGAGCGTGGTGGCGCGCCTGATCGAGACCTTCGCCGCCGCAGCACCCCGCGCCGCGCCGGGCTTGGCGGCGGAGATCGGAGCACTCGCGCGCCGCCTGTCGCAGCCGGGCGGCGGCTGAGGCGCCGACATGCGCACCCGCGCCTCCGCATGGGTTCGCGCCTTCGCTGCAGCCGCAAGCCGGCGCGGCGCACCGCGCATAGGCCTCGCGTGCGGGGCGCTCAACGCAGCGGGATGGCGAGCGCAGCCGGGACCGGCACGGCGGTGACGCTGTTCTGCGGGCTGCCCTCGATCAGCTTGTCGCTGTAGACGAGATAGACCAGCGTGTTGCGCTTCGGGTCCACCATGCGCACGATGCGCACTTTCTTGAACAGGATCGAGGCGCTCTGCGAGAACACCTCCTCCTGCTCGCGCAGCGGACCGGAAAAGGAGATGTCGCCGACCTGGCGACAGGCGACCGAGGCGTCGGACGTGTCCTCGGCGAGGCCGAAGGTTCCCTTGAGACCGCCGGTGCGCGCGCGCGAGACGTAGCAGGCCACGCCCTTGACGGAGGGATCGTCGAAAGCCTCGACCACGACCTGGTGGTTGCGGCCGATCAGCTTGAACGCCGTGTCGACGTGGCCCACCGTCTCGGCCACGGCCACTCCGGGCAGGGCGACACCCAGCGCGAGCACTGCGGCTGCGACCGAGGCGGACAGCGACGGACGACGCGATTCAAGTACCGCATGGGACTTCAGCATGAAGGCCTCCAGAAGGCTGCGAGACCGACATTATCGCACCCCCAAGACACCACCGGGATGCGCGCGTCCGCATCCGGGCGGCATGCCGCGGCATCGTGCCTTTGGCGCCCGGCGGCTCCGCGCCTGACGGCGCCGCCGGACGGCGTCAGAGGCTGTCGCCGAAGTCCTTGCGGAACTGCGCGACGAGTTCGTTCTGCCAGTCGGAAACCGGCGCGAGGCGGCCGTAGAAGAAGCGCAGGATCTCCGGCTCCTCGGTGAACACCAGGCCGCCGATCAGGCGCCGGTTGGCGTACAGCCACTCGAGGCGGTCCACCGCGTACTTGACCTGCGACAGCGTGAACACCCGCCGCGGCAGCGCCAGGCGCACCAGCTCCATGTTGGCGAAGAGTTCGCTGCCGTCAGGCTCGCGCTGTTCGGAAAGCGTGCCGCGCTCCATTCCACGGATGCCGCCGGCGAGGTAGAGCGCCGAGGCGAGCGCGCCCGCCGGGTACTGCGCCTGCGGGATGTGGTCGACGAACTGCATCGCGTTGATGTGGCAGCCCAGGCCGCCGGCGGGGGTGATCACCGGGATGCCGCGCTTGACGAGCTCGTCGACCATGAAGCCGATGAACTGCGGACCCTGGTTGATGACCTCCTCGTCCATGGTTTCCTCGAGGCCCACGGTGAGCGCCTCCATCTCGCGCACCGACATGCCGCCATAGGTCAGGAAGCCCTCGTAGAGGGGCACCAGGCCGCGCATGCGGCGGTACAGCTCCTCGCTGCGGATGCACATGCCGCCGCCGCGCGCGCAGCCGAGCTTGCGCGCGGAGAAGTAGATCACGTCGCACAGGTCGGCCATGCGGCGGGTGATGTCGCGGATGCTCAGGCCCTTGCAGGCCTCCTCGCGCTCCTTGATGAAGTGCAGGTTGTCGGCGAGCAGGCTGGCGTCCATCACCAGCATCAGCCCGAACTCGTCGCACACCCTGCGGATGTCGGCGAGGTTCTGCACCGAGAAGGGCTGGCCGCCGATCAGGTTGGTGCCGGCCTCCATGCGCACGAAAGCGATCTTGTCGGCACCGTGCAGGCCGATCACGTCGCGCAGCTTGGCGACGTCCATGTTGCCCTTGAAGGGATGCACGCTGACCACCTCGAGGCCCACGTCGGCGACGAGCTCCTCGACCTTGCCGCCATTGAGCGTGATGTGCGCCTTGGTGGTGGTGAAGTGGTAGTTCATCGGCACCACCGAGCCCGGGGACACCAGCACCTGGGCGAGGATGTTCTCGCACGCGCGGCCCTGGTGGGCGGGCAGGAAGAAGGGCATGCCGAAGATCTCGTGCAGCTTGTTCTCCAGCCGGGTGTAGGTGGCGCTGCCGGCGTAGCTGTCGTCGGCGATCATCATCGCCGCCAGCTGCTGGTCGCTCATCGCATTGACGCCGCTGTCGGTGAGCATGTCCATGAACACGTCGGCGTTGCGCAGCAGGAAGGTGTTGTTGCCCGCCTCGGTGATCGCCTCGAGCCGGCGCTCGACCGGCGGCAGGTTCAGCTTCTGGACGATGCGGACCTTGTGCATCTCGAGCGGGATCGACTCTTCTCCGAAGAACTTCACTTTCGCCATGACGGGCTGCCTCCTCGTGCGACTTGCGTGGATGAAGGCCGCCATCGGACCACGACGGGGATCAGCGGATGTTGATGCAGCGCAAGAGTCGTTGACGCGAACGGAAACATGATTCCGCCATCGCGCGCACTTCCTGAGCGGAATCAAGGGAAGCAAGCGGCCAGGCTGGCAGACTTGCGCTCAGTGCCTCATCGACGCGGCCCTGCGCCGCCCGCCCCGCCGTGACCCTTGCCGTGCCCCTCTCCCCGACCGCTCCAGTCCCGACCCTGGCTCCCCGACCGCCGCAGGCGGCCGCGGGGCGCATCCCCGGCAGCAAGGCGATGTGGGTGGGAATCTTCTGCGAGATCACCGAGTTCGCGCTGCTGTTCGCGGTCTTCTTCATCGCCCGCGCCCACCACCCGGAAGCCTTCCAGGCGGGCCCCGAGCGGCTCTCGCTGCTGGCCGGCACCGGCTATACCCTGATGCTGCTCACCAGCGGCTGGTGCGTGGCGCGCGCGCTGCACGCGATGCGACGCGGCGACCGACGCGCGACGGTGCGCTGGATGCTCGCCGGCTTCGTGTTCGGGCTGGGCTACCCGGCGATCAAGATCTTCGAGCTGCAGCGCAACTTTGCGCTCGGGCTCGACGGCAGCGCCGGGGTATTCATCGTCAGCTACTACTACCTGACCTTCACCCACCTGGTGCATGTGTTCTGGGGCCTGCTCGGCATGATGTGGGTGATCGCGCGTACGGGCCTGGGCGCCTACACCCCCGAAGAGCACAGCGGGCTGGAGGCCTTCGCCTGCTACTGGCACGTCACCGACATGATCTGGCTGATGATCTTCCCGCTCTTCTACCTGCTCGGATGAGGAAACCCGCATGAGCCCCGAACGCAAGATCGATCTCGCCTGGCTGATGCTGGTATTGCTCAGCGTGGGCGGCGCGGGCATCGCCCGTTCCGACGCGAACGCCGTGCTGGTTGCGGTGGGCGTGTCGCTGGTGATGGCGATCAAGCTGCGTCTGGTGTGCAACTACTTCCTCGAGCTCCACGAAGCCCACCCGCGCATCCGCCGGGCCGTGCTCGCCTTCTGCCACGGCATGCCGATCCTGGTCATCCTCACCACCGCCTTCGGCGACACCCTCTCCAGCCTCACCGGCGCGCTGCTCGGCTAGGCCGGCCGACGGCGCAGCAGGCCGCCGCCTCGTGCAAGCCGGCCGCGCTCACCAGTGCGGCGGGATCTCGTCTTCGGGGCGAAGGGGGTCGCCCGGCTGCAGGGTCTTGACCTGCTGGGCGAGCTGATGCAGATGCTGGCGCAGCAGGTCGAGTTCCTGCTGCTGGCGCCAGACCGTGCGGTTGAGCTCGTCGAGGAGGTCCTCGGCGGCCATCAGCTTGGTCTCCAGCACGACGATGCGCTCTTCCATGGCGGGCGGTCCTGAATCGGTTTGCGGGCGCGCATTCTAGCCGGCGGCGGCGGCCAGGCGGGCGAGCGCCCAGGCGACGTGCTCGCGCACCACCGCATCCTCGTCGTCCGCGCGCGCCTGCAAGGCCGCGCGCGCGGCGGGCGTCGCCGGGCCGTTGCCGAGCGCGACCGCGATGTTGCGCAGCCAGCGCGCGTGGCCGATGCGGTGGATCGGGCTGCCGGCGGTGCGCTCGGAGAACTCCGCCGCGGTCCACGCGAAGAGCTCGGCCAGCCGGGCGTCGTCGAGGCCCTGGCGGGGGGCGAAATCGGGCTCCCGGCCAAGCTGGGCGAAGCGGTTCCACGGGCACACGAGCTGGCAGTCGTCGCAGCCGTAGATGCGGTTGCCGAGCAACGGGCGCAGCTCCTCGGGGATCGCGCCGTGCAGCTCGATGGTGAGGTAGGAGATGCAGCGCCGTGCGTCGAGCCGGTAGGGCGCGACGATGGCGCCGGTGGGGCAGGCGTCGATGCAGGCCGTGCAGCGCCCGCAGTGCGACGCCACCGGCGCGTCCACCGGCAGCGGCAGGTCGGTGAGGATCTCGCCGAGGAAGAACCACGAACCGGCGGTGCGATCGAGCAGCAGGGTGTGCTTGCCGCGCCAGCCCAGGCCCTTGCGACTGGCGTGCTCGACTTCGAGGATGGGCGCCGAGTCGGTGAACACGCGGTACTGGTGCGGCACCTCCGCGCTGATGCGGTCGGCGAGCTTCTGCAGGCGGTTGCGCACCAGCTTGTGGTAGTCGCGGCCGAGCGCGTAGCGCGACACATAGGCGCGCTCGGGGTCGCCGAGCACGTCCATGGCCGGCGCGGCATCCGGCCAGTAGCCCATGCGCACGCTGATCACGCGCACGCTGCCGGGCAGGAGTTCGGCGGCGCGCGCGCGTTTCATGCCGTGGCGCACCATATAATCCATGTCCCCGTGGAAGCCGGCCTCCAGCCAGGCGACCAGGCCGGGTTCGGCGTCGGCGAGATCGACCCCGCCCACGCCGACCGCGTCGAAGCCGAGTTCGCGCCCCCACTGTCTGATCCGCGCAACAAGTGCCGCACCGTCGAGGACGGTCCCGTCGACCGCCGCCCCGTCCGGCGCCGGCAATTTTGTTTCCATTTGTCAGAGGTCCCGATGATCGAGTCGATCCAGACTGCCGATGATAACGGCGCGCGCCTGCAGGCGCATTTGCCCGACGAGGCGGCCACCGTGGCGCTTGGCGGCGCGCTCGCCGGCGTTCTCGCGCCCGGACTGCAGATCTGGCTGCAGGGCAACCTGGGCACCGGCAAGACCACCCTCACCCGCGGCCTGCTGCGCGCGCTCGGCCACGAGGGCAAGGTGAAGAGTCCGACCTACACCTTGATTGAACCTTACGTGGTTTCTAGCTTAAACTTATATCACTTTGATTTTTATCGCTTCACCTCGCCCGACGAATATCTCGACGCGGGGCTGGACGAATACTTCGCCGGTGAGGGCGTCTGCATCGTGGAATGGCCGGACAAGGCCTCGCCCCATCTGCCCTCTCCCGACGTCGAAATCGTCCTGCAGGCCGGTGAATCCGGGCGGGATGTGGCGATCAGCGCAAACACGGAAGCGGGGCGAACATGCGTGATCGGACTGGTGAAAGCTTTGCGGGGCGCGGACCCGGCGCCCGGGACGACCTGAGTCTCGGCCAGACTCCGGGGCTTGCCGCCGCGGCCGAGGCCTTCGCAGCGGGGCGCATCGATCGCCGCGGCCTGCTCAAGTTCGCCGGCGCCTCGCTCGCCATGCTGGTGAGCCCGGTCGGGCTGGCGAGTTCGGCAAGCCTGCTCGCGGTGCGCGTATGGCCCTCGGCCGAATACACCCGCATCACCCTCGAGGGCTCCTCGCGCCTGCGCCACAGCCACATGCTGGTCGAGGACCCGCAGCGCCTGGTGGTCGACCTCGAGGGCGTGCAGCTCGACAGCGTGCTGCAGTCCCTGCCCTCGAAGGTGCTCGACTCCGACCCCTACATCCGCCTGATCCGCGCCGGGCAGAACCGGCCGGGCGTGGTGCGGGTGGTGATCGAGCTCAAGGCGGCGATCAACCCGCAGGTGTTCACGCTCGACCCGGTGGGCAACTACGGCCACCGCCTCGTCCTCGACCTGCACCCGACCGAGGCCCACGATCCGCTGATGGCGCTGATCATGAAGGACTCGCCGATGGACGCCGCGATGGGCGACGCCGGCGGCAACACCGCCGCGGTGGCGCGCGAGGAGCCGCGCGAGCCGGTGCGCCGCGGCAAGCGTAACGAGCCGGCGGTCGATCGCCTGTACACCGTGGTGCTGGACGCCGGCCATGGTGGCGAGGATCCGGGCGCGATCGGTCGTGGCGGCAGCTACGAGAAGGACGTCACGCTGTCGATCGCGCAACGCCTCAAGCGCAAGATCGACGCCATGCCCGGCATGCGCGCGGTGCTCACGCGCGACGGCGACTACTTCGTGCCGCTGCACCAGCGCGTGGCGCGCGCCCGCCGGGTGCGCGCCGATCTCTTCGTGTCGATCCACGCCGACGCCTTCGTTCGCCCCGAGGCCAACGGCAGCTCGGTCTATGTGCTCTCCGAGCGCGGCGCCTCGAGCTCGGCGGCAAGCTGGCTGGCGCAGAAGGAGAACGATGCCGACCTCGTGGGCGGCGTCAACCTCGCCCGCCAGGACGGCCACATCGCCCGCACCCTGCTCGACCTGTCGCAGACCGCCACGATCAACGACAGCTTCAAGCTCGGGCGCGCCATGCTCGGCGAGCTCGGCACCATCAACCGGCTGCACAAGCCCGAGGTGGAACAGGCCGGCTTCGCGGTGCTGCGCGCACCCGACATCCCCTCGGTGCTGGTCGAAACCGCCTTCATCAGCAACCCGCAGGAAGAGCGCCGTCTCAACGACGAGGCCTACCAGGACAAGATGGCGATGGCGCTGATGCGCGGCGTCAAGCGCTATTTCGAGGAGCACGCCCCGAGCGGGCCGACCCGCGTGGCGCGGCTCGACTGAGGGCGAGCGCACCGCCCGCATCCCGAGCAAGTCTGCCCGCAAGGCCCGCAATAGCGGGCTTTGCCGCTATAATCGCGGCTTTTTCAGGCGCTTATGCAGGTTCACCGCGGGATTCCCGAGCAGGCCGACACGGCTGCGGTGCTCACCATCGGCAACTTCGATGGCGTGCATCTCGGCCATCAGGCGCTGCTTTCGCTGCTCACCGACAAGGCCCGTGCGCTCGGCCTGCCGGCGGTGGTGCTCACCTTCGAGCCGCACCCGCGCGAATACTTCAGCCCCGCCGACGCCCCTGCCCGCCTCGCCTCGCTGCGCGAGAAGCTGCTGCTGCTTTCCGCCGCCGGCGTCGACCGCTGCCACGTCTGCCGCTTCGACGCTCGCTTCGCCGCTCAGCCCGCGCAGGCCTTCATCGACGACATCCTGGTGCGCGGCCTCGGCGTGCGCCATCTCTTCATCGGTGACGATTTCCGCTTCGGCGCCCGCCGCCAGGGCAACTTCGCGATGCTGCGCGCGGCCGGCGCCGAGGGCGGCTTCGGGGTCGAGTCCATGCCCACGCTCGCCGTCGCGGGCGAGCGGGTGTCCAGCTCGGCGGTGCGGGCCGCGCTCGCGGAGGGCGACCTCGCCCACGCCGCGCGCCTGCTCGGCCGCCCCTACAGCATCGCCGGTCGCGTCAGCCACGGCGACAAGCTCGGCCGCCAGCTCGGCTTCCCGACCGCGAACATCCAGATGAAGCACCGCCGCCCGGCGCTGGGCGGTGTCTACGTGGTAAGCGTCGAAGGCCTCGCATCCGGCCCGGTGGCCGGCGTCGCCAACATCGGCCTGCGCCCGACCGCGACCGCGAACGGCCGCGCCCGCCTCGAGGTCCACCTCTTCGACTGGACGCAGGACTGCTACGGCGCCCACATCCGCGTACATTTCCTGCATCGCCTGCGCGCCGAGCAAAAATTCCCCTCGCTCGACGCGCTGCGCGCGCAGATCGCCCTCGACAGCCAGACGGCCCGCGACTGGCTGGCCGCGAACCCCCTGCCCGCCTGAAGGCCCGACGAACCCCGCCGATCCCACCGACTTCCGATCCCGCCATGGCCGACTACCGCAAGACGCTCAACCTGCCCGACACCCCCTTCCCGATGCGTGGCGACCTGCCCAGGCGCGAGCCGAACTGGATCGCCGACTGGCAGCAGAAGAAGCTCTACCAGCGCATCCGCAAGGCCAGCGCCGGCCGGCCCAAGTTCGTGCTCCACGACGGCCCGCCCTACGCCAACGGCAGCCTGCACATCGGCCACGCGCTGAACAAGATCCTCAAGGACATCATCGTGCGCTCGAAGACGCTGGCCGGCTTCGACGCGCCCTACGTTCCAGGCTGGGACTGCCACGGCCTGCCGATCGAGCACAAGGTCGAGGTGACGCACGGCAAGAACCTGCCCGCCGACCGCGTGCGTGAGCTGTGCCGCGCCTACGCCGCCGAGCAGATCGAGATCCAGAAGGCCGACTTCATCCGCCTCGGCGTGCTCGGCGACTGGGACAACCCCTACCGCACGATGGACTTCGCCAACGAAGCCAACGAGATCCGCGCGCTCGCCGAGATGACGAAGAACGGCTACGTGTTCAAGGGCCTGAAGCCGGTGAACTGGTGCTTCGACTGCGGCTCGGCGCTGGCCGAGGCCGAGGTGGAATATGCCGACAAGCCCTCGCCGACGATCGATGTCGCGTTCCCGGTATCCGACGCGGACGCCGGCACTCATTTGCGTAAACTCGCCGCCGCATTCGGCCTGGCCAGGCTCGACAAGCCCGCCGCCGCGGTGATCTGGACCACCACCCCGTGGACCATCCCCGCCAACCAGGCGCTCAACGCCCACCCCGAGTTCGACTATGCGCTGGTCGATGTCGGCGATCGTCTGCTCGTGCTCGCCAGGGAACTCGTCGAATCCGCGCTGCAGCGCTTCCAGCTCGCAGGCACCATCATCGCCACCGCCAAGGGCGCGGCGCTCGAACGCATCGAGTTCCGCCACCCCTTCTACGACCGCGTCTCGCCGGTGTATCTCGCCGAATACGTCGGCATCGACGCCGGCACCGGCATCGTGCACTCGTCGCCAGCGCACGGCGTGGACGACTTCAACTCGTGGCACGCGTACGGCCGCAGCAACGACGAGATCCTGTCCCTGGTGACGGGCGGCGGCCAGTACGTGTCCGACCTTCCCTTCTTCGGCGGCATGAACATCTGGAAGGCCAACCCGGCGATCGTCGACAAGCTCGCCGAGGTCGGCGCCCTGCTCTCGCACGGCAAGATCACCCACAGCTACATGCACTGCTGGCGCCACAAGACGCCGCTCGTCTATCGCGCCACCGCGCAGTGGTTCGTCGGCATGGACAGGGTCGCCGCCGACGGCTCCACACTGCGCGAGCGCGCGCTGCGCGCCGTGGAGGCCACCAAGTTCTACCCCGCGTGGGGCCAGGCGCGCCTGCACGCGATGATCGCCAACCGCCCCGACTGGTGCATCTCGCGCCAGCGCAACTGGGGCGTACCGATCCCCTTCTTCCTGCACAAGGAGACCGGCGAGCTGCATCCGCGCACCGTCGAGCTGATGGAGGAGGTCGCGCTGCGCGTGGAGCAGGAGGGCATCGAGGCCTGGTTCAAGCTCGATGCCGCCGAGCTGCTCGGTGCCGAGGCCGCGCAGTACGAGAAGATCAGCGACACGCTCGACGTCTGGTTCGACTCCGGCACCACGCACAAGCACGTGCTGCGCGGCTCGCACAACGACGGCCACCCCGAAGGCCCGCGTGCCGACATGTACCTGGAAGGCTCCGACCAGCACCGCGGCTGGTTCCACTCCTCGCTGCTCACCGGCTGCGCGATCGACGGCCACGCCCCCTACCGCAGCCTGCTCACCCACGGCTTCGCGGTGGACGGGGCCGGCCGCAAGATGAGCAAGTCGCTCGGCAACGTGGTGGTGCCGCAGGAGGTCACCGGCAAGCTCGGCGCCGAGATCCTGCGCCTGTGGGTCGCGTCCACCGACTATTCCGGCGAGCTGTCGATCTCGAAGGAAATCCTCGACCGCGTGGTCGAGGTCTATCGCCGCGTGCGCAACACCCTGCGCTTCCTGCTCGCCAACACCGCCGACTTCGACATCGCCACGGACGCGGTGCCGCTCGAACAGTGGCTGGACATCGACCGCTACGCGCTCGCCTTCACCCGCCAGCTCGCGCAGCAGGCCGAGGCCGACTACGCGAAGATGGAGTTCCATCGCGTCGTGCAGGCGCTGCAGGTGTTCTGCGCCGAGGACCTGGGCGCCTTCTACCTCGACATCCTGAAGGATCGCCTGTACACCACCGCCGCCGGCAGCCTGCCGCGTCGCGCCGCGCAAACCGCGCTGTGGCACATCACGCAGACGCTGCTGAAACTGATGGCGCCGATCCTGTCCTTCACCGCCGAGGAGGCCTGGACGGTGATCCACCCCGGCAAGGACGAGGGTACGCAGGATAGCGTGATGCTGCACACCTTCCACGCCCTTCCCGCGCAGGAAGGCGAAGCCGGGCTGATCGCGCGCTGGGAGACCATCCGCGCCGTGCGTGCAGAAGGCCTCAAGGTCATCGAGGCGCTGCGCACCGAAGGCAAGGTCGGCGCCTCGCTGCAGGCGGAACTGGAGCTCGCGCTCACCGCCGACAAGTTCGCCGCGATGGCCAGCCTGGGCGAGGACCTGCGCTTCGTCACCATGACCTCGGCGGCCACCCTGTCCGAGGTGGCCCGCGCCGAGGACGAGCGCGTCGTCGCCACCCCGAGCGCGGCGCAGAAGTGCGAGCGCTGCTGGCACTACGTCGACACGGTCGGCAGCGACGCCGAGCACCCCACCCTGTGCGGGCGCTGTGCGAGCAACCTGTTCGGCGAAGGCGAAACCCGCGCCCATGCCTGAGGCAGTCCGCACGATGACGACACCTTACCCGACGCCGCACGCGCGCAGTGCGCTGTCTCTGATGCTGCCCTGGCTGATCCTCGCCGTGGTGGTCGGCGTGCTCGACCAGGTCACCAAGCAGATGGTGATGGCGAATCTGCGCCTCGGCGAGCTGATTCCGATCACAGGCTTCTTCGATCTGGTGCTGGTGTTCAACACGGGCGCCGCGTTCAGCTTTCTCGCCGACCACAGCGGCTGGCAACGCTGGTTTTTCACCATACTGGCCTTCGGCATCAGCGCCTGGCTGCTGACGCTGATGCACCACCATCGCCACGAAAAGCTGCTGCCGACCGCCTTCGCCCTGATCATCGGCGGTGCGCTCGGCAACGTCTATGACCGCCTCGTGCATGGCGCGGTGGTCGACTTCCTGCACTTCCACTACGCCGGCTGGAGCTGGCCGGCGTTCAACCTGGCCGACTCGGCCATCACCGTGGGTGTCGCGATGATGCTCTGGGGCCAGTTCTTTGGCCCCAAAGCCGGCGACCCGCCCCGACCGGGAGCACCATCTTGAGCGAAGCGATCCAGGCCAACAGCCTCGTCACCCTGCACTACCGCATCTCGCTGCCGAGCGGCCAGCCGCTGATCAGCACCTTCAACGCCACCCCCGCCACGCTGCAATTGGGCGCCGGCGAAATGCTGCCGGCGATGGAGCGGCTGCTGATCGGCCTGATGCCGGGCACCCACCACATCTTCGAACTGGCGGCAGACGAAGCCTTCGGCCCCTATCGCGACGAGCTGGTCGAGCGCGTCAAGCGCGAACACATGCCCGACGAGGAGATCGAAGCGATGAGCATCATGGAGTTCACCGCACCCGATGGCTCACGCTACTCCGGCCTGGTGCGCGAGATCGACGCGCAGTCGGCGCTGATCGACTTCAACCACCCGCTGGCGGGCAAGGCGATCCGCTTCGAGGTGCAGGTGATCGGAATCTCCTGAGCGCCGCCCGCGACACCCCACAGAGACGAAAGATGAACGACAAGGAAATCCTGCTCGCCAACCCGCGCGGCTTCTGCGCCGGGGTCGAGCGCGCGATCGAGATCGTCGAACGCGCCCTGAAGCGCTACGGCGCGCCGATCTACGTGCGCCACGAGGTCGTGCACAACAAGTTCGTCGTGGACGACCTGCGCGCCAAGGGTGCGATTTTCGTCGACGAACTCGACGAGGTCCCTACCGGCAATACGGTGATCTTCTCGGCCCATGGCGTCTCGCTCGCGGTGCGCGAGGAAGCCGAGCGCCGCGGGCTGCGCGTCTTCGACGCCACCTGCCCGCTGGTGACGAAGGTCCATGTCGAGGTGGCGCGCATGCGCGACCAGGGCAAGGAGATCGTCATGATCGGTCACAAGGGCCACCCCGAGGTCGAGGGCACGATGGGCCAGGTCGACGGCGGCATCCATCTGGTCGAGACCCCGGCCGACGTCGCCGGCCTGCAGGTGGCCGACCCAGAACAGCTCGCCTACGTGACCCAGACCACGCTGTCCGTGGATGACGCGGCCGCGATCGTCGATGCCCTGCGCACCCGCTTCCCCCGGGTCGTCGGCCCGAAGAAGGACGATATCTGCTACGCCACGCAGAACCGCCAGGACGCGGTGAAGTTCATGACCCCGTACGCGGACGTGGTATTCGTGGTCGGGTCGAAGAACAGCTCCAACTCCAACCGCCTGCGCGAGGTCGCCGCGCTGCGCGGCGTGCCCGCCTACCTGATCGACAACGCCGCCGGCATCGACCCCGCCTGGATCGAGGGCAAGCGCCGCATCGGCGTGACCGCGGGGGCCTCGGCGCCCGAGGTGCTGGTGGCCGAGGTGATCGCGCGCCTGGAAGAACTGAGCGGCGGCGCGGTGCGCAACCTCGACGGCGTGCCCGAGCGCGTGACCTTCGCGCTGCCCAAGGAGTTGCAGGACCCGCGCTGAAGCTTCGGAGCAAGGCGGGAGAGAATCGCGCCTTGCGTCGCTTCTGCAAGGCGGCGGTCGAGTCGCGTGTACTTGGCGGTCGAGTCGCGTGTACTTTCCTGTGGGAGCGACGCAAGTCGCGATCGTGGCGCCTTGAATCGGCGCCGCGCGTGATGGAATGCGCGAGCCGCAGGTCGCGCCTCGCTTCTCTCCGCTTCACCCGCCGATGTGCGGCTCCATGATGCGCCGGTAGAACTCGTGGAAATGCTGCATGCCGTCCTCGAAGGGCGACTGGTAGGGGCCGACCTCGTTGCGCCCCTCCTTCAGCAGCGCCCTCCGGCCGCGATCCATGCGCTCGCCGATCTCGTCGTCCTCGATCGCAGTCTCCATGTAGGCGGCCTGCTCGGCCTCGACGAACTCGCGCTCGAACTCGACGATGTCCTCCGGGTAGTAGAACTCCACCACGTTGGTCGTCTTATCCACATCCGTCGGAATCAGCGTGCTCACCACCAGCACGTGCGGGTACCACTCCACCATCACATTCGGGTAGTAGGTGAGCCAGATCGCACCATGCGTCGGCTTCTTCTCGCCGTAGTAGTCGATCACCGCCTTGTGCCACTTGGCGTAGGTCTCCGAGCCCGGCTTGGCGAGCGAGGTGATGCCCACCTTCTGTACCGAATACCAGTCGCCGAACTGCCAGCTCAGGTCCTTGCAGGTCACGAAGTTGCCCAGTCCGGGGTGGAAGGGCACGACGTGATAGTCCTCCAGATAGACCTCGATGAAGGTCTTCCAGTTGTAATTGCAATGGTGGACCTCGACCTTGTCGAGCTTGTAGCCCGAGAAATCGAATTCGCCCGCCACCTGCATCCCGGCAAGGTCGGCGCTCGCCGAGCGCGGGCCCTTGAAAAGCAGGCCATTCCAGCGTTCGAGCTCGTCGCGCCTGAGGCCCAGGCAGGGCTTCTCGGGGAAGTGCGGTGCGCCGAGCAGGTTGCCCTGGCGGTCGTAGGTCCAGCGGTGCACCGGGCAGACCACGAGCTTGGTCGTGCCGCTGCCCTGCAGCATGATCGCCTGGCGGTGGCGGCAGACGTTGGACATCTGGTGCACACCCGCCTCGGTGCGGAACAGCAGCTTGGCGTGGTCGAGCCACTCCAGCGAGCGGTAGTTGCCGACCTCGGGAACCATCAGCTCATGGCCGACGTACCCCGGACCGGCATCGAAGAGGAGTTTCTTCTCCAGTTCGAAAACCTGCTGGTCGAAGTACCACGAGACAGGCAGCTGGGAGGCTGCCTGGGCCAGTCGAGCCTTGGAAGCGATGTCGGACATCCCCGAACCTCCTCTTGCGGACAAGAAATCCGGAAAAATAAAGGGTTTAGTGTAAGACACCCCCCGTTTGACCGCCATACCCGCCTTCGGTTATTTTTCCGCTTTTGCCGCGCCAGATATCGATCCATGCCAAAGTCGGCATCCTCCCCCAAGTCGTTCGAAGCGGCGGTCTCCGAGCTCGAGGCCATTGTCCAGGAAATGGAATCCGGCAATCTGCCGCTCGAGGATGCCCTCGCGCGCTATCAGCGTGGCGTCGGCCTGCTGCGTCACTGCCAGACCACGCTCAGCGACGCCGAGCAGCGCGTGCGCATGCTCGAAGGCGACGGCCTCACCGATTTCCCGACCGAACCGACCCGCGACGGCGACGAGGCAGGCGCATGAACACAGACAGCAAGCTCCCCTCCTTCTCCGAATGGACGGCGCAGATCCAGCAGCGCACCGAGGTCGCGCTCGCCGGCGTGCTGCCCGATGCCGCGATCGCCCCGCATCGCCTGCACGAGGCGATGCGCTACGCGGTGCTCGGCGGTGGCAAGCGCGTGCGTCCGCTGCTCGCGCATGCGGCCGGCGCACTCGCCGGCGCCGCTGCCGAGGACCTCGACCGCATCGCCTGCGCGGTCGAGCTGATCCACGCCTATTCGCTGGTGCACGACGATCTCCCTTGCATGGACGATGACGTGCTGCGTCGCGGCAAGCCTACCGTGCATGTCGAGTTCGACGAGGCCACCGCCCTGCTCGCCGGCGACGCGCTGCAGACGCTGGCCTTCCAGGTGCTCGCCGAGCGTCCGCTCGGCACGGACCCCGCGAACCAGCTCGCGATGCTGAACCAGCTCGCCATCGCGTCAGGCTCGCGCGGCATGGCCGGCGGCCAGGCGATCGACCTCGCCTCGGTGGGCAAGCGGCTGGGGCGCGAAGAGCTCGAGTTCATGCACATCCACAAGACCGGGGCGCTGATCCGCGCCGCGGTGCTGCTCGGCGCGCGTGCCGGCGGCACATTGGGTGCCGACGAGCACGCACGCCTGGACCACTACGCCAAGGTCGTGGGCCTGCTCTTCCAGGTGGTCGACGACCTCCTCGACGCCGAGGCCGACACCGCCACGCTGGGCAAGACCGCGGGCAAGGACGCCGACAACGACAAGCCGACCTACGTGAGCCTGCTCGGCCTGGTCGACGCCCGCCGCCTCGCCGAGGAGATGCTCGACGAGGCGCGCGCCAGCCTGCGCCCCTTCGGCGCGCGTGCGCTGCGCCTGGAGCAGCTCGCGGACTACATCGTGCATCGCGCCTTCTGATCGCGCCTGACTGCGGCCCCCAAGAACAACCCAAAAGCCGGATCCCCCATGGCCCCCTACCCGAACCTGGAACGCGTCGGCTGTCCCGCCGACGTCCGTGCACTCGATCGCCGCGAACTCGGCGCCCTCGCCTCCGAATTGCGCGCCTTCCTGATCGAGTCGGTATCGAAGACCGGCGGCCATCTGTCCTCCAACCTCGGCACCGTCGAGCTGACGATCGCGCTGCACCACGTTTTCAACACCCCTCACGACCGCATCGTGTGGGACGTCGGCCACCAGACCTACGGCCACAAGGTGCTCACCGGCCGCCGCGAGGCGATGACCGGGCTGCGCCACTTCGGCGGCATCTCCGGCTTCCCGCGGCGCTGCGAGAGCGAGTACGACACCTTCGGCACCGCACACTCCTCCACCTCGATCTCGGCTGCGCTCGGCATGGCCGTGGCGGCGCGCGCACGCGGCGAGGACCGCCACGCGATCGCGGTGATCGGCGACGGCGCGATGTCGGCCGGCATGGCCTTCGAGGCCCTCAACAACGCCGGCGACATGGAGAACCTCAACCTGCTGGTGATCCTCAACGACAACGAGATGTCGATTTCGCCACCGGTGGGGGCGCTCACCAAGATCCTCGCCCGCATGATGTCGGGCTCGACCTACAACACCGCGCGCCGGGTCGGCGAGAAGGTGCTCGGCGTCGCCCCGCCGGTGGCCGAGCTCGCGCGCAAGGTCGAGGAGTACGCCAAGGGCATGATCGGCCCGGGCACGCTGTTCGAGGAGTTCGGCTTCCACTACTACGGTCCGATCGACGGCCACGACCTCGACGCACTGATTCCGACCCTGCAGAACCTGCGCAAGCTCAAGGGACCGCAGTTCCTCCACGTGATCACCCGCAAGGGCCAGGGCTACAAGCTCGCCGAGGCCGACCCGGTGCTCTACCACGGGGTGTCGAAGTTCGATCACACCGCCGGCATCCAGACCGGCAAGGGCGGTGGCAAGCTCACCTACACCCAGGTGTTCGGCGACTGGCTGTGCGACATGGCCAAGGCCGATCCGCGCATCGTCGGCATCACCCCGGCGATGCGCGAGGGCTCGGGCCTGGTGCGCTTCGCGCAGGAGTTCCCCGAGCGCTACTTCGACGTCGGCATCGCCGAGCAGCACGCGGTCACCTTCGCCGCCGGGCTGGCCTGCGAGGGCTTCGTGCCGGTGGTGGCGATCTACTCGACCTTCCTTCAGCGCGCCTACGACCAGCTCATCCACGACGTCGCGCTGCAGAACCTGCCGGTCGTGTTCGCGATCGACCGCGGCGGCCTGGTGGGCGCCGACGGCGCGACCCACCATGGCGCCTTCGACCTCTCCTTCCTCAGCTGCGTGCCCAACATGGTGGTGATGGCGCCCTCAGACGAGGACGAATGCCGCCAGATGCTCTACACCGCGGTGCAGCATGCGGGCCCGAGCGCGGTGCGCTATCCGCGTGGCGGCGGCAACGGCACCGCGCCCCGGGCACAGATGCGCGCCCTGCCGATCGGCAAGGGCGAGGTCGTGCGCCGTGGCCGCGGCATCGCCCTGCTCGCCTTCGGCAGCCTGCTCGGAGTGGCGCGCGAGGTCGCCGAGACGCTCGACGCCACGGTGGCCAACATGCGCTTCGTCAAGCCGCTCGACGTCGAGCTGGTGGCCGAACTCGCCACCAGCCACGACCTCATCGTCACCCTCGAGGAGAACGCGGTGATCGGCGGCGCCGGCGCCGAGGTCTCACGGCTCGTCGACGGCCTCGCCACGCGCCCACGCGTGCTGCGCCTGGGCCTGCCCGACCACTTCATCGACCACGGCGACCAAGCACAACTGCTCGCCTCGGTCGGCCTCGATCAGGACGGCATCCTCGCCAGCATCGCACGCGCGACCGGAGCCCCGGAGCGCGCCTAAAGGTTGAGCATTTTTGTCGGGAAAGATAAGATCGCCAGCAAAGTGCAACACGATTGCACTTTGCTGGCGGCTCCGGCACGCCCATTCCCCCGACCACCCGCAGGGAACCTGCCCATGAACACCCCCAACGCAATCGCCATCCCGGACGTGCAGAGCAGCGCCGACAGCCGCCGGATCGCGATCGACAAGGTCGGCATCAAGTCGATCCGCCACCCCATCAAGGTCGCCGACAAGCGCGGCGGCGTGCAGCACACGGTGGCCAGCTTCAACATGTACGTTGGTCTGCCCCACAACTTCAAGGGCACCCACATGTCGCGCTTCATCGAGATCCTCAACGGCCGCGAGCGCGAGATCTCGGTGGAGAACTTCGAGCCCATGCTGCGCACCATGGTCGAGCGCCTCGAGGCCGAGACCGGCCACGTCGAGATGAGCTTCCCCTACTTCATCAACAAGACGGCGCCGGTGTCCGGCGTGCAGAGCCTGATGGACTATGAGGTCTGCTTCATCGGCAGCATCGGCGAGGGCGGCGCCTACGAGTTCACCATGAAGGTCGTGGTGCCGGTGACCAGCCTGTGCCCATGCTCGAAAAAGATCTCCGCGTACGGCGCGCACAACCAGCGCTCTCACGTCACCGTCACCGCGGTGCTCAACGACCACCTGTGGATCGAGGAGATGGTGCAGATGGTCGAGGCCCAGGCCTCGTGCGAGGTCTTCGGCCTGCTCAAGCGCCCCGACGAGAAGTGGGTCACCGAGCGCGCCTACGACAACCCCAAGTTCGTCGAGGACATGGTGCGCGACGTCGCCGGCCAGCTGAACCGCGAGCCGCGCATCGACGCCTACGTGGTCGAGTCCGAGAACTTCGAGTCGATCCACAACCACTCCGCTTACGCGCTGATCGAGCGCGACAAGCGCGGCGGGGCCTGACCCCCGCCCCTTTAGCGGGGCCGTGTCGCGGGTGCGCTCGGGCACGCACGCCCGGCGCCGCGACGCGATGGTCGCAAGCGCGTCGGCGGAGTAAGATAAGCGTTTTCTGAAATAGGAGAACGCATGATGTCCAAGTCCCACGTCCAGATCGTGAGCGATGTCTCCAAGGCGCTCGCCACGCTGCGCAAGGAGATCCCCGAGACCATGCAGGGCTTCGGCGCGATGGCCAAGAGCTCGCTGCAGGACGGCGTGCTGAGCGAGCTGCAGAAGGAACTCATCGCACTCGCGATCGCCGTCACCCAGCGCTGCGACGCCTGCATCGGCTTCCACATCAAGGCGCTGATCCGCCTCGGCGCGACCCGCGAGCAGATCATGGAGACCCTGGGCGTGTGCACCTATATGGGCGGCGGCCCGGCCCTGATGTACGCCGCGGAAGCGGTGCGCGCCTACGAGGAGATGCTGCCGCAGGCCAGGTGAGCGCAGCCCGGGCCCGACCGCGGCCGCCTTGCCCGTCCCGATGCGCCGGGTCGGGGCCGGCGACGGGATCTCTTCACTTTACCCCCCGCAAAAAACTGTTCACTTCCCGGAAAAAAACACTATAATGCCGACCTTCGAGCGGAGAGGTGGCAGAGTGGTCGAATGTACCTGACTCGAAATCAGGCGTAGGTGCAAGCCTACCGTGGGTTCGAATCCCACCCTCTCCGCCAATTTAAACTTGAAGTTGCGGGAACAGTCGTTATAATCCCGGTTCTTCGCAGTGCAGCAAGAAGCGCCCGTAGCTCATCTGGATAGAGTACCTGGCTACGAACCAGGGGGTAGGAGGTTCGAATCCTTCCGGGCGCGCCAAAAAAAGCCTTCCGATTTCGGGCTCTAAACGATTTCGGCAACGCGCCCGTAGCTCATCTGGATAGAGTACCTGGCTACGAACCAGGGGGTAGGAGGTTCGAATCCTTCCGGGCGCGCCAGTTTCGAAAAACGCCGACTCTTCACCGGGTCGGCGTTTTTTTTCGTCCTCCTTTTCCGTCCCTCCTCGTCGCATCGG
This sequence comes from Thauera sp. SWB20, assembly GCF_000831325.1. Classification (NCBI taxonomy): domain Bacteria; kingdom Pseudomonadati; phylum Pseudomonadota; class Betaproteobacteria; order Rhodocyclales; family Zoogloeaceae; genus Thauera; species Thauera sp. SWB20. Next base: position 622,746 of record NZ_JTDM01000020.1, on the reverse strand, counting down.
CGCGCCCCCGCCCGATACCCGAGCGGCCCATCCGGGACCCGCCCGGATGCACCGCGCCGACCGCTCAGGACACGCACACCGCCCCGCCCTGCCGCACCGGCTCGAGGAAGGCGCAGACGAGTTCGATGACCGCGGCCGGACGCTCGCGATGCGGCACGTGGAAGGTGTCCGGCAGGATCGCCACCTGCGCCGGGCCCGCGGAGAGCTCGCCGATCGTCTCGGGGTGCACGCTCGTGCCGTACTCGTCATGCATGCCATGGATGGCCAGCACAGGGCAACGCACCTGCGGCAGCACCGACCTCAGCGACCAGGCCGCGAAGCCGGGATGCAACCAGCTCTCGGTCCACGCATCCAGCACCCAGCGCGCCTTGTCGCCGTGATAGCGCGCCAGGCGCTGCAGCTGCGATTCATCGACGAACTGCTCCTTGGCCTCGGCGATGCTGCTCAGGGTGAGGTCCTCGGGGAAGACCTGGGCCGACTCGGTGATCAGGGCGTCGCAGGCCCCGGCAAATGCAGCCGCGCAATTCACCGCCATGCCGCCGCCGACGCTGTGGCCGAACACCACGAAGCGCTCCAGGCCGAGCTGCTCGCGCACCGCCGGAAAATACGCCTGCGCCTCCTCGGCGATGAAGTCCAGCGCCGGCAGCGCCTCGCGCGCATCCGAGCGGCCGAACCCGAGGCGGTCGTAGGCGATCACCCGGCGCCCGCTCGCGGCGCTCAGCTCCGCCGGGAAGTCGCGCCACAGCTCGACACAGCCGAGCGAGTCGTGGAGCAGCACGATCGGGCTCGCCGGCCGCTCGCCGGCCGCCCCGGACGGGGTCCATTCCCGCGCGAAGATGCGCCCCTGCGGATGATGCACCCACGAGTCGCGGGGCTGGGTTTCGGAAGCTCGGCTTGGGCTCATCGTTTCGTCGTCTCCATGTATTCATTTTCCGCGTGTTCGCGCTCCGGCGAGTTCTGCCGGAGCACCAGGCCATACGATTCCGTATTGAACACGGCGCCACATTCTTTCATCCTTGGGAGATCCGTCAAGTGCGGGCGCAGCATCCGCGGGCAAGCTCGGTTAAGCTGATGCCCTCGCGGTCCTCACCCATTCGTCCATGTCCGACACCCACGCACTGCTCGGCCTGCCAGCCGGCGCGAGCGCGCAACAGATCAAGCGCGCCTTCCGCAAGCTCGCCATGCGATGGCATCCCGATCGCAATCCCGACCCCGCCGCCGCCGATCAGTTCAGGCGGCTGCGCGATGCGCACGACCGCCTGCTCGCCGCCCTGCTCGAAGGCAAGGAGAAGGCACACGAGGACGCGGCTGCCACCCAGCCTCCGCCGCAGCGCGGCGCGGACCGCTGGCAGACACTGGAGATCAGCATCGAGGAGAGCTTCACCGGGGCGCGGCGGACGGTCGAGGTCGAGCGCCGCAGCCCCTGCGTGCTGTGCGGCGGCAGCGGCATCGAGAAGCTCAGCGTGAGCCGCCTATGCACACCCTGCCGAGGCTCGGGCCGCTTGCACGGACCTGCGGGGCTGGAGCGCTGCCCGGGCTGCGAGGGGCGGGGCTATCGCAACACGGGACCGTGTGGCGGCTGTGGCGGCAGCGGGGAACAAATGCAGACTCGTCATCTCGAGGTACTCATTCCACCCGGGGTGGTGGACGACGACGAACTGCGTCTCGCCGGCGAGGGCGAAGCGCACCCCGAGCCGCGCCATCGCGCTGGCGACCTGCACCTGCAGATCCGCCTCACCAGTCATCCGCTGTTTCGCCGCGAGGGCCGCGACCTGGTGCTGCGCCGCCCGGTCAGCGCGCTGCGCCTGCTGATCGGCGGGACCCTGCGCGTGCCCCACCCGACGGGCGTGCGCAGCATCGAACTCGAGCCCGGCCTCGCCCATCCGCGCAGCCTGCGCGTACCCGGCGCCGGCTTTCCGGCGCACGGCCGGCGCGCACGTGGCGACCTCGTCGTGGAGTTCGAGCCCGAACTCCCCCACGCGCCCGAACGCTCGCTGCACGGCCTGATCGACGAACTCGACCGCGCGCTCGCCGCGCGCGCCGAGCACCACTTCCCCGAGCTCGCGCGCTGGGAGTCGGTGTGGCTGGACGAGCACTGAGCGCGGGCGCAAGCGGCGGAGCGGGACGGCATCGCACACGGCACGGCCCCGCCAGGACGCGGCTGGCGCGGGCCGCAAGGTCGGACCCGCGCCAACCGCCGATCGCCGCTCAGAGCGGCGCTTCGATGCGCTCGATGCCACCCATGTAGGGCACCAGCGCCCGCGGGATCACGATCGAACCGTCGGCCTGCTGGTGGTTCTCCAGCACCGCAACCAGGGTGCGCCCCACCGCCAGACCGGACCCGTTGAGCGTGTGCACCAGCTCGTTCTTGCCCTGCGCGTTCTTGAAGCGGGCCTGCATGCGACGCGCCTGGAAGGACTCGCAGTTCGAGCAGCTGGAGATCTCGCGGTATGTGTTCTGCGCCGGCAGCCACACCTCGAGATCGTAGGTCTTCGCAGCCGAGAAGCCCATGTCGCCGGTGCACAGCGTGATCACCCGGTAGGGCAGCTCGAGCTTCTGCAGGATGGCCTCGGCGTGGCCGACCATCTGTTCGAGCGCCTCCTTGCTCTTCGCCGGCTCGACGATCTGCACCATCTCGACCTTGTCGAACTGGTGCTGGCGGATCATGCCGCGCACGTCGCGCCCGCCGCTGCCCGCCTCGGAGCGGAAGCAGGGGCTATGCGCGGTAAGACGGATCGGCAGGCTCTCGAGCGCGAGCACCTCCTCGCGCACGCTGTTGGTGAGCGTGATCTCTGCGGTCGGGATCAGGTACTGCTCGAGGCCCTCCTCGTCGCCGCCGCGCAGCACCCAGAACAGATCCTCCTTGAACTTGGGCAGCTGACCGGTGCCGTAGAGCGCCGAGCCATTGACGATGTAGGGCGTGTAGCACTCGGTGTAGCCGTGCTCGCGGGTGTGGGTGTCGAGCATGAACTGCGCGAGCGCGCGATGCAGGCGCGCCACCGGACCGCGCAGGAAGGCGAAGCGCGAGCCCGACAGCTTGGCGCCGGTCTCGAAGTCGAGGCCGAGCGGAGCGCCGAGGTCCACGTGGTCGCGCACCTCGAAGTCGTAGGCGCGCGGCGTACCCCAGCGCCGCACCTCGACGTTGCCGGTCTCGTCTGCGCCCGCCGGAACATCATCCTGCGGCAGGTTCGGCAGGGTGGCCAGGAAGGCGTTGATGCGCTCGAGCAGCATCGGCAGGGCCTGCTCGCAGGCCTTGAGCCCGTCGCCGAGCTGGGCGACCTCGGCCATCACCGCGGAGGCGTCCTCGCCCTTGCCCTTGAGCATGCCGATCTGCTTGGACAGCGCGTTGCGGCGGGCCTGCAGTTCCTGGGTGCGGGTCTGCAACTGCTTGCGCTCGTCCTCGAGGGCCTGGAAGGCGGCGGTGTCGAGCTGCATCCCGCGCGTGGCGAGGCGTGCGGCGACGTGGTCGAGCTGGGTGCGGAGAAGCTGGATATCGAGCATCGGAAACGTTCCTGAAAAGCGATCGGCAAAAGTTGATGCGGATTCTCGGAAAACCGTCGCAGGCGACTGATTACATGGCGGGGTTGCGCGACAAGACCTCGCGCTTCGCAAAATCGGCTTTCTTAATCAACGACTTGGTTCTGGTTCTGAATTTCTATCGAACTTGTAAAAGCGGATCGGTCCACTATCCTTGAGTTGACAACAAAGCCGCATCAGACGGCCCGGACCTGGAGGAAACGGCATGCTATCCATTCGCGACTGCCTGGACTACTGCGATCTCACCGACGAGGAGGTGTTGTTGATTGCCGAGCATGAGGACATCCCGGATGCCGCCGCCGCGCAGCTTTGCTGCGGGCTCGTGCAGACGCCGGAGGGCGTGCTGGCACTCACGCACTACATGCGCGAACTCATCGAGCGTGCCAATGCATGCGGGGACGTGCGCAAGGCCAAACTGGCGGCTTCCGTCTGCGAGCGTTTCATGAAGGATCATCCCCTCCCCCACTGATTCTCTCCTCGCCCGGCGTACCTTTGCTCGCCGGGACTTCGCGCGAGGCGCCGCCCGCAGATGGCGACGGCCTCGCGTATTGTTTTCCGCCCTCCGCCGCCTTGCGGTCGAGTTCACGCAGCCAAGCGAGCTTCTGGCCGATCTTGCCTTCGAGGCCGCGCGGAGTGGGTTGGTACCACCCGGGCGACTGCATTCCCTCGGGGAAATAATTCTCGCCCGCTGCATAGGCCTCGGGCTCGTCGTGCGCGTAGCGGTAGGCCTTGCCGTAGTCGAGCGCCTTCATCAGCTTGGTCGGCGCGTTGCGCAGGTGCAGCGGCACCGGACGCGAGCCGTCGTGGGCGACAAAGGCGCGCGCGGCCTTGTAGGCCTTGTAGGCGGCGTTGGACTTGGCCGCGCAGGCCATGAAGATCGTCGCCTGGGCGAGCGCGAGTTCGCCCTCGGGAGAACCGAGGCGCTCGTAGGTGTGGCAGGCATTGAGCGCGATCTCGAGCGCACGCGGATCGGCCAGGCCGATGTCCTCCACCGCCATGCGGATCAGCCGCCGGCCGAGGTAGAGCGGATCGGCGCCGCCGTCGAGCATGCGGCACAGCCAGTACAGCGAGGCATCCGGATCCGAGCCGCGCACCGACTTGTGCAGGGCGGAAATCTGGTCGTAGAAGGCCTCTCCGCCCTTGTCGAAGCGGCGCAGGTTGCGCGACAGGGCCTGGTCGACGAAGGTGGCGCTCACCGGATCGACCTTGGCGGTCTCGGCGGCAACCTGGACCTGTTCGATCAGGTTCATCAGCCTGCGCGCGTCGCCGTCGGCAAAGCCGATCAGGCGCTCGCGCGCATCCTCGTCGAAGCCGAGCGTCGGGCAGGCGATCGCGTGCGCGCGCTCGAACAGGCGCAGCATGGCATCGTGGTCGAGCGACTCCAGCACATACACCGCGGCGCGCGACAGCAGCGCGGAGTTGACCTCGAACGAAGGGTTCTCGGTGGTGGCGCCGATGAAGGTCACCAGGCCCTGCTCGACGTAGGGCAGGAAAGCGTCCTGCTGCGCCTTGTTGAAGCGGTGCACCTCGTCGACGAAGAGGATGGTGTGGCGACCGCGCGCCTTGGCGGCCTGGGCCTGCTGGATCGCCTCGCGGATCTCCTTGACCCCGGAGAACACCGCGGACAGGGCGACGAACTCGGCGTCGAAGCCGCGCGCCATCAGCCGTGCGAGCGTGGTCTTGCCGACGCCGGGCGGGCCCCACAGAATCATCGAGTGCGGCCGGCGCGACTCGAAGGCCAGTCGCAGCGGCTTGCCCGGTCCCAACAGGTGTGACTGGCCGGCGACCTCGTCGAGGGTGTGCGGCCGCATGCGCTCAGCGAGCGGCACCTGCGGCGGCTCGAGGGCGTCGAACAGGTCGGTCATGCGGAGCCCCCTTGCAGACGGCCCATGGACTCGGGGATCGATTGCGGCGTGCGCACGCGTGCGTGGGGAGTCAGCGCGCGCCGGGCAGTTCGCCGATCACGTCGGCGCCTGCGGGCGGCTCGAAGCGGAAGCGGTCCTCGGCGAGCACCGGGTTGGCGCGCAGGCGGGTGAAGCGGATCACCGTGGTCTGGCCGAAGTGGTCGCGCATCTCCATACGCCGCAACTGGCCTTCAGCCAGCCCGATGCGCAGCGACTCGAAGCCGCTCTCGGTGCGCTTCGGACGCGCCTCGGCCCAGGCCAGACCGTCCCGCTCGCCGGCGTCGGCGAGCTCGAAATTGTCGTCGAGCGCGCCGCTGCCGAACAGGATCGCCGCCGGGGTGGCGCCGAGCGCCTCGCCGATCGCGCGTACGGTCACCTGGTTGAGGTCGGGATCCCAGGACCACAGGGTCTTGCCGTCGCCCACCAGCACCTGGCGATAAGGCCGGTCGTACTCCCAATGGAAGCGCCCCGGGCGGGCGTAGGCGAAGCTGCCCGAGGCCTCCTGAGGTCGGCGCCCGGACTGCGCGGTGACGACCTGCTCGAACTCGCCCTCCGCGCTGCGCGCGCCGGCGACGAAGTCGCGCAGCTGCTGCACGCCACCCGCCGCCGTGGCGCCCAGGGCCGCCAGCGCGAGCACGACGCCCGCCACGCCGCGCAGCAGCGCGGCCGGTCGCGTGTTGAACTGGATCATTCGCTCTCCTTGGCCGGCACGATCACTTCGCGGTTGCCATTGCTGCCCATCGGCGACACCAGGCCGGCGCGCTCCATCTGTTCGATCAGGCGCGCGGCGCGGTTGTAGCCAATGCGCAGGTGGCGCTGCACCAGCGAGATCGAGGGTCGGCGCGTCTTCACCACGATCTCCACGGCCTGGTCGTAGAGCGCGTCCGACTCGCCGTCATCGCCTTCCCCGCCACTGCCGAGCGCGGCGTCGACATCGTCCTCGGCCGAGGAAAGGATGCCCTCGATATAGTCGGGCGGACCGATCTTCTTGAGGTGGTCGACCACCTTGTGCACCTCGTCGTCGGCGACGAAGGCACCGTGCACGCGCACCGGCAGCCCGGTACCGGGCGCGAGGTAGAGCATGTCGCCCATGCCGAGCAGGGTCTCGGCGCCCATCTGGTCGAGGATGGTGCGCGAGTCGATCTTGCTGGAGACCTGGAAAGCGATACGCGTGGGTACGTTGGCCTTGATCAGGCCGGTGATCACGTCAACCGAAGGGCGCTGGGTGGCGAGGATGAGGTGGATGCCGGCGGCGCGCGCCTTCTGCGCTAGGCGGGCGATCAGCTCCTCGACCTTCTTGCCGACCACCATCATCATGTCGGCAAGCTCGTCGACCACCACCACGATGTAGGGCAAGGGCTCGAGCGGCTCCGGGTTCTCGGGGCTGATCGAGAATGGGTTGGTGAGCGGCTGCTCGGCCTTGCGCGCCTCCTGCACGGCCTTGTTGAAGCCGGCGAGGTTGCGCACGCCCACCGCCGCCATCAGCTTGTAGCGCTTGTCCATCTCCGCCACGCACCAGTTGAGCGCGTTGCCGGCGTGCTTCATGTCGGTGACGACGGGTGCGAGCAGGTGCGGGATGCCCTCGTAGATCGACAGCTCGAGCATCTTCGGGTCGACCATGATCAAGCGCACCCGATCGGGCTCACTCTTGTAGAGCAGCGACAGGATCATCGCGTTGATGCCGACCGATTTGCCCGAGCCCGTCGTACCCGCCACCAGCAGGTGTGGCATCTTGGCTAGGTCGGCCACCACCGGCTGGCCACCGATGTCCTTGCCGAGCACCACGGTAAGCGGCGAATGCGCGTCCTGGTACACCTTGGAACCGATGATCTCCGACAGGCGCACCATCTGCCGCTTCGGGTTGGGCAGCTCGAGCGCCATGCAGGACTTGCCCGGCACGGTCTCGACGACGCGGATCGACACCAGCGACAGCGCGCGCGCGAGGTCCTTGGCAAGGTTCACCACCTGGCTGCCCTTGACCCCGGTTGCCGGCTCGATCTCGTAGCGAGTGATCACCGGGCCGGGGTAAGCGGCGAGCACCTTGACCTCGACGCCGAAGTCGGCGAGCTTGGTCTCGATCAGGCGCGAGGTGAACTCGAGGGATTCGGGCGAAGGCGGCTCCACGCCACCGCTGGCCGGATCGAGCAGTGCCACCGGCGGGATCACGCCCTCGACCGCATCCTGGAACAGGGTCTGCTGGCGCTCCTTCTCCACCCGCTCGGACTTGGTCACGGCGACCACCGCCGGCTCGATGCGCAGCGGCGCGGGCTCGGCCTTCTCGACCTTCTTGCGCCGGGTCTGCACCACCTCCTCGCGCTTGTGCGCCACCTCGCGACCCACACGGCGGTCCTGCCAGCGCAGCCAGGCCTGCTGCACGCCGAGCACCGCCTGCTCGATGCCAAGACCGATGCGCTCCATCAGAGCCAGCCACGACACCCCGGTGAACAGCGACAGCCCCGTGGCCAGCAGCGCGAGCAGCAGCAGCGTGCCGCCGGTGAAGCCGAAGCTGCGCCGCACGAACTGGGCGAGTTCCATGCCGATCAAGCCGCCGGGCTCGAGCGGCAGCGCCGCACCGTGGGAGTGGAAACGCAGGAATTCGAGCGCGCTGCTGGTGATCAGCACCACGAAGAAGCCGATCATCACGAAGATGAAGGAGCGGTGGTCGAGCTCGAGCCTGTTCTTGAGGCGGCGGAAACCCCACAGCAGGCTGTAGCCGAGGAAGACCACCCACCACCACGAGGAAATGCCGAAGAGATAGAGCAGGAGGTCCGCCAGCCAAGCGCCGAAACGCCCGCCCGGATTGGCAACGCGGGTGACGTCGGAGGCGTGCGACCAGCCTGGGTCGGACTCGCTGTAGCCGACGAGGATCATGCCGACGTAGAGCGAGACCACGCCGAGGATCAGCCAGCGGGCCTCCTGCAGCAACAGCGAGATCTTTTCGGGCAGCGGCTGGGAACGGGAGGACGAACGAGACAGCATTGCGTTGCGGCCGCAGGGAGAGTGGAACAACCCCGGATTATACGGGATCGGTCCCCACCCCGCCGCCGCGCTTGCGGATGCTCACAAACGGCCGAGCGGCGAGCGCGCGTTCACACGTCGTTGAGGCGCTCACGCAACAGGATGCCGTCGGGCCCTTCCTCGATCAGACCCTGCTGGCCGAGGTCCTTCATCACCCGGCTCACCATCTCGCGCGAGGCGCCGATCATCTTGGCGATGTCCTGCTTGGAGATGCGCCGGACCACCACCGACTGGCCACCGACGTCCTCGGCCATCTCGATCAGCAGGCGCGCAACACGGCCGTAGACATCCATGAGCGCGAGGCTCTCGATCTTGCGATCGGCGTTGCGCAGGCGCTCGGCGAGGTTGCACATGATGCGCCAGGACACGTCGAAGCTGTCCTGCATGATGCGGCGGAAATCCTGCTTGGAGATCAGCACCAGATCGGCCGGCACCACGGCGATCACCGAGGCCGAGCGCGGCCGCTCGTCGAACATGCCCATCTCGCCGAAGAGCTCGCCCTGGCCGAGGATGGACAGGATTACCTCGCGGCCGTCCTCGTCGCTCACCACGACCTTGAGGCTGCCGGTGAGCACGAGATAGACGTAGTCGGGACGGTCGCCCGCGCACACCACGGACTGCCCGCGGGGGAAGCGACGCATCATCGACACGCGCGCGATGCTGGCCAACGACTCGTCGGACAGGCCATGGAACAGCGGGAAGGTCTTCAGGGCGACGACGGAAACGGCGGTGGCTTGGGTCATGCGCGCTCCAGGCACGAGGAGTGGAACAGTTGAAACATGCATTTTCAAGTTTATACGATCACCCCGGGCTTATTCTCGATTTCGTGACGGAGATCACACTTTCCGCATCCAGCGGGAATTCGATGCGTGTCGCTGCACCACAGACAGGAACGCGCGTCTCCCCATCGGAATCACGCGCGAGCGCCCGGACTCCGGCGACCACCTCCAACCCCCGCCGCCCCCTCCGCTATAATCGGCGCCTCGCAATCCACCCGCAGGAAGCCTCGTCCATGACCACCAAACACGCCCGTCTGCTGATCCTCGGCTCCGGCCCCGCCGGCTACACCGCCGCCGTCTATGCCGCGCGCGCCAACCTGAACCCGGTGCTGATCACCGGCCTCGCCCAGGGCGGCCAGCTCATGACCACGACCGAGGTCGACAACTGGCCGGCCGATGCAGACGGCGTGATGGGTCCGGACCTGATGGCGCGCTTCCAGAGGCACGCCGAGCGCTTCAACACCGAGATGATCTTCGACCACATCCACACCGTGAAGCTGGGCGAGAAGCCCTTCCGCCTGATCGGCGACAGCGGCGAATACACCTGCGATGCGCTGATCATCTCCACCGGCGCCACCGCCAAGTACCTCGGCCTGCCCTCGGAGGAAAAATTCGCCGGGCGCGGCGTGTCGGCGTGCGCCACCTGCGACGGCTTCTTCTACCGCAACCAGGACGTCGCGGTGATCGGCGGCGGCAACACCGCGGTCGAGGAGGCGCTCTACCTCGCCAACATCGCGAGAAAGGTCACCCTGGTGCACCGCCGCGAGAAGTTCCGCGCCGAGAAGATCATGATCGACAAGCTGATGGAGAAGGTCGCCGCCGGCAGGATCGAGCTCGCGCTCAATGCCACGCTCGACGAGGTGCTGGGCGACAACACCGGCGTGACGGGGATGCGCATCAAGGGCGTGAACAACGGCGCCACCCGGGAGGTGGCGCTGCAGGGCGTGTTCATCGCCATCGGCCACAAGCCCAACACCGACATTTTCGAAGGCCAGCTCGAGATGGAGGGCGGCTACATCGTCACCCAGGGCGGGCGCAACGGCAACGCGACGCAGACAAGCGTTCCCGGCGTGTTCGCTGCCGGCGACGTGCAGGACCACATCTACCGCCAGGCGGTGACTTCGGCCGGCACCGGCTGCATGGCCGCACTCGACGCCGAACGCTACCTCGACGCCCTCGGCGTCTGAGCAGGCCGATGAGCCGCCGCGCTCCCGCGCCGGGTCCGGCCGGCACCCCAGGACGCGACGCGCAGGGCGCGGTGCCGAAGCCCGCCTCGCCCTTCGCAGCCCTGCGCAAGCAGCTGCAGCAGCGCGCGCTCCCGGCACCCGTGTCGTCGCCCGCCCCGGCGAAGCGTATCCGCCACCCGCTTGAGGAAGACTCCTCCAGCGCCGGTGCCGATCGTGCACAGGAGCCCGACGCGGAGGCGCTCGAGCTCTTCCGGCGCAGCGTCGGCGCGGTGCGCCCGGTGCGCGGCACGGACCGCGTCGAGATCCACCGCCCCCGCCCTGCCCCGCGGCCGCGCACGCAAGCCGTGGAGGACGAGGAAACCGAGGAGCCCGTCCGTGCGCGACCCGAGACCGACCCGCTACGCGCGGCCTACGAGGGCGTGATGCCGCTGAGGGATACCGGCCGAGTGGCGCTCGACACACCGCTGCGTCACCACGCCCGCCATGCAGGCGGTACGCATCCCGCGCCGGCGCTGCGACCCGACGCGATCGTGCTGCCCGCGGACGCCGACGTCAGCGATCCGGCAGCGCTCTTTCTTGCGGTAGTGGGCAATGCCCGCCCGGTCACCGACCGCAACCGCGTGGAGCTGGAGCGCCCGCAGCCGGCACCTGCGCCGCTCAAGCGCGAGGAGGACGAGCGCGCGGCGCTCGGCGAATCGCTCGCCGCACCGCTCACCTTCGAGGATCGCCTGGACATGGGCGACGAGGCGGCCTTCCTGCGGACCGGGCTGCCGCGCCGGGTGCTGACCGATCTGCGCCGCGGGCGCTGGGTGCTGCAGGGCCAGATCGACCTCCACGGCCTCACCCGCGACGAGGCGCGCGCCGCGCTGGCGAACTTCCTGCACGACGCGCTTGCCCAGGGCAAGCGCTGCATCCGGGTGATCCACGGCAAGGGCCACGGCTCGCCCGGGAAGGTGTCGATCCTGAAACAGCTGTCGCGCGGCTGGCTGGCGCAGCGCGAGGAGATCCTCGCCTTTTGCCAGGCCGGCCCCCACGATGGCGGCGGCGGCGCCCTGCTGGTGCTGCTGCGCGCGCAGAACGCCGCGCCGCGCGCCCGAATGCCGTTACCCGCCTGAGTCCCGCCGCCCGAATATCAGATCGCCGCTTCGTTGGTCTCGCCAGTGCGGATGCGGATGACCTGCTCCACCGGCGTGATGAAGATCTTGCCGTCGCCGATCTTGCCCGTGTGCGCGGCCTTCACGATCGCCTCCACCGCCTGGTCGACGATGTCATCGGCAAGCACGACCTCGACCTTGATCTTGGGCAGGAAGTCGACCACGTATTCAGCACCGCGATAGAGCTCGGTGTGGCCCTTCTGGCGGCCGAAACCCTTAACCTCGGTCACCGTCAGGCCCGTGATCCCCACCTCGGACAGGCCCTCGCGCACCTCGTCCAGCTTGAACGGCTTGATGATCGCCTCGATCTTCTTCATCCGGCTTGCTCCTCTTTCAGAATTCGTCCTGGTAGCGGGATGTTATCGGATAACGCCAATCCCTGCCGAAACCGCGCTGGGTCACACGGATGCCCACCGGGGCCTGGCGGCGCTTGTACTCGTTGCGCTTGAGCATACCCACCACGCGCCGCACCTCGCCCTCGGGGAAGCCCGCGGCGACGATGTCGCGCGGCGACTCGTCGCGCTCCATGTAGGCCTGGATGATGGCGTCAAGCATGTCGTAGGGCGGCAGGCTGTCCTGGTCCTTCTGGTCGGGCTTGAGCTCGGCCGAGGGCGGTCGGTCGATGATGTTCTGCGGGATCACCGGGCTCACCGTGTTGCGCCAGTTCGACAGGCGGAAGACAAAGGTCTTGTAGAGGTCCTTGAGCACGGCGAAGCCGCCGGCCATGTCGCCGTACAGCGTGGCGTAGCCGGTGGCCATCTCGCTCTTGTTGCCGGTGGTGAGCACGATCGCGCCGGTCTTGTTCGACAGCGCCATCAGCAGCATGCCGCGGATGCGCGCCTGCAGGTTCTCCTCGGTGGTGTCGGCGGGCAGGCCGGCAAACTGGTCGGCAAGCAGCTCGGCAAAGACCTTCATCGCCGGCTCGATCGCGATCTCGTCATAGCGCACGCCCAGGCGCGCCACCATGTCGCGCGAGTCGTCGAGGCTCATTTGAGCGGTGTAGGGCGAAGGCATCATCACCGCACGCACCTTGTCGGCGCCGAGCGCATCGACCGCGATCGCCAGGGTCAGCGCCGAGTCGATCCCGCCCGACAGGCCGATGATCGCGCCCGGGAAACGGTTCTTGGCGAGATAGTCGCGCACCCCGATGCGCAGCGCCTCGTACACCTCGGCCTCGAGCGTCCGCGCAGGAACGTGCTCACCGCCCGACCAACCGCCCGAGGCGTAGTCGACGATCGCGACGCGCTCGACGAAGCTGCCGAGTTGCAGCCCGACCGCGCCGCCGGCGTCGAGCGCGAAGGAGGCGCCGTCGAAGACCAACTCGTCCTGGCCGCCCACCATGTTGCAGTACAGCACGGGCAGGCCGGTCTCGGCCACGCGCGCGCGCAGCACCTCCAGGCGCTGAGCCTGCTTGTTCATGTGGTAGGGCGAAGCGTTGAGCGCCAGCAGAACCTGCGCCCCGGCCGCCCGCGCGGCCTCCGCGGGACCGCGCTCCCAGACGTCGGCACAGATGTTCACCCCGAAGCGCACGCCAGCGCACTCGAACACGCAAGCCGTGCCGCCGGCCTCGAAGTAGCGCTCCTCGTCGAAGACCTCGTAGTTGGGCAGCAGGCTCTTGTGATAGCGCGTCAGCACCGCGCCGTCGCGCAACACCGAGGCCGCATTGTAGCGCTCGCCGCCGTCCTCCACCGGGTGGCCAAGCACCACCGTGACCCCCCGCGCAGCAGCGGCGATGCGTTCGACCTCACGCGCGCAGGCGCGATAGAAATCCGGTCGCAGCAGCAAGTCCTCGGGCGGATACCCGGACAGCGCAAGCTCGGGCGTGAGCAGCAGTTGCGCGCCGGCCGCGCGTGCGTCGTCGAGCGCGGCGATGATGTGGTCGGCGTTGCCGACCAGATCGCCCACGGTCAGGTTGAGCTGGGCGACAGCGATGGAAACGGGGGCTTGGGCATGTGCGTTCATGGAGCGGAACTATACCGCTTCGGCGAAGCTCCACGACAGGCTCTGCGTGCGCCGGACCGCGCGCCTGAGCACGCTCTCGCGCCCAAGCGCGCTCCGCTACGCGATGGTTTGCCCCGACTCGAACCGTGCGGCCGTCTCGCGAGCGAAGCGCGACCGTGGATGCCCGCGTACAAACCCACAGCCCGGGTGCGCAAGCCTGTGGACAAGGCGTGGATAGCGCTTGCAAGTCGCTGTCGCGGCAACGTATCGTCGCACTGCACAAAAAACAGGCAGCCGTGCCCCCTGCCCCAGCCACCATGAGCCAGCCCGACGGATTCCACTTCATCCCCCGCATCGCCCGTATCGACGCACGCCAGTGGGATGCCCTGGTCGACGCGAGCTGCGCAAGCGCCGCTCCCTGTATCCGCCACGCCTTCCTGCACGCCCTCGAAGAGAGCGGCTGCGTGGGCGGGCGCAGCGGCTGGACGCCCGCGCACGCCACCCTGTGGCGCGGCGGCACGTTGGGCGCGGCCATGCCGCTCTATGTGAAGACGCATTCCCGGGGCGAGTACGTCTTCGACTGGGCCTGGGCCGAGGCCTACCAGCGCCACGGCCTCGACTACTACCCGAAGTGGCTCGCGGCCGTGCCCTTCACGCCCATCCCCGGGCCACGCCTGCTCGGCCACGACGACGGCGCACGCCGGGAACTGCTCGCCGCCCTGCTCGCGAAGGCGCTGGAGAGCGGGCTGTCGTCGCTGCACCTGCTTTTCCCGCTCGATCGCGAGCGCCCGCTGCTCGAGGCCGCCGGGCTAATGATCCGCGAGGACGTGCAGTTCCATTGGAGAAATCCACCCGCCTCCGCCGAGACCGAGCCGACGCCCGCGGAATCCAGCGCGCCTATCTCCGTCCGGCAGCGGCGCTGGGCCGACTTCGAGCATTTCCTCGCCAGCCTCTCCGGCGCCAAGCGCAAGAAGATCCGCCAGGAACGCCGCCGCGCAGCCGCACACGGTCTGGATCTGCAGTGGCTGGACGGGCATGAAGCGCGGGACGAGGACTGGGCGTTCTTCGCGCACTGTTACGCCAACACCTACGCGCAGCACCGCTCCACGCCCTATCTCGCAGCAGATTTTTTTGTGCGGCTCGCGCACAGCATGCCCGAGGCCGTCCGTCTGCTGGTGGCTCGCCGCGACACCCAGCCGATCGCCGCCGCCTTCTTCCTGTGCGATCGCGAGGCGCTGTACGGGCGTTACTGGGGCTGCGTCGAGGACCTGCCCTTCCTGCACTTCGAGCTGTGCTACTACCAGGCCATCGAATACTGCATCGAGCATGGTCTGACCCGCTTCGAGGGCGGCGCACAGGGGGAACACAAGCTCGCCCGCGGTCTGCTCCCGGTGCGTACCTTCTCCGCGCACTGGCTCGCGGATCCGCGCTTTCGCGGCGCGGTCGACGATTGGCTGGCAAGGGAGCGTGCGGGCGTGGGGCACTATCTCGACGAACTGGCGGAGCACAGCCCATTCCTTCGCGAGAAGGGACCCGGCGGCATCGAGACCGGCGCAGCAGGAGCCGCGGAGCCCCAGCGGGGTTCGCGCCGGCAGTGAAGAGAGAAGCGCGACCCGGCGGCGAAGCGCGCTAGCGTCCCCGCAGACGCGCCTGGATATGCGGCAACGCAAGGTAATAAGCGGTGATGGTCTTCGCGTCGGTGATGCGTCCGATCCGGATGGCCTGCTCCACCTCGTCCGCACGCAGGCTCAGCACTTCGAGAAACTCGCCGTCATCGAGCGCCCCCCCCACCTGCGAGAGCTCGTGGGCGAAGAAGACTTCGATGCGCTCGTCCGAGTAGCCGATACACGGGTGCATCACCCCGACATATTCCCAATTCGCAGCGGCGAAGCCGGTTTCCTCGCGCAGTTCGCGCTGCGCGCAGGCCAGGATGTCCTCGCCGGCGTCGATTTTCCCGGCAGGCAACTCGAGGAAGGCGCGTTGCAGCGGATAGCGGAACTGCCGCTCGAACACCAGCGCCCCGCTCTCCTCCAGCGCGACCACGACCACAGCGCCGGGATGGCGGATGTACTCGCGCACGCTGCGGCTGCCGTCCGGCAATTCGACGCGGTCTCGCCACACCTTGAGCAGTGCACCGTCGAAAACCGACTCGCTATCGAGGGTGTACTCATGTAGCGCGTCCCGCTCGAGCCCGCTCACGCACCTACCTCGGATGTCCGGCGCGCCGAACGCCACAGGTAGGCCCAAGTGAAGCCCGGAAAGGCAAACACCACAAAGAGACAGAAGGTGGTCGCGTAGAACGCCCAGCCCTGCCCATACACCCGACCGTGGGACTGCGCCTCGATCGATGCTGCGAGCCCACCCACCACGAAATACAGCACGAGCAGTTCGGCAAACCGCCAGCCGAGCCCCTTGCGAACCCCGGCTGGCGGCTTGCGGATGAGGAAGATGCGGTCGAAGACGAAGGGCAGGTTGGCCATCGTGAAGGCGATGGCCAACAGCAGGAAGACGCTGGCGTCCGCACCCACCGCTGGATCAGAGCGAACGCAGCAGCGCGAACGCGCACAAGGACATCAGCGCCTGCGGGGCGAGGCCGAGGGCCGCGATCGCAAGACCGTTGGCCGAGAGCATCACACGCACTTCGGGCGCAGCATGAATCGGCGAGGAGTCGACCGGCTCGTCGAAATACATCACCTTGACCACGCGCAGGTAGTAGAAGGCACCGATCACCGACATCACCACCGCCAGCACCGCCAGCCAGAAGTACCCGGCCGCGACCACCGCCTGCAGCACCGACAACTTGGCGAAGAAGCCGATGAAGAAGGGCACACCCGCCATCGAGAACATCACGAAGAGCATCATCAGCGCGTACCACGAACTGCGCTTGTTGAGCCCCTTGAAATCGTCGATGTTCTCGGCCTCGAAACCTGCACGCGACAGCAGAATCAGCATGCCGAACGAAGCCAGGCTCATGATCACGTAAGAGATCGCGTAGAACATCGCCGAACTGTAGGCGTTGAGCGCAAAGTGACGGTCGCCCTCGACCACGCCCGCGAGCAGGCCGAGCAGCATGAAGCCCATGTGCGAGATACCCGAGTAGGCGAGCATGCGTTTGATGTTCTGCTGCGCGATCGCGGCCAGATTGCCGAGCACGATCGAGGCTGCGGCCACCAGCATCAGCATCATCTGCCATTCCTCGGCGATGTCGAACAGCGCCCAGATCAGCAGGCGCACCGCCATCGCGAACGCGGCGAGCTTGGGCGCCGTGGCGATCACCAGCGTCACTGCGGTGGGCGCGCCCTGATAGACGTCGGGCACCCACATGTGGAAGGGCACAACGCCGAGTTTGAAGCAGATACCCGCGACCAGGAACACGACGCCGAACATCAGCACGGTCTGGTTGGCGGTCTGGTTGTAGAGCGCCTGCGCCACACCCGAGAACTCGAGCGTACCGGTCGCGCCATACACCATCGACATGCCGTACAGCAGCAGGCCCGAAGCCAGCGCGCCGAGTACGAAGTACTTCATCGCCGCCTCGGTCGAGCGCGCCGAGTCGCGATCGAACGCCACCATCGTATACAGCGCTAGCGACATCATCTCGAGGCCGATGTACATCGGCAGCATGTGGTTGGCCGTGACCATCACCATCATGCCGAGCGTCATCAGCAGCGCGAGCAGGTAGTACTCGGGCTTGTCGATCTTCCGGTCGGCGAGGTAGCCACGCCCGTACAGCAGCGCGATCGCGGTGGAGAAATAGATCATCAGCTTCAGCACGTCACCCAGCAGATCGCTGATGAACAGATTGCTGAAGGTATGGACCACCTCCCCCTCCATCGTGAAGATCGTGATGAAGGCCGCGGCGATCAGGGTCGCCTGAGTAAGCAGATAAGCCAAGTTGCGAGCGACGCTGCGCGCGAAGGTACTCGCCAGCATGATCACCAAGGCCATCACGGCCACGAAGATCTCGGCCGCTGCGGGGTAGAAGTCGGGGACGACGAAATTCATCTTCTGACCAGTCCGTAAAGTGTCTCGTGCGCTCGCGCCGGGCAGCGCTCAGAGCTTGCTCACGGCAACATGCCGCAGGAGTTCATTGACCGAGGCGTGCATCACTTCGGTGAAGGGGAAGGGATACAGGCCCATCGCCAGCACGCACGCCGCCAGCACCGCAAGGAAGGCGAACTCGCGGCCGTTGATGTCCTCGAGCTCGGCGACATGGGGGTTGGCCACCTTGCCGAACACCACCCGCTTGTACATCCAGAGCGAATACGCAGCGCCGAGGATCAGCGTGGTGGCGGCGACGAAGCCGATCCAGAAGTTGTACTGCACGGCCCCAAGCACCACCATGAACTCGCCGACGAAACCGGAGGTGGCCGGCAGGCCAGAGTTGGCCATCGTGAAGAGCATGAAGAAGGCCGCAAACTTCGGCATGGTGTGCACCACGCCACCGTAGTCGGCGATCTGGCGCGAGTGCAGGCGGTCATAGAGCACGCCGATGCACAGGAACATCGCGCCCGAAACGAAGCCGTGAGAGATCATCTGCACCAGAGCGCCCTCGACGCCGAGGCTGTTGAACATGAAGAAGCCCAGGGTCACGAAGCCCATGTGGGAGATCGACGAGTAGGCCACGAGCTTCTTCATGTCGGCCTGTACCAGCGCGACGAAGCCGATATACACAACCGCGATCAGCGACAGGGTGATCACCAGCGGCGCGAGCTCGTTCGCCGCGTCGGGCACGATCGGCAGGGAGAACCGCAGGAAGCCATAAGCGCCGAGCTTCAGGGCGATCGCGGCAAGTACAACCGATCCGCCGGTGGGTGCCTCGACGTGGGCATCGGGCAGCCAAGTATGCACCGGCCACATCGGCACCTTGACGCCAAAAGCGATCAGGAAGGCGAGGAAGATGAGGATCTGCGGCTCGATCGGCAGGGGCAACTGGTGCCAGTCGAGGATGCTGAAGCTACCGCCCGACTGCATGAACAGGTAGAGCAGCGCGATCAGCATCAGCAGGGAACCGAACAGCGTGTAGAGGAAGAACTTGATCGCCGCGTACACCCGGTTGGCGCCACCCCAGATGCCGATGATCAGGTAGAGCGGGATCAGCGAGGCTTCGAAGAACACGTAGAACAGCACCGCGTCGAGCGCCGAGAAGATGCCGTTCATCAGGCCCGACATGATCAGGAACGCGGCCATGTACTGCGCGACCTTGGTCTGGATCACCTGCCAGCCCGCCGCCACCACGATGATGGTGATGAAGGCGTTGAGCAGCACGAACAGCACCGAGATGCCATCGACGCCGAGGTGGTAGTTGATGTTGAAGCGCGGCACCCAGGACTGCAGTTCCACGAACTGCATCGCGCTGGTTCCGACGTCGAAGCCCGTGTAGAGCGGAATCGTCACGACGAAGCCAGCCACGGCGACCGCCAAGGCGAGCATGCGCGCCAGCGGAGCGTTGCGATCCGAGCCGGTCGCGAGCACCAGCAGGCCACCGATAATCGGTACCCAGATCGCCAGACTGAGGAGAGGAATGTCCGTCATCGTTGCTTTCCGTTCAGTGCGCCGCGAGCGGCGCGTTCGATCTTGTTATGTGTTTCCGTCCCTGCGTGCCCGTCTCAGCCCCGGTTGAACCAGTAGGTGAGCAGCACGAACACGCCGATGATCATCATGAAGGCGTACTGGTACAGGTGACCCGTCTGGAAGAGGCGCGACATCTGCGCCACCCAGCCCACCAGGCGCGCGGAGCCGTTCACCGCGACACCATCGATCAGGGCCTGATCGCCCGCCTTCCACAGGCCGCGTCCGAGCAGACGTGCACCTGCCGCGAAGAAGATCTCGTTGAAGCGATCGAAGTAGTACTTG
This sequence comes from Thauera sp. SWB20, assembly GCF_000831325.1. Lineage (NCBI taxonomy): Bacteria > Pseudomonadati > Pseudomonadota > Betaproteobacteria > Rhodocyclales > Zoogloeaceae > Thauera > Thauera sp. SWB20. The sequence continues at coordinate 603,370 of NZ_JTDM01000020.1, read as the reverse complement.
TTCTCCAACAGCGTGTGGATCGGCTTGAAGGTGCGCTGGATCGCCGCCGGGATATCCGGACGCTTCATGTAGAAGAACCAGGCAAGCGCGACTCCGCCCATCGCCAGCCAGAACGGCGCCGTCTGGAGACCGTGGATCGCCATGCCGACCGGGCCATGGTAGTTGGCTGCGAGCTCCCGCAGGCCGACGTGATTGTCGCCGACGAGGATCACACCCTTGAACCACTCGCCGAACAGCATCGGGTCGATGGTGAAGAAGCCGATCAGGACCGAGGGCACCGCCAGCAGCACCAGCGGCAGGGTCACCACCCAGGGCGACTCGTGCGGCTTCTGCCCCGGCGCCAGGCCGTGGTGATGATCCGCCGAGGGTTCCTCGTCGTCGTGGTCGCCGTGATGATCGTGATGTGCGTGATCATGCGCCTTGCCGAAGCGCTCCTCGCCGTGGAACACGAGGAAGTACATCCGGAAGGAGTAGAACGCGGTGATGAACACCCCGAGGAGCACGCAGAACATCGCATAGCCCGAGCCCGCGATCGTCGAGGAATGCACCGCTTCGATAATCGAGTCCTTGGAGTAGAAGCCCGAGAAGAACGGAAAACCGATCAGCGCAAGCGAACCCAGGAGCGAGGTGATCCAGGTGATCGGCATGTACTTGCGCAAGCCGCCCATGTTGCGCATGTCCTGATCGTGGTGCATGCCGATGATCACCGAGCCGGCGCCGAGGAACAGCAACGCCTTGAAGAAGGCGTGCGTCATCAGGTGGAAGACCGCGGCCGAGTAGGCCGAGACGCCGAGCGCGACCGTCATGTAGCCGAGCTGCGACAGCGTCGAGTAGGCCACGACGCGTTTGATGTCGTTCTGCACGATGCCGAGGAAGCCCATGAAGAGCGCGGTGGTCGCACCGATCACGAGGACGAAGGACAGCGCGGTGTCGGACAGCTCGAACAGCGGCGACATGCGCGCCACCATGAAAATGCCCGCGGTCACCATGGTCGCCGCGTGGATCAGCGCGGAGATCGGGGTCGGGCCTTCCATCGAGTCGGGCAGCCACACGTGCAGAGGCACCTGGGCGGACTTGCCCATCGCACCGATGAACAGGCAGATGCAGATCGCGGTGAGCAGCGGCCAGCCGGTCACCGCCATCTCGGTCACGGAGAGTTCCTTCGCCTTGGCGAAAACCTCAGCGTAGTCGAGGCTGCCGGCATAGGCGGCGACGAGGCCGATGCCGAGCAGGAAGCCGAAGTCGCCCACACGGTTGACCAGGAAGGCCTTCATGTTGGCGTAGATTGCCGTCGGACGCTCGTACCAGAAGCCGATCAGCAGGTAGGACACCAGGCCAACCGCCTCCCAGCCGAAGAAGAGCTGGAGGAAGTTGTTGGACATCACCAGCATCAGCATCGAGAAGGTGAACAACGAGATGTAGCTGAAGAAGCGCTGGTAGCCCGGATCTTCCGACATGTAGCCGATGGTGTAGATGTGCACCATCAGCGACACGAAGGTAACGACCAGCATCATCATCACCGTCAGCGAGTCGATCAGGAAACCGACCTCGAAGTCGATGCCACCCGCCTGCATCCAGGTATATACGGTGCCGTTGAAGGTGTTTCCGGCCGCCACATCCTGGTAGATGAAGAGCGAGGCCACGAAGGCGATCGCCACACCAAGGATCGTGACCACATGCGCCCCGGCACGCCCGATCTGCTTTCCGAACAGGCCTGCGAGGATCGCTCCCGCCAGCGGCGCCAGCGGCACGAGGAGATAGATTGCTTTCATGTCCGACATCGTGACGCTTCCTTAACCCTTGAGGCTGTCCAGATCATCCACGTGGATCGTGCGCATGTTGCGGAACATCACGATCAGGATCGCGAGGCCGATCGCCGATTCGGCCGCCGCCACGGTGAGGATGAAGAAAACGAAGACCTGGCCGGCGATGTCGCCGAGGTAATGCGAGAACGCAACGAAGTTCATGTTGACCGAGAGCAGCATCAGCTCGATGGCCATCAGCAGCACGATCAGGTTCTTCCGGTTGAGGAAGATCCCGACCACGCTGATCGCGAACAGGATCGCGCCCAGGATGAGGAAATGGGAAAGCGAAAGCATCAGTGACCCCCTGATCGCGCCGGCTGCCGCCGGCGCGGTTCTTGTTTTGTTCGCGTACGTTGTCAGTCGTCTTTCTCGGCCTGCATCTTCACCAGCTCGACCCGGCCCTCTCGCCTGACGGCGACCTGCTCGGACGGCGGGATGGACTTCAGCCCCTTGCGCTTGCGCAAGGTCAGCGCCACTGCGGAGACCATCGCCACCAACAGCACGAGCGAGGCGAGTTCGAAGGCATACACATAATCGGTGTAGAGAACGCGGCCGAGTTCGCGGGTGTTGCTGTAGTCCGCGGCAACCGGAGCGGGCGCAGGCATCGCCTCGAGACCGAAGTAGCCGCCGCCGAGCACCATCACCATCTCGACCAGCATCAGGATGCCCACCAGGGCTCCCACCGGGAGATAGCTCCAGAAGCCTTCACGCAGACGGTCGAGGTTGATGTCGAGCATCATGACCACGAACAGGAAGAGCACCATCACCGCGCCGACATACACCATCACGAGCGTGACCGCGAGGAACTCGGCCTGCAGCAACAGCCAGAGACCGCCCGCGTTGAAGAAGGTGAGCACGAGGAAGAGCGCGGCGTGTACCGGGTTGCGCGCGGTGATCACCCTCAGCGCCGCGAGCACCATGATCGCGGCGAGAAAGTAGAAGACGAAGGTCTTGAATTCCATGTTCTTGACTCGTGGCGCCGAGGCGCCCTCCCCTTAGCGGTACTTGGCGTCCTGTTGGCGGTCTGCCGCAATCTGCGACTCGTGTCGATCCCCCACCGCGAGCAGCATCTGCTTCGTGTAGTACAGATCGCCGCGCTGCTCTCCGTGGTACTCCAGCACGCGAGTCTCGACGATCGCGTCCACCGGACAGGCTTCCTCGCAGAAGCCGCAGAAGATGCATTTGGTCAGGTCGATGTCGTAGCGCGTCGTGCGGCGCGATCCGTCGTCACGCTGATCGGACTCGATCGTGATCGCCATTGCCGGGCAGATCGCCTCGCACAGCTTGCACGCGATGCAGCGCTCCTCGCCGTTCGGGTAGCGGCGCAGCGCGTGCAGGCCACGGAAACGGTTGCTCTGCGGCGTCTTCTCTTCCGGGAAGAGGATGGTGATCTTGCGCTGAAAGAAATGCCGTCCGGTCAGGGCCATGCCCTTGACAAGTTCCTTCAGGAACAGACTGCCGATGTAATCCTTGGCACCCATGGTCTTCTCAACTCCAGATCGACAGCGGCGACATCATCCACACGGTCACCACGAACAGCCACACGAGGGTGACCGGGATGAACACCTTCCAGCCCAGACGCATGATGTGGTCGTAGCGGAAGCGCGGGAAGGTGGCTCGCGCCCACAGGAACAGCAGCAGGATGAACGCGGTCTTGACCGCCAGCCAGTGGAAACCGTCAGGCAGGAAGCCCACGGGCGACAGCCAGCCACCGAGGAACAGGATCGAGGTCAGGATCGACACCAGAATCATGTTCGCGTATTCGGCGAGGAAGAACAGCGCGAAGGTCATGCCCGAGTACTCGACCATATGCCCCGCGACCACCTCGGCCTCGCCTTCGACCACGTCGAAGGGCGCGCGGTTGGTCTCGGCGATGCCCGAGATCACGTACACCACGAACATGGGAAAAAGCGGAATCCAGTTCCACGACAGGACGCCCAGGCCCATGTCAGCGAAGCGGCCTTCGTTCTGCGACATGACAATGTCGGTGAGGTTGAGGCTGGCCGAGATGAGCAGCACGCAGATCAGCGCGAAACCCATCGACACCTCGTAGGACACCATCTGCGCCGCGGCACGCATCGAGCCGAGGAAGGGATACTTCGAGTTCGACGCCCAACCTGCGACGATCACCCCGTACACCTCCATCGAAGTGATGGCGAGCAGGAAGAGCAGACCGGCATTGACGTCCGCGAGCACCAGGCCGTCGTCGAAGGGCACCACTGCCCAGGCTGCCAGCGAGGGCGCGATCGCCAGGATGGGACCGAGGATGAAGAGGCCCTTGCTGGCCCCGCTCGGAACGATGATCTCCTTGAACAGCAACTTCATGCCGTCGGCGATCGGCTGCAGAAGGCCCTTCGGACCGACCCGGTTAGGGCCGATGCGGACCTGCATGTAGCCGATGACCTTGCGCTCGGCGAGCGTCAGGTAGGCGACGCAAATCATCAGCGGCGCGATGATCGCGACGATCTTGAGCAGCGTCCAGATGGCCGTCCAGGAGGGGCCGAAGAAATCCGCCACGGGTTGCAGCATCGCTTCCATCACGCACGCTCCACGCTGAGATCACCGCTCATCGCGCCGAGCGCCGCGGTCGAGGGATGCGCGGCGGCGACGCGCACGCATCCTGCAGCCAATCCATCATCCGCCTGGGCCACGAGTTCCACGCTCGCCGTACCCTGTGCCACGCGCACACGGTCCCCGGCCGCGAGGCCGAGCGCCGCGAGCGTTGCCGGCGCGATGCGCGCCGTGGGTGCCGCTGCGTCGCGCGTCTTCTGCAGCGACGGGGCGCGGCGCGCGATCGGATCGGCGAAGTGGATCGGCACGTCGGCTACACGCTCGAGCACGCCTGCCGGACCGGTAGCCGAAGAGACCACGATACCTTCCACGCCATTGTCCAACCGGCTGGCGAGATCACCCGCGAGCGCCTCGGCACGCACGGCCTCGGAGTCGGCGTGGGTGAAACCCTCGAGCGCGAGCAGGTTACCGAGCACGCGCAGCACCTTCCAGCCCGGACGGACATCGGCGAAGGGCTTGGCCACCGCGGTGAAGCTCTGCGCGCGGCCCTCGCAGTTCACGAAGGTGCCCGAGGTCTCGGTGAAGGGGGCGATCGGCAACATCACGTCGGCCACCTGCCGCAGCGACGGCGAGTCGAAGCTCGTGAGCGCCACCACGAGCTGGGCACCGTCGAGCGCAGCCATCGCCGCCGCCGGATTGGCAAGGTCGAGATCGGGCTCAAGGTTCAGGGTCACGTAGGCCGCACGTGGCTGCTCGATCATCGCGGCGGCGTTCAGGCCACCCGCGCCGGGAACCGCGCCGGCAAGATAGCCGCCGACGCTGTTGGCAGCCTCGCCGATGAAGCCGAAGCTACCGTCGGTGAGGCGCGCGATCTCCTGCGCGAGCATCTGCAGCTCGGAAGCGCGGGCGTGCTGGACGGCGAGATTGCCGAGCCAAACCGCAACCTTGCGGCCGCTGGCGAGACTCTGCGCGATGGCGAGCGCTTCATCGCTCACTATCTCGGGCAGTTTGCCGAGCAGCGCGACGCTGACCTCGGCGCCCTTCTCCTTCGCCAGCGCGACCACGACCTGGCCGAGCGTGGCCACCATCGACGAAGGCGCGACCAGCGCGCGGTTGCGCACCGGGAGCAACCACTCTTCGGCGTTCGGGCCGATGGCGCTGACGTGCAGGCCTTTCTTTGCGGCCTGGCGCACGCGCTGCGCCAGCAGCGGCGCATCCTTGCGCAGGAAGCTGCCGACCACGAGCAGGCGGGTCAGATCCTTGACGCCGGCGATCGGCATCCCCAGCCACGGAGCGCCGGCGCGCTTGCCGTCGGCACGGAAGTCGACCTGGCGCAGGCGGAAATCGATGTTCTCGCTACCGAGCCCGCGCATCAGCTTCTGCAGCAGGTAGAGCTCTTCGACCGTGGCGTGCGGCGAGGCCAGCGTGCCGATCGAGGCGGCACCATGATCGCGCTCGACGCCGCGCAGGCCGGTGGCGACGAACTCGAGGGCGGCCTGCCAATCGACCTGCTTCCACTGCCCGCCCTGGCGGATCATCGGCGCGCCGAGGCGCTGCTCGCTGGACAGGGCCTCGTAGGAGAAGCGGTCCTTGTCGGACAGCCAGCACTCGTTGACGTCTTCGTTCTCGAACGGCAGCACGCGCTTCACCACGTCGTGCTTGGTCTGGACGATCAGGTTGGCGCCGAGGGAGTCGTGCGGGCTCACCGACTTGCGGCGCGAGAGCTCCCAGGTACGAGCGGCGAAGCGGAAAGGCTTCGAGGTCAGCGCACCGACCGGGCAGAGGTCGATGATGTTGCCGGAGAGCTCGGAATCGACCGTCTTCTCGATGAAGGGCATGATCTCCGCATGCTCGCCGCGGAAGGCCTGGCCGAGCTCCATCTCGCCGGCGATCTCGGTGGTGAAGCGAACACAGCGCGTGCAGTTGATGCAGCGCGTCATGTCGGTCGACACCAGCGCGCCAAGGTTCTTGTTGAACACCACGCGCTTCTCTTCCTGGTAGCGCGAGGCGGTCGAACCGTAGCCCACTGCGAGGTCCTGCAGCTGGCACTCGCCGCCCTGGTCACAGATCGGACAGTCGAGCGGGTGGTTGATCAGCAGGAACTCCATCACCCCCTTCTGCGCCTTCACGGCGAGCTCGGAGTGCGTCCATACCTTCATGCCATTGGTAACGGGTGTCGCGCAGGCGGGCAGCGGCTTGGGCGCCTTCTCGACCTGCACCAGGCACATCCGACAGCTCGCCGCGATGGACAGCTTCTTGTGGTAACAGAAGTGCGGAATGTAGGACCCGGCAACCGCTGCAGCCTCGATCACCGTGCTGCCGTCGTTGACCTGGACCTGCTTGCCGTCGATTTCGATCTCTAGCATGACGGGCTCACGTAGATTTGACTGCCAGCGCGCTGCACTTCGGGCGGCACGAGGCACTTCTTGTTTTCGATGTGGTATTCGAACTCGCTGCCAAAGTGCTTGACGAAGCTCTGCACCGGCATCGAGGCGGCGTCACCGAGCGCGCAGATCGTGCGGCCCATGATGTTGGTCGTCACCGAGTTCAGCAGGTCGAGGTCGTCCGGGCGGCCAAGACCGTGCTCGATTCGATGCACCACACGGTACAGCCAGCCGGTGCCCTCGCGGCAGGGCGTGCACTGGCCGCAGGACTCCTCGAAGTAGAAGTAGGACAGTCGCTCGAGGGCCTTGACCATGCAGGTGGTCTCGTCCATCACGATGACCGCGCCGGAACCGAGCATCGATCCCGCCTTGGAGATCGAGTCGTAGTCCATCGTGCAGTCCATCATCACGCCGCCGGGAACGACCGGAGCGGACGAACCACCAGGGATCACCGCCTTGATCTTGCGCCCGCCGCGCATGCCGCCGGCCATCTCGAGCAGCTCGGCGAAGGGCGTGCCGAGCGGGATCTCGTAGTTGCCCGGGCGATTGACGTGGCCCGAGACCGAGAAGAGCTTCATGCCGCCGTTGTTGGGCTTGCCGAGGTTCAGGAAGGCCTCGCCGCCCATGTTCATGATGAACGGGACGGACGCGAAGGTCTCGGTGTTGTTGATCGTGGTCGGCTTGCCATAGAGGCCGTAGCTCGCCGGGAAAGGCGGCTTGAAGCGCGGCTGGCCCTTCTTGCCCTCGATCGACTCGAGCAGCGCGGTCTCCTCGCCACAGATGTAGGCGCCGTAGCCGTGATGCGCGAAGAGCTCGAAGGAGAAGTCGCTGCCGAGGATGTTGCGGCCGATGAAACCGGCCTCGCGGGCCTCCGCAAGCGCCTCCTCGAAGCGCGAGTAGGTCTCGAAGATCTCGCCGTGGATGTAGTTGTAACCCCGCGCGGCACCCATCGCGTAGGCGGCGATGGCCATGCCCTCGATGACGCTGTGCGGGTTGTAGCGCAGGATGTCGCGGTCCTTGAAGGTCCCCGGCTCGCCCTCGTCGGAGTTGCACGCGAGGTACTTGTCGCCCGGGAAGGAGCGCGGCATGAAACTCCACTTCAGTCCGGTCGGGAAGCCTGCTCCGCCACGACCGCGCAGCACCGAGGTCTTGAGCTCGGCGATGATCGCGTCCTGCGGTATCTTCTCGGCGAGGATCTTGCGAAGCGCCGAATAACCGCCGCGGGCGACGTAGTCCTGGAGCCGCCAGGTGCGGTCGCCGTCGCAGCCGGCGAGGATCATTCCTTGCGTGCTCATTTCTTGTCCAGCTCGGCCAGCATCTGGTCGATCTTCTCGGTGGTCATCCAGCTGCACATGTGATGGTTATTCACCAGCAGCACCGGGGCGTCGCCACAGGCGCCCATGCACTCGCCTTCCTTCAGCGTGAACTTGCCGTCGGGCGTGGTCTCGTTGAAGTCGATGCCGAGCTTTTCCTTGATGTAGTCCGCCGCATGGACGCCGCCGGACAGCGCGCACGGCAGGTTCGTGCACACGGTGATCTTGTGCCGTCCGACCGGCGCGAGGTCGTACATGTTGTAGAAGCTCGCGACCTCGAAGGCGGCGATCGGCGGCATGCCGAGGTACCTGGCCACGAACTCGATGAGTTCCTTGGGCAGCCAGCCCTTCTCGACCTGCGCGATCCGCAGCGCGGCCATGACCGCAGACTGCGTCTGATCGGGCGGATACTTGGCGATCTCTCGATCGATCTGTTGCAGCGATTCCTGGCTCAGCATGTCGTCTTGATCTTCCGGATAGCCTGCCGATTCTTGTTTGATACCGCGGCGCCCGCAGGCGCCCATCCGCTGTTGCGCGCGGGCGCGCTCAGCGATCGATCTCGCCGAACACCACGTCCATCGTGCCGATGATCGCGACCACGTCGGCAATCATGTGGCCACGGGCGATGTCGTCCATGGCCGCGAGGTGCGCGAAGCCCGGCGCGCGCAGCTTGAGCCGGTAGGGTTTGTTCGCCCCGTCCGACACCGCATACACGCCGAACTCGCCCTTCGGATGCTCGACCGCCGCGTACACCTCGCCCTTTGGCACGTGCATGCCTTCGGTAAAGAGCTTGAAGTGGTGGATCAGCTCTTCCATGTTGGTCTTCATCGCCTCGCGAGAAGGTGGCGCGACCTTGTGGTTGTCGGTGATGACCGGACCGGGGTTCTTGCGCAGCCAGTCGATGCACTGCTTGATGATGCGGTTCGACTGGCGCATCTCTTCCATGCGGCACAGGTAACGGTCGTAGCAGTCGCCGTTCTTGCCGATCGGCACATCGAAATCGACGCGATCATAGACCTCGTAGGGCTGCTTCTTGCGCAGATCCCAGGCGATGCCCGAGCCGCGCAGCATCGGACCGGTGAAACCCCAGGCCAGCGCCTGCTCAGGCGATACCACGCCGATGCCGACGGTACGCTGCTTCCAGATGCGGTTGTCGGTCAGCAGTGTCTCGTATTCGTCGCAGTAGGTCGGGAAGCGGTTGGTGAAGTCCTCGAGGAAGTCGAGCATCGAGCCTTCGCGGTTGGCGTTGAGCTCGCGAACCGTCTTCTCGTTCTTGAACTTGTTGACCTCGTATTTGGGCATGCGGTCCGGCAGATCGCGATAGACGCCGCCCGGACGGTAGTACGCCGCATGCATGCGCGCACCCGAGACTGCCTCATAGACGTCCATCAGGTCTTCGCGCTCGCGGAACGTATACAGCACCATGGTCATCGCGCCGATGTCGAGGGCATGGGTACCGATGTTGAGCAGGTGGTTCAGGACGCGGGTAATCTCGTCGAACATCACCCGAATGTACTGGGCCCGCAGCGGAACCTCGACCCCGAGCAGCTTCTCGATCGCCATGCAGTAGGCGTGCTCGTTGCACATCATGGACACGTAGTCGAGACGGTCCATGTACGGCACGGACTGCACCCAGGTGCGCGTCTCGGCGAGCTTCTCGGTGCCGCGGTGCAGGAGGCCGATGTGCGGGTCGGCGCGCTCGACGACTTCGCCGTCGAGTTCGAGCACGAGGCGGAGCACGCCGTGCGCCGAGGGGTGCTGCGGACCGAAGTTGATCGTGTAGTTGCGGATCTCAGCCATGGCCGACGTCCCCGTATTTCTCTTCGCGCACGATGCGCGGCGTGTTCTCGCGCGGCTCGATGCTCACCGGCTGATAGACGACCCTGCCCTGCTCCGGGTCGTAGCGCATTTCGACGTACCCCGAAACCGGGAAGTCCTTGCGGAACGGATGACCGACGAAACCGTAGTCGGTCAGGATGCGGCGCAGATCCGGGTGGCCCGAATACAGGATCCCGTACAGATCGAAGGACTCGCGCTCGTACCAGTTAGCGCTCGGCCACACATCGACCACCGAATCGATCACCGGGAAGGCGTCGTCGTCGGCGAACACGCGAACACGCAGGCGCCAGTTGTGCTTGACCGAGGTCAGAAGGGCGACGGAAGCGAAGCGCTTGCCCTCCCAGATCGCGTTACCGTAGGCGGAGTAGTCGAGACCCGAAAGGTCAATCAACTGCTCGAAGCGCAAATCGGCATGGTCGCGAAGCTGGCGTGCGACGCGGGGATATTCGGCAGCGGAGACCTCGATCGTCACTTCACCGCGATCGAGTACGAGCGACTGGATCCGGTTACCGAAAACGTCGCGCAAGGTCTGGCTGAGGCGTTCTAGCTTGGCACTCATGTCTGGGACACCCGTCAGCGCGCAATCGTGTTCGTGCGCTTGATCTTGTTCTGGAGCTGGAGAATGCCGTAGATCAGCGCCTCGGCGGTGGGCGGACAGCCCGGCACATAGACGTCGACCGGCACGATGCGGTCACAACCGCGCACGACCGAGTACGAATAGTGGTAATAGCCACCGCCGTTGGCACAGGAGCCCATGGAGATGACCCAGCGCGGCTCCGACATCTGGTCATAGACCTTGCGCAGTGCCGGCGCCATCTTGTTGCACAAGGTTCCGGCGACGATCATCAGGTCGGACTGGCGCGGACTCGGCCGGAACACAACACCGAAGCGATCCAAGTCGTAGCGGGAACAGCCCGCGTGGATCATCTCGACCGCGCAACAGGCCAGACCGAAGGTCATCGGCCACAACGAGCCGGTGCGCGTCCAGTTGATGACCGCATCGAGCGAGGTGGTGACGAACCCCTCGCGGAAGACGCCCTCAATGCTCATGCATTACTCCCAGTCGAGTGCGCCGTTTTTCCACTCGACGATATAGCCAATGACCAGAATCGCCAGAAAAACCATCACTGAGCCGAATACGAACCAAGCGATTTCGCCGGCGGCGATGAACTCCTGGAAGACCGTCGCCCACGGAAAGAGGAAGGCGATTTCGAGGTCAAACAGGATGAAGAGAATGGCGATCAGGTAGTAGCGGACATCGAACTTCATGCGGGCGTCTTCAAACGCCTCGAAGCCGCACTCGTAGGGAGAATTCTTTTCGGAATCGGGACGATAGGGGGCGAGGAGTCGCCCGAGGATGACCGGCGCAAGGCCGAAGCCGAGGCCGACGAGCATGAACATCAGGACGGGAAAATAATTTTCCAGCATGTCCGGAAACCCCCATTTGAAGTCCGCGGCGTCATTGGCGCGCCGCAATTATTGTTATTGCTCAGCTCTGCGTAGAAACGCCCGCTTCTGCGGGCGTTCCCGGAATGTGGTGCCGACGATGAGACTCGAACTCATACGGCTTTCGCCACTACCCCCTCAAGATAGCGTGTCTACCAATTTCACCACGTCGGCGCTTCGTTCTGACAGCGCGATAATTATAAGTGTTTTCCCGCACTGCGCAAAGGGCTCGCAACCAATTATTTCGGGATCGACTGGGCCGGCGAGGACTCGACGGGCGCGGCCGGAGCCGGGTTCGTTGCGGGCGCAGTCTGCGCCCCTTCCATCACGCTGCCCGGTGCCGCCGGCTTGTTGCTGGCAAGGAAGCTGAGCCCGAGGCTGGTCAGGAAGAAAACCGTGGCGAGTACCGCAGTGGTGCGACTGAGGAAGTTCGCCGAACCCGATGCACCGAAGAGACTGCCCGATGCGCCGCTGCCGAAGGCTGCACCCATGTCTGCACCCTTGCCGTGCTGCACGAGCACGAGCCCGATCACGCCGAGGCCCACCAGCACATGCACGGTAAGCACGAGAGAGAAAAGATATTCACCCATCTTGAATCCTGAAAGATACGAATCGTTGAAACTCAGACCCCACCCGCCGCGGCGCGGCAGATGGCCAAGAAATCCGCAGCGACGAGCGAGGCGCCGCCGATCAGCCCACCGTCAACATCCTCCACGGCGAAGAGCGCCGCGGCATTGTCCGCCTTGACGCTGCCGCCGTAGAGGATGCGGACGCCACCCGCCGCCACGCCGTGTACCTTCAGCCACGCGCGGATCGCAGCATGCACCTCGGCCACCTGCGCCACGCTCGCGGAGCGCCCGGTGCCGATCGCCCACACGGGTTCGTAGGCTAGCACCACCGCACCCATCGCCGCGGCGCCGAGCACCTCGCGCACCGCCTCGAGCTGGCGGCCGATCACCTCGACCGCACGCGCCTCGTCGCGCTCGGCGAGCGTCTCGCCCACGCACACGATCGGCACCAAGCCAGCCTGCAGCGCGGCGAGCGCCTTGCGCCCGACCGTGGCATCTTCCTCGCCGAAGAGGGCACGGCGCTCGGAGTGACCGACGATGGCGTAGCGGCAGCCGAACTCCGCGAGCATGGCCGCACTCACCTCGCCGGTATAGGCGCCGGCCGCGTACTCCGACACGTCCTGCGCACCGAGGGCGACGCCCTCGGGCCGTTGTTGCGCCTGGGCGAGATAGGGATACGGCACACACACGGCGATTTCCACGCCCGGGATCGACACGAGGCCGTCGAGCAGCTCGCGATTGGCGGCGAGGCTGCCGTTCATCTTCCAGTTACCGGCAACGAGTCTGGTCATGGGAGAGGGAATATCCGTGCAGATAAACCGCAGGATTATACGGCTTGCGGACGATCACCCGCAATGCGACCAAGCCTCGCGCAGCGCGGGGCGCGCACTCTTCCGCCCGGGATCGTTGCTCGGCCGCAGCGACCGGTGATGTCGTCCTCGGTCTCCTTCTTGTTCGGCTTCACGAAGAGCTCGTCGGTGACGTCGAACTCCACCATCTCGCCCAGGTACATGCAGGCGGTGTAGTCCGAGCTCCGGGCCGCCTGCTGCATGTTGTGGGTGACGACGACGATGATGGACTCTTCCTCCAGTTCGTCGATCAGTTCTTCGATACGCGCCGTCGAGATCGGATCGAGCGCCGAAGTCGGCTCCTCCGCCGGGATGCCCCTCGGGGTTGAAGACCGAGCCCGTCAGGTAGCCAGCGATTGTCGCAGCCACGCTGCGTGTCATCGAACGGGCAGATCTGCCTTCTTCCCGCGTCCGGACGGAGCCTTGCGCCCCGTCCTCCCATCTCATGCAGCCCGAATCAGGCGATCGCTTCCTCGACGACGCCGGCGATCTCGCGCGCGAGACGCTCGACCAGCTCGCCGTCGCGGCCCTCCACCATCACGCGCAGCAGGGGCTCGGTGCCCGAAGGGCGCAGCAGCACGCGCCCGCTATCGCCGAGCGTCTGTTCGGCTCTGGCCTGTGCGCTCGCGATCGAGCCGTCCGCACGCCAGTCGAAGCCGGCAGGCATGCGCACGTTGATCAGGCGCTGGGGGTAGAACACCAGATCCGCGCAGGCGTCCGCCAGCGAAAGTCCGCGCTGCTTGAGCGCGGCGAGCACTTGCAGCGCCGACACGATGCCGTCGCCGGTCGTGTGGCGGTCGAGGCAGATGATGTGACCGGAGTTCTCGCCGCCAATCTTCCAGCCGCGCTCCTGCAGCAGCTCGAGCACGTAGCGGTCGCCCACCTTGGCGCGTGCAAAGGGCGTGCCGAGGCGCTGGATCGCGTGCTCGAAGCCGAGGTTGCTCATCAGCGTGCCGACCACGCCCTCCAGCCGGCCTTCGGCGTGGCGCGCACAGGCCACCACGTAGAGCAGCTTGTCGCCATCGTAGATCTCGCCCCGATGGTCCACCATGATCAGGCGGTCGGCGTCGCCGTCGAGCGCGATGCCCAGGTCCGCGCCATGCTTGAGCACCGCCTGCCGCAGGTTCTCCGGCCGCGTCGCACCGACGCCGTCGTTGATGTTGAGGCCGTTGGGCTCGACGCCCACCGGGATGATCTCCGCGCCGAGCTCGTGGAAGACCTTGGGGGCGATCTGGTAGGCCGCGCCGTGCGCGCAATCCACCGCGATGCGCAGGCCGCGCAGGTCGAGCTCGTTGGGAAAGGTGCTCTTGCAGAACTCGATGTAGCGCCCGGCGGCGTCGTCGATGCGGCGCGCCTTGCCCAGGCGGGCGGAGTCCACACAACCCATCGGCTCGTCGAGGTGGGCCTCGATCTCGGCCTCGACCGCATCGGGCAGCTTGCTGCCGTCGGCGGAGAAGAACTTGATCCCGTTGTCGTAGAAGGGGTTGTGCGAGGCCGAGATCACCACGCCGGCCTGCAGGCGCAGTGCGCGCGTGAGATAGGCTACCGCCGGGGTGGGGATCGGTCCGGCCAGCATCACGTCCACACCAGCCGCGGCGAACCCGGCCTCGAGCGCAGCTTCGAGCATGTAGCCGGAAATGCGCGTGTCCTTGCCGATCAGCACCGCGGGGTGTTCGCCCGCGGGCAGCTTCTCGCGCGCGACCAAGGTCACGCCGGCCGCATAGCCCAGCCTCATCACGAACTCGGGCGTGATCGGCGTATCGCCGACCTTGCCACGCACACCATCGGTGCCGAAATACTTGCGCGCCATCTTCGCTCCAGCAGCTTTCGAAAGCGCGGATTATGACACCGCGGGCGGTGCCTTGCTCAGCATCCCGTCACGGTCGCCTTCCACACCGCGAGCGCGTCGCGAGTGGCGGCGACGTCATGCACCCGCACGATACGCGCGCCGTTCTGCACCGCGATCAGCGCCCCGGCGACGCTGGCCGCAAGCCGCTCGCCGACCGCGCGACCGGTGACTGCGCCGAGCATGGACTTGCGCGACAGCCCCGCCAGCACCGGCAACCCGCCGACGCCGACACGCGCGAGCTCGCGCAGCAGCGCATAGTTGTGGCCGACGCTCTTGCCGAAGCCGAAGCCAGGGTCGAGCACGATGCGCTCGCGCGCCACGCCTGCGGCCACGAGGGCGGCAACGCGCTCGTCGAGGAAGCCGGTCACCTCGCCGACCACGTCGGCGTAGCGCGGATCCTGCTGCATCGTACGCGGCTGGCCGAGCATGTGCATCACGCACAAGCCGGACTCGCCCGCGGCAACCGCCTCGATCGCACCCGATGCGCGGAACGCGTTGATGTCGTTGATCATGTCCGCACCCGCCGCGAGCGCGGCGCGCATCACCGTCGGCTTCAGGGTGTCGATCGAGAGCGGCACTTTCCAGCCGCGCGCGGCCTCGACGAAGCGCACCACGCGCTCGAGCTCCTGCGCCTCGGGCACCGGGTCCGATCCCGGCCGGGTCGACTCGGCGCCGATATCGAGCATCTCCGCCCCTTCCTCCAGCGCACGCTCGGCGCGCGCGAGCGCACGGGCGAGGTCGCCACGCAAACCGTCGCCGGAGAAGGAGTCGTCGGTCAGGTTGATGATCGCCATCACCCTGGGCTGGGACAGATCGAGCCGGAAGCGGCCGCATTGCAGGACGGACATCGAGACCTCGGGAAAAGCAAGGCGTCCGGGCGCAGGCGCGCGGACGCCGGAATGGAAAGGGGCCGGTCCGGCCGGCCCCTTGAAACGGAAGTTGTCGAACTCAGGCGGCAGGTGCTGGCGCGGTGGGCGCCGCACCCGGCGCGTCGTCCTTCGGACGGCTGGACGGCGCCGATGCCGGCTTCGGCGGACGCGGCGGGCGGCCGGCCATGATGTCATTCACCTGCTCGGCGTCGATGGTTTCCCATTCCAGCAACGCGGCCGTCATCGCCTCGACCTTGTCGCTGTTCTCTTCGAGCAAGCGCCGCGCCAGCGAGTACTGCTGATCGATGATGCGGCGGATCTCCGCGTCGACCTTCTGCATCGTCGCCTCGGACACGTTGCGGTGCGTGGTGACTTGGCGGCCGAGGAAGATCTCGCCCTCCTCCTCGCCATACACCATCGGTCCGAGCGTGTCGGACATGCCCCACTGCGTCACCATCCGGCGCGCGAGGTCAGTGGCACGGGCGAAGTCGTTAGACGCACCGGTCGTCATCTGCTTCATGAAGATCTCTTCGGCGATGCGGCCACCGAACAGCACGGCGATGGTCTGCAGCAGTCGATCGCGGTCCTGGCTGTAGCGATCCTCGGTCGGCAACTGCATGGTCACGCCCAGCGCACGGCCGCGCGGGATGATGGTCACCTTATGCACCGGATCGGTCTTGTCGAGCAGACGCGCCACCACCGCGTGACCGGACTCGTGGTAGGCGGTGTTGCGGCGCTCCTCCTCGGGCATGACCACCGAGCGGCGCTCGGCGCCCATCATGATCTTGTCCTTGGCGCGCTCGAAGTCCTCCATGTCGACCAGACGCTTGTTGGCGCGCGCGGCGAACAGCGCAGCCTCGTTCACCAGGTTGGCGAGGTCGGCACCGGCAAAGCCCGGCGTGCCGCGCGCCAGCACCTGCGGATCGACGTCGGGCGCGATCGGCACCTTGCGCATGTGCACCTTGAGAATCTGCTCGCGACCACGGATGTCGGGCAGCGCCACCACCACCTGGCGGTCGAAGCGGCCCGGGCGCAGCAGAGCCGGGTCGAGCACGTCGGGGCGGTTGGTCGCGGCGATCACGATCACGCCGGTCTGGCCCTCGAAACCGTCCATTTCGACCAGCAACTGGTTGAGCGTCTGCTCGCGCTCGTCATTGCCGCCGCCCAGACCCGCACCACGCTGGCGGCCGACCGCGTCGATCTCGTCGATGAAGATGATGCAGGGCGCCTGCTTCTTGGCCTGCTCGAACATGTCGCGCACGCGCGCCGCGCCTACGCCGACGAACATCTCGACGAAGTCGGAGCCGGAGATCGAGAAGAAGGGCACCTTGGCCTCTCCGGCGATCGCCTTGGCGAGCAGGGTCTTGCCGGTACCCGGCGAACCGACCATCAGCACGCCCTTGGGAATGCGGCCGCCGAGCTTCTGAAACTTGGACGGATCACGCAGGAACTCGACCAGCTCGGCAACTTCTTCCTTGGCCTCGTCGCAGCCGGCAACGTCGGCAAAGGTCACCGAATTGGCCGACTCGTCGAGCATGCGCGCCTTGCTCTTGCCGAAGGAGAACGCCCCGCCCTTGCCCCCGCCCTGCATCTGGCGCATGAAGAAGATCCACACGCCGATCAGCAGCAACATCGGGAACCACGACACGAATACGCTGGCGAGGAAGGACTGCTCCTCCTCGGGCTTGCTGGCGTTGATCTGAACGCCGTAGCGCATCAGGTCTGAAATCATCCAGATGTCCTGCACGCCCGGCGTATACACCGTGATCGTGCGCCCTTCCTGGGTGGTGGCCTTGAGCACGCGGCCATCGACGGTCGCGCGCGCGATCCGTCCCGCCTTGGCCTCCTCCAGGAACTGGGAATACTCCATGGTGCTGGCCGGCGTCTGGCGCGTGTTGAACTGGTTGAATACCGTCATCAGCACGACGCCGATAACCATCCAGATCGCGAGATTCTTGAAGAGATTGTTCAACTTTCTGTTCCCCGAAAGCCATTCCGGCCTGTACGCGACTGACCGATTCTAGTGGCGATTGTTCCCACGGGCAAACCAATGGGGCACATAGCGCAACCCAATCGCCACTCCCGCATGCGAACTCAAGGCCGGCGCGGCCCCCGGCCGACGAGATAGACCTCGGCGCTACGGTCGCGCGAAGCCTTGGGCTTGCGCACCTGCACCGAGACGAACGCCGCCTCCATCTGCTTGCGATACTCCATGAAGCCCTCGCCCTGGAACACCTTGACCACGAACTGCCCACCCGGCTTGAGATGACGCACCGCGAAGTCCAGCGCCAATTCGCAAAGATGTAGCGAACGTGCCTGGTCGACCGTCGCAACCCCTGAAAGGTTCGGCGCCATATCCGACAGCACCACATCCACGCTCGCGCCACCAAGGCGCGCTTCGAGCTCCTCGAGCACGGCATCCTCGGTAAAGTCGCCGAGCAGGAACTCCACCCCCGCCACCGGCTCCATGGGCAGGAGGTCGAGCGCGAAGATGCGTCCCTTGGGCCCGCAGCGCTTCACCGCAAGCTGGCACCACGAGCCGGGCGCCGCTCCCAGGTCGACGACCACCGCGCCCGGACGCAGCAGGTGGTCGCGCTCGTCTATCTCGAGCAGCTTGAAGGCGGCGCGTGCGCGATAACCCTCGGCCTGGGCGCGTTGCACCCAGGGATCGTTCACATGATCGTGCACCCAGGCACGGCTGGTCTTGTTCTTCTTCATCCTCGCTCCATCCGCGACGGCCATCCTTGGCACGTACGGGGTAGAATCCGCGTCCCGGGCTTCACCCATCCAGAGATTTGCAATGACCGAGCTTTCCCCGGCCGAGCGCAGCGAGCTGCGCGCCCGTGCCCACCACCTGAACCCCGTCGTGACCGTAGCCGGCAACGGCCTCACGCCGGCCGTCCTCGCCGAGATCGAACGCGCCCTGCAGGCGCACGAGCTCATCAAGGTCAAGGTCCAGGGCGCCGAACGCGAGCAGCGCGAGGCCTTGATGCAGGAGCTGTGCGCCGCGGTGGACGCCGCCCCGGTGCAGCACATCGGCAGCATCCTCGTCGTCTGGCGTGCGCGCCGCGAGGACGACAAGAGCTCCGCGCCCGCAGAGAAGAAGCCTGTGCGCGCTTCCACCGCCAAGTCGGCCGCCGCCTTCGCCGCCGCCGCGCGTCGTGCCGCGCTCGCCAAGGCGAGCGCCGAGTCGCGCCGCTCGCCGGCACGTGCGCCCGCCCCGCGCGGACGCGGCGCCGCACGCGGCCGCTGAGCCGCACCCGCCCGGCTCGCCTTGCGTCGAGGCTGCAAACAAAGGGGCGGTGCATCGCACCGCCCTCTTCATCGCCACGCCGGCAAGGTGCAGATCAGACGTAGCGCACGTCCAGGATCTCGTACTCGCGCACCCCGCCGGGCGCCTGCACCTCGGCGATGTCCCCCGCGTATTTTCCGATCAGCGCACGCGCGATCGGCGAGCTGATCGAGATCTTGTTGTCCTTGATGTCGGCTTCATCGTCGCCGACGATCTGGTAGGTCACGACCTGGCCGGACTCGAGGTCTTCGAGCTCGACCGTGGCGCCGAACACGCAGCGACCGTCCGCATCGAGCAGTGTCGGATCGATGATCTGCGCGTTGGCGAGCTTGGACTCGACCTCCATGATGCGGCCCTCGATGAAGCCCTGGCGATCCTTGGCAGCCTCGTACTCGGCGTTCTCGGAGAGGTCGCCGTGCGACCGCGCCTCGGCGATCGCGGCGATCACGTTGGGGCGCTCGACGGTCTTCAGTCGATGGAGTTCGGTGCGCAGCTTCTCGGCGCCGGCGACGGTAAGCGGGGTCTTGTTCATGCTTGCTGCTTCAGTTCGGCGTGCAGGCCCTGCACGGAATACACCTCGAGACCGTTCGAAAGGTGGCGCATGCCCATGCACGCGGCGCGCGCGCCCTCGATGGTGGTGAAGATCGACACCTTTGCGGCGAGCGCGCTGGTGCGGATCGAGCGCGAGTCAGCGATCGCCTGGCGCTTCTCATCGACGGTGTTGATCACCAGCACGATCTCCTCGTTCTTGATGATGTCGACGATGTGCGGACGGCCCTCGTTGACCTTGTTGACCACGCCAACCGGGATCCCGGCGGCCTCGATCGCCGCTGCGGTGCCGCGGGTGGCCACCAGCGCGAAGCCCATCTCGTGCAGCTCGCGCGCGACCTCGATCGCGACCGGCTTGTCGGTCGGACGCACGCTGATGAACACCGTGCCCGCGGTTGGCAGGCGCACGCCCGCGCCCATCTGGCTCTTCACGAAGGCCTCGGCGAAGCTGCGGCCCACGCCCATGACCTCGCCGGTGGACTTCATCTCGGGCCCGAGGATGGTATCCACGCCGGGGAACTTCACGAACGGGAACACCGCCTCCTTGACCGAGTAGTAAGGCGGAACGATCTCACCGCTGACGCCCTGCTCGGCCAGGCTCTGACCCGCCATGCAGCGCGCGGCGATCTTGGCCAGCGGCAGCGAGCAGGCCTTGGAGACGAAGGGCACGGTGCGCGAGGCGCGCGGGTTCACCTCGAGCACATAGACGACCGCATTGTCGCCCTCGCCCTGGATCGCGAACTGCACGTTCATCAGGCCGACGACCTTCAGCGCGCGCGCCATGGCCTCGGTCTGGCGGCGCAACTCGTCCTGCAGCCTCGCCGACAGGGTATAGGGTGGCAGCGAGCAGGCCGAGTCGCCCGAATGCACGCCGGCCTGCTCGATGTGCTCCATGATGCCGCCGATCATCACCTGCTTGCCGTCGGACAGCGCATCGACGTCCACCTCCGTGGCGTCGTTGAGGAAGCGGTCGAGCAGCACCGGCGACTCGTTCGAGACCTTGACCGCCTCGCGCATGTAGCGCTCGAGGTCCTTCTGCTCGTGCACGATCTCCATCGCGCGGCCACCCAGCACGTAGGACGGGCGTACCACCAGCGGATAGCCGATCTCGGCCGCGAGGCGCACGGCTTCGGCGGGCGTCCGCGCGGTGCGGTTGGGCGGCTGACGCAGACCGAGCTCGACGAGCAGTTGCTGGAAACGCTCGCGGTCCTCGGCGGCGTCGATCATGTCGGGGCTGGTGCCGATGATCGGCACGCCGTTGGCTTCGAGCGCCTGCGCGCGCTTGAGCGGAGTCTGGCCGCCGAACTGCACGATCACGCCGACCGGCTTCTCGATGTGCACGATCTCGAGCAGGTCTTCGAGCGTGATCGGCTCGAAGTACAGGCGGTCCGAGGTGTCGTAGTCGGTGGACACCGTCTCCGGGTTGCAGTTGACCATGATGGTCTCGTAGCCATCCTCGCGCAGGGCGAGCGCCGCATGCACGCAGCAGTAGTCGAACTCGATGCCCTGGCCGATGCGGTTGGGACCACCGCCGAGCACCATGATCTTCTTGCGCTCGGTCGGCATCGCCTCGCACTCGTCCTCGTAGGACGAATACAGGTAGGCGGTGGAGGTGGCGAACTCGGCCGCGCAGGTGTCGACGCGCTTGAACACCGGGCGCACGCCCAGCGTATGCCGATGCAGGCGCACCGCGGTCTCGTCAGCATTGAGCAGCTTGGCCAGGCGGCGGTCGGAGAAGCCCTTCTTCTTGAGCTCGCGCAGCTCGGCGGCCTGCAGCGCCTTCAGCGAGCGCCCGGCGAGCGCCTTCTCGGAGAGCACGATGTCCTCGATCTGGGCGAGGAACCAGGGGTCGATCTTGGACAGGTTGAAAACCTGCTCGAGGCTCATACCCTCGCGGAAAGCCTGGCCCACGTACCAGATGCGCTGCGCGCCCGGGCTGGCGATCTCGTGCTCGAGATCCTCGCGGTCGGCCTCGACCTCGTCCAGGCCATACACGCCGACCTCCAGCCCACGCAGCGCCTTCTGGAAGGATTCCTGGAAGCTGCGGCCCATCGCCATGACCTCGCCCACCGATTTCATCTGGGTGGTCAGGCGGTCGTTGGCCTGGGGGAATTTCTCGAACGCGAAGCGCGGGATCTTGGTGACGACGTAGTCGATCGAAGGCTCGAAGGACGCCGGGGTGGCGCCACCGGTGATGTCGTTGCGCAGCTCGTCGAGGGTGTAGCCCACCGCCAGCTTGGCCGCGACCTTGGCGATCGGGAAACCGGTGGCCTTGGAGGCCAGCGCCGACGAACGCGACACGCGCGGGTTCATCTCGATGACGATCATGCGACCGTCCTGGGGATTGATGGCGAACTGCACGTTCGAGCCGCCCGTGTCCACCCCGATCTCGCGCAGCACCGCGATCGAGGCGTTGCGCATGATCTGGTATTCCTTGTCGGTGAGCGTCTGCGCCGGCGCGACGGTGATCGAGTCGCCGGTGTGCACGCCCATCGGGTCGAGGTTCTCGATCGAGCACACGATGATGCAGTTGTCGGCGCGGTCGCGCACGACCTCCATCTCGTATTCCTTCCAGCCCAGCAGCGACTCCTCGATCAGCAGCTCGTTGGTCGGACTCGCCTCGAGGCCGCGCTTGCAGATCTCCTGGAACTCTTCCATGTTGTAGGCGATGCCGCCGCCGGTGCCGCCGAGCGTGAAGCTCGGGCGGATGATCACCGGGAAGCCGATGCCACCCTGGACCTGGAGCGCCTCTTCCATGCTGTGGGCGATGCCCGAGCGCGCGGAGCCGAGACCGATCCTGGTCATCGCGTCCTTGAACTTGAGGCGGTCCTCCGCCTTGTCGATCGCCTCTTCCGAAGCGCCGATGAGCTCGACGCCGTACTTGGCGAGCACGCCGTGGCGACCGAGGTCGAGCGCGCAGTTGAGCGCGGTCTGGCCGCCCATGGTCGGCAGGATCGCGTCGGGACGCTCCTTGTCGATGATGCGCTCGACCACCTGCCAGGTGATCGGTTCGATGTAGGTGACGTCGGCCGTCTCCGGGTCGGTCATGATGGTCGCCGGGTTCGAGTTGACCAGGATGACCTTGTAGCCTTCCTCGCGCAGGGCCTTGCAGGCCTGGGCGCCGGAATAGTCGAACTCGCAGGCCTGGCCGATGATGATCGGGCCGGCGCCGATGATCAGGATGGTCTTGATGTCTGTACGTTTCGGCATTGTCTTGCCTCGATGATTCCTCGACGCCGCGACTGTCGCGCGCGTCAAAAACTGGGGGGCAGGCCGCAGCCTGCCGCGGGCCGGGTTACTTGGCGGCTTCCATCAGACCGATGAAGCGGTCGAACAGGTAGGCGACGTCATGCGGCCCGGGGCTCGCTTCCGGGTGTCCCTGGAAGGAGAAGGCGGGCACGTCGGTGCGCGCAATCCCCTGATTGGTGCCATCGAACAAGGATACGTGCGTCACCTTCAGGTTCGCCGGCATGGTCGCCGGATCGACCGCGAAGCCGTGGTTCTGGCTGGTGATCAGCACTTTGCCGGTGTCGAGATCCTTGACCGGATGGTTGGCGCCATGGTGACCGGTGGGCATCTTCATGGTCTTCGCGCCCGAGGCCAGCGCCAGCAGCTGGTGGCCGAGGCAGATGCCGAAGGTCGGCATGCGCGCGGCGACGAGCTCGCGGATCGCGGCGATCGCGTAGTCGCAGGGCTCGGGGTCGCCGGGGCCGTTGGACAGGAACACCCCATCCGGATTCAGCGCCAGCACTTCGGATGCCGGCGTCTGCGCCGGCACCACCGTGAGGCGGCAGCCGCGCTCGACCAGCATGCGCAGGATGTTGTACTTGACGCCGAAGTCGTAGGCGACGACGTGGAAGCGCCCGTCGGCGCGGTCGCTGTAGCCGCTCCCGAGCGCCCACTCGGCCTGCTTCCATTCATAGCGCTCGGCGACACTGACGACCTTGGCGAGGTCCATGCCCGCGAGGCCGGGAAAGGCGCGCGCCTGGGCCACGGCAGCCTCGGCGTCGAGCGCCTGGCCCGCGGCCGCAGTGACGATGCAGCCCGCCTGCGCACCCTTCTCGCGCAGCACGCGGGTGAGCTTGCGGGTGTCGAGGCCTGCGATCGCGACCACCTTCTCGGCGCGCAGGTAGGCGTCCAGGCGCTGGGTCATGCGAAAGTTGGACGGCAGGATGGGCAGGTCGCGGATGACCAGACCGGCCGCCTGCACGCGCGAGGACTCGATGTCCTCGGGGTTGATGCCGGTGTTGCCGATATGCGGATAGGTCAGGGTGACGATCTGGCGGCAATAGCTCGGGTCGGTCAGGATTTCCTGATACCCCGACATCGAGGTGTTGAACACCACCTCGCCGACCGTGCTGCCAACCGCGCCGATACCCTTGCCGTGGAAGACGGTTCCATCGGCGAGCGCAAGAAGGGCGGGCGGGAATGCACTCACGAGAAGCTCCTGGAATCTGCTTGGGAAGTCATGCGGGCACGCGAACGACGCGCCCGATATGTACAAAAAGCGGGACGGGCCTCCGGGCCGATCCCGCTTCGAAAACCTTTCAATTGTATATTTCCGGCGGATTCAAGGCAAATCGCCCGCGCACCTTCGCTCACCTGCCGCAGGCCGTTTCTTCCCGCAGAACCTCGCCGAGCAGCTCGATCTCGCGCGCCGCAAGGCCCGCCTGGCTGGTCAGCGCGCGCGGATCGCCCGCCGCGGCCAGCTCCTCCAGACGGCGCGCGGCATCCACCGCACGCTGCGCCGAGAACACCCCGACCGAGCCCTTGATCATGTGCCCGAGCTCGCGCAGGCGCGCGAAATCCATGTCGGCGGCGCCCTTGTGCAAGTCGGCGACCGTGCGCGGCAGATCGCGCAGGAAGACCTCGACCAGTTGCTCGACCACCCCGTCCTCGCCTGCGAACATCGCGCGCGCGTCGTCGAGGCAGGCGATGCGGCGACGGTCGGCAGGATCGAGCTCGAGCAGGGTGATGTCGCCGGCGGCCTCGTCGGCATCCGCCGGACCCAGCACGCGCTCGATCGCGGCGAACAGCGCCTCGGGGCGGACCGGCTTGGCGACGTAGTCGTCCATCCCCGCCTGCAGGCAGCGCTCGCGGTCGCCCTCCATCGCGTGCGCGGTCATCGCGATGATCGGCACCGGCTTCCAGTCGCCCGCGAGCACCCAGCTGCGCCGCGCCTCGCGCGCGCGGATGGCCTGCGTGGCCTCGATGCCGCCCATCACCGGCATCTGCACGTCCATCAGCACCACGTCGAAGTGACGGTTGTCGATCGCCTCGAGGGCCTCCTCACCGTTGTTCGCCACCGTCACGCTGTGGCCGACGTGCTCGAGCATGCGCTTGGCCACGGTCTGGTTGACCGGGTTGTCCTCGACCACCAATACCTCGAGCACGCGCGCCGGCGGCTCCATCCCCACCGTGGAGCGCAGCTCGACCGGTGCGAGCTCGAAGGGCGGCGGCTCGGCAGCCTCGCGCTCGCCGCCCTGCGCCATGCGCAGCACGGCCAGCAGGTCCTCGGCCGAGAAGGGCTTGGCGAGGCGGTAGCCGAGCCCGAGCTCCTCGCAGCGCAGGGCATCGTTGCGCTGCGAGTGGCTCGCCATCATCGGAATGATGCGGTCCGGCCGCGGCCACGCGGCGGCGAAGCGCTGCGCCAGCGCGAAGCCGCCCGGCTCCGGCAGGTCCGCATCCATCAGCAGGAACGCGAAGGGATCGCTGCCGTCCGCGGCGCGCGCCAGCGCCTGCTCCACCGCCACGCCACTGCAGGCCGCCTCGGCACGCAGGGCGGCCTCCTGCAGGGTCGCGCACAGGAAATCGGCGAAGGCGGCGTTCGCGCTCGCCACCAGCACCCGCGTCCCGGCGAGTGCGCCGACGCGCAGCGGGGTCGGGTCGGCGACCGCGCGCAGCGGCAGGGTCACCTCGAAGCGGCTGCCCGCACCCGGCACGCTATCGACACCGATCCGGCCCCCCATCAGCTCGGTGAGCTGGCGGCAGATCGCCAGACCGAGGCCCGTGCCGCCGTACTTGCGCGTGGTCGAATTGTCCGCCTGCGAGAAGGCGCCGAAGATCGCCTCGAGCTTGTCGGGCGCGATGCCGCAGCCGGTGTCGCGCACGAGGAACTCGATGCTGGCCGCGCCGCCGTTGCGCTGGACGCAGCGCACGCGCACCTCGACCTCGCCGTGCTCGGTGAACTTGATCGCGTTGCCGATGAGATTCACCAGGATCTGGCGCAGCCGGGTGGGGTCGCCGCGCAGCACCGAGGGCACGTCGGGCGCGACGTCATAGTAGAGCTCCAGCCCCTTCTGCGAAGCACGCAGCGCGAGCGCGCGACAGGTCTCCGACACCACCGAGTGCAACGAGAAGTCGATCTGCTCGACGCTCAGGCGGCCAGCCTCGATGCGCGAGAAGTCGAGGATGTCGTTGATGATGGTCAGCAAGGCCTCGGCCGAGGACTTGACCGTCTGCAGGTACTCGCGCTGCTCGCCCGCGATCGTGGAGTCGAGCAGCAGGTCGGTCATGCCGATGATGCCGTTCATCGGCGTGCGGATCTCGTGGCTCATGTTGGCGAGGAAGTCGCCCTTGGCCCGGCTCGCCGCCTCGGCTGCCTCCTTGGCCTGGAGCAGTTCGATCTCGCGCAGCTTGCGCTCGGTGACATCACGGTAGGTGCCCTCGACGCGCGCCCAGCGCCCGTCCTCGCCGCGGCCGCTCGCGTTGCCGCACACCTCGATCCAGTGCCAGCTCGCGTCCTGCGCGCGAATGCGGATCTCCGCGCGCAGCTCGGCCGCTTCTCCGCCGAGGTGGGCGCGCAGCGCCTGCTGCAGCGCCGCCCTGCCCTCGTCGTCCACCAGCGCCATCCAGTCGCCCGCATCCCCTCCGTCGTAACCGAGCAGCCTGCGCCAGCGTTCGTCGAGCCGGATCGAGCCGCCACGCAGGTCCATGTACCACACGCCGGCACCCGCATTCGCCGACACCAGGTCGAGGTGCCGGCGCGCGCGCGCCAAGCTGCGCAGCGCCGCATCGCGCTCGGCGCGCAGGCCGGAGAGCTCCGCCTCGACGGAACCGGGATCGGGAGGACTCCCGCGCGATTCGGCCGCGCCGCTCATGGCAGGCCTCAGCGCAGGCCGAGCACGTCCTGCATGTCGTAGAGCCCCTTCGCACGACCGGCGAGAAAGCGCGCCGCCCGCATCGAGCCGAGCGCATAGGGCATGCGGCTGCCCGACTTGTGGGTGATCTCGATGCGCTCGCCGATGCCGGCGAACAGCACCGTGTGGTCACCCACCACATCGCCGCCACGGATCGTCGAAAAGCCGATGGTCTCGGCGCTGCGCTCGCCGGTGTGGCCCTCGCGGCCATAGACAGCGCAGGTCTCGAGGTCGCGTCCAAGCTCGCGGGCGACGACCTCGCCCATGCGCAGCGCCGTGCCGGAGGGGGCATCGACCTTGAAGCGGTGGTGGGCCTCGATGACCTCGACGTCGTAGCCCTCGGAGAGGATGCGCGCGGCGACCTCGAGCAAGCGGAACACCGCGTTCACGCCCACCGCCATGTTGGGCGCGAAGACCACGGGAACGTGCTCGGCAGCGGCGGCGATCGCGGTCTTGCCGGCGGCATCGAAACCGGTCGTGCCGATCACCATCGCCTTGCCGGCGGCACGCGCGAGCGCGAGGTGCGCGAGCGTGCCCTCGGGTCGGGTGAAGTCGATCACGCAATCGGCCGCGCCGATCGCGGCGGCGGCATCGTCGGTGATGAGCACGCCGGTGGCCACGCCGGCCATCTCGCCGGCATCGCGACCGATGAAGGGGGTGTCGCTGCGATCGAAGGCGGCGGCGAGCGCGACGCCCTCCTCCTTCAGCGCGGCCTCGATCAGCATTCTGCCCATGCGCCCGGAGGCACCGGCGATCGCGACTCGAATCTGGGACATCGGATTGTTTTCCTGCATCAATGGGCCGGCGCGGACGGCCGACCCGGGATGAACCCGGGCGCCGCCTCAGCGCGCGCTGGCGGGGGGGATCTCGACCACGCGCGAGCGCTCCTGCGCCGCCGCGGCGGGCGTACCCGAGGCGGCAGCGACGTCGCCCTCGATGCGGTCGAGCACGTCGCCCGTGAAGAACAGCGAGATCACGCGCTGCTGCGCCTCGCCACTGCCCGGGCGGAAGCGATAGACGTAGTCCCAGCGGTCCTTGCGGAACATGTCGACCACCAGGGGGGAGCCGAGCACGTAGCGCACCTGGTCGCGGGTCATGCCGCGGCGAAGCTGCGCGACCATCTCCTGGTCGACGTAATTGCCTTGGCGGATGTCGATCCGGTAGGGGTCGACCAGGCCGACAACGGAGTCGAAGGAGCAGCCTGCAAGCAGGCCGGAAGAGACGATGAGCGCAGCGAGGAGGGAACGCATGGGAGAGTGGGCGCCGGGATGCGACCGGGGTCGCAGTTCTCAGTTAGGGGCAAAAAATATAACATAGCCGCGATCGACGGCGCTCGACCGCCATTGCCGGAGACTGCCCGCGGGGGCTCCTGCCTGCTGCGGCGTACACCGTAACGGGCTGGCATCGACCTCCCGCGAGTCCCTGGACAACGGTCGGCCAAACGGCCTTCGCAGGCTCCCGCAACCCGATCTCCCGCAAGTCAACCTCATCCAGAGCCCATGTCCGACAACTCCAGGAACCTGAAAAGCATCGGCCTGAAGGCGACCTACCCCCGCCTGAAGATCCTCGACCTCTTCCAGAGCTCGGAGCAGCGCCACCTGACCGCGGAGGATGTATACCGCACGTTGATGAACGAAGGCATGGACATCGGCTTGGCCACGGTCTACCGCGTACTGACGCAGTTCGAGCAGGCCGGACTGCTCGAGCGCCACTACTTCGAGTCGGGCAAGGCGGTGTTCGAACTCGCCGAAGGCGGCCATCACGACCATCTGGTGTGCATGCAGTGCGGCAAGGTCGAGGAGTTCTTCGACGCCGAGATCGAACGTCGGCAGAACCAGATCGCGCTCGAACGCGGCTTCGCGATCCGCGAGCACGCGCTCTACATCTACGCCGACTGCCAGCGCGAAAACTGCCCCAACCTCGGGCGCGAGAAGGACTGAAGCCGCGCCGGACCGAGGCATCGCGACGGATGCGCGCCAGCGCCGAGGGCGCGCGGACGACGCGGAAATCAGCGCCGGCCGAGCATCTCGGCCGCGTGTTCGCGGGTGGTCGCGGTGATATTCACGCCGCCGAGCATGCGCGCGACCTCCTCCACCCGCGCCGCGTCGTCGAGCGGCGCGACCTCGCTCAGCGTCTCGCCGCCCTGCTCGCGCTTGGCGATGCGCCACTGCCAGTCCGCGCAGGCCGCCACCTGGGGCAGGTGGGTGACGCAAAGCACCTGGCGATCCTGCCCGAGGCGGGCGAGCAGCTTGCCGACGATCTCGGCGACGCGACCGCCAATGCCCACGTCCACTTCGTCGAAGATCAGCGTGGGCACCGCGCTGTCGCGGCTGGTGATGACCTGGATGGCCAGCCCGATGCGCGACAGTTCGCCGCCGGAAGCCACCTTGGCGAGGCTGCGCAGCGGCTGGCCGGCATTCGCGGCAACACGGAACTCCACCTCCTCGACGCCTGCCGCGGAGGGTGCGCAAGGTGTGAGCGCGACCTCGAAGCGGCCACCCGCCATCGCCAGGTCCTGCATCGCGGCGGCGATCTCCTCCGACAGCCGGCGCGCGGCGGGGAGGCGCGCCGCGGTGAGCTCGGCCGCGACGGACTCGAAGGCGGCCCGCGCCGCCTGCGCCGCCGCGGCAAGGCGCGCCGGATCGGCGGTCGCTTCCAATGTGTCCAGGCGCTCGCGCCACTGCTGCGCGAGCGCGGGCAGCTCCTCGGGCTGGACGCGATACTTGCGCGCCGCCTCCATGACCGCGGCGATGCGGCGCTCGAGCTCGGCGAGACGTCCCGGATCGAGGTCGAGCCGGTCACGATAGCGGCGCAGGGCGTGCAGGGCCTCGTCGGCCTGGATGGCGGCGGCGGAGATCAGTTCGCGCACATCCGCCAGCCCGGCGTCGAAGTCGGCCAGCGCGGCGATGCGGCCGTCGAGGCGGCCCAGCACGGAGCACACCGCAAGTTCACCCTCGCCGAGCGCCACCACCGCCGCCTCCGCCCCCTCGATCAGGCTCGCGGCGTGGGCCAGGCGAGCGTGCTCGGCATTGATCTCCGCCCATTCCTCGATGTCGAAGCCGACCTGCTCGAGCTCGCGCAGCTGCCAGGCGAGCAGCTCGCGCTCGCGCGCCGAGCTCGCCGAGTCGGCCTCCGCTTCGCGCTGCAGGCGCAGCAGGCGCTGCCACTCGCGGTGGCGCGCGGCCACCTCGGCGACCAGCGCCCCCGCGCCCGCCTGGGCGTCGAGCAGGGCACGCTGCGCGTCGGTGCGCAGCAACGCGTGGTGGGCGTGCTGACCATGGATGTCGGCCAGCCACTCGCCGGCGGCGCGCAGCTGAGCGAGCGTGGCCGCCACGCCGTTGATCCACGCGCGGCTGCGGCCGCCCATATCGATCGTGCGGCGCAGGATCAGCATGCCCTCGTCGGCGGGCAGTTCCTGCTCGACGAGCCAGGCAGCGAGTCCCTCGCCGGCGGGCAGGTCGAATTCGGCGGCCACGTCGGCGCGCTCGCGGCCGCTGCGCACCATGGCTGCCTCGCCGCGCCCGCCGAGCGCGAGCCCGAGCGCATCGAGCAGGATCGACTTGCCGGCGCCGGTCTCCCCGGTCAGCGCACCGAAGCCGGCGGCGAATTCGAGGTCGAGGCGATCGACGATGACGAAGTCACGGATGGTCAGGCGGCGGAGCATGGCAGCGGCGGTCGCGGGTGGGGTTGGGACGGGACGACGGGGCCTGAGGAGTGGCGGCGCGGAGATCGGGCGGCGGGTGCGCTCACACCCTCGGCGCCGCGCTCCAGTGCAGCTTCTGGCGCAGCATCGCGAAGTAGGAATAGCCCTCGGGATGCAGCAGGCGCAAGCTGCGGCTCGAGCGTGTCATGCGCACGCAGTCGCCCGCGCGCAGGTCGAAACGGGTCTGGCCATCGAAGTGCACCCGGGCGTCGTGCGGCGGCAGCAGCACGATGTCGATGCGGCAGGAGTCGGGCAGCGTGATCGGGCGTGCGGTGAGCGCGTGCGGGCACAGCGGCACCAGCGCGATCCCGCCCACGCTCGGGTGCAGGATCGGGCCGTTGGCCGACAGCGCGTAGGCGGTCGAGCCGGTGGGGGTGGATACGATCATGCCGTCCGAGCGCTGGGTGTAGACGAACTCCTCGTCGATCGACAGCTCGAACTCGATCATGCGCCCGAGCTCGCCCTTGTTCACCACCACGTCGTTGAGGGCGAGCGTGTGGAACACGCGTGCGCCGCCGCGCAGCACCTCGACGTCGAGCATGAAACGGTCCTCGGCGGTGAAGGCGCCGTCGAGGATCTCGGCGAGGCGCTCGGTGGCCGAGCTGCGCGCGATGTCCGTGAGGAAGCCGAGGCGGCCGAGGTTGACGCCCACCAGCGGGACGCCGTGCTCGATCAGCCGGCGCGCGGTGTGCAGCATGGTGCCGTCGCCGCCGATCACCACCGCGAGGTCGGCGCTCGCGCCGATATGCTCGTAGCTTGCCACCGGGAAGTCGTGGGCGCCGCCGATGGAACTCGCGGTGCCCTGCTCGATCAACACCGCAAGGCCGCGATCGCGCAGGAAGCGGGCGATCGACAGCACCGACTCGGCCACGTCGGGGCTCTGATATTTGCCGATGAGGGCAAGCGTGCGGAATGGCGTGCTCATGGGCGCCGATTAAACCACAATCGTCCCCGCGCTTGACACCGCCGCGCCCGCGCGCGGTGGCCCGCAGTGGCCAGCGCGGGCGTGCTTCAATAGAATCGGCCTCTCGACTCCAGGCAGCCATGAATCCGCTCGACGCACGCTCCCAGATCCTCCTCAAGACCCTGATCGAACGCCACATCGCGGACGGCCAGCCGGTCGGCTCGCGCGCGCTGTCGCGCTATTCCGGTCTGGAGCTGTCGCCGGCGACGGTGCGCAACGTGATGAGCGACCTCGAGGAGATGGGCTTCATCGCCAGCCCGCACACCTCGGCAGGCCGCATCCCGACCGCGCTCGGCTATCGTTTCTTTGTCGACTCGCTGCTCACCGTGCAGCCGCTCGAGAACGCCCGCGTGCGCGCCCTCGAAGGCCAGCTGCTGCCCAACCAGCCGCAGCGCCTGATCAGCTCGGCCTCGCACCTGCTCTCCGAACTCACCCAGTTCGCCGGCGTGGTGGTGGCACCGCGCAAGGACGCGGTGCGCATCCGCCAGTTCGAGTTCATCAGCCTGGCCGAAAATCGCATCCTGCTGATCATCGTCACCACCGGCGGCGACGTGCAGAATCGCCTGCTGATCACCCGGCGCGCCTACACGCCGACCGAGCTCAACGGCGCTGCCGCCTACCTCAACGAGCACTTCGCCGGCCTGTCCTTCGAGGAGATCCGCCGCCGCCTCGGCGACGAGCTGCGCCAGCTGCGCAGCGACATGAGCGAACTGATGACCGCGACCGTCGACGCCGGCTCGGAAGCCGCCGAAGACAACGCGGCGAGCTACGTACTTTCGGGCGAAACCAAGCTGCTCGACGTCGAGGACCTGTCGAGCAACATGTCGCAGCTGCGCGAGCTCTTCAGGCTCTTCGAGCAGCGCACCGGCCTGCTCCAGCTGCTCGACCTGTCCAACCGCGCCGAGGGCGTGCAGATCTTCATCGGTGGCGAATCCGGCCTCGCCCCGCTCGACGGCTGCAGCGTGATCACCGCGCCCTACGAGGTCGACGGCCAGGTGGTCGGCTCGCTCGGTGTCATCGGCCCCACCCGCATGGCCTACGACCGCGTGATCCCGATCGTCGACATCACCGCCCGGCTGCTCTCGAACGCCCTCTCCTCCAAGCACTGATTCCGGCGTGCGCCTGCCTTGCCGTGCGCACGCCCCCACCCGAGGACCACGATGCCCCGTTACCGGCCCGAACCGATCCACCGTCACGACAGCACGCCGCGCACCGGCGTGCTGCTGGTCAACCTGGGCACCCCCGCCGCCCCCACCGCCGCCGCGCTGCGTCCCTACCTCAAGCAGTTCCTTTCCGACCCGCGCGTGGTCGAGATCCCGCGCCTGGTGTGGTGGCCGATCCTCAACGGCATCATCCTCAACACGCGGCCCAAGGCCTCGGCACAGAAATACGCCAGCATCTGGACCGACGAGGGCTCACCGCTGCTGGTGCACACCGTACGTCAGACCAAGCTGCTCGCCGGCTATCTCGCCAAGGACGGCTACGACGGGCTCGACATCGATTACGCGATGCGCTACGGCGCACCCGCGATCGGCGACACCCTGGACGCGATGCGCGCGCGCGGCTGCACCCGCATCCTGGTGGTGCCGATGTACCCGCAGTATTCCGCGAGCACCACCGCCACCGTGGTCGACGAGGTCGGCCGCAGCCTGGCGCGCTGGCGCAACCAGCCCGAGATGCGCTTCGTGCGCAATTTCCACGACGACCCTGGCTACATCGATGCGCTGGTGAAGAGCGTGCGCGAGCACTGGGCGGCCAACGGCGAGCCCGAGCGCCTGCTGCTGAGCTTCCACGGCGTGCCGCGGCGCTCGCTCGATCTCGGCGACCCCTATCACTGCGAGTGCCACAAGACCGGCCGCCTCGTCGCCGAAGGCCTCGGCGTGGCACGCGAGCGCGTACTGGTCACGTTCCAGTCGCGCTTCGGCAAGGCAGAATGGCTCAAGCCCTACACCCAGCCCACCCTGGAACAGCTCGCCGCCGAGGGCGTGCGCCGCGTCGACGTGATGTGCCCGGGCTTCGTCGCGGACTGCCTGGAGACGCTGGAGGAGATCGCGCTCGAGTGCAAGGAAGCCTTCCTGGAGAAGGGCGGCCAGGCCTTCCACTACATCCCCTGCCTGAACGAGCGCGACGCCTGGATCAAGGCGCTGGCCGCGCTGGTGCGCAAGCACCTGGGCAACTGGCTGGAGATCGCCGCGCCGGACGCCGCCGCGCGCAGCGCCGCACTCGAGCGCGCACGCACGCTCGGCGCCGGGCAGTAGCAGCGATGCCCGCCCGCACAGACTGGCCGAAACAGCCCGGCTCGGAGGGATTCAGGCGGGTGCGGGCGGACTCCACCCGCAATTCATTCAGTAGTCGACGATCTGCAGGTCGTGCCCGACCGGCGCCGCGCGCACCGCACGCACCGCCGCGGGGGCGTGCTCGGCCGCCTGGCGCGACACCGCCGCAAGCCGGCGCACGGCGACGGTGCCAAGCTGGCGACGGAAGCGCTCCAGCACTTCCTCGCTCGCAAGCGCGAGCGCGGCGGGGTTGACTTCGAGATAGCTGAGCTCGTCGAGCGACACCGCGCTCAGCAGCTGCTTGTGCTCGAGCTGGTCGAGCCAGGCCTGCTCGCCGAAAACCTCGCCCGGCCCCACCTCCAGCACCCGCCGCCCGCCGATGGAGAGCTCGACCTTGCCCTCGAGCACGATCCCGAAGCGCTGATCGAGGTCGCCCTCGCGCATCAGGCCGAGGTCGCTGCCGACCTTGCGCCAGGCGCAGATCCGCATCACCTCCCACAGATCCACGTCCTCGAACTCGGTGAAGAAGGCCAGTTTGCGCAGGCGCGCGAAGCGCTCGGCGTCGTGGTGCACGTGACCTTCGTCGAGGATCTGGTAGCGGACCGCGGCGAGGTCCTTGGCGAACTCCGCGCCGTTGCGGTAGCGCGAGTAGAGGTCCTTCTCGAGCGCCTTGCGGATTACCGCGTCCATCTGCTCGGGCACGTCCGGGTTGAGCTGCGAGACCGAGGGCGGATCGGCGTTGATGATCTTATAGACGAGCTGCGCCGGATTGCTCGCGCGGAAGGGCAGCCGCCCGGTCAGCATGTGGAACAGCAGCACGCCGAGCGAATACAGGTCGGTCTTCTGGTTGAGCGGATAGCCCTTGATCTGCTCCGGGCTCATGTAGGCCGGGGAGCCTACGCCCATGATGAAGGTCGAGTCGGTGTCGAGCTTCTTGTTGATGTTGAGCGCGAGGCCGAAGTCGGTGATCTTCACGTTGTCCTGCTCGTCGACCAGGATGTTCGCCGGCTTGATGTCGCGGTGCACGATGCCCTGGCGGTAAGCGTGGTCGAGCGCCATGCAGCACTTGAACACGATCCCGATCGTGCGATGGATGGGCAGCAGGTTCTGGAAGCTGCAGTAGCGCTCCAGCGAGCCGCCCGGGAAGTACTCCATCACCACGTAGGCCTCGTCGGGCTCGATCGAGGCATCGTGGATACGGATGATATTGGGGTGGTCGAGGCGGCCCGACACCACGCGCTCGGCCTTCAGCAGCTTGATCAGGCGGCGGTTCCACTTCGCCTCGTCGCGCGCCTTGTCGTCGAAGCGCACGTGCTTGAGCGCCACCGGCTCGGGGTAGTCCGGGGTCTCGGCGAGATAGACCACCGCGGTCGCGCCGCGGCCGATCTCCTTGATGATCCTGTACTTGCCGATGCGTTCGGGAATCCGGTTCATGCTGTCTTGCAGGGCGGGGGCGCCCGCGCGGCCGGCGGGCTTCGGCGCGATTGTTGCACGATCCGGTGCCGGCGTGCGCCTCCACACCCGCAGCGGCGCGGGATTGTCCGCCCGGGCCGCGCATGCTTGAATGAGGCTCTCCCCGCAACTGCCCGCCAGGAGCCGCCTTGAGCGAAGCCGTAGACCTGCTGATCAACGCCCGCTGGATCGTCCCCGTCGAACCGCGCGACGCTGTGCTCGCCGACCACGCGGTGGCGATCCGCGGCGGACGCATCGTCGATCTCCTCGGCCAGGACGAGGCGCGCACGCGCTACGTCGCGGACGAGGTGGTCGAGCTGCCGCGGCACCTGCTGATCCCCGGCCTGGTGAACCTGCACACCCACGCCGCGATGAGCCTGCTGCGCGGCATCGCCGACGACCTGCCGCTGATGCGCTGGCTGGAGGAGGCGATCTGGCCGGCCGAGAGCCGTCACGTTTCCGCCGCCTTCGTGCGCGACGGCACCCTGCTCGCCGCGGCCGAGATGATCCGTGGCGGCATCACCACCTGCAGCGACATGTACTTCCACCCCGAGGCGGCGGCGGAAGCCTTCGCCGCCGCGGGCATGCGCGCGGTGGTCGGCGCGGTCGTGCTGGAATTCCCCACCTCGTACGCGAGCGACCCCGAGGACTACCTGCGCAAGGGCCTGGCCGCCCGCGACCGCTGGCAGGGCCACCCGCGGCTCGGCTTCTCGATCGCCCCGCACGCGCCCTACACCGTCTCGGACGACAGCTTCCACCAGGTGCAGACCCTCGCGGACGAACTCGGCCTGCCGATCCATGTGCACATCCACGAGACCGCACAAGAGATCGCCGACTCCCTCGCCGTCCACGGCTGCCGGCCGCTCGCTCGCCTCGCGCGCCTCGGCGTGCTCGGCAGCAATCTGATCGGCGTCCATGCGGTGCATCTGGACGAGGCCGACATCGAACTGCTCGCCCGCCACGGCTGCAGCGTCGCGCACTGCCCCACCTCGAACATGAAGCTCGCCAGCGGCATCGCGCCGGTGCCGCGCCTGCTCGCCGCCGGCGTCCCGGTCGGCCTCGGCACGGACGGCGCGGCGAGCAACAACCGCCTCGACCTGCTCCAGGAGATGCGCCACGCCGCGCTGCTCGCCAAGGTCGGCAGCCTGGATGCCACCGCGGTACCGGCGCATGCCGCCTTGCGCATGGCCACGCTCGGGGGCGCGCGCGCATTGGGCATGGACGATCGCATCGGCTCGATCGAAAAAGGCAAATGCGCCGATCTTTGCGCACTCGACCTTTCCGCACCGCAATGCCGGCCCTGTTTCGATCCGGTGTCGCATCTCGTCTACGTATGCGGTCGCGAAAACGTCTCCCACGTATGGATCGACGGCGAAACCCGCGTGGACAAAGGCGTCTCGCTGTTGCATATTAACGACACCGAATTGCTCCGGCTCGTGTCGATGTGGCAAACTAAGCTCGGTAATTGAACTGGATATACTGGTACAAACCGACACGAAGACGGCAGATTCGCCAGTCTTCATTTCGTTCAGTGGCAATTCCGGCGACTCGCCCTTCAAAGAGGAAACCATGATCAAACAATCCAAGAAGCAGATGCTCATGCTGGCCGCCATCGCCTCGATCGGCCTGTCCGCCCCGAGCGCTTTCGCTCAGGTCAGCGACGTCGTCGTCGCCGGCAAGGGTGAAATCCCCTACGTGATCGACGCGCGCAACGTCGTCGCTCGCAGCGGCACCGGCCTGTGCTGGCGCACCGGCTACTGGAGCCCCGCCGCCGCCTCGACCGCCCTCGCCGGCGACCTGCCGGTCGGCTGCGCTTGCGACAAGGACATCGTCCCCGCCGACAAGTGCACCGTGAAGGCTGCTGCCGCGGCTCCGGGTCCGAAGCCCACCGCCGACAAGGTCAAGCTGTCGGCCGACGCCCTGTTCGACTTCGACAAGGCCGTCCTGAAGGCTGAAGGCAAGGCCAAGCTCGACCAACTCGCCGCCCAGGCCAAGTCGCTCAAGCTGGAAGTGATCCTCGCCGTCGGCCACACCGACCGCCTGGGTTCCAACACCTACAACCAGCGCCTGTCCGAGCGTCGCGCCGCCGCCGTCAAGACCTACCTGGTCTCGAAGGGCGTCGATGCCAACCGCGTCTACACCGAAGGCAAGGGCGAAACCCAGCCCGTGACCGGCAACAAGTGCGACAAGGTCGGTGGCCGCGCCGCGCAGATCTCCTGCCTGCAGCCGGACCGTCGCGTCGAAGTGGAAGTCATCGGCTCCAAGTAATTCCGGAGTCGGTAACCCGAAAGCCCTGCCTCGGCGGGGCTTTTTCGTTTGTGCCGGGCGCGCGCGCACCCGGTGCCCGTGCGTGCAAGCAAGGACCCTCGAACGCCATGAACACCGTCAACGCCGATCCCGCCGAACTGCAGAAATTCAGCGACCTCGCCCACCGCTGGTGGGACCCCGCCTCCGAGTTCCGTCCGCTGCACGAGATCAACCCGCTGCGCCTGGGCTGGATCGACGGCAAGGCCGCGCTCGCCGGCAAGAAGGTGCTCGACATCGGCTGCGGCGGCGGCATCCTCGCCGAGGGCATGGCCGCGCTCGGCGCCGAGGTGACCGGCATCGACCTATCCGAGAAGGCGCTCAGCGTCGCCCGCCTGCACCTTTTCGAGAGCGGCCACAAGGTCGACTACCGCCACATGAGCGCAGAGGCACTCGCCGAGGAATCGCCCGGCCGCTTCGACGTCGTCACCTGCATGGAAATGCTCGAGCACGTCCCCGATCCGGCCAGCATCGTCACCGCTTGCGCCCGGCTGGTAAAACCCGGCGGCCACGTCTTCCTGTCCACGCTCAACCGCAATCCGAAGTCCTACCTGTTCGCGATCGTCGGCGCCGAATACCTGCTCAAGTTGCTCCCGGCCGGCACCCACGAGTACGCCCGCTTCATCAAGCCCTCCGAACTCAGCCGCCATTGCCGCAATGCGCACCTGGACGTGCAGGAGATCATCGGCCTGTCCTACAACCCGCTCGCCAAGACCTACTCGCTCGGCCGCGACACGGACGTAAACTATTTAATGCACACCGTCGCCGCCGGCTGAACCTCGTCCGGACAGCTCGAGTTCGACGCGGAGAACCGGGCGCTGGCGGGCCGCTCGACCCGGCCGCAATTCAGTTCATGCATGTGCGGCAGGCATGCATTAAACTGCAGACGAGCGATTCCTCCCCGGGGAGCAAGGCGATGAGCTTCCGCCACCTGAAAAGCCTGTTCAATCCACGCTCGATCGCCGTGATCGGCGCGAGCGCGCGCGAGCGCCGCATGGGCAACGTGCTCATGCGCAACCTGCTTTCGGGCCAGTTCGCCGGCCCGATCATGCCGGTCAATCCCCGCCGCACCTCGGTGGCGGGCGTGCTCACCTATCCGAGCATCGCCGCGCTGCCGCAGACGCCCGACCTGGCGATCATCTGCACCCCCGCGCCGCTCGTGCCCCGCCTGGTGGAGGAGCTCGGCGAACGCGGCGCGCGTGCCGTGATGGTGATGGCCAACCAGCTCGACACCACGCTCGGCGCCGACGGCCGTCCGATCGAGC
This sequence comes from Thauera sp. SWB20, assembly GCF_000831325.1. Classification (NCBI taxonomy): domain Bacteria; kingdom Pseudomonadati; phylum Pseudomonadota; class Betaproteobacteria; order Rhodocyclales; family Zoogloeaceae; genus Thauera; species Thauera sp. SWB20. The sequence continues at coordinate 564,993 of NZ_JTDM01000020.1, read as the reverse complement.
GCAGCATCCTCGAGATCACCCGCCGCTACGAGATGCGCCTGCTCGGTGGCGGCACGCTGGGCATCCTGGTACCCGGACTCGGGCTCAACGCGACCTTCTCGCAGATCGCCGCGCGCCCCGGCAAGCTCGGCTTCGTCTCCCAGCGCGACACGGTCGGCACCATGGTGCTCGACTGGGCGCTGCGCAAGAAGGTCGGCTTCTCGCACTTCGTCTCGCTCGGCGACAGCCTGGACATCGGCTTCGGCGAGGTGCTCGACTTCCTCGCCGCCGATTCGGGCACGCGCGCGATCCTGCTCTACATCGAATCCATCCAGGATCGCCGCGCCTTCATGTCGGCCGCGCGCGCCGCCGCGCGCAACAAACCGGTGATCGCGATCAAGGCCGGACGCTCGCCCGACAACCCGCTGATGGGCGTCTCCGACCCGCTCTTCCTCGAGATGCCCAACCTGGTCAGCCACGACGACGTGCACGACGCGGCGCTGCGCCGCGCCGGCATCCTGCGGGTGGACCAACTCGAGGAGATGTTCGGCGCCGCCGAGACCGTGCTGCGCGCCCGCCCGCTGCGCGGCAACCGCCTGGTCGTGCTGAGCAACGGCGGCGGTGCCGGCCTGATGGTGGAGGACAGCCTCTACCTTGCCGGCTACAGCCTGCCGGCGCTCAAGGAGCAGACCATCGAGCGCCTGCGCCGCTTCATGTCGCCGGCCTGGAACGGACGCAATCCGCTCGAGATCCGCGTCGACTCCGAGCCGGCCTGCTACGAGCGCCTGCTCAAGATCCTGCAGGAAGAGCGCGACGGCGACGCCGTGCTGCTGATCCACACCCCGAACGCGCTCTCCAGCAGCATCGACACCGCGCAGCAGGTCATCGCCACCGCACGCGAGACCGGCATCAACCTGATGACCTGCTGGGTGGGCGACGAGAGCGTGGAGAAAGAGCGCAACCTCTTCATCAACGCCGGCATCGCCACCTTCGACTCGCCCGAGCACGCGGCCAGCGCCTTCCTGCACATGCACCGCCACCGCATCGCCTCCGAGGTGCTGATGGAGGTGCCGACCTCCGAACCCGAAGCCTTCAAGCCCGACGCCGCGCGCGCGCGGGCGGTGATCCAGGGCGCGCTCGCCCAATCGCGTGCCAGCCTGACCGAGTCCGAATCCAAGGACGTCCTCGCGGCCTATGGGGTGCCCGTCATCCAGACCCACCTCGCCGCCACCCCCGAAGAGGCCGCGCAGATCGCCGGCTGCATCGGCCTGCCGGTGGCCTTGACCCTGATGTCGCGCGACATCCGGCGCAAGTGGGACGTCGGTGGCGTCGCGCTCAACCTCGAGAGCACCGAGGCGGTCCAGGTCGCTGCACGCGGCATGATCGAGCGCGCCGGCCGCGCCGAGCCGCCGGTGTCGGTGAGCGGCTTCACCGTGCAGCGCATGGTGATGCGCGGGCACGCGCGCCAGCTGCTGATCGGCGTCAGCACCGACCGGCTGTTCGGACCGGTGATCGTGTTCGGCGAAGGCGGTCGCGCGCTGGAGATCTTCCGTGGCCTCGCGGTCGGCCTGCCGCCGCTCAACAAGCCGCTCGCCGACGACCTCATCACCCGCAGCAAGGCGGCAGCGCTGCTCGAGGCGCGCAGCCACCTCCCCGCGGCCGACCGCGACGCGCTCGCGCTCACCCTCACCAAGGTCTCGCAGATCGTCGTCGACCATCCCGAGATCCACGAGATGGACATCAACCCGGTGTTCGTCGACGAGCACGGCGTGCAGGCGCTCGACGCCCACATGCGCCTGCGTCCGGCCACCGCCCACGAGCACCGGCTGGCGATCCAGCCCTACCCGAAGGCGCTCGAGGAGCCCTCTCGGCTGCGCGACGGCCGCCCGATCCTGCTGCGCCCGATCCGCCCCGAGGACGAGCCGGCGCACTACGCCTTCCTGTCGCGGCTCACCCGCGAGGACTTCATCTATCGCTTCTTCAACTACATCCCCGAGTTCCCGCGTCGCGAGATGGCGCGCCTGACGCAGATCGACTACGACCGCGAGATGGCCTTCATCGCCACCGCGACCGGCCCCGACGGCAAGCCCGAGACCCTGGGCGTTTCGCGCGCGGTGGCCGATCCGGACAACCACACCGCCGAGTTCGCCCTCGTCATCCGTTCCGACCTCAAGCGCCAGCGCCTGGGCTCGATCCTCATGGACAAGCTGGTGCGCTACGCGCGCGAGATCGGCATCCAGCGCCTCGTGGGCGAGGTGATGGGCGAGAACGAACCGATGCTCGGCCTGCTGAAGCACCTGGGCTTCAAGCTCAAGGCCTCGGAGGAGCCGGGGGTGGTGCGGGCGAGCTTCGAGCTCCGACCACCATCGGAGGGGTGAGGCGAGTCGACGGAGGCGCGAGCAGCGATTCATGAGGCGACGCGGCGCCGGTAGGCGGTCGCCGCGATCGCGACTTGCGTCGCTCCTACAGAAGAAGCTGCGGGTGCGGGGTGCGCGGCGATGGAACGGCCCCTGAGATCGCGACTTGCGTCGCTCCTACAGAAGAAGCTGCGGGTTTGGGTGCGCGGCGAGGGACCGGTCTCGGACATCGCGACTTGCGTCGCTCCTACGGAAGCGGCTGCGGGTGCGGGGTGCGTGGCGAGGGACCGGTCGCCACGATCGCGCCTGGACGGACCCGCGGAAACACCTCCGCATCGCCGGAGCCGCGCGGTAGGAGCGACGCGAGTCGCGATTCCGCCGCTCCGGCAAGCCGCGGTGTGGATCGTCGACACGGCCGGGCGCGCCCACGATCCGCGCCGCGCTCAGGCGTCCTCGATCACCAGCACCAGCAGCTCCTTCGGCCCGTGCGCACCGTACGCCAGCGTCTGCTGGATGTCGGCCGTCTTGGACGGCCCCGACACCAACAGCGCGTTGGTCGGCAGGCCGTCGGTCCAGCGCTGCGCGTGCATGAGCTCGAAGAGGTTGTCGCGCACCTCGCTCGCGTTCAGCAGCGCGATGTGCAGGGGCGGCACCAGGCTCATCAGGCGCGGCTCCTGCGGGCTCGGCCACAGCACCAGGCTGCCGGTGGCGGCGATGCCGCCGAGCGTGCCGGTAAGGCTGGCGGGCGTATGGAAGAAGAGCTCGTCCTTCCACGCCTCCACCGGGTTCTCGTAGCCCTTCAGGCGCAGCGCCGCATCCTGTGCACGCACGTGCTCCGCCAGGCGGCGGCCGTGCGCGGTGGCAGGCGAAACCAGCAGCTCGTCGATGCCGCGCGCGGCGAGCGCCTCCAGCACGCGCTGCGGCCACTGCGCCACCGTGGTGACGAGCGTCTCGCCATGCACCGCCTCGAGCATGCGGCGCAGGCGCGCGATGCGCTCGTCCGCCGCATAGCGCCAGGGATCGGTGACCAGGCCGATGTCGTAGTCGTCGGCGACCGGGGTCGTCCCCGCGAGGCTGGCGCGCAGCTTGCCGAGGATCCGTTCTTTCGCATTCATTCGGGGTTCGCTCCTGGCGTCGTTCATTGCTCGCCCAGATGCTCGCGGGCGAGCTCGTGCAGGCTGCGCGCGGCCGGTTTCGGCGCGCTGCGGTAGCGCGTCCACGGCCCGATGTCGGCCGGCATCAGCCCGCGCAGGCGGGTGCCCGCGTACATCGCCGCGCGGTACAGGCCCGGAGAGGTGTTGAGCGTGCGCCACGCCCTCCACACCAGGGTCTCCTTCCTCGAGTGCTTGGCGCCCTGCCCGCGCACGTGATGCGGCTCGGCCGCGGGCGCACGCACCGCCTCCTCGCGCAGGCGGCGCAGCAGGGACGGGATGGGGATCTTCACCGGGCACACCTCGCCGCAGGCGCCGCACATCGACGAGGCCGTGGGCAGGTCGCGGGTGGTCTCCAGGCCGAGCATGTGCGGGGTGACGATCTTGCCGATCGGCCCGGGATACACCGTGCCGTACGCGTGGCCGCCGATCCGCGTATACACCGGGCAGTGGTTCATGCACGCGCCGCAGCGGATGCAGTTCAGCGTCTGGCGCAGCTCGCCGTCCGCGAAGGCCTGGCTGCGGCCGTTGTCGAGCAGGACCAGGTGGACTTCCTGCGGGCCGTCGAGCTCGTCGGCCTTGCGCGGGCCGGAGATCATGTTGACGTAGGTGGTGATCGGCTGGCCGGTGGCCGAGCGCGTCAGCAGCGACAGCAGCGGGATCACGTCGCGCAGGTTCTCGACCACCTTCTCGATGCCGGTGACGGCGATGTGCACCGGCGGCACCGTGGTCGACATGCGGCCGTTGCCCTCGTTTTCCACCAGCAGCAGCGTGCCGGTCTCGGCGATCGCGAAGTTCACCCCCGAGACGCCGATGTCGGCCTCGAAGAAGTTGCGCCGCAAGGTCTCGCGGCCGATCTGGATGAGGCGATCGACGTCCTCGGTGTACTCGACCGCGAGCTTGTCGTGGAACAGCTTCGCGACCTGGCCGGCGTTGAGGTGGATCGCCGGCATGATGATGTGCGAGGGCTTCTCCGCGCGCAGCTGCACGATGAACTCGCCCATGTCGGATTCGAGGCAGTCGACGCCGCGCGCACCGAGGTAATGGTTCATCTCCATTTCCTCGGACACCATGGACTTGCCCTTGATCACCTTCCTCGCCGCGTGGCGCTCGGCGATGCCATGCACGATGGCGTTGGCCTCCTCCACCGTCTCCGCCCAGTGCACCTGCACACCATTGCGGACGAGATTGGCCTCGAGGCGCTCGAGCAGATCGGGCAGCTTGGACAGCGCACGCGCGCGCACGCGGTTGCCGAAGGCGCGCAGGCGCTCGAGCTCGTCGCCGTCGGGAAACTGGTTGCGGCGCTTGTCCATCAGCGCATCCATGGCGCCGCGGAAGTTGCGCCGCAGCTGCGCGTCGGCGAGCGCCTCGCGCGCGTTGCGGGCGAAGGCGATCGGCTGCGCGGGGGTGTCGGCGACGTGGCTCATCGCACCCCTCCCGTGCCCGCGGAAGTCGTGCGGCGCAGCAGGAAGCTCGCCAGGTGCTCGCCGCGAAGCGTGTCGCCCTGCTTCTCGAAGCAGCCGTTGATGTTGAGCAGGCAGCCACAGTCCGCGCTCACCACCTCGGCCGCGCCCGAACCCTTCAGCGCGGCGGTCTTGTCCTGCACCATGGCGCCCGAGATCTCGGGCATGCGCACGCTGAAGCTGCCGCCGAAGCCGCAGCACTCGCTCTCGTGCTCGTGCTCGACGCGCTCGACCCCCGCCAGCTGCGCGAGCAGCGCGCGGCCATGCAGGTGGGTGTTCATCTCGCGTCGCGCCGAACAGGACGTGTGCAACGCGAGCCTGACCGGCGCGCCGGTGTGCTCGAAGCGGACCTTGCACACCTCCAGCAGGAACTCGGCGAGCTCGAAGGTGCGCGCGGACAGCGACGCGACCTGCTGCAGCGTCTCCGGCTCGTCCTTGAAGAGCTCGAAGTAGTGATGGCGGAACATGCCGGCGCACGAGCCCGACGGGATCACCACCGGCCAGTCGCCGGCGAAGAGCGCGATCTGCGCGCGCGCCACCTCGCGCGCCTCGTCGGTATAACCCGAGGTGTAGGCCGGCTGCCCGCAGCAGCTCTGCGCCTGCGGAAAATGCACCCGGATGCCCTCGCGTTCGAGCAGGCGGATCGCGTCCATCCCGGCACCGGGAAAGAACACGTCGATCACGCAGGTGCCGAACAGGTACACGTCGGCCGGCTTGGCCGGATAGCTGCGCGCGGCCTCGAGCGGCGGCGCGACACGTGTGGCGTTGGCGGGTGCGGAGGACAGAGGACTCATGCGCTTCGGCTCCGGAATTTCATCGTTCTGAAGTGCGATGCAGCCGCGGCAGGGCCGCGACGGCAGGAAGGACGGATGCGCGGGGGACGCCGATGCGTCCCTCCGCGCAGGACTCAGCTCGCGGCGAGCAGCGGATCGGACACCCCGAGGACGTAGATCGCGATCATCGCCACCGTGCCGGTCATCAGCACGTAGTACACCGTCGGCCAGAAGGTCTTGCGCAGGATCGCGCCCTCGCGGCCGAGCAGACCCACCGTGGCCGAGGCCGCCACGACGTTGTGGATCGCCACCATGTTGCCGGCGGCCGCACCGATCGCCTGCACCGCCACGACCATCGCCGTGGAGATGCCGAGCGAGGTCGCCACGCCGAACTGGAACTGGCTCAGCATCATGTTGCTGACCGTGTTCGAGCCGGCGATGAAGGCACCGAGCGCGCCCACCGACGGTGCCAGCAGCGGATACACGTTGCCCACGCTGTCGGCCACCCACTTCGCCATCGCGATCGGCATGCTGGGCAGGTCGGCGGCGTTCACCCCCGAGTTGATCAGGATGCGCACCATCGGCACGGTGAACAGCAGCACGAAGCCGGCGCCGAGCAGCACGCGCGAGGACTCGCCCACCGCCTTCACCAGCGAGCGCGCGTGCATGCCATGCAGGAACACGGTGATCAGCACCACCGCCACCAGGATGCCGCCGGGCAGGTAGAGCGGCTGGAAGTCCGCCTTGATGCCCTTCTCGCCGAGGATGTCGGCGAACACGATCACCACCGACTTCATCGCCCCGCCGATCTCGGGGAACACGCGGCTCAGCACGAGCAGCGCGCCCACCAGCACATAGGGCAGCCAGGCGCGGAAGATGCTGATCGGCTGGTGACGCGGGAGCTGATCGAGCTTCATCTCGACGCTGCCCATCCACTCGCTCGGCCACTCCTTCGGGTCGGCAAAGTCCCAGGTCTTCTTCGGCACCAGGAAACCGAAACGCGCCGCGGTGGTGACGAGGGCCAGGCCGACCAGGCCGCCGAGCAGCGAGGGGAACTCAGGCCCCAGGAAGACGCCGGTGAAGGCGTACGGGACGGTGAAGGCCAGACCCGCGAAGATCGCGAAGGGCAGCACCTCGAAGCCAGCCTTCCAGCTCTTCTCGCGGCCGAAGAAGCGCGTCAGCATCATGACCATGATCAGCGGAATGACGGTGCCGACCATGGCATGGATGATCGCCACGTTGCTGGTGATCACCTGCAGGAAGACGTCCCAGCTCGAGCCCCTGGCGGCGAGCTGCGCGCCGATCGTCGCACTGTCGAGGCCGCTATTGACGCCGATGATGATCGGCGTGCCCACGGCACCGAAGGACACCGGCGTGCTCTGCACCAGCATGCCGAGCAGCACCGCCGCCAGCGCCGGGAAGCCGATCGCCACCAGCAGCGGCGCGGCGATCGCCGCCGGCGTGCCGAAGCCCGAGGCGCCCTCGATGAAGCAGCCGAACAGCCAGCCGATGATGATCGCCTGGATGCGGCGGTCGGGGCTAATCTTGGCGAAGCCCGCGCGGATCGCGGTGATCCCGCCCGAGTACTTCAGGGTGTTGAGCAGCAGGATGGCGCCGAAGATGATCCACAGCACCCCGATCGTGATCACCAGCCCCTGCAGGGTCGAGGCGAGCACGCGGTTCAGGCTCATCTCCCACACATACAGGCCGATGCCCGCAGTGAGGAAATAGACGACCGGCATCGCGCGCTTGGCGGGCCAGCGCAGGCCCACCAGCAGCACCGCGGCGAGCAGGATCGGAGAAAAGGCGAGGAATGCGAGCGTACCAGGCTGCATCGGAATCTCCCCCTCAGGCCGGCGCGCGCATCACGCGCGCAGCCTTGAACATCGAACCAACCGTCATTGCCCCTTCCCCTCTCGAATGCATTTCATGAAATCAGGATGTCGTGCACTTCCACTTTCTGGCTAAGTGGTCTTACCACTTAGCCAGAAGTTGCACCAGACTAAGGGAGCCCGGAAGGCGTGTCAATGGAAATCATCAGATTTATCGATGCAAACATGAGAGCCCAATCCAACGGCCATGCGGGGCCTTTTCGGCGCGCTCCGCTCCATGCGCCGCAGGGGCCGCGCCCTCATCGCGCGCGCGCTCGTTACTGGCGCGCGCACCACCGGGGAGAAATCGGCGGTCCCCAGTGCATGGTTGCGCACGCGGAATCGACGGTCGTTGGTGGGCTGCCCGGCGGTGACGTAGTCATCGGGCAGGAAACAGGTCGACGTAGCCTCCCATCGGCAAGGCAGCTGCCTGCAGTTCTCGGCTCCGTCAGCCACTCCCAGAGATGGCACGCCCGCCGGATGTGCGCGCCGTTGGGCGCCGCGTTCAACCTGGCCAGCAAGTCCTCCGGCGTGAGGCGCTCGAACAGGGCGTCGATGACCTCAAGATTCACGCCTTCATGGCGCAGGGCAAACTCGCGGTGCCCGACAAGCGTGCCCTCGATGGCAACGCCGCAAGGAAGAAGCACGCGGTCGGCCGAGTCCACAGGCCGATTGACCGAACCGCTGATCTGCGCCGGCTTCGCCAGCGGTCGGACGACCAGACAGAGTCGGCTGATGAGTTGTGCGTAGCCAATCGTCGACATCCCATTGCGGCCGGTACCCGTCCGCCAAAAGCATCGACTAACGCCGTGCAGTACCACAGCGATCCACCCTTCCCTCCGCTGAAGCGCGCCCAAACGGACTCACCGATTTCAGTCAGATCAAACAGGATCGCCTGCAGGTTGGCCAGCTTGTCGCACGCAGAGACGAGAATGCCCTCGCCTTCCGCCACACGCAGGTGAGCGAGGTACCGCTCCTTCCGCTCGCGCCAGGAGCTTTTGCGCCGCTGCGCATCGGGCAGGCCGCATGAGCACTCCGTGCTGGATGTAGTGCGGTGACTGTAATGCGCGACAGGCTCAGGAAGTGAGCCTGTCTTTCGCACAGCACGGCCAGCCGTGGTCCATGACGGTTCGAACCCGTTCACCTGCCATCTGTTGCGCCCCCTACCCTTTCACGCACACCACCTGCTTCAGCGTGTGCAGCACCTCGGTCAGGTCCGACTGGTTGGCCATCACGGTGTCGATGTCCTTGTACGCGCCGGGGATCTCGTCCACCACGCCCTTGTCCTTGCGGCAGATCACGCCCTCGGTCTGGCGCGCAAGGTCAGCCTCGGTGAAGTGCTTGGTGGCCGCCGTGCGGCTCATACGCCGGCCAGCGCCGTGCGCACTGGAACAGAAGCTCTCCGCGTTCCCCCTGCCGCGCACGATGTAGCTGCGCGCGCCCATGCTGCCGGGGACGATGCCGAGCTCGCCCTCCCCCGCGCGGATCGCGCCCTTTCTGGTCACCCACACGTCGGCGCCGAAGTGGTGCTCGCGGGCGACGTAGTTGTGGTGGCAGTTCACCGCCTCGGTAGTCACGGTAAAGGGCGGCAGGTGGCGCGCCAGCCCTGCGAGCACGAGCTCGAGCATCGCCTGGCGGTTGGCCATCGCATAGTCCTGCGCCCAGTGCACCGCCTCGACGTAGTCGTCGAAATGCGGGCTGCCCTCGCGGAAGTAGGCCAGGTCGCGGTCGGGCAAGTGGATCATGTGCCGTTCCATGTCCTTCCTGGCGAGCTCGATGAAGTAGGTCGCGATCGCGTTGCCGATGCCCCGGCTGCCCGAGTGCAGCATCACCCACACCCGGCGCTTCTCATCCAGGCAGACCTCGATGAAGTGGTTGCCACCGCCGAGCGTGCCCATCTGGTTGGCCCACTTGGAGAACCTGCCGAAGGCCTTGAGCAGCTGCGGGTGACGATCGGTCAGGGCCTTGAGGCCGGGCTCGAAGGGGCGCACCGCATCGACGAGCACGCGACCGTCGGCATGCTGGTCACGGCCGACGGGCACGTCGCGCGTGATCTGATCGAACACCTTCTTCAGCCGCTTCTCGTCGATGTCATTCGCCGTGAGCGACAGGCGCGCCGCGACCATGCCACAGCCGATGTCGACGCCCACCGCCGCCGGGATGATCGCCTGGTGGGTGGCGATCACCGAGCCGATGGTCGCGCCGATGCCCAGATGCACGTCGGGCATGGCGGCGACGTGGTGGTGGATGAAGGGCAGGCTGGCGAGGTTGGCGAGCTGCGCCTTCGAGCCCTCGTCGATGTCGTCGGTCCAGATCCTGACCGGCACGGTGCTGCCGTTCAGGACGGTCTTCACAGGCATGGCTGCCTCCTCGTGGCTCCCCTAGTGCTATTCAACGCCGACACCCGACCGTTCGAGCGCCGAGGCCGCGTCCCGGAGCGCAAAGACGCAGTCGGGCCAGGTTTCCGCCTGGAGCGTGCTGACGAACACCTGCAGGCGCGCCGCGAGCGACTCAGACGCCACCTCAACCTGTCGGGCCTCAGGCGCAGCGGCCGGCCTCACCCGCTGCGTCAGGGCCTTGAGCCGTCCGAGCATGCCGTTGGTCGAGCGCAGCGCGTCATGCAATTCGCGCTGAGCCATCGCCTCGACGAAGCAGGCCACAACCTGCGCCTCGTCCTCCCCGTCGGCCAGGACGAACTCCAGCCAGTCGAGCACCGCCGTACCGACACCGATCCTGTGCAGCGCCGCATACGTGCGCGGCCATTCGGCCTGCGTATGACTGCGCAGCCAGTGGGTCAGGCCCAGCGGTGTGAGGCCGCTGTAATGAGGCTCGGCAGACCAGTAACGCGGATTGTCGCGCGGCGGCTCATCGGCTGCCCGGTCAGCGCCGCGTCGCAGGAATGCCGGGATATCGTAGGTGGAGGCCTGTGTTCGCCTTTCGCTGCGCAGCACGCGCGCACCCGAGCGCATCACGGCCGGCGCATCGAGCGCGTTCATGTCAAACGACCCGAAGCCCGCCGCTGCCGGCGCGCCATACGCGGTGGGCGTGTCATTCACCGTGAGCGGCGCCATGTTGGGCTCGATGTAAAGCAGATCGACGCTTCCCAGCCCGCCAAAGCCTGCAGGCAGCATCGCGGGGACCTTCACGAGATCGGGCATGTCCTCGGGCTTGTCGGCTTCGGCACGCGCCTCGACCAGCAGGAAGTGCGTCAGCGGACTGACCAGTTGATACGCGACGGCCAGCGCGAGCGCCTCCGGTGCCCGGAGTGACTGCGCCCCTTCGCCGGCGAGGAGCTGCTCGACCTGCGCGGCCACCGCCATGCGGCCCAGCACGGCATGCGGCTCGACGGCACTGAGCGATGCCTCACCCAGCGCTACGGGCGCGTCCCCCTGTGCCATCCGGCCGACCAGACGCACCGGCTGATCCGGCACCCACCCATGCGGCACCTGCGCAAAGCGCGCCCACACCGTGACTGCGTCGCCATCGAAGACCGAGCCGGGCAGCGGGCTCATCCACACCGGCTCGGCACCCGTCGGCCACACCAGTTGCAGGGCGTCCATGCGCTGCGAGCGCAAACGCGCGAACATGCGCAGCACCGCCGGCTCCACGGCCTCGCCGGGCGCGACGAAGTCGCAGGCGCCGCCCGTCTCGTCAGCCAGCCGCCGCAGCACACCCTCGGCCGGCGCGCTGCCAATGCCGACCACGAAGATCCGATTCCCCAGCGCTCGCGCCCGTTTCACCGTGCGATCGATGGCGTGGATCTGGCCGTCGGTGATCAACAGTAGATCGACCGCTGCGGCCCCCTCCTCCGTCCCAGGGCTCGGCTCGGCATCTCCGGCCAGGGCCAGCGTGGATGCCAGCGCGTTCTCCATCTCGGTGCCACCGAGATCGGCCTGCAACTGCATCGCCCAGCGCTGTCCCGCCTGGCGGGTGGCGGCGCTGGTGCGCCACAAGGCACGCGAGCGATGCTCGACCGTGCTGCCAAAGCGTGACAGCGAGAAGCGCTCGCCCTCGCGCAGGCCGGCGATGATGGCCTGCAGCGCACGGCGCGCAGCGGCAATGCTGTCGCCCTGCATCGAGCCGGAGCAATCCACGAGGATCTTGACCGCGAGCGGATGGGCCGCTGCCGGCACACGCGGGCAGAAGCTCGCCAGCACATTCACCGCGCCCTCATCGAGGGTGTCTTGCGCGCACACGGCAAGCGAATCCTGCGCAACCTCGTCGAGCACCAGGATGAAGTCGCGATCGAGTGCCCCGCCGCGACCGAGCGATACGAGCATCGCCGCCGTCTCCCCCTCTCCTTCGAGCCGCATCGACAACGGATGACTCGGCGAGCCGATGCGCGCCCGCGCGAGCTCGCCTTCGATGCGCAAGGTGAGCTCAAGCGGATGGACCGCCATCAGGTCGTGCTCGACCACCTGATGCGGCTTCAGGCCGGCATCGGCCACCGAATCGCCGTAGCGCGGGGCGATCACCGTGGGCACCACCAGGCGCAGGCCATGCTGCTCGAACTGCAGCACCTGGGCGTAACGCAGCCGCAGCACACAGGTTTCTCCGCGTGCGAGGTTGCCCAGGTTCAGCGTGTAGCTGCCATCGAAGTTCTGCTCGAGCAGGATGGCGGTGTTGCCCTCGGCCAGCGCGTCCTCGTAGCCCTGCTCGGCCTGCTTCTTCTCGATGACCGCTCCGGACAGGCAGCGCTCGCCAATCCGCACCTCCACCCCGAGGAGCACCGCCGCCCACGGCAGCGGGAAGCTGTAGACGAGCTCGACATGGCGCTCGAAGGGGTTGGCAAAGCGCTGCTCGAGCTCCGCTTCGAAGAGCGTGCCGCGCAAGGTGCCGGTGAACCGCACGCCCTGCAGCGTCAGTGCCTCACCCGCGCGCGTCTCAAGTCGTGCCGATTGTTGCTGCATCATGGTTCTCCCGCCTGTCGGTCGTTCTTGTCCGTGTTGTGCGCGGCAGCGCCCTGCGACGCTGCCCCGCCTTGCCCCTGCACCGCCTCGAAGGCGGCCATCACGCCCTGGATGAACTGGCGCACCGCCTCGGGACTCAGGCCCGCGCGCTGGGCATCGATCACCACCTCGACCCCCTCGGCCACCGTCAGATGGCTGCACACCGACACGCTGCCGATGGCGCGCTCACGCGGCGGCACCGGCGGCGGCGCACCGTGGAGCAGCTCGCGGATACGCTCGAGCGAGACGCCGGCAGCGGTCCATTTGCGGATCTGCAGCAGCTGCTCGAGATGCCGCGTGCCGTAGCGGGCCGCCCGGGTCTCGCCCTCGGGTCGGTCGACCAGGCCGATCTGCACGTAGTAGCGCACCGTGCGCGGCGGCAGGTCCGCGAGCACGGCCAGTTCGGCCAGCGGGTAGCTTGGGGAGGTTTCGGAGTTCATGACACAGATTAAGCCACCTTTATTTATACAGTGAAACTGTCGTTTGATACTGACAGTGGACTGATAGCATCGGGGTGTCTCTTCACCGCACCCCGCCGAATCGCCATGCCTACTCCACCCCGCGCCACTCCGCCCGCAGACAGCAAGGGAACGCGCGCCGCGCTGATCTTCGCGCTGACGGCCGAGCGCCTGTCGATCTACTACGAGCATGGCCAGTGGCTGACCGAAGCGCAGGGCGCGAGCTTCATCGCCGACTGGCTGCGTCGCAGCGAGCGCACGCTGCCGCTGGCCGACCGCCGCCAGCTCTCCGCGCTCAGCGACGGGCTGGCGCGCCAGATCGCCGGCTCGCTGTCACGGGAGGCAGGGCTCTATACGGCTCACGAGATGATGGAGGCGCTTGATCCGAACTACGACTCGGACCTGGCGCGCTCGATGATGGACGAGTGCGCACGCCTGCTGGACACCAACTGATACGGGACGTTAACTGATACTCGACGGGACAAGCCGATCAGTCGCTCACCCTTCCGCGCCGGGCCTTGATCGACGCCCGCCGCGCCTTGCCCTCCAGCCTGCGTATGAAGAGCTGAAACCGTCTTCAGCCAAGCTGTGGCGATCGTACGTGCTCGGCGAGCTGCCCAGCCTGCTCAACCGCTCATCTGCGGGGCAACCTGGTAGCCTATTGCCATGCACCAGCACCACATTCCCCTACCCCGCCCCACTGCGCACTGAGGCGGTCGCTAATGTCCCGCACCATCCGCTATTACGACATCGAGGCCACCCGATTTGCCGAGGACACGTTGGGCGTGGACATGTCCGAGCTGCACGACCGTTTTCTCGCGCACGTCCCCGCAGGTGGGCTGATCCTCGATGCCGGCTGCGGCGCGGGACGCGACATCAAGGCCTTCATGCAAGCCGGCTTCCGGGTACGCGCCTTCGACGCCTCCGTCGAACTCGTACACATTGCGAAAGCACACTCCGGCCAGGCGGTCGAGTTACGCCGCTTCGACGACGTCGAGGAACGCTGTTGCTACGACGGCATCTGGGCCTGCGCCAGCCTGCTCCATGTCCCGGAGGCCGACTTGCCCGCCACCCTCGCCCGCTTGTGGGCAAGCCTCAAACCGGGCGGAGTCTTCTATCTCAGCTTCAAGCACGGCGAATGTGAACGCCGCGCCGGGGAGCGCGACTTCACCGATGCAACCGAGGCACGGCTCAGCGAGTGGGTAGCAGGGCTGCCCGAATTGGAATCGGTGGAATGCTGGATCACGCGGGATCAACGACCAGAGCGCAGCGAGGAGTGGCTCAATGGTCTACTACGTCGAAAGACCCTCTCGACGCACCGCCTCTTCACTGGAGAGCCGCAGCACCCACTGCTATCGCAGCTCTGCCGCTCGATCGCCACTGCGGACGAGATCGACCTCGCCGTGTCTTTCGTGCAGGCGAGTGGACTGCGCCTGCTACTCCCGGACCTTTATGACGCGCTGGCCCGCTCGGCAGACGAATCGCACCTACCGGTACGAGTCCGTATCCTAACCAGCGACTATCTCGATATCACCGACCCGAGTGCACTACGGCTACTGGTGCTGTTGCAGGCGCAAGGCGCACGAGTGCGGATCTTCGAGGCCGGCAGTCGCAGCTTTCATCTCAAGGCCTACCTATTTACCCACTTCCCCAGCCCAAGCGCGCTCCACGGAAGCGTCTTCATCGGCTCAAGCAACATCAGCCGGCCAGCGCTCACCGACGGGCTGGAATGGAACTACCGCATCGAATACCCAGGTGACGACGGCTTCCTCGAAGCACGCGCCCGCTTCGAGGAGATCTTCCGAGATCCACGAACGGTAGAACTCACCGACGCATGGATCGAGCGCTATGAAGCGCGCCGCGTCCCGCCGCCACGGCCGATCGAACCGAGCGCCGAGGAGAGCGAGAAGCCCCCAAACCCAACACCGATCCAACAAGAGGCGCTGGCCGCGCTTACCCGCACCCGACACGACGGCTATCTGCGCGGTTTGGTGGTCCTCGCCACGGGCCTCGGCAAGACCTGGCTCGCCGCCTTCGACGCCGAACAAATCGGTGCCCGTCGCGTGCTATTCGTCGCCCATCGCGAAGAGATACTCAAACAGGCCGCAGACACCTTTGTCCGCATCCGCCCGCGCGCGCGTATCGGCTTTTACATGGGTCAGGCCCGTGACACTCAGGTCGACGTGCTATGCGCCTCGGTGCAGACACTCGGCCGCAACGCGCACCTCGAGCGCTTCGCGCCGCAGCATTTCGATTACATCATCATCGACGAATTCCACCACGCCGCAGCCCCGACCTATCGCCGCCTGCTCGCTCATTTCGCGCCGCAGTTCCTGCTCGGCCTCACCGCCACGCCCGATCGTACCGACCAGTCCGACATCCTGTCCCTGTGCGACGACAACCTCGTCTTCGACCGCAATCTCTTCGCGGGCATCGAAGCCGGCCTGCTCGCGCCATTCCACTACTTCGGCGTCTGGGATGCGTCGGTAGACTACGAGGAGATCCCCTGGCGCAACGGCCGCTTCGACCCCGAAAAGCTGTCGAACAAGCTCGCTACCCTAGCCCGAGCCCGCCATGCACTCAAGGAATGGCGCAAGCGGGCCCAGCAACGCACCCTCGCCTTCTGTGTGTCAGTACGGCACGCCGAGTTCATGGCGACGCAATTCCGACTGCAAGGCATCGAAGCCGCCGCCGTGTACGCCGGCTCCGAACTCGCACGTGGAGAGGCGCTGGAGCAGCTCGCCGAGGGGCGGCTAGCGGTGATCTTCTCGGTCGATCTGTTTAACGAAGGCGTTGACCTGCCCGCGATCGACACCGTCCTGATGCTGCGGCCCACCGAGTCCAAGATCCTCTTCCTGCAGCAACTCGGTCGCGGCCTTCGCCGCGCCGAAGGCAAGGAACGCCTGGTCGTGCTCGACTTCATCGGCAATCATCACAGCTTCCTGCACAAACCCCAGGCGCTCGGCCAGATCGGCAGCGGGTACAAGCAGCTGGCAGAATTCGCGCGCAAGATCGAGACGCACCGGCTCGAACTCCCGACCGGTTGTTACATCAACTTCGACTTGGAGTTGATCGATTTTCTGAAGTCGCTCGATGGGGATGGTGTCGCCCGTGACTACGAGGCGCTACGCGACGGCCTGGGGCGCCGCCCGACGCTCGCGGAGTTCTACCGCAGCGGCGCAAACCTCGGGCGGATGCGCAATGAGTACGAAAGCTGGTTCGGGCTCGTGAAAACGATGGGCGATCTCGCCCAGACGGAATCCGCCAGCCTCGGCGCGCACAAAGATCTGCTGCGCGAACTCGAGACCACCGCGATGACCAAGAGCTTCAAGATGGTTCTCCTCGAAGCCTTCCAGGAACTCGACGGCTGGCACCGTACGCCCACCCTCGACCAGCTCGCGGAGCGATCGTGGCAGGTTCTGCAGCGCCGCCGGCCACTCCTCGCCGATCTTCCCGACATCCTCGCAGACACCCAAGACGGCACGACCACCGGCTGGCAACGCTACTGGCGTGAAAACCCGGTGAATGCGTGGATCGGCGGTAACCAGACACGGCAGAAAAGCCAGCTATTCCGCGTCCGGAGTGATCGCTTCGAACCCGTTTTCGATGTCGCGCCCGAGCAGCAGGAAACGCTCACGGAAATGGTGCAGGAGCTGATCGACTACCGCCTGGCCGCCTATGAAGCCCGGCGGAGCACGACGGCCAGTACCGACAACGTGATTCCTTTCCCGCAGCAGCGCCCGGACAGGACCGAGCTACCCTATTTCCCCAATCTGCGCATCGCCTGCGGCCATTTCCGCACCGCCCGCGCCGATGCCGAGGAACATCGCAGCGTCGGCACTGGCTACGGCCGCCTCGACCCCGCCCGCCACTTCATCGCCCGCGCCTCGGGTAACTCGATGAACGGCGGTAAGAACCCGATCCGCGATGGCGACTATCTGCTACTTGAGCTCGTCAGCCCAGGCAATGCCGGCTCGATCACCGGTAGCGTCATGGCGATCGAGCGTCAGGATCGTACGGGTGAGGATCAGTACCTGCTACGGGTCGTCACCAAGCAGCGCGACGGCAGCTACGTGCTCGTCGCGAACAACCCCGACTACGAAGACATCCACGTCACACCCGAAATGGCAGAAGAACTACGTACGCTCGCCCGTCTGAAAGCGATCATCGATCCGCTCGAACTGGCGGTCGGCGAATCCTTCATGCGAGAAGAGATCCCGTCCCTTTTCGGCGCCGAATTCAATCAGGGAAACTGGAATAGCGGGCATGTCGTGCTCCCGGAGCGTAATGCACACGTGCTGTTGGTTACGCTGAACAAGCAAGGCAAGTCAGAAGTTCATCGCTATCTCGATCGCTGGATCGACGATCACACCTTCCAGTGGTCGAGCCAGAACTCGACCACTCCAGAGAGCAAACGCGGACGGGAGATCATCGAGCATCAGAACCTGGGGATCACACTGCATCTCTTCGTACGAGAAACAAAGCTGGCTGGCGGAAAGGCAGCGCCGTTCATGTATTTCGGGAAGGCTCGATACAAGACGCATGATGGGAGCTCGCCGATGAGCGTCGTGCTTGAAATTGGATGAGGCGTGGTCAGAGGCAGTGAGCCATGGCTTCGCTCAGACTCGAGTCCCCGATCAACGACCCGGATCCCGGGGGAAGGTGTGGCGCACACAAATTACGCAAGCGCCCCGCTCAGCGCCGCCTCAGCCGCTCGTGACACCACCACCTCCAACCCCAACTGCGCCCGCGTCATCCCCACAAACAGACGCCTGCGCACAGCCTCGTCGAACTGCTCGAAATCCACCTCCGTCAGCACGACCCCCATGGCGCTCTGCCCTTTGAACCGATGCACGGACTCGATCACGAGCTCGCCCTCGGACCACACCGGTTCCCCGTCGGCCGTGTACCGCCCCAGAAACCTCCGCAGCCCGAACGCCCCCAGCTTCGCCTCCTTGAGCAGGAGAGAACGCCCGTGTCCGCGCGCACTCAGGACGACGATGTCGTCAAGCGGAATCCCGCGCTCGCGCAACGCCTCCACCGCCGCCAGCGTCTCGCGGCGCAGGCCACGCTCGTCGTCGTACGCGCGGAAGGTCGGGAGCTCGCCTACGTAGGGGCTACGTGCCTCGACGGTTCCCCCTGCCAAGCCCAGGGCGTTGATCACATCGACAATGGCGCGCGGCGAGCGGAAGTTGTCGTTGCAGCGCACGCTGACGGCGCCGTCAAGATCGAATCCGTCCCGCTCGTAGAGACGCTGCGCCTCGTCCTCGAGCAGGTAAAGCCGCCCATCTTCCTTCAATTGCGGCAGCAGGCTCGCGACCCAGGCGGGGTCGAAGTCCTGTCCCTCGTCGATGATCACGAGGTCGTACAGCGCCTCGAAGTCCTGCGCGTCGCTGCCGTAGCGCTCGACGACCGCCTGGAAGATGCCCTCGGCGGTGAAGTCCGGCTCACCCTGTGTGCGCCGCCAGTGCTCCACGCAGAGCTCGTGAAAACTCGACACCCGCGCACGCGCCGGCGCGATGTGGCCGATGTGATCTGCCAGCGTGCGGTTGAAGCAGACGTAAAGCGCGCGCTGCCCTGCGGCGGCCGCGTCGTCGAGCAGGCGGAGCGCAAGCTGTGTCTTGCCGGAGCCTGCCGTCGCCTGGATGCGCACCACGCCGGACGGCGAGGTGATGCGCGGCACCCAGGTCGCCAGGCCATCGGCGAGGCGGCGACTCGTCTGCCGCACCTGGTCACCGAGCACCTGCAGGTCGATCGAGACCTTAAAGACGTTGCCCAGGAAGCGGCCGAGCGATTCCACGTCGCTGCGGCTGCTCCCCTGTTCCAGCAGCTCGCGCACGCGGGTGCCCAGGTGCGCGTAGTCGTGCGCGTCGATGATGCGCTCACGCGGCATCGAGACGATGCGGGCCTCTGCCACCTGATAATCGGGCAGGACAACGCAGCCCGTGACGTGCGCATGCAGGCCGGCCTCGGCAAGGCGATTGAGCATGGCTGCATGCTGCACGCGGGTCTGGCGCGCGACATCGTGTTCGCGTTGCCCGTAGAGTTTGACGAGATTGCCCTCGATCAGCGCGAGCTCGCCGGCCTTGACCTCGACCAGGAGGATGTTGCCGCTCGGCGCCAGGACGACGAGGTCGATCTCGCCGTGCCGACCCTCACCGTGATGCGCGGTCTGCCAGGCGACGCTGTGGAAGACCTCGTATCCGTCGGGCAGCGACTGCTGCAGGCGTTCGAGGACATCGAGCTCGCGATACAGGCCGCCGTCGTGGCGAAGGGCGTCGATCGTTGGGAAGAGTTGCGCCATCGGGATAGTCGAATGTCGTGGGGGAAGACGGATCGGATTGTGGCACAGGGTGTGTCGGGGCCGCGTCGGTCAAGACCCCGACTCCTGCCCGCGCAGAAGGCATGTAACGCCCAATACTTGCAACGGACGCGCCCCTGAAGACGGGTGTGCAACACCCTCGGCATCGTGTCCAAGGACAGCCTGAAAGTCACCCGCTCAGCGATTAATGCTGGATGACCAAGACACCACGAGCCAGATCGAACACCGCGAGCAACATGCAGATCTTGTGCGGACTGGCCCGACCACGGGCTGCGCGCCAGCGACCGTCTCTGCGGACGATGCGGGGCTCCTGCCGCGCCCCCCTGACAACGGACACAGAAAAAGCTCGCAGCGAACTCTCCATGAGTCGGTCCAAGGCGCGCCGGGCATGGGGCGTCCGCTCAACCCGCCCCCCCTTGCCCCAATGCTCTCAACTTAACGCTCCCTTATAGGACATATGCAAATGTGGCTTGCTTCGGGGCGGTCGTGGGTAGCTTCTGCCTGGCTGGATGCGGCATCGACTGCGGCCCATGGCGGCCAGGGTATCGGGCAATGCCGCCCATGCCTGAGCGATGCCGAGCAGGCACCCGGCGAGGATGGGCTTGAGTGCGCCGAATGCGTAGGTGCGATTCGGGCGGGAGCCGGTCTGGATGGCGTCGTCGGTGCCGCTGCCGCTGAGCAGTGCGCACAGGTTGTCGGCCAGGATCTTGGCGGCGAAGTCCTGCTGCAGGGCGAGGTAGTTCAACCCCGTCGTGGCCTCGAGGCGCAGACGATGCTTGATGCGCTTGAAGGCCTCCTCGACGCGCCAGCGCTGGTGATAGAGCGCGCTGAACTGCGCGGCCGGATACGACTGGGCATCGAGCAGGTTGGTCATCAGGACGCGGATCTGGCCGTTCGGAGCGATGTTGCGGATCAGGCGCACGGTGGTGGCGGTGCGGGCCAGATCGAACGTGCTGGCATCGCGTGCGGTGGGCGGCGACAGTGTGACCACGCGCTCGGCCTCGTTCGAGCGTCGGAAGTCGGCGACGCAACGCCAGCCGCTGGCATCGACGCGCAGACAGAAGGCCATGCCGTGTTGCGCCAGCGTCGCTGCCATGGTGTTGCCGACGTAACCTCGGTCGAGCACGAGCAGATCCTGCGCCGGATCGAGTGCGTCGAGCGCCTCGAACAGCATCTGCCGCTCCGAGCCGTCGGCCGGATGCAGACTGGCGTGCAGCGTGAGTTCGGTGCCCGGCAGAAACAAGGCAAACGCGTAGTGGTCCGCCGTCAGTGCGGCCGTCTTGCGTGTCGACACACGCAGGCGCGACGCATCAGCCGCCACCACGCGGCGGCCATTCCAGCGTGCCGCCTCTATGTGCGGGCGCGCCAGGTGCAGCAGGTGCGCACTGGCCAATTCGAACAGCCGGCCCGAAAACCCCTGGCGGGCCTTGCTGAAGGCCTGTGCGCTGACCTCGCGGATCCGCCCGGGCACCGCATGCAGGCGACCGAAAAAGGCGTCGAGTTCGGCTTGAACGCTCGCGCACATGCCCGAGATCATCATGGCCGCCAGGCGCGGCAGGGTGAGCTTGCGATCGCGGGTGAAGGCCCCAGGCCGAAGACGTACCTGCTCGGCCAGCGCGGGGTCGAGCAGAAAGTCAGCGAACTCGGACAGCAGCGACTCGTGGTCGAGTATTCGAGTTCATATTGTCTATTTATCAATGACTTAACGAACGCCATTTTACCCGTTTCCCATAGGGTTCACAAGGGCTATAAGCTAAAGTTGAGAGCATTGGCCAGGCACCGAGCACTGATCGGCGACGACGCTCAGCCCTCCCTTCAAGGCTGAGCGTCATCCCGGCCCGGTCTGTCTTTCTGGCCTGAATAGCAGACCGGGCCGGTGCGCCGACCCGAACCGGTGCGCCCCGACCCGGCGCGCCCTTATTCCCTATCCAGATCCCACAGCCGATGCGCGTCGAGCAGCAGGCGATAGCGCAGTTCCAGCGCGTCGAGTTGCGCCAGGCGGCTGGCCAGTTGCGCGTCATTGGCCAGGCGGCGGGCGGTGAGCAGGTCGTTCAGGCTGCCTTCGCCCAACTGGTAGGCGCGGGCGGTCATCTCGGCGGCACGGCCGAGGCGCTCGCCGGCGTGGCGGCTGGCCTGCCACGAGGCAACGGCGGCTTGCGCCGATTGATACAAGGCCACCGCCTCGGCGACGATCTTCTGGTTGGCTGCCGCTTCGCGTCGTGCCGCACCATCGGCCATGGCCAGTGCGGCATCGCTGCTCGCCCGGCGGGCGGTGCCGGGCAGCGGAATGCTGACATAGGCGCCGATGATGCGCTCCTCGCCGGCCTGCTCGCGTGAGACCTGCAGGCCCACCGTCGGGTCGGGCAGGCGGTCGCGGCTGCTGCGCCCGGCGAAAACCTGGGCCTGCTTCGCTTCCTGGCGGGCCAGTTGCAGTTCGTGGCTGTGTTCGAGCAGGGCATTGACCCATTCCTCCTCGCTGCCGGCGATGGTGGCTGGTTCGCTCAGCGTGGCCGGTGCGACGACCGGTAGACCGGGGAAGCGGCGGCGCAGGTCTTCGCCGGCCGTCTGCTGGCGGACCCTGGCCTGCGCCAGT
Organism: Thauera sp. SWB20; assembly: GCF_000831325.1. Lineage (NCBI taxonomy): Bacteria > Pseudomonadati > Pseudomonadota > Betaproteobacteria > Rhodocyclales > Zoogloeaceae > Thauera > Thauera sp. SWB20. Next base: position 543,077 of record NZ_JTDM01000020.1, on the reverse strand, counting down.
TGCGCCTCGGCCTGGGCCAGGGCGGCCTCGCTCTGCACGCTCTCCAGGCGGGCGGCATCGCCCAGTTGCTGGCGGCGCGTCACGGCCGCGTGTTGCTTGCCCAGCAGGGCGACCTGCTCGCTCCACTGGCTGGCCGAGGCGCTTTCCTTCAGCCAGGTGAACCACAGCTTCAACAGGCTGCGGCTCGATTCATGCAGGGTGTCGCCGTAGGCCGTTTCGGCCAGCGCCACACCGCCGGCGCCGAGTTCGGCATCGAGCGCGCCTTTGCCGGGTAGGCGCAGCGGGCGCTCGATAGCGGCATTCCATTCGTTGAACTGCTCATCGCCGGCGCTGGCCGGCCGGACGCGGCGCTGCTGGCCACCCAGGCGGACGTTCCATTCGTAGCTGCCGGCTTCCAGCCGGCTGCGGTTGGCTTCCTCGACGCGAATCTGGCTGGTAGCGGCCTGCACCCCGGGATTGCCGCGCAGCACGCGGGCGACGACTTCGTCCGGCGGCAGATCGGGAGCGGGCGCGGCGGCCAGGGCGTGACCGAAGCCGATCAGCAGGAGCAGGGCCAGGGGCTTGCGGTGCAGTGTCATACGTGGCCCGATTCGATGACCGGGGTCATCCAGTAAAAGATGTTGGCATGCGGCAGTTCGCGCTTGAGCAGGGCGAGCACCTCGCGCTTGGCGGTTTCCGGGCCGACGGTGCGGATCGCCGTGCGCGGCGAGTGACCGGCCACCAGTTCGGTATCGGCAACCAGCATCACGGCCGCACCGCGGCCTTCCGCCTTGGTCGAGGTGAAACCGGGCACCAGGTCGGGGCGGGTGAGCAGCAGGTCTTCGACGTGCTGGGCCACATCGTCGGGCATGATCAGGGTGAGCAGGACATCAGCCACGTGGTTTCTCCGGGTTGGCGGCCTTGGCTTCGAGGCCGAAGCGGCGGAACAGGATGGGCAAGAGGAGCAGGGTCAGCGCGGTCGAGCTGAGCAGGCCGCCGATGACGACAATGGCCAGCGGGCGCTGCACCTCGGAACCCGGGCCGCTGGCAAAGAGCATGGGCAGCAGGCCGAAGGCGGCGATGCTGGCGGTCATCATCACCGGCCGCAGGCGGCGCCTGGCGCCTTCCACCACCACCTCGGCCAGGCTCATGCCGCGGGCCAGCAACTGGTTGAAGTAGGTCACCATCACCACGCCGTTGAGGACGGCGATGCCGAGGAGCGCGATGAAGCCGACCGAGGCCGGCACCGACAGGTATTCGCCGGAGATGAGCAGGCCGAAGATGCCGCCGATCATGGCGAAGGGAATGTTGGAGAGGACGAGCAGGGCCTGGCGTACCGAGCCAAAGGTCGAGAAGAGCAGGAAGAAGATGAGCAGCAGGGCGACCGGCACCACCACCATCAGGCGGGCTGCGGCGCGCTGCTGGTTCTCGAACTGGCCGCCCCAGGCCAGCCGGTAGCCTTCCGGCAGCTTGACCTGGCGGGCGACGGCCGCCTTGGCATCGTCGACGAAGCCGACCAGGTCGCGGTCGCGCACGTTGGACTGGACGACCACGTAGCGCTGGGCATTCTCGCGGTCGACCTTGACCGGGCCGTCGATGCGCTCGATCCTGGCCACCGAAGCCAGCGGCACGCTGCCGCCGCCGGGCAGCGCCAGGCGCAGGGCCTCGAAATCGGCCGGCGAAACGCGCAGGCTGTCCGGCCCGCGCAGGACCAGCGGCGTGCGCCGTCCCTGCTCGATCACGGTGCCGACGGTGCGCCCTTCGAGCAGGGCCTTCAGGTCGTTCTGGATGGCGTCGACATTCAGCCCGAGGCGGCCGGCGGCCAGGCGGTCGACGGCGATCTTCAGGTATTGCACGCCATCGTTCTTGAGCGTGAAGGTGTCTTCGGCCCCGCGCACTGCCTTTACCGTGCTTTCGATCTCATGGGCCAGGCGGTTCAGCGTTGCCAGGTCGGGCCCGAAAATCTTGATCGCCAGGTCGCCCCGCACGCCGGTCAGCATTTCGGAAACGCGCATGTCGATGGGTTGGGTGAAGGCATAGCCGATACCGGGGAAATCGGCCATCACCGCGCGCAACTGGTCGGCCAGCCAGGCGGGATCGGGGTTGCGCCAGGTGTCGCGCGGCTGCAGCACCATGAAGGTGTCGGTCTGGTTGAGCCCCATCGGGTCGAGGCCCAGTTCGTCCGAGCCGGCGCGGGCGACGATCGCTTTCACTTCCGGTACCCGTTCGAGGATGGCCTTCTGCACCGCGCTGTCGATGGCGATGGTCTGCTCGATGCCGATGGAGGGGAGTTTTTCCAGCTGCATGATGAGGTCGCCTTCATCCATGGTCGGCATGAAGCTCTTGCCGAGGAACAGGAAGGCGCCGGCTGCGGCGACCAGCGCGAGGAGCGCGCCGATCACGTAAAGGCGGGCATGGGCGAGGGCCGAGGCGAGCACCCGGTCATACATCGCAGCCAGCTTGACGACCAGCCAGGGCTGGTGATGCACGCCGCGACTGATCAGCCAGGAGGCGAGCACCGGCACCACGGTCAGCGACATGAGCAGCGACGAGGCGAGGGCGAAAACGATGGTCAGCGCGACCGGGCCGAACATCTTGCCTTCCAGTCCCTGCAGGGTGAGCAAGGGCAGGAAGACGAGAATGATGATGACGATGCCCGAGGTCACCGGTGCGGCAACCTCGCGCGCAGCGCGGAAGATCAGGTGCAGGGTGGGCAGCTTGTCCTGGGCGTCGGCGAGCTGGCTTTCGACGTTTTCGACGACGACCACCGCGGCATCGACCAGCATGCCGATGGCGATGGCCAGGCCACCCAGACTCATCAGGTTGGCCGAGAGCCCGGTCAGGCGCATCAGAATGAAGGTGGCCAGGGCCGAGAGCGGCAGCATGAGGGCGACGACGAGCGCGGCGCGCAGGTTGCCGAGGAAGGCGAGGAGGAGCAGCACGACGAGCACGATGGCTTCGAGCAGCGCCTTGGACACGGTGCCGACCGCGCGGTCGACCAGATTGCTGCGGTCGTAGAAGGGCTGGATGCTGACCCCGGCCGGCAGGGACGGGGCGATTTCGGCCAGCCGCGCCTTGACGCCATCGACCACGGCCTGGGCATTGGCGCCGCGCAGGCCAAGCACCAGGCCCTGCACGGCCTCGCCGCGGCCGCTCTGGGTGACCGCGCCGTAGCGGGTCAGGGCGCCGTAGCGGACCTCGGCCACGTCGCCGACCCGGACGACGATGCCGTCATGCGCTTGCAGCACGATGGCACGCACATCATCGAGATGGCGGATGGCGCCTTCGGCGCGGACGAGCAGGGCTTCCTCGCCATCGGCCAGGCGACCGGCGCCGTCGTTGCGGTTATTGGCTTCGAGTACGGCCTGCAAATCCTTGAGGGCCAGGCCGCGGGCAGCGAGCAGTTGCGGATTGGGCACCACCTCGAAGGTGCGCACCTCGCCGCCCAGGCTGTTGACGTCGGCCACGCCGGGTATGGTGCGCAGTTGCGGGCGGATCACCCAGTCGAGCAGCACCCGCTTGTCGGCCAGCGGCAGGTCGCCGTCGATGGTGAACATGAACATTTCGCCGAGCGGCGTGGTGATCGGCGCCAAGCCGCCGCTCACCCCGGGCGGCAGGTTGTCCATGGCCGAGGCCAGGCGCTCGCCGACCTGCTGGCGTGCCCAGTAGATGTCGGTGCCGTCTTCGAAATCGATGGTGATGTCGGTCAATGCGTATTTCGACACCGAGCGCAACAGGCGCTGGTGCGGAATGCCGAGCATTTCCTGCTCGACCGGCACGGCGAGGCGGGTTTCGACTTCCTCCGGCGTCATGCCGGGGGCTTTCAGGATGATCTTGACCTGTGTCGACGACACATCGGGGAAGGCGTCGATGGGCAGCCCGCGCACGGCCTGGATGCCACCGCCGATCAACAGGCCGGTGAGCACCAGCACCAGCAGGCGCTGGGTCAGCGAAAAACGGATCAGGGCGGCCAGCATTATTCCTTGCCCACCCCGGTCAACATCGCTTTCAGGCCGGAAACGCCCTTCACGGCGATGTGTTCGCCGGGCTTGACGCCCTCGGCCACGGCCATTTCGCCGCCCTGGCTGACGATGCGCAGCGGGCGCGCCTCGAAGCGGCTGCCCTGGTCGTTACTGGCGGTCTGCACGAAAACCAGCGTCTGCCCATCGTGGCGGATCAGCGCCGCCGTCGGCAGGCGCTGGGCGCCGCCGGCCGCGCCCGGGACGGCCGGTAGTTCAACCTCGACCACCTGGCCCGGGATCAGCGTTTCGGCGCCCTTGCTTAGGGCGGCGCGCAGCAGGACTGTCTGGCTGGCCGGGTCGACGGCGCGCCCGACGGCGATCAGCTTGCCGCTCAGGTCGGAACCGGCCAGCCGGACCGCCATGCCTTCGCGCAGGCCGGCGGCAACAGCCAGCGGCGCCTGGATTTCCAGCCACAATGGCGACAGTTGGGCGATGCGGTAGATCGGGGCCGACGCTTCGACGCGCTGGCCGAGTTGGGCTGCCTGTTCGAGCACCACGCCGTCGATGGGGGCGACGAGGGCCAGCGGGCCGCCCAGCTTGCCCGGCGCGATGCCGGCCAGGGCCAGACCCTGCCGGCGTTCGCTGGCTTGCGCCCCAGCCTGGGCGGCGGCGGCGCGTGTGGCCTGCAGCCGCGATTCGGCGATCAGCCCCTCGGCAAACAGCTGCTCGTCGCGTTTGAGGCTCTGCTGCAACAGGGCCGACTGGCTGCCGGCCTGCAGGGCGTCGCGTTGCAGTTCCAGGGCTTGCGGGCTGGCCAGCCGGGCGACGACCTGGCCGAGCCGGACGTGGGAACCCGGTGCGACGGCGAGCATCTCGATCATGCCGCCGACCGGTGCGGCGACAATGCGCAGCTGCTCGTTGGGGACCAGCACCCGGGCCGGCAGGCTGCCGGCGCGGGCCTCGCCGCCGCTGCCGACGGCTTGCGTGACGATGCCCAGCGCCTTGACCTGGACGGCCTGCAGGGCCAAGGCCTCGGCGCCGTGGGTGAGCGGGCTGGTCATGGCCAGCAGCAGGAAGGGCAGGGTGAATCGGGCGTGCATGACAGGTCCGCGGGTGTGAAGGGGGTAGCGGCCTAGTCTAGCGGGCCAAGATTAAGGCTGTCTTAAGCGGGGGCGGCGCCCCGGATTGCGCCGGATCTTGCCCGGCGCCACGGCAGCGTTAGCGCGCGGCCGAGCTTGCCGCCTGCTTCTGGTTGAGCAGCGCGGCGAGTTCGCGGTCGCTTATCAGGATGTGCTGGTACAGCCAGGCGTTGAGGTAATCGATCAGCGCTTCCATCGTCCGCCGGCCATCGCCATGGGCTTGGGCGCGTATTCCGGCGAGCTTGGCAACGAAGGCGGCGTGTTCCTGGCGGTGCTGGCGGGCATGGTCGGCCTGGCTGGGCAGCCCGGCCATCAGCGATTCTTCCGTGCCGAAGTGGAAGATGACGTAGGTGCCGAGTCGCTGCAGCACGTCGTCGAGCACCGCTTGGGCACAGCCGTCCGCGTGCGCGGCATCCAGTTCGTTGAGCATGCCGATCAACTCTTCGTGTTGAAGATCGATCGCCCGGACACCGGTTTCCAGGTCGCTGCTCCACCGAATCCGCATGGCACGCTCCACTATGATCGAGATTAAATTACAAGTCTAACAGATGTGATAGATTGCTCGCTCTTGGCTTGTTGAATTTTATTTATTTGCCGAATGACACCCGACGACAGGCCGCAATCCAGCGTTCCCCGGATGACCGAGGACTCCCTGGCACCCCAATGCTCTCAACTTAACGCTCCCTTATAGGACATATGCAAATGTGGCTTGCTTCGGGGCGGTCGTGGGTAGCTTCTGCCTGGCTGGATGCGGCATCGACTGCGGCCCATGGCGGCCAGGGTATCGGGCAATGCCGCCCATGCCTGAGCGATGCCGAGCAGGCACCCGGCGAGGATGGGCTTGAGTGCGCCGAATGCGTAGGTGCGATTCGGGCGGGAGCCGGTCTGGATGGCGTCGTCGGTGCCGCTGCCGCTGAGCAGTGCGCACAGGTTGTCGGCCAGGATCTTGGCGGCGAAGTCCTGCTGCAGGGCGAGGTAGTTCAACCCCGTCGTGGCCTCGAGGCGCAGACGATGCTTGATGCGCTTGAAGGCCTCCTCGACGCGCCAGCGCTGGTGATAGAGCGCGCTGAACTGCGCGGCCGGATACGACTGGGCATCGAGCAGGTTGGTCATCAGGACGCGGATCTGGCCGTTCGGAGCGATGTTGCGGATCAGGCGCACGGTGGTGGCGGTGCGGGCCAGATCGAACGTGCTGGCATCGCGTGCGGTGGGCGGCGACAGTGTGACCACGCGCTCGGCCTCGTTCGAGCGTCGGAAGTCGGCGACGCAACGCCAGCCGCTGGCATCGACGCGCAGACAGAAGGCCATGCCGTGTTGCGCCAGCGTCGCTGCCATGGTGTTGCCGACGTAACCTCGGTCGAGCACGAGCAGATCCTGCGCCGGATCGAGTGCGTCGAGCGCCTCGAACAGCATCTGCCGCTCCGAGCCGTCGGCCGGATGCAGACTGGCGTGCAGCGTGAGTTCGGTGCCCGGCAGAAACAAGGCAAACGCGTAGTGGTCCGCCGTCAGTGCGGCCGTCTTGCGTGTCGACACACGCAGGCGCGACGCATCAGCCGCCACCACGCGGCGGCCATTCCAGCGTGCCGCCTCTATGTGCGGGCGCGCCAGGTGCAGCAGGTGCGCACTGGCCAATTCGAACAGCCGGCCCGAAAACCCCTGGCGGGCCTTGCTGAAGGCCTGTGCGCTGACCTCGCGGATCCGCCCGGGCACCGCATGCAGGCGACCGAAAAAGGCGTCGAGTTCGGCTTGAACGCTCGCGCACATGCCCGAGATCATCATGGCCGCCAGGCGCGGCAGGGTGAGCTTGCGATCGCGGGTGAAGGCCCCAGGCCGAAGACGTACCTGCTCGGCCAGCGCGGGGTCGAGCAGAAAGTCAGCGAACTCGGACAGCAGCGACTCGTGGTCGAGTATTCGAGTTCATATTGTCTATTTATCAATGACTTAACGAACGCCATTTTACCCGTTTCCCATAGGGTTCACAAGGGCTATAAGCTAAAGTTGAGAGCATTGCCCCTTGCCCCCGCGCCCCTGCCGGACTAGATTCCCATCCCGCGCCACACAACGACCGCCAAGGAAGTCCGCTCGATGAAACCCGCCCCGCTCCAGCCCCGCCGCCTGTCCGACGGCATCGTCGAGCGCATCGAGACCCTGGTGCTGGAGGGCAGCCTGCGCCCGGGCGAGCGCCTGCCCGCGGAGCGCGCCCTCGCCGAGGAGTTCGGCGTGTCGCGCCCGTCCGTGCGCGAGGCCATCCAGAAGCTGGTGGCGCGCGGGCTGCTGGTGAGCCGGCATGGTGGCGGCACCTTCGTGAACAGCACGCTCGGCACCTCCTTCCGCGACCCGATGATCGAGCTGCTCGGGCGCAATCCCGAGGCCCAGCGCGACCTCATCGAGTTCCGCCACACCCTGGAGGGGGCCTGCGCCTACTACGCCGCGCAGCGCGCCACCGCCCCCGACCGCGAACGCCTGAAGGCGGCCTTCGAGCGCGTGCAGGATTGCTACCTGCAGCAGGGCCGCGTCAGCCGCGTCGAGGAAGGCCGCGCCGACGCCCTCTTCCACCTAGCGATCGCCGAGGCCAGCCACAACGCGGTGCTGCTGCACACCATCCGCAGCCTGTTCGAGCTGCTCGAACACAACGTGGTGACCAACATCGGCGGCATGCTGCCGCTCGGCAGCGCGGTCCGCGACCGTCTGCTGGCCCAGCACGAAGCGCTGTATCGCGCCATCGTGGAGGGTCGCGCCGACGACGCCCGCCGCCTGGCGTCCGAACACATGGACTACGTGCAGGAAGTATTGAACGACAACCGCGACGAGATCGAGCGGATCGAGCGCGCGCAGCGCCGGCGCGAACCGGTCTGAGCGGTACCGCGGCCGCTCGCGCCACGAGATCCCCCGCGGGGGCAGGGAGCGAGGCCGCCGCTGAAGTCGCCTCTGCATGCGGTCGCGCGCGCACCACGCGAGCGACCGCGCTCACCCCCTGGAGCCCCCGGAAGCAAGAGCGGCCGTCAGCGCGCCGCCGCGCGCAGCGCCTGCAGCGCGCGCTGACCGGCGCGGCCGTCGGCCGGCAGGCCGAGCGCGGCCTGCTCGCGCTGCAGCGCCTCGCGGGTGCGCGCGCCGATCATGCCGTCGGGCTCGCCGATGTCGTGACCGCGCGCGATCAGCAGCCGCTGCAGCTCGCGGCGCTCGGCACGCGACAGGCCGGGGTCGTCGGTCGGCCAGGCGGTGGCGAAGGGCGCGCCGCCGCGCAGGCGGTCCGACAGATGCGCGATGGCGAGGCCGTAGCTCTCTGCGGCGTTATAGGAATACAGCGCGTCGAAGTTGCGCGTGACCAGGAAGGCCGGGCCTTCGCGCCCCGCCGGCAGCATCAGCCCGGCCGGCGCGCCGGCCGCGGGCAAGGCGCTGCCGTCGGCCCGCCGCACGCCGCGCGCGGCCCATTCGGCCATCGGCTGCTTGTTGCGCCGGCCGGCGTCGGCGGTGTCCATGCCGCGCGGCAGGCGGACCTCGAAGCCCCAGCGCAGGTCACTGCGCCAGCCGGCGCGCGCGAGGAAGTTGGCGGTCGAGGCGAGCGCGTCGGGTACGCTGTCGATGAGGTCGCGGCGACCGTCGCCGTCGAAGTCCACCGCCAGGCGCATGAAGGTCGAGGGCATGAACTGGGTGTGGCCGAAGGCGCCCGCCCAGGAGCCGGTGAGGCGCTCGGGGGCGACGTGGCCCTCCTGCAGGATCTTCAGCGTGGTGAAGAATTCGCCGCGGAAGAAGGCCTGCCGGCGCCCGAAGCAGGACAGCGTGGACAGCGAAGTCAGCAGCGGCCGGCTGCCGAAGTTGCGCCCGTAGTTGCTCTCCACGCCCCACACCGCGACCACGGTCTCGGCATCCACGCCGTAGCGGCGCTCGACCTCGGCGAGCACCTCCTTCCACTGCGCCAGCATCGCGCGCCCGTCGGCGACGCGCTCCTCGTCCACCAGCGCGGCGAGGTAGTCCCAGATCGGGGTGACGAACTCGGGCTGCGCGTCGAGGAAGCCGATCACCGCCATGTCGGGCGCGAGCGCGGCCGTGTGGGTGTCGAAGGTCTCGCCATGCACGCCCTTGGCCGCGGCCTCGCCGCGCAGCTTGGCGAGGCAGGACGCGAACGCGGCCTCGTCGGCAGCGGCAGACAGGGGCAGCGAGAGCGCCGCGAGCGCGGCGGCGAGCAGGAGAGGACGGGAAGACATGGACAAGGCCTGTTATGCGATTGCGGATGGGCGCCGCAGTCTAGCACCGCGAGGAGGCGGATCGCCGCGCGGCGGCTGCAGGCGCCCGCAGTGTCGTGCCCCCTCCCGTAGGAGCGACGCAAGTCGCGATAGCTGCGGTCGAACTGCGCCTGCGCAAACCGCGGGCGCACTGATCGCGACTTGCGTCGCTCCTACGCCGCTCCTCGGGCGTGGAAGCGGGACTGCGAGCTTCGCGAGCGCTGCTCAAGGCTCCACCTTCACCACATTGCCAGGCGCGTCCCATACGCCGCGGGCGCTTGCCCGCGTGCCGTCGAAGACCAGCCAGCTCTGGCTGCCGTAGTGCGGCAACGCGCGCTGCAGCGCGCGCAGCGCGGCGGGGTCGGCGGCGGCGATCACGGCGAGCGCCGGGCCGCGCTCACGCTGCACGGTCCACACCCTGGCGCTGCCGCCTGCGGGCATGCCCCGGGGCTGTGCCGCCAGGCCGGCACCGACGAGCACCGCGGCCACCGCGGGCTCGCTGCCCACCAGCAGCACCGGCCCGCCCTCTGCGCCCAAGGCTGGGAGACCTGCCAGCGTCGGCGTGCGCTCGAACAGGCGGGCGGCGAGCGCCTGCGCCGCCTCGGCGAATGCACTGTCCGCCCCTCTCGGCGTGCCACCGCTTGCGCCACTCCCTACGCCACTCCCTACGCCACTCCCTACGCCACTCCCTACGCCACTCCCTACGCCACTCCCTGCGCCACTCCCTGCGCCACTCACTGCGCCGCTCCCCGCCCCGCCCGCCTCCGCCTGTGCGTCGGCAAGCACCAGCCGCGGCGCCGCAGCGACGATCCACTGGCGCAGGATGGGCGGCAGTTGCGCCGCCTCGGGCAGGCGCCACAGACGCAGCTCCGGGTCGAGGGCCACGCCCTCGGGCACGAAGCCGGCGGTGAGCTCCACATCGGTGCGGCCCGCGGCGAACTCGACGACCCGGGTCTCTACCCGATCCCCCGCCACGAGCTGCAGTGGCAGCCGCAAGGCGTGCACCGGTCCCGGTTGCGCCAGGCTCACGCGCACGCGCGCGCCCTGCCCGGCCGGCTCCACCAAGCGTGCCCGTTCGATGCGCGGCGCCGGCCCGCCGGGCAGCTCCAGCCACTGGCGGAAGAAGCCCTGCAGCGGGCGCCCGGCTGCCTCCTCGAAGGCGGCGCGCAGTTCGTCCCAAGCGGCGATACGGAAGCGCTGGCGTTCCCAGAAAAGGCGGATGCCGCGCGCGAACGCGTCCTCGCCGATTTCGTCCTGCAGCATCACGAAGACCATCGCCGCCTTGCCGTAACCCACCGCGGCCGCGGCGCCGTGGGTGCGCGAGCGGAAATCGGCGAGCGGTGCGTGCGAATCCGCCGGCAGTGCGGCGAAGTCGCGCAGCCAGCCCAGGCGCATCTCGCGCGCCGCGGCGGCCGACGCCTCGGCCTTGTAGGCGTAGTCGGCCATGAAGGTGGTCAGCCCCTCCGACCAGTTGCCACGCGCGTAGTCGACCAGCACGCCGTTGCCCCACCAGTTGTGCAGCACCTCGTGGCCGAGCGAGCTCGCGCGGATGAAGGGCAGGCGCAGCACCTGCTCGCCGATGTAGGTCAGCGTGGGCATGCCGAAGCCGGTCGGCAGCGGGCTCGCCACCACCGAGAACTCGGTGAAGGGGTAGGCGCCGATCTGTGCCGAGTAGCGCTCGATGTAGCGCTGGCTGTCGGCGAGGTAGGCCTCGGCCAGCCCGGCCTCGCCGTCGAGCGCGGCGGGAAAGTAGGTGCGCAGGCGCAGCGGCCGGCCGTCGGCCTGGGTGGCGAGGCGTTCGCGCACCACCCAGGGCCCGGCCATCAGGTCGATGCCGTCTGCCGGATGTTCGAAGACGAAGCGCGCGCGGTAGGGCTCGCCCGCCGCGGCAGGGCGCTGCTCGTGCGCCAGTCGTCCGGCGACCAGCGCCGGCTGGCCGCCACGGACCACGAGGTCCACCTCGTAGGCGAAGAGGTCGGCCGGACGCGGATACCAGCCGCTGCCACTGGCGAGGAAGCTGCCCGCTGGCGAGGCCATCGGCGGCATGGCCTGCAGCACCTCGCGGTGGTCGCGTGCCTGCTCGAGCGCGGGCAGCTTGCCGCCGTAGCGCAGGCGCAGCTCGGCGCCGGCCGGCGCATCCACCCGCCAGGCGCGCAACGTACCGCGGCTGCCCGCGGCACGCAGCGGCAGCGCATGCCCGTCGGCGCTCGCGGCCTGCGGCTGCAGGGATTCGTGCAACACGAAGCGGTAGCCGGCTTCGGGCGCACGCAGCACGGCCTCGACCTGAAGCTCGCCGCGCGCCGGATCGAGCTCGACCGCCAGATGCAGCCTGGCCGGCCCGGCCGCGGCCAGGGCGGAAGGAAGCCCGCCCAGCCAGCCGGCAAGCAGCAGCCACCCGAACAGCCCGCGCAGCATCTCAGCGCGCCTCGCGCGGGAAGCGCACCACCACCTCGACCGCCTTGCCCTCGCGCATCACCTGCAGCGGCAACCAGGTGCCCGCCGGCTGGCGGCGGATCAGGCCGATCAGCTGCGCGGAGCGCCGCACCGGCGCACCCGCCGCCTCGGTGATCAGGTCGCCGCGGCGCAGGCCGCTGCGCTCGGCGAGGCTGCCCGGCGTGAGCTCGGCGATGCGGATGCCGCCGTCGGTGTCGTCGAGCCCCACCCCGAGCCGCGGCGGCGGAGGCGGCGGCTGGCGCAGCGCCGGTACGGCGAACACCGCGTCGGCGAGGCCGGCGGGGAGTTCCACGCAAGGCGTCGCCGCCTCGACCGGCATCAGCTGGCCGATGCTCGGCTCGCCGAGCGCGGCGAGCTGATGGGCCACGCCGTGGCCGTGGCGCACATGCCCGCTCCCCATGATGCCCACTGCGAACGGCAGGCTGCCGTCCGCGGCGGCGTGGCGCGCGCGGCCGGCGAGCAAGGCTTCGGCCATCGCACGGTCCCAGGCGAGCTGGGAATCCACGAAGTTGCGGAAAGCGGCATCGCCGCGCGCCGGCTTGCCCTGGTCCTTGCCGTGCTGGCGCATCTGGGCGTGCTGGCTGTGGATCTCGAAGAGGAAGTCCTCGTAAGCCGACACCGCCGCGGCCGGCCGACCGACGCCCTCGCGCTCGCCCTCGGGCACGCCGTCCCAGCCCTTGTCGGCGATCCGCCGGGTGAGCTCCGCGTCGATGTTGAGCGCGAGCATCGGGATACGGTTCATGCGCGCGAAGTGGAAGAGCGGCAGGTAGAGCTCCGCCGGCATGCTCCACACCTTGCCCCATTCCGACTGCTGCAGGAACTCCGCCTCGGTCAGCTCGCCCGCCACCCAGCGGTCGAGCACCGGCTGCGCCCGGCGCGGGAACATCTCGAAACCGATCACCATCCGTGGGCGCAGCGCATGCAGCGTGGAGAGGGTCTGCAGCTGCCAGCGGTGGTGGTCCATGTCGTCGTGCTGCTCGCCGAGCAGCACGACCGCACGCCCGGCCATCGCGGTCAGCAGCCCGCCCGCGTCCACCACCTGCGGCGTCACCCCGTCGGTGCGCGCCCAGCTCGCGGGCGCGAGGCAGGCGGGCGCGGCGGACGGGGCCTGGCTCTGCGCCGGGTTCGCCAGCGTCGGCAGCGTGCACAGGAGACCGCTCGTGAGCGCGCACGCGCGCAGCCAGGAGGAAGAGGACATGATCGTGGACTCGGGAGAAGAAACGTCAAGTAGAGCCCGCGCGCGCACGCGAGTTCCGCTCCCGCGCCGGACCGCTCAGGGGACGAAGTGGTCGACGCGGTCGGTGATCAGCCCGTCGAGGCCGAGCGCGCGCAGGCGTTCCGCCTCGGCGTCATCGTTCACGGTGTAGGCCAGGCGGCGCAGGCCGGCCGCGGCGGCCTGCGCCGCGGTCTCCGGCGTCCACGCCGCGCACTCCGCGATCACCGCGACGCAGCCGAGCGCACGCGCTTCGTCGAGCCAGCCGGCACGGAAGGTCTCGAGCAACAGCCCGTGCGGCGTGGCCGGCGCCACCGCGGCCGCAGCGGCGAGCGCGGTGGGAGAAAAGGAGCTCAGCAGCGGCGGCGGGACGACGGACGCCGCGGCCAGGACCTCGGCCACCCGGCGTCCGGTGCGGATCTCGTCGCCGGGTGCGGGCTTGATCTCGATGTTCAGCAGGCAGCCGCGCTCGCCGCAGAAGGCCAGCACCTGCGCGAGCGTGGGCAGGCGCTCGCCGGCGTGGCGGGGGCCGTGCCAGGCGCCCGCGTCGAGGCGCGCGAGCGTGCCCCACGGCTGCTCCACCGCGTCGCCACGGCCGTCGGTGGTGCGCTCGAGGCGGTCGTCGTGGAGCAGGAAGACCTCGCCGTCCGCGCTCAGGCGGGCATCGCACTCGAACATGCGGTAGCCGTGCGCATGGCCGAGCGCGAACGCGGCGAGCGTGTTCTCCGGCGCCAGCTTGCCGGCGCCGCGATGGGCGATCCAGAACGGATACGGCCAGGGCACGCTCATTCGGCCGACGCGGCCTTCGGCTTGCGCGCGCGGCGCGGACGCGGGGCGGGGTTCTCCGCCGCGGGCGTGCTCGCGGCGGGCGCGGCGCTCGGCAGGGGCGCGGCGCTCGCCGACGGGCCCGCCGCGGTCGCCGTCCCGCCCGCCCCTTCCGCAGCGGCCTTGGCACCCGCAGCGCGCCCACCGCGACCACGCCGCGAAGACGGCTTTGCGGCCTCGGAGGGTTTCTCCTTCGGCTTCTGCTTGTCCTTCCCCTTGCCTTTGCCCTTCGGCTTTTCCTCCTGCACCGCGCCGGCCACGGCGTCGTGGGCTTCGTTCGCCGCGGCAGGAGCAGGCGGATGGTCCGCGCCGGCGACGGTGGCCGCAGCGGCGGCCGGCAGGACGGGCGCCTCGGCCTTGCCGCCACGCCGCCTGCGCGTCGCAGACGAGCGCTTCGGCTGCGCGGACTCGGGCTCGGCCTCGGCTGCGCGAGGCTCGACCGCCACCGCGGCGTCCTCGGCGTGCCCGGCGCCCTCGGAGGTCGCCTGCGCCACCGTCTCCGCCGGCAAGACAGGCGCTGCCGGCGCGCTTTCGATGGCGGTCTCGCCCTCCTCCACCGTGGCGGCGACATCCGCCTCGACCGCCCCCCCTTCAGCCGCGGGCTCCTCCAGCGCTCGTGCCGCGCGGCCGCGACCGCGACCGCGACCGCGCCGCGGCTCCGAAGCGTTGGCGGAAGTCTCCCCGCCCGCGCCGGCAGGCGAGCTGGCGTGCTCCGCGCCGGGCTCCGCCTCGGCGACGCCCACGGTCGGCTCGGTGCGCGGGGCGGCACGCTCCACCACCAGGGACTCGCCCGCCATGGTGAACTCCTCGCGCATGCGGGGTGCGGCCAGCCCCGGGCCGGGGCGGGTGACGAAGATGCCCGACTTCTCGTCGCGGCCGAGTTCCAGCAGGCCGCGCGCCTGCGCTTCCTCGAGCAGGTTGCCGAAGGCGCGGAAGCCGAAGTAGCTCTCGTTGAAATCGGGCTTGCGGCGCTTGATCGCCTCCTTGAGCATCGAGGACCAGATCTTGCCGCTCTCGCCGCGTTCGGCGAGCAGCGCGTCGAAGGTCTCGACGGCAATGTCGATCGCCTTGCTGCGGCGCGACTCGAGCTCCTCGCGGCGGGCCTTGTCCTCCTCGGGCTGCTTGCGGCTGGCGGGCGGGTTGTCGCGCGCCTCGCGCTTGGCTGCGGCGCGCTGGCTGTCGCGCACGAGGTCGTCGTAGAAGATGAACTCGTCGCAGTTGGCGATCAGCAGGTCGGAGGTGGACTGCTTGACCCCGACGCCGATCACCTGCTTGGCGTTCTCGCGCAGCTTGGACACCAGCGGCGAGAAGTCCGAGTCGCCGCTGATGATCACGAAGGTGTCGACATGCGACTTGGTGTAGCACAGGTCGAGCGCGTCGACCACGAGCCGGATGTCGGCCGAATTCTTGCCGGACTGGCGCACGTGGGGGATCTCGATGAGCTCGAAGTTGGCCTCGTGCATCGCCGCCTTGAAGCTCTTGTAGCGGTCCCAGTCGCAATAGGCCTTCTTGACCACGATGCTGCCCTTGAGCAGCAGGCGCTCGAGCACCCGCTTGATGTCGAACTTCTCGTACTTCGCGTCCCGCACGCCCAGCGCCACGTTCTCGAAGTCGCAGAACAGCGCCATGCTGATGCTGTCGGGGGAGGAAGCCATGGAAATCTCCGTTTCTGATGAGCCGCCGATGTTAAGCCCTCGCCGCGGTGCGTGCCACCGGATGTACCGCCGCGGCCCGCCTTGGGGCGTGCATGCCTGCCGGTTTGTCCTATGCTTGAGACTCTGGACGCATTCCAACAGGAGAACAGCCATGATCAAACCCGCCGCCCTCGCCGCCGCGCTCCTTGCCACCACGCTCGCCCTGCCCGCCCTCGCCGCCGAGCGTGCGAGCGCCCGTTTGCTCGATCGCCAGGGCGCCGAGGTGGGCACCGCGACCCTGGTCGAGGGGCCCCACGGCGTGTTGGTCCACGTGGTCGCCAAGGGACTGCCGCCCGGGCCGAAGGCGATCCACATCCATTCGGTGGGCACCTGCGAGGACGGCACGCAGGGCTTCGTCGCCTCGAAGGGCCACCTGAACCCGGCGGCAAGGCCGCACGGGCTGATGAACCCGGATGGCCCCGACGCCGGCGACCTGCCCAACCTCTTCGTGCATGCCGACGGCGGCGTCGAGGCGGAGTTCTTCACCGCCCTCGCCAGCCTCTCGGGCGCGGGCGGACGCGCCGCCATCCTCGACGCCGACGGCGCCGCGCTGGTGATCCACGAGAACCGCGACGACCACGCCAGTCAGCCGATCGGCGGCGCCGGCGGGCGCTTCTTCTGCGGTGTGATCCGGGCGCAGTGAGCGGATCAGATCGCCTCAGCCGTTGCGAAGCCGGGTCGCGCGCCCACCCGCCCGCCGCCCTCGCAATGGCGTCGGCGCTCGTCCTGACGCTCGCCGCCGCGGGCTGTGCGCCACCCACCGAAGAGGCGGCGCTCACCCCCCGCGGCATCGGTCCGATGTTGCTCGGCGTTCCGCTTGCCGACGCCGCCCGCGCCACCCGGCGCTTCGATCCTGCCGCCGCACGGATCGGCCCGGGCTGCGACGAACGCGACCAGATCGGCGTGGTGCTGCGTGTGGCCGGCGAGTCGCTGTCGGTGATGGCGATGGCCGGCGCCGACGCCAGGATCGAGGAGATCCTCGCCATCCCCGCGCAGGGCGCCGGCGCGGTCACGCTGGCCGATGCCGAGGCCTGCCGTGCGCACGGCGCCGCCTACGCGGCCAGCCTCACCCCCCGGCTCGGCGCGGCGCCCACCTGGTCGGTGCACGAACGCCCGGTCTCGCACGAGTTCGTCTTCGCCTTCGCCGGCGACGTACGCGTGGTGGCACGCTGGTTTTCCGGCGGCAGGAGCTGCGACCTGCTGCTGCAGTACGGCGGCAAACCCGCCGCCAGCCCCTGAGCACCGCGACCGTCCGGGGCCCTGGCGGCGCCTCCGCCGCGGCTCCGCAGCGCGGCAGCCGCGCACTCGCAGCCGGGAACGCGCGGTCCGACACGGGGCACGCCAGGGCGATCCGGGGTATGCTTGCTGCACCGGGTTGATTCTGTTATTAAGTCGGACCTCACCAATCAACACCCTCTACGGAAGTCGATCCATGGCTGAAGATACCCTGCACAAGCAATTCCCGCCCTACGTTCCCGCTGCCGGCGAGGAATACATGAGCGAGAAGCAGCTGGCCCACTTCCGCGCGATCCTCGATTCGCTCAAGGGCGAGCTGGTGGATGACATCGAGCGCACGGTGCACACGATGCAGGACGAGGCGACCGTGTTCGCCGACCCCAACGACCGCGCCAGCCAGGAGTCCGACATCGCGCTCGAGCTGCGCAACCGCGACCGCGAGCGCAAGCTGATCAAGAAGATCGACGAGACGATCGGTCGCATCGAGGCCGGCGAATACGGCTACTGCGACAGCTGCGGCGTCGAGATCGGCCTCAAGCGCCTCGAGGCGCGCCCGACCGCGACCTTGTGCATCGACTGCAAGACGCTGGAAGAGATGCGCGAGCGCCAGGTCGCGAAGTAATCCGCCGCTCCCGGTCGCGACCGGGACGGACAACAAAAAAGGACGCCTGGGGCGTCCTTTTTTGTTGTCCGCACGCCGTGCTGCAGCGCGTGGCGGGCCGCAGCCCGCCATCCGCCATCAGCCGGCGTTTTCGTTCAGCAGCGCCTTCATGCTCAGGCGGATCTTGCCGCGCTCGTCGGTCTCGAGGACCTTCACGCGCACGACCTGGCCTTCCTTGACGTAGTCCGAGACGTTATTCACGCGCTCGTTGGCGATCTGCGACACGTGCAGCAGGCCGTCGCGGCCCGGCATGATGTTCACGATGGCGCCGAAGTCGAGCAGACGCACGACCGGACCTTCGTAGACCTTGCCGACCTCGACCTCGGCGGTGATCGCCTCGATCCTGGCCTTCGCCGCCTGGGCGCCCTCGGCGCTGACCGACGAGATCTTGACCGAACCGTCGTCCTCGATCTCGATCACGGTGCCGGTCTCTTCCTGCAGCGCGCGGATCACCGCGCCGCCCTTGCCGATCACGTCGCGGATCTTCTCGGGGTTGATCTTCATGTTGATCATGCGCGGAGCGTACTCGGACACCTGGCCGCGGCTGGTGCCCAGGGCCTGCTGCATGAGGCCGAGGATGTGCAGGCGGCCTTCCTTGGCCTGCTCCAGCGCGGCGTGCATGATCTCCTTGGTGATGCCCTGGATCTTGATGTCCATCTGCAGGCCGGTGATGCCGTTCTCGGTACCGGCGACCTTGAAGTCCATGTCGCCGAGGTGGTCCTCGTCGCCCAGGATGTCGGTCAGTACCGCGAAGCGGTTGCCGTCCTTGATCAGACCCATGGCGATGCCGGCGACGTGGTTCTTCAGCGGCACGCCGGCGTCCATCATGGCGAGCGAGCCGCCGCACACCGAGGCCATCGACGAGGAGCCGTTGGATTCGGTGATCTCGGAGACCACGCGCACGGTGTAGGAGAACTCTTCCGGCTTGGGCAGCATGGCGACCAGCGAGCGCTTGGCCAGGCGGCCGTGGCCGACCTCGCGGCGCTTGGTGATGCCGAAGCGGCCGGTCTCGCCGGTGCAGAAGGGCGGGAAGTTGTAGTGGAGCAGGAAGCGCTCCTTGTACTCGCCGGCGATGGCGTCGATGATCTGCTCGTCGCGGCCGGTGCCCAGGGTGGCGACCACCAGGGCCTGCGTCTCGCCGCGGGTGAACAGCGCCGAGCCGTGGGTGCGCGGCAGCACGCCGGTGCGGATCTCGATCGGACGCACGGTGCGGGTGTCGCGGCCGTCGATGCGCGGCTCGCCGTTGAGGATGCGGCTGCGGACGATACCGGACTCGAGGTTGAAGAAGAGGTCCTTCAGTTCATTGACCGAGGGCGCGTTCTCCACGCCTTCGGTGAGCTGGCCGATCACGCGCTTGCGGATCTCGGACAGGCGGGCCGAGCGCTCCTGCTTGCTGGTGATGCGGAAGGCCTCTTCCATCTCGGCCTTGGCGAGCTCGGTGACCTTGGCGATCAGCGCCGCATTGGCGGGCGGCGCCTGCCAGTCCCATTCGGGCTTGCCGGCAACCTCGACGAGATCGTTGATGGCCTTGATGGCGGTCTGCATCTGCTCGTGGCCGAACACCACGGCGCCGAGCATGACATCCTCGGGCAGCTCCTGGGCTTCGGACTCGACCATCAGCACGGCGGTCTGGGTGCCGGCGACGACGAGGTTCATCGCGCTCGACTGCAGCTCGGTGGCGGTCGGGTTGAGGATGTACTTGCCATCGAGGTAGCCGACGCGCGCGGCGCCGACCGGGCCGTTGAAGGGCAGGCCGGAGATCGCCAGCGCGGCCGAGGCACCGATCATCGCCGGGATGTCGGAGTCGATCTCGGGGTTCAGCGACAGCACGGTGACGATGACCTGGACTTCATTCATGAAGCCGTCGGGGAAGAGCGGGCGGATCGGACGGTCGATCAGGCGCGAGGTGAGGATCTCCTTCTCGCTCGGGCGGCCTTCACGCTTGAAGAAGCCGCCGGGGATACGGCCCGCGGCATAGAACTTCTCGACGTAGTCGACGGTGAGCGGGAAGAAGTCCTGGCCCGGGCGGGCTTCCTTGGCGCCGACCACGGTGGCCAGCACCACGGTCTCGTCCATGTTCACGATGACGGCGCCGCCAGCCTGGCGGGCGACTTCGCCGGTTTCCAGGGTCACGGTGTGGGCGCCGTAGGCGAAGGTTTTCTTGATTGCGGTAGGCAAGTTGGTATTCCTTGTTCTTTCGGTGGATGCAGCAAACGACAACTGCTTGCGGCGGGCCGTCCGAGCGGACGGCCAGGCACCGCGGAGGGACGGCCTCGGGCGGGCGCGCGAACGCGGCGGGAGAACGGCAAAAAGCCGGCGCGGCCGCAGGGGCACGCACCGGCTTTGCTGGCTTACTTCGCCCTGATCGGCGCTGTCGGACTCGTCACGGACAGCAATTACTTGCGCAGGCCCAGACGCTCGATCAGATTGCGGTAGCTGTCGGCGTTGCGACCCTTCAGGTAGTCCAGCAGCTTGCGGCGCTGGCTGACCATCTTCAGGAGGCCGCGGCGGGAGTGGTGATCCTTCGCGTGCTCCTTGAAGTGGGGGGCGAGACCGTTGATGCGGGCGGTCAGGAGCGCGATCTGGACTTCCGGGGAGCCGGTGTCGCCCTGGGCGCGCTGGAAGTCGGAGACGATCTTCGACTTGGATGCGATATCGAGAGCCATGTGTGTCTTTACTCGTGTGTTCTGCCAATCAGAAGCGGCGGATTATACCCAAAGCCGCGCCAGTTACTCAATCAAAATCATGCGGATGCATCTTCGCTCCGCCCACCGGTGGCGATCAGCCGGCGCGCCGCCAAGCGTCCGTCGTCCTGCCACTGCGCCAGGCCGAGGAAGCCCCCCGGCCCGTAGGCGCGCACCTTCGCGCCCGGCTGCGCGCCCGCGAGCGCGAGCGTGCGACCCTGCAGCAGGCCGCGCGCCGCCTCGGCATCGAGCTGCAGCACCGGAAAGCCCGCCACCAGCGCATCGACCGGGGCGAGCAGCGCATCGCGTCCGCCCTCGCCGGCCGCCTCCAGCGCTTCGAGCGTGAGCGCACCGGACAGGTCGAAGGCGCCGATCGCGGTGCGCCGCAACGCCGCCAGGTGGGCACCGCAACCGAGCGCAGCGCCGATGTCCATCGCGAGGCTGCGGATGTAGGTGCCCTTGCTGCAATGCACGCGGATCGTGAAGCGTTCGCCTGCGAAGTCGAGCAGTTCGAGCGCATGGATCACGACCCGGCGCGCCGCGCGCTCGAGCTCGATGCCCGCGCGCGCGTACTCGTAGAGCGCCTTGCCGTCGCGCTTGAGCGCCGAATACATCGGCGGCACCTGCTCGATCTCGCCGCGGAAGCGCTCCAGCACGGCTTCGAGCGCGGCGCGATCCACCGCCACCGGACGGGTGGCGAGCACCTTGCCCTCGGCATCGCCGCTGTCGGTGTCCACGCCGAGCCGCACCACCGCCTCGTAGATCTTGTCGGCGTCGAGCAGCATCTGCGAGAACTTGGTGGCCTCGCCGAAGGTGAGCGGCAGCAGTCCGCTCGCCATCGGATCCAGCGTGCCGGTGTGGCCGGCCTTGGCCGCCGCAAGCAGGCGCCGTGCGGTCTGCAAGGCACCGTTCGAGCTCATGCCCTGCGGCTTGTCGAGCAACAGCACGCCGTCGACTTCGCGGCGGACGATCCTGCGTTGCGGCTGGCCCTTGCGCTTCGGCCGCGCCGGCTCAGCCGCGACCTCAGCCGCGGGAGCGAGCGTCATCATCCGTGCCGGTGTTGTCGCCGCCGCCAGCCTCGTCGTGCTGGCGGGCCTCGTCTTCCTTCACCACCTCGTCGATCAGCTGCGACAGGCGCGAGCCCTCTTCCACCGAACGGTCGTAGTGGAAGTGCAGCTCCGGGATGGTGTGGATGCGGATGCGGCGGCCGAGCTCGCGACGCAGGAAGCCGCTCGCGCGGCGCAAGCCCTGCAGGATCTCGGGCACGTCGGCCTCGCCCGTCATGTTGGTGAAGAACACCTTGGCGTGGGCGTAGTCGGGGGTGATCTCGACATCGGTCAGGGTGATGAAGCCGACGCGCGGGTCCTTCACCTCGAGGCGGATCAGCTCGGCCAGCTCGCGGCGGATCTGCTCCACCACGCGCTGGCTGCGGGAATACTCCTTGGGCATCGCTTACAGGGTCCTCGCCACTTCCTTGATCTCGAAGACCTCGAGCTGGTCGCCTTCCTGGATGTCGTTGTAGTTGCGCAGCTGCAGGCCGCACTCGTAGCCGAACTTGACTTCCTTGACGTCGTCCTTGAAGCGCTTGAGCGACTCGAGCTCGCCGGTCCACAGCACGGTGTGGTTGCGCAGCAGGCGGACGTGCGAATTGCGGCGCACGACACCCTCGAGCACGTAGCAACCCGCGATCGAGCCGACCTTGGAGATCGTGAACACCTGGCGGATCTCGACCAGGCCGGTGACTTCCTCGCGCTTCTCCGGCGCCAGCATGCCCGACAGCGCCGCCTTCACCTCATCGACGGCGTCGTAGATGATGTTGTAGTAGCGGATATCGACACCGAAGGTCTCGGCCAGCTTGCGCGCCCCGGCATCGGCACGGGTATTGAAGCCGATGATGACCGCGCCCGAGGCCTGCGCCAGGTTGACGTCGGATTCGCTGATCGCGCCCACCGCACCGTGGATGACGTTGACGCGGACTTCGTCGGTGGAGAGCTTCTGCAGCGACTGCACCAGCGCCTCCTGCGAACCCTGCACGTCGGCCTTGATGATGAGCGCCAGGCTCTTGACCTCGCCCTCGGACATCTGCTCCATGAGCGTCTCGAGCTTGGCGGCCTGCTGCTTGGCGAGCTTGACGTCGCGGAACTTGCCCTGGCGGAAGAGCGCGATCTCGCGCGCCTTCTTCTCGTCGGCCAGCGCGATCGCCTCGTCACCCGCGGACGGCACGTCCGACAGGCCGAGGATCTCGACCGGGATGGACGGACCGGCCTCGTCGATCTGCTTGCCGTTTTCGTCCAGCATCGCGCGGATGCGGCCGAAGGTGGCGCCGGCGAGCAGCACGTCGCCCTTGCGCAGCGTTCCCGACTGGACCAGCAGCGAGGCCACCGGGCCACGACCCTTGTCCAGGCGCGCCTCGATGATCAGGCCCTTGGCGGGCGTGTCCTTGGGCGCGGTGAGCTCGAGCACCTCGGCCTGCAGCAGCACGGCCTCGAGCAGCTCGTCGATGCCGGTCCCCTTCTTGGCGGACACCGGCACGAACATGGTGTCGCCGCCGTAGGCCTCGGGGATCACCGACTCGGCGATCAGCTCCTGGGTCACGCGCTCGGGGTTGGCGTCGGGCTTGTCGATCTTGTTGATCGCCACCACCAGCGGCACGCCGGCCGCCTTGGCGTGGTGGATCGCCTCGCGCGTCTGCGGCATCACGCCGTCGTCGGCCGCGACCACCAGGATGACGATGTCGGTCGCCTTCGCCCCGCGGGCACGCATCGCCGTAAAGGCCTCGTGGCCCGGGGTGTCGAGGAACGTGAGCATGCCGCGCGCGGTCTCGACGTGATACGCGCCGATGTGCTGGGTGATGCCGCCGAACTCGCCCGCGGCGACCTTGGCGCGGCGGATGTAGTCGAGCAGCGAGGTCTTGCCGTGGTCGACGTGGCCCATCACGGTGACCACCGGCGCACGCGGCAGCACGTCGGCATCCTTGTGCGCTTCGCTCTCCTCGAGGAAGGCATCCGGATCGTCGAGCTTCGCGGCGACCGCCAGGTGCCCCATCTCCTCGACGATGATCATCGCGGTTTCCTGGTCGAGCACCTGGTTGATGGTGACCATGGAGCCCATCTTCATCAGGACCTTGATCACCTCGGTCGCCTTCACCGCCATCTTGTGGGCGAGGTCGGCGACGGTGATCGTCTCGGGCACGTGCACCTCGCGCACGATCGGCTCGGTGGGGGCCTGGAAGGACGAACGGTCGTCCTGCTGGTTGCGGCCGTGACGGCCGCCGCCCTTGCCGGCGCCGCGCCAGTTGCTGCCGGTGGTGGCACCGACCTCGCCGCGCGTCTTCATGCCGCCGCGGCGCTTGCTGGCGCCGTCGGCCTCGCGCGCCGGGGCCGCGGGGGCCGTACGCTTGACTTCCCGGCTGGCGGGCTTGTCCTCGGTCTTGGCGGGCCGCTGCAGGGTGCCGGTGGTCGGCTTGGCGGCCGCCTTGGCGGGCTCTTCCTTCTTCTGCTGCTCGGCACGCAGGCGGGCTTCTTCCTCGGCCTTGCGCGCCTCGGCGGCGGCCTTGGCCGCAGCCTCGCGCTCCTGGCGGGCACGCAGGTCGGCCGCCTGGCGCTCCTTGAGCGCGCGCTGACGATCCTCGTCACGCTTGCGCGCGGCGACCTCCTCCTCGCTGAGGATCTCGGAGAGCGGCAGCGGCTTGCTCAGCACGGTGGTGACCTGCGGCTGGGGCGCGACGGGCTCCTGGCGCTGCGGACGCTCGCCACGGCCATGGCGACCGCCCTGCTGGGCCGGTCGCGCCGCGCTGGCGGCGGGGGCGGCGGGGGGCGGCGCGACGGCGGGGGCCGGCTCGACGACCGGAGCTACGGCCTCGGCGACGGGCGCGACGGCCTCGGCCGCCGGCGGCTCGACCACCTCCGGCGCGGCGGCTGCAACAACCGGCGCTGCTTCGACGGCAGGCTCGACCGCGGGCGCAGCGGCCTCGGTGACCGGCGCGGGCGCCTCGACGACCGCCTCGGCGATTTCGGCTTGCTCGACCGCCGCAGCCTCGACCCCGGCCTGCTCGGCGAGCTCGTCACGCTTGACGAAGGTGCGCTTCTTGCGCACCTCGACCTGCACCGTGCGCGCACGCCCGGTGGAGTCGGTGGCGCGGATCTCGGAGGTCTGCTTGCGCGTCAGGGTGATCTTGCCCTTGGGCTGGGTGTCGCCGTGCGAACGCCGCAGGTAGTCCAGCAGCCTCGCCTTGTCCTGTTCGGTGAGCAGGTCGGTGGGGCCGGATTTTTCCACGCCCGCACGCTTCAACTGCTCGAGCAGCACCGCGGCCGGCATTTTCAGTTCGCCGGCAAACTGGGTCACGCTCATCTGTTCCATTACTGCCCTCCCATCATTCTTCGAACCAATGGGCGCGCGCAACGGAAATCAGCGCCTTGGCTCTTTCTTCGTCGATCCCGGCCATTTCGACCAGCTCGTCGACCGCAAGGTCGGCCAGGTCGTCGCGGGTACGAATGCCCTGCTGGGCCAGTGTGGCGGCCAGCGACTTGTCCATGCCTTCGAGGCCGAGCAAGTCGTCGGAAACCTTCTCGAGCTGCTCCTCGGTGACGATGGCCTCGGTCAGCAGCACATTGCGCGCTCGATTGCGCAGTTCGTTGACCGTGTCCTCGTCGAAGGCCTCGATCTCGAGCATTTCGGAGAGCGGCACGTAGGCCACCTCTTCGAGCGAGGAGAAACCCTCCTCGATCAGGATGTCGGCGACTTCCTCGTCGACGTCCAGTTTCTCCATGAACAGCGCGCGCAGGCCCTGCTGCTCCTGGGCGGTCTTTTCGGCCGACTCCTGCTCGCTCATCAGGTTGATCGTCCACCCGGTGAGCTCGGAGGCGAGCTTGACGTTCTGGCCGCTGCGGCCGATGGCGATCGCGAGGTTGTTCTCGTCGACCACCACGTCCATCGCGTGCGACTCCTCGTCCACGACGATGGAGACGACCTCGGCGGGCTGCAGCGCGGCGACCACGAACTGGGCGGGATCCTGCGACCACACGATGATGTCGATCTGCTCGCCGGCGATCTCGTTGCGCACGGCGGTGACGCGCGAGCCGCGCAGGCCGACGCAGGTACCGATCGGGTCGATGCGTTGGTCGTTGGACTTGACCGCGATCTTGGCGCGCAGGCCGGCGTCGCGGGCGCAGGCCTTGAGCTCGAGCAGGCCGTCCTCGATCTCGGGGACCTCGAGCTCGAAGAGCTTCATGAGGAATTCGGGCGCGGTGCGCGACAGCACCAGCTGCGGGCCGCGCGCGCCGCGGTCGATGCGCAGCAGGAAGGCCTTGACACGATCGCCCACGCGCAGATTCTCGCGCGGGATCTGCTGGTCGCGCGGCAGCACGGCTTCCATGCGGCCGACCTCGATGATCGCGTTGCCGCGCTCCATGCGCTTGATCGAGCCGGAGACGAGGAACTCCTTGCGGTCGAGGAAGTCGTTTAGCACCTGCTCGCGCTCGGCGTCGCGGATCTTCTGCAGGATGACCTGCTTGGCGGCCTGGGCGCCGATGCGACCGAAGTCGATCGGCTCGAGCTCTTCCTCGATGTAGTCACCGATCTGCACGTCGGCGCGCAGCTCGCGGGCATCGATGATGCCCATCTCGGCCTCGTCGTTCGCGACCTCCTCGTCGAGCATCACCAGCCAGCGGCGCTTCGAGGTGTAGTCGCCGGAGTCGCGGTCGATCGACACCACCACGTCGGCATCGTCGTGGATGCGTTTCTTGGTCGCAGAGGCCAAGGCGGTTTCGAGCGCGGAAAAAACGATGTCCTTGGCGACGTTCTTCTCGCGCGCCAAGGCATCGACAAGCAGCAGGATCTCGCGGCTCATTTCAGTAAAACCTCCACATCCACAGTCTCAAAATTGGGGCACCAGGCGCGCTTTCTCGATGTCGTCGAAGGGCAGCAGCACCTCGCCCTTCTCGGTGCGCAGCGCCACCGCGCCGTCCTGCACCCGCTCGATCACGCCCACGAAATTGCGTTGATTGCCGATCGGCAGCGACAGGCGGACCTGCGCCTGCTCGCCGGCGAAACGTTCGAAATCGGCCAGCTTCTTCAACGGGCGGTCGAGGCCGGGCGAGGACACCTCGAGCCGGTCGTAATCGACGTTCTCGACCTCGAACACGCGCTGCAGCTGGTTGCTGACGGTGGCGCAATCGTCGACCGTGATGCCGCGCTCGATGTCGAGGAAGACGCGCAGCAAGCGGCCCTTGGGCGAGAACTCGATATCGACGAGTTCGTATCCCAGTCCGGTCACCACCTGCTCGATCAATCCCTCGACGTCCGCGCGCATCTGCCTGCCCCACCGCTTCGGCGCCACGTCGGGCGCCACAAATAAAAAATGGGCGAAACGCCCATCAAACAATTGTTCCTGCACGAAAAACCGCTGGCCACAACCGCATGACGGAGCGGACGCCTGCCGTGGCTCGTGGCCACAAAGGAAATCCATCCATCAAAGCCGAACGAGTATACAGCCAAACCGCGGGGACGAGCAAACGCACGCGCGAAGATCGCGCGTGCGCCGCTCCCCCGGCGAGGACTGCGGAGTCCCTGCGGGACGCCTCAACGCGCCTGGGTGCGGTGCAGCTTCACCGGCCGCTTGTCGCGCAGATCCTGCTGACGGCTCTGCTGCGGCGGCGGCAGGCCGGCGAGCGCGCAGGCCTCGGCCTCGGGCATCTCCATCCACATGCCGCGCTTGAGGCGCGCGGGCAGCTCGACGCTGCCGTAGCGCACCCGCATCAGCCGGCTCACGGTCAGGCCCACGGCTTCGAACATGCGCCGCACTTCGCGGTTGCGGCCCTCCGAGATCGTCACCCGGTACCAGTGGTTGGCACCCTCGCCGCCCTCGTCGCGCAGCAGGTTGAACTTGGCCGGGCCGTCCTCGAGCTGGATGCCGTCGGTAAGCGACTTCACCTGCTCTTCGGTGAGCTCGCCGAGGATGCGCACCGCGTACTCGCGCTCGAGTTCGTAGCGCGGGTGCATCAGCTTGTTGGCGAGGTCGCCGTCGTTGGTGAACAACAGCAGCCCCGAGGTGTTGAAGTCCAGGCGCCCGACCGCCAGCCAGCGCCCCTTGCGCAGGATGGGCAGGCGCTCGAATACGGTGGGACGGCCCTCGGGGTCGTCGCGCGAGACGATCTCGCCTTCGGGCTTGTGGTAGATCAGCACGCGCGGCGAGCGCTGGGTGAAGCGCAGCGGCACGAGCTTGCCATTGACCTTGACGCGGTCGCCCGGGCCGATCTTCTGGCCGAGCGAGGCCGGCAGGCCATTGACCGAGATGCGCCCGGCCACCACCCATTCCTCGATCTCGCGCCGCGAGGCGACGCCCGCCTGGGCGAGCACCTTCTGCAGGCGCTCGGGCTCGCTGAGCGTGGTGGGCGCGTTGCGCCCGCCGCCCGGCCCACGGCCACGCACGGGGCGCTCGCCGCCCTCGGGCTGGCCGAGCGCGGAACGGTGAGCGTCGGGATGGCGGACGGGATCGCCCTCGATGCGCGGCCGGCGCGGCGCAGGCGCGCCACCGGCGCGCGGCGGACGCGGCGTGCGCGGGCCGCGCGGATCGGCGTTGAGGTGCGCGTCCTTGCGGCCGGGCTGGGCGTCGTCGTCGCGCGCGCCACGGGATTCGCGCGGGTCGCGGTCGAGGATCTCGATCGCGTCAGACTTCTTCTTCAGGGGCGGGCGCAGCGGCCGGTTCGGTTTGCGAGACATCGACTAGATCCATGATTTTTTCGAGTTCGGTGAGCGCCGGCAGCTCGGTCAGGCTGCGCAGCCCCATCTCGTCGAGGAAGCGCCGGGTGGTGGCGAAGAGCGCCGGCCGCCCGGGCGTGTCGCGGTGGCCGACGATGTCGACCCAGCCGCGCGATTCGAGGGTTTTCAAGACGCTGGGCGAGACCGCCACGCCGCGGATGTCCTCGATGTCACCGCGCGTGACGGGCTGGCGATAGGCGATGATCGCCAGCGTTTCCATGACCGCGCGCGAGTAGCGCGGCGGTTTTTCTTCCTTCAGGCGGTCGAGGTAGACCTGATACTCGGGCCGTGTCTGGAAGCGCCAGCCGCTCGCCAACTGCACCAGCTCGACCCCGCGCCCGGCCTCGAACCACTGCGCGCGCAGCTCGTCGAGCAGGCGGCGCACCAGGTCCGGCCCCGGATCCTCGTCGAAGAGCTTGCGCAGCTCCGACACCGGCAGTGCCCCCGGCGCGGAGAGCAGCGCCGCCTCGACGATGCGCAACCAGGTCTCAGGCGTCGTTGCGGGTGCCATCTGCCAGCTTCACGTAGATCGGCGCAAAGGCCTCGTTCTGGGTCACTTCGACCAGCTTTTCCTTCACCAGCTCGAGCACGGCGAGAAAGCTCACCACCAGGCCGGGCGGGCCGAGCTCGACGTCGAACAAGGCGTCGAACACCACGAAGGCGCCGTCACCGAGCTTGCGCAGGATCGCCGTCATGTGCTCGCGCACCGAGAGCTGCTCGCGGCCGACACGGTGGCTCTGGTTGAGCCGCGCCTTCTTCATGATACGCAGCCAGGCCAGCTGAAGGTCGTGCAGGCTGACCTCGGGCAGGCGCTCGACCACCTTCTCGGCAACGAACACCCCCACCCACTCGAAGTCGCGCTCCACCCGCGGCAGCGCCTCGAGCCGTGCCGCGGCGAGCTTCATCTGTTCGTACTCGAGCAGCCGGCGCACCAGCTCGGCGCGCGGATCCTCTTCTTCCGCACTCGCGCGCGGCGGCCGCGGCAGCAGCATGCGGGACTTGATCTCGAGCAGCACCGCCGCCATCAGCAGGTATTCGGCGGCGAGCTCGAGGTGGGTGGCCCGCATCGCCTCGACGTACTCGAGGTACTGCGCGGTGAGCGGCGCCATCGGCACATCGAGGATGTCGAGGTTGGCCTTGCGGATCAGGTAGAGCAGCAGGTCCAGCGGCCCCTCGAAGGCTTCCAGGAAGACCTGCAGCGCATCGGGCGGAATATACAGGTCTTTCGGCAATTCGAGCAGGGGCTCGCCGTAGATGCGCGCGAGCACATCGAGCGGCGGGCCGGTGTCGATCGGCACCAGGTCGAGCGGCAGGTTCATGGTGCGGCTGCGATCGGGAAGGCGGCGTGCGGCGGGCTCAACCGTAGTCCAGGCCCATCGCCTCGCGCACGTCGCGCATGGTCTCCTGCGCAAGCCGGCGCGCGCGCTCGCAGCCGTCGGCGATGATGCTGCGCAGCAGCGAAGGATCGTCCAGATAAGGCTGGGCGCGCTCGTGCAGCACCTCCTGCTCCTTCAGGATCGCCTCCAGCACCGGCTGCTTGCACTCCAGGCAGCCGATGCCCGCGCTGCGGCAACCCCGCTGCACCCAGGCCAGGGTGTCTTCGCCGGAATAGATCGCGTGCAGCTGCCACACCGGGCAGCGCTCGGGCTCGCCCGGGTCGGTGCGGCGCATGCGCGCGGGATCGGTCTGCATGGTGCGCACCTTGCGCGTGACACTCTCGGCGTCCTCGCGCAGGTTGACGGTGTTGCCGTAGGACTTGGACATCTTCTGCCCGTCCAGGCCGGGCATGCGCGCCGCCGGGGTAAGCAGCGCCTCGGGCTCGACCAGGATCATCTTGCCGCTGCCTTCCAGGTAGCCGTAGAGGCGCTCGCGGTCGCCAAGCGAGAGATTCTGGGTTTCGTCGAGCAGGGCCTTGGCCTGCTCGAGCGCCTCGTCATCGCCCTCCTGCTGGAAGCGCGTGCGCAGATCGTGGTACATGCGCGCACGCTTGGCACCGAGCTTGCGCACCGCGTCCTTGGCCTTGTCTTCGAAGCCCGGCTCGCGGCCGTAGAGGTGATTGAAGCGGCGTGCGATCTCGCGGGTGATCTCGATGTGCGGCACCTGGTCCTCGCCCACCGGCACCTTGTCCGCACGGTAGATCAGGATGTCGGCCGACTGCAGCAGCGGATAGCCGAGGAAGCCGTAGGTCGACAGGTCGCGACCCTCGATCCTCTCCTGCTGCTCCTTCCAGGTCGGCACACGCTCCAGCCAGCCGAGCGGGGTCATCATCGAAAGCAGCAGGTGCAGCTCGGCGTGCTCGGGCACCTGCGACTGGATGAAGAGCGTGGACTGCGCGGGATCGACCCCGGCGGCGAGCCAGTCGACCAGCATGTCCCAGACGCTGTTCTCGATCACCTCGGGGGTGTCGTAGTGCGTGGTGAGCGCATGCCAGTCGGCGACGAAGAACAGGCAGGGGAACTCCTCCTGCAGCTTCACCCAGTTCTTGAGCACGCCGTGGTAGTGGCCGAGATGGAGCCGCCCACTGGGGCGCATGCCGGAGAGGACACGTTCAGCGTACATGGAGCATCAGAATCCGAAGACGAGGGACAGCAGGTAGCGGAACCCGGTGAGCAGCGGCCACAGCAGGGTGCCGAGCACGCCGGTGAACAGCAGCACGAGCAGGATCGGGAAGCCGTAGGGCTCGAGCCGGGCATACTGCCAGGCCAGCCGGTTTGGCAGCAGGCTGACCGCGATGCGGCCGCCGTCGAGCGGCGGGATCGGCAGCAGGTTGAGCGCCATCAGCACGGCGTTGATCCGGATGCCGGCGTCGGCCATCTCGAGCACCGGCAGCGTGTAGGCGCCCGGCTCGCTGGTGGCGCCGATGCGGAACAGCAGCGCCCACCCGAGCGCC
This sequence comes from Thauera sp. SWB20, assembly GCF_000831325.1. Classification (NCBI taxonomy): domain Bacteria; kingdom Pseudomonadati; phylum Pseudomonadota; class Betaproteobacteria; order Rhodocyclales; family Zoogloeaceae; genus Thauera; species Thauera sp. SWB20. The sequence continues at coordinate 512,359 of NZ_JTDM01000020.1, read as the reverse complement.
ATGACGAAGTTGACGAAAGGCCCTGCAGCCGCCACCCACAACATGTCGGACTTGGGATTGCGCAGGCGCGAGAAGTTGACCGGCACCGGCTTGGCCCAGCCGAAGAGGATGCCCCCGCCACCGGCGAGCGAGCTGAGGGCGAGGATGCCCGCCGGCACCAGGATGGTGCCCACCGGGTCGATGTGGCGCAGCGGGTTGAGCGTGATGCGCCCGGCGAGGTGGGCGGTGGGGTCGCCGAAGTGGCGTGCCACGTAACCGTGCGCGGCCTCGTGCAGCGTGATCGCGAGCACGACCGGGAGGGCCCAGATGGCCAGGGTGGAGATCAGCGAATCCATCGCGGGCTCGGTGGCAAACCCCGGATTCTACAGACCGAAGGGCTCGAGCGGGCCGCGCCCGGCGCGCACCAGCTCGGGCGCGCCCGAGGTGAGGTCGATCACGGTGATGGCCTCGGGACCGCAGTAGCCGGCCTCGATGACCAGCTCGACCAGCTTGCCGAGGCGGTCGCGAATCTCCTCCGGGTCGGAGAGCGGCAGGTCCTCGCCGGGCAGGATCAGGGTTGAGGTGAGCAGCGGGCCGTCGATCTCGGCGAGCAGGGCCGACACCACCGCGTGCTCGGGCACGCGCAGGCCGATGGTCTTGCGCTTCGGGTGCAGCACGCGGCGCGGCAGCTCCTTGGTGCCTTCGAGGATGAAGGTGTAGGGGCCGGGAGTGACCGCCTTCAGCAACCGGTACTGGCTGTTGTCCACCCGGGCGTAGGTGCCGATCTCGGAGAGGTCGCGGCACATCAGCGTGAAGTGGTGGCGCTCATCCACCCCGCGGATGCGGCGGATGCGGTCGAGCAGCGCGGCATCGCCCACCTGGCAGGCGAGCGCGTAGGCGGAGTCGGTGGGCAGCGCGACGAGGCCGCCGCCACGCAGGATCTCGGCGGCCTGACGGATCAGCCGCGCCTGCGGCTGTTCGGGATGAAGGGAGAAATACTGGGCCATGATCGGATGCTCGATGGGGCGCGCGCCCTAGCGCGCGGAGGATGCGGCCGCCGCGAGCGCCGCGGTGGTGGCCTGCAGACGGCTCCACACCGGCTCGAGGTCGGCAGGCAGCGGATTGCAGCGGCCGACGTCGACCATGCTCTCCTGCACACCATGGAAATCGGACGCGCGCGAGGCCAGCAGCCCGCGCTGGCGCGCGAGGCTCGCGAAGCGACGCATCTCGTCCTCGGTGTGCGCACCGGCCACCACCTCGACGGCCTCACCGCCGGCGGCGACGAAGCGGTCGAAGAGCTCGCCCATGGCGACGGAGGACAGCCGGTAGCGCGCCGGATGCGCGACCACCGCGATACCGCCGGCGGCGCGGATCCAGCCCACCGCCTGCTCGAGCGTCGCCCAGCGGTGCTCGACGAAGCCGGGCTTGCCGCGCACGAGATAGTGGTCGAAGACCGTCTTCACGTCGGGCATCACGCCGCTCGCGACCAGATGGCGGGCGAAGTGCGCGCGGCTCACGAGCGCGGGGTTGCGCGCGAAGCGGCAGGCACCCGCAAAGGCATCGGGGATGCCGACGCGCGCGAGCTCGTCGCCAATGCGCCGCGCGCGCCCGTCGCGTCCGGCACGCAGGGCGGCGAGACCGGCACACAGTTCGGCGCTCCCGGGATCGACGCCCAGGCCCACGATATGGACGGTCTCGCCGGCGAAGGAGACCGAGATCTCGACGCCCGGCACGAAGGCCAAGCCATTGGCGCGGGCGACAACCTGCGCGGACGCGATGCCGCCAAGTTCGTCGTGATCGGTCAGCGCGAGCAACTCGACGCCGTTGGCGATCGCGCGCAACACCAGCGCTTCGGGCTCGAGCCAGCCGTCCGAGACGGTGGAATGGCAGTGCAGGTCGACGTTGAGGGCGTGCAGCCGCGAGGCTGACGGAACGCTCATGGGACTCCGGAGGAGGAACGGCAGGATCAGGATGATATCAAAGGCGCCCGGACTGCGCCGGCATTGGCCATGCGGCGACCTGCGGACGGGCAGGCGCGAGCAGCCGTCGATCGTGCGGCCGCGTGGCCTGCGACGCCTGCCGCACCCGCGTCCGCCCGCCGTATCATTGCACCCGAACACCCGGCCCCGATCGATGAGCTTCGTCCCCCCCGCCCCACCTGTCGCCGAACTGCGCCGCTGCCCCAGCTGCAATCGCTGGGGCGGATGGCGGCGCGTGGGCGAGGACGGCAGCACCGTCGAACTGCATCCCACCGAGCAGCGCGGCCCCTGCCGGGAAGGCCCCTGGCACGGCTCGCTGCGCGGGCCGCGCAACGCCTGTGGGCAGTGGTTGCGCTGGATAGAGATCGTGCCGGCGACGGCGGATCAGTCGCCCTCGCCCCCGGAAGCATCGGCCTCGCCCCCCGCTTCCGCCGCGCCGGCGGCTTCCTCTCCGGTCTCCCCCGCAGCGGCAGCCTGAGCCGCGGCCGCCTGCGCGGCGGCGATCATGTGCGCGCGCGTCTCCGGCGTCTCCAGGCTGATGCGCCCGAGCGCGCCGTCGCGATAGTCCTGCAGCAGGATCTGCGCCGCCTTCTCCAGGTCCAGCCCACCGCCCTTGACCAGACAGCCGCGCCGCCGGCCCACCGCCTCGACCAGCGCCGGGCCGTCGAGCGCGGCCACCGCGGCGGCGTCGAGCCGGTAGCGCACCGCCAGGCGATCGGGGTAGCGCGCGATGAGGATCTCGCCGAGGAAGGCCGCCACCTCCTCGTCGATCACCGCGTTGCGGCCGATGGCGTGGCTCGCCGCCAGCATGTAGCCGTCGGCATCGTGGTCGATCTTGGGCCACATCATGCCGGGCGTGTCGGTGAGCGTCATGCCGGGACCGAGATCCAGCGTCTGCTGGTGCTTGGTGACTGCAGGCTCGTCGCCCACCTTGGCCACCTTGCGCTTGAGCAGCGCGTTCATCAGCGTCGATTTGCCGACGTTGGGAATGCCCATGATCATCATGCGCAGCGGCTTGACGCCATCGTCGCGGTGCGGCGCGAGCTGGCGGCACAGCGCCGGCACGCGCGCCACCTCGGCCGGGCTCTTGGCCGAGATCGCCACCGCCTTCACGCCGGGCAGGCGATTGTAGGACTCCATCCAGGCACGTGTGACCTCGGGGTCGGCGAGGTCGGACTTGTTGAGCAGCTTGAGGCAGGGGCGGTTACGAAAGCGGCGCAGCTCGGCGATCATCGGGTTGCTGCTGGCCTCGGGCAGGCGCGCGTCGACGACCTCGATGACCACGTCGGTCATGGCCATCGCCTCGGCCGCCTTCTTGCGCGCGGAGGCCATGTGTCCGGGGAACCACTGGATGGGCATGGAGAGACCTGGATTGACTGTCGGGGGGCGGATTATCCCACTGCCGGACGCCGGCACGCGCCCCACGCGCACGCCGCATGCGATCGAACTGAAAAATAAGTTCACGCATCCGCGCAAAAGCGTGTATCTTGCCGCTCGCAGTCGATTCAAGCAGTGGTTGTTGGTGTGGTTGCCAGCGTGTTCCAAGAGAACGCGTGTCGGTTTGATGCCTCCCTGATTACGTTTCTTGATCGTTCCTGCACCTCGGGGCGCAAGCCCGCAATTCTTTATATGGAACGCAAAATGAGCACTCAAACCGGTACCGTCAAGTGGTTCAACGACGCCAAGGGCTTCGGCTTCATCACCCCGGAAGGCGGCGGCGACGACCTCTTCGCCCACTTCTCGGAAATCCAGAGCAAGGGTTTCAAGAGCCTGGCCGAAAACCAGCGCGTCGAATTCGAAGTCAAGACCGGCCCGAAGGGCCTGCAGGCGGCCAACATCCGCCCGCTGTAATCGACCCGACGTCCTCGACGTCGATCGATTGATTCAAAACGCGGCCCTGCGCCGCGTTTTTGCATTTGCGGCGGCCTCGGGCCGCCCTTCCGCACCAACGGAGCGCGCCGGACGCGCAAGCCCGCGGCCACCCGCCGCAACGCCGCGGCCACGAGCCGCCCCATCACCCCCGCCGCGCCGCAATCGCCCGCCTCCGCGATGTTGCAGCGCCGCTGCCCATCGCCGCCCCGCGGCCGAGACGCCATGACCGAAGCTCCCCGCCCCGAATCCGCCCCCGCCGAAGCCGAACTGCGCTTCGCCGATCTCCAGCTGCCCGCGCCCCTGCTGTCGGCGCTCGCCGAAGTGGGTTACGAGACCCCCTCGCCGATCCAGGCCGCCTGCATCCCGCAACTGCTCGCCGGCCACGACATCCTCGGCGAGGCGCAGACCGGGACCGGCAAGACCGCCGCCTTCGCGCTGCCGATGCTGGCCAAGCTCGACCTCGCCGACACGCGCCCGCAGGTCCTGGTGCTCACCCCCACGCGCGAGCTAGCGATCCAGGTCGCCGAGGCCTTCGCCAAGTACGCCCACCACCTGAAGAACTTCCACGTGCTGCCGATCTACGGCGGCCAGAGCATGGTCGTTCAGCTGCGCCAGCTCTCGCGCGGCGCCCAGGTGGTCGTCGGCACCCCGGGCCGGGTCATGGACCACCTCGAGCGCGAGAGCCTCAAGCTCGACGCCCTCAAGGCCATCGTGCTCGACGAGGCCGACGAGATGCTGCGCATGGGCTTCATCGACGATGTCGAGTGGATCCTCGAGCACACCCCGGCCGAGCGCCAGACCGCGCTGTTCTCGGCCACCATGCCCAACGTGATCCGCGAAGTCGCCCGCCGCCACCTGCGCAACCCGCAGGAGATCAAGATCCGCGCCGCCACCTCCACCGTGGCCAAGATCAGCCAGCGCTACTGGCTGGTGCGCGGGGTGGACAAGCTCGACGCACTCACCCGCATCCTCGACGCCGAGGAAAGCTTCGACGCCGCCCTCGTCTTCGTGCGCACCAAGATCGCCACCGAGGAGCTCGCCGACAAGCTGGCCGCGCGCGGCTATGCCGCCGCCGCGCTCAACGGCGACATGAACCAGGGCCTGCGCGAGCGCGTGATCGAGCAATTGAAGAACGGCGCGCTCGACATCGTCATCGCCACCGACGTCGCCGCGCGCGGCATCGACGTTCCGCGCGTCTCGCACGTGATCAACTACGACATCCCCTACGACACCGAGGCCTACGTCCACCGCATCGGCCGCACCGGCCGCGCCGGGCGCGAGGGGGTGGCGATCCTGTTCGTGGCGCCGCGCGAGACGCGCATGCTCAAGATGATCGAGCGCGCCACCCGCCAGCCGATCACGCCGATCGCGCTGCCGAGCGGTGAGGAGGTCACCAACCTGCGCGTGGCCCAGTTCAAGCGCCAGGTCGCCGAGACCATCGCCGGCGCGGAGCTCGGCTTCTTCATGGGCGTGGTCAACGACCTGATCGACGAGAACGAGCTCGAGATCCACGAGGTCGCCGCCGCACTGGCCCTGCTCGCCCAGCGCGAGCGCCCGCTCCAGGTCGAGCAGTCCGGCCGCGGCTGGGACATCGCCACCACGACGCCCAGTGAAGGCCGCGCGCCGCGCGCCGAGCACTTCACCACCGGCGCCGCGCGCGAGCGCACGCCGCGCCCCAACCGCGACGAGATCCTCGCCCGCCGGCGTTCCTTCTCCGAAGGCGCGCTGGTGCGCTACCGCATCGAGGTCGGCCGCGCCCATGGCGCGAGCCCCAAGGAGATCGTCGGCGCGATCGCCAACGAAGGCGGCATCGAGGGCAGGTTCATCGGCCAGATCCACCTCTTCGACGAGTTCTCCACCGTCGAGCTGCCCGCCAACCTGCCCGAGGACCTGCTCGCCACGCTCAAGCGCACCCGCGTGCGCCAGATGCCGCTGTCGATCCGCGAGCTGAGCGCCGCCGAGGCGGCCACGGTCCCCGAACGCCGGCGCCCGGCGCGGCCGGAACGCGGCACGGACGGCTCGCACGCGCAGGACGGCGAGCGCCGCCCGCGCGACTTCGGTGGCGAGCGCCCGAACCAGCCTGGCGCGGGTTACGCCGGCAAGCCGGGTGGCGGGGGCTTTCGCGGCCACGACGAGCGTCGACCGCACGACGAACGCCGCCCGCCGGCCACCGACCGCAAGGCTGGCGGCCACTCCGCGCCGGTGAAGCGCCAGGGCGAGCGTGCCGGCAAGCCCTTCCGCCGCCGCGAGGACTGAAGGCCGGAGCGCGGGCGCGTGCCCCGGGGCACGCGCCCGGCGGCTGCGCGAACTGCGTCACGGCACCGCCGAATCGCCTGCCGCAGGCATCCCGAAAGACCTAGAATGGGCAGTTGTCCCATAGCTCTCCCGTCGATGTGTCGTGACGCTCTCCGCCAGCCCGAAGACTCGCCCGCGCGCCGCTGCCGTGCGCGCACGTCGAGCCTGCTGGCGCATCGCGCGACGGACTCGGTGGCCATCCCGTGCTGATGCGACGACTCCTCCGCACCGTCGTCCTGCTGGTCTGCCTGAGCCTCGGCAGCGCGGCTCTGCACGCCCGGACGGATCTCGATTTCGGCGTCTATTCGGCGCGCCCGAAGGCGCTCGTCGAGGCCTCGTGGCAGCCCTTCGTGGACTACCTGAACCAGCACCTGGACGGCGTCGAGGTACGCCTGCACGCGCTCGACGACGCCGGACTGCAGCGCGCCCTCGCCGCCGGCGAGATCGATCTGCTGCTGACCAACCCGGTGCATTTCATCGAGCTGCGCGCATCCAATCCGCTCTCCGGTGCCATCGCCACCGTGGTCGCCGATGCCGGCGGCCAGGCCCTGAGCGAGTTCGGCGGCGTGATCCTGGTGCGCGCCGGGGACGCCAGCCTGAAGACCCTCGCCGACCTGCGGGGCAGGCGCGTCGGCACCACCCATGCCAACTTCCTCGCCACCTATCCGGCGCAGGCACTCGAGATGAAGGCCGCCGGCATCGACCCCGGCTCGCTGCGCATGTTCACGCTGCGGCAGACCCAGGACGGCGTCGTCGAAGCGGTACTCGACGGCCGCGTCGACGCCGGCTTTGTCCGCACCGGCCTCTTCGAGGCGCTCGTCGCCGAGGGGCGCGACCTCTCCGGCTTGCGTGTGCTGCATCCCCTGCAGCATCCGGGCTTCCCGCTGCGCAGTTCCACACGCCTCTACCCCGAATGGCCCCTCGTCGCCCTTCGTCAGGCCGACCCGGCCCTGATGCGCAAGGTGGCGGCACTCGCGCTCGGCCTCGAAACCGCCGACCCGGCCGCGCGCGCCGCAGGCATCCACGGCTTCACCATCCCCGCCGATTACGCCCGCGTCGAGGAGATGCTGCGCGAACTGCGCCTGCCGCCCTTCGACGCCACTCCACCCTTTACCTGGAACGACGTGTGGGCGCGCTACCACGAGACGATCTTCGTACTCGGCCTCGCGACCCTGGCGATCGTGCTGCTGCTGGTGCGTCTGGCGCAGCGCAACCTGGCGCTGTCGCAGGCCAACGCCGCCGCGCGCCGCCTGGCAGCAGAGATCGAACTCGATCGCCACCACCTGCGCAACGTGATCGAGGCCACCCAGGCCGGCAGCTGGGAATGGAATCTGGAGACCGGCGAGTGGAAGATGGACGCACGCTGGGCGGCGATGCTCGGGCTGGCGGCGGAGGACTGCGACGGCGAAGGGCGCGCGTGCTGGCGCAAGCGCGTGCATCCCGCCGACCTCGCCGAGGCCGAGCGCGAGCTCGATCGCCACATCCGCGGCGAGACCGCCTTCTACGAGCACGACCTGCGCCTGCGCCATTGCGACGGACGCTGGATCTGGGTGTATGACCGCGCGCTCGCCGTGCGCCGCGACGCGGACGGGCGCGCGCTGCTGCTGACCGGCGCGCAGATCGACATCGATCGGCGCAAGGAGAACGAGGAGCGCCTGCGCCTGGCCGCGAGCGTGTTCTCGTCGAGCTACGAGGCGATCCTGATCACCGACGTCGACAACCGCATCGTCGACGTCAACCCGGCCTTCTGCCGCATCACCGGCTACAGCCGCGAGGAGAGCCTCGGCCGCGACCCCGGCATGCTCGCCTCGGGCCGCCAGGGGCGCGAGTTCTACCGTGCGATGTGGCAGGCGATCGAAGAGCACGACCACTGGCAGGGCGAACTGTGGAACCGGCGCAAGGACGGCAGCGAGTTCGCCGAGGTGCTCTCGATCAGCCGCGTGCGCGACGCACGCGGTCGGGTGATCCACCATCTGGCGATGTTCTCCGACATCAGCCGGCTCAAGAAGCATGAGGAGGAGCTCAACCGCATCGCCTACTTCGACCCGCTCACCGGCGCACCCAACCGCCGCCTGCTCGACGACCGCCTGCGCCAGGCGATCGCACACTCTCGGCGCACAGGGAAGCCGCTCGCGGTCTGCGTGATCGACCTCGACGGCTTCAAGCCGGTGAACGATCAGCTCGGCCACGAGGCCGGCGACCAGGTGCTGATCGGCATCGTCGACCGGCTCGGCGCGATCCTGCGCGCCAGCGACACCGTGGCCCGCCTCGGCGGCGACGAGTTCGTGCTGCTGCTCGAGGACATCGAAGGCGAGCGCGTGCTCGAGCGCGTGCTCGAAGCCATCCGCACGCCGATTGCGCTCGCCAGCCAGCAGGTATGCGTGTCCGCGAGCATCGGCGTCACCCTCTTCCCCGAGGACGACGCCGACCCCGACACCCTGCTGCGCCACGCCGACCAGGCGATGTACCGCGCCAAGCAGCGCGGACGCAACTGCATCCAGTTCTTCGACGCCAGCGTCGAGGAACAGCAGCGCGTGCGCAAGGAACGCCTCGAGCGCCTCGACCAGGCCTTGCGCCGGCAGGAGTTCGTGCTGCACTTCCAGCCCCAGGCCGACATGGTCGACGGGCGGCCACTCGGCATGGAGGCCCTGCTGCGCTGGCAGCACCCCGAGCGCGGCCTGCTGGCGCCGGGCGAGTTCCTGCCCGACCTCGAAGGCACCGAGCTGGAGACCCGGCTCGGTCAGTGGGTGGTCGACCACGCGCTCGGCGCCCTCGAGCACTGCCGCGCGGCCGGGCTGGACATCGGGGTAAGCGTCAACGTCGGTCCCGGTCCGCTGATGCAGGCGGGCTTCGTCGCCAGCGTGCGCAGCGCGCTGGAGCGCCACCCCGACATCCCGCCCGAGCGCCTGGAGCTCGAGATCCTCGAATCCACTGCGCTCGACGACATGGTGCTGGCGATGGACGTGCTCGAGGCCTGCCATCGCCTCGGCGTACGCATCGCGCTCGACGACTTCGGCACCGGCTACGCCTCGCTGCGCCACTTCCGCCAGCTGCCCTTCGACCGCCTCAAGATCGACCGCAGCTTCGTGCTCGACATGCTGGAGGACGGCGAGGCGCGCGCGATCGTCGGCGCCGTGGTGCAGCTCGCGCGCACCTTCGGTCGCGAGGTGATCGCCGAAGGCGTGGAGACGCCCGCCCACGCAGCGGCCCTGCTTGCCCTCGGCTGCAGGCTCGGCCAGGGCTTCGGCATCGCCCGGCCGATGCCGGTCGAGCACATCCCCGGCTGGGTTTCATGGCAGACTCTCGCACCCTGCGCCGACGATACGGCATGCGCGAGCTCCGGCCGCTGCCCGCCAATCCGATCGGGCCCCTAACTCGAACTCCGCCACGACCGCCCCCGCGCGGCCGTGGCATACACCGAATCATGAAGCTCCAAAGCTGGACGCACCACACCTCCGCCGGCTTCACGCTGCGCGGCCACCACAGCACACCGAGCGGTCGCCCGGTACTGCATTTCCTCCATGGCAACGGGCTGAGCTCGCTCACCTATGCGCCCATGCTCGCGCACCTGAGCGCGCATTTCGACCTCTTCCTGTCCGACGTGCAGGGTCACGGCGACAGCGACCACGGCAGCCGCTTCCGCGGCTGGAACCACGCCGCCGAGATGGCCGCCGAGGCCTGGCTCGCACACGCGCCGCGCTTCGGCGCGGTGCCGGTGCACGCCTCCGGCCACAGCTTCGGCAGCGTGCTCACCTGCCTGATGCTGGCGCATCATCCGCAGGCCTTCAGCCGTGGTGTGCTGCTCGACCCGGTGCTGTTCACCCAGGCCATGATCGGCATGATGGCGCTCTCGGACCTCGTCGGCCTGGCCTCGCGCAACAAGCTCGCCGCCAAGGCGCGCACGCGGCGCCACCACTGGCCGGACCGCGCCGCCGCGCACGCGGGGCTGCACGGGCGCGGGGTGTTCCGCGGCTGGAGCGAGGACTCCTTCCAGGCTTACATCGATCACGCACTGCGCGACGTGCCCGGCGGCGGCGTGGAGCTCAAGTGCCGGCCCACGCGCGAAGCCGAGATCTTCGCCTCCTACCCGCGCCGGCTGTGGTCCTCGCTCGCCCGCATCGAGCAGCCGGTGCTCGCGCTGCACGGGCGCGACACCTTCGCCTTCGCGCGGCGCTCGGTCACGCGCTGGGCGGCAGGCAAGGCCAACGTGCAATGCGTGCAGGTGGAGGGCGGACACTGCTTCATGCTCGAGCATCCGCAGGCGACCGCCGAAAGGGTGGCCGCATTCCTGCGCGACAGCCCGCGCTGAGGGCCCGGGCGGCCGCACCGTGGGCTGTCGCGCGCCGCGCACCGGGGTTCAGGCAGTGAGCTTGCGCGGCTCGAGCGACACGGTCTCGCGCCCGTTGGTTACCAACACGTGGCCGTCCTGGATGGTGAATTGCAGGCGCATCGTGCGCTCGGCGAGGCGGCCGAGTTCGGCGCTGGCCTCGCGTTCGAGCTCGAACACCTTCAGGTTGCCGTGGCGCTCGAGGCGGCCGCGCACCCCGCTCCACCACACCTCCAGCGCCCGCCCGTAGGCCAGCACCACCACCTCGCGCGCGCGCCCGCAGGCCTTGCGCACCCACTTGTCATCGGGCTGGCCGACGTCGATCCAGCGCTCGATGACGCCGGTGAGGTCCTTCTGCCACAGGTCGGGCTCGTCATCGACGCATAGCCCCTTGCCGAAGGCGAGCGCCGGGTCGGCGAAGAGCGCGAAGGCGAGCAGGCGCACCATCATGCGCTCGTCGGTCTCGGAAGGGTGACGCGCGAGGGTGAGCGAATAGTCGGCGTAGTGGTGCCGATCCATGTCGGCGACCTGGATGTCGGCCTTGAAGACCGTGGCCTTGAGCGCCATCAGTGCACCTGCGGCGAAGCGCGGCCGGCCTGCTGCCAGGCCATCACCGCGCGCGCGGAATGCGCCATCACGAGGTCGCGCTGCGGCGCCGGCAGCTCGCGCGCCAAGGCGCCGAACAAGGCCTGTGTGGCCTCCTGGGCCACGCCCTCGGCAGCGAGCCCTTCGGCCAGGCAGCGGATCTGGATGAAGGCGAGCGCGTCGGCCACCAGCCGCCAGCCCGCAACCGGCATGCTGCGCGCGAGCGCGAGCAGCTGGCTGCCGAGCTCGCCGGCGAGGCGCATGGCCTCGTCGCGATGCTCGGTGGCGATCGAGGCATGCCACAGCGCCAGATGCAGCCCACGGCGCAGCTCGACCTTGAAGTCGATGGCATTCTCCTCGACGGCGGAGATCCCTTCGAAGTGGCGCAGGAAGCGCGCCTCGGCGGTTTCATCCAGGCCAGTGCGCAGCGCACCGATGAGCTCGGTCAGCGCGGGGATCGCCACCAGGCCGAAGGCCCGGCTCCAGGCCATCCCCCACTGGTCCATCCCGGACAGCAGCAAGGCGAGGCGCAGCGCCTGTGCCTCGGGGTCGGCCGCCGCGGACACCCAGTCGGCGAGGTCGACGCGCAACTGCTCCACGCCCTTCAGCCGCGCAGCATCGCCTTCGGCGACGCTGAGCCGGAACAGGCGCGCGAAGCTCTCTTCGGCCAGCCGCGCCGCCTGGCGTTGGGTCGAGGCGTCGACTCGGTGCGCAAGCGGGTCGGGCGGCAGGGTCTGCTCGGCGGGGTTCATGGCGTCTCCCCCATCAGGCACTGTCGCGCGCCCACAGCGAGTGCGCGACCTGGCCGACCTGGTTGCGCACCCCGTCGCGGAAGCCCTGCAGCATGCGGCGCAGGGCGACCGCATCCTCGGAGGTGAAGCCACGCTTGAAGTCGGTCAGCACCAGTCGCGAACGCGACAGCCAGTTGCCCGGCGCGTCGTCGAGCGCGCACCACGCCGCCTCGCCCGGATCGGCGCCGTGCTGGCGCAGCCAGGCCATCGCCTCGCGCTCGCGCAGGCCGTGCAGCTCGGCGCCCGTCTTGGGCAGCAGGTGCGGCGTGGCGCCGGCGATCTGCGGGCGGATGTCCTCGGAAAAGCGGGCGACCAGCTTGGGCAGCGAGAACAGCATGCGCCAGTCGGAGGCGATCACGATGCGCGCTTCGGGGAACTCCCTCACCACCGCCTCGATGTGCACGAGACAACGGAAATCCTCGACCTCGCCCCAGGGGTGGGTGACGCCGTCGAAGTCCATGAAGATGTATGCGTTGCGTGTCATGTTCCCTGCTCCGGCGAAGAATGCCGCGGCCGGCAATTTGTGGATGCTGCAATGCGCAATATACTGTACCGGCACCGATACCACCGCGTATCCGATTTCACGAACCATCACATTCGCGTCGCACAGGCCGGCTTATGCTCGCTGCCGTTGCGCCGCAACAACACTCACCCGAGAAAAGGAATCCATCATGACCCCCATCGTCAATCTGGAGGGCAAGGTCGGCCTCATCACCGGCATCGCCAACGAGAAGTCGATCTCCACCGGCGTCGCCGAGGCCTGCGCCCAGGCCGGCGCGACGCTGATCATCACCTATCAGAACGAGAAGACGCGCGCCTTCATCGAGCCGGTGATCCACCGCCTCGGCGTCGAGGACGTTCACCTGCTCGACGTCACCCGCCCCGAAACCATGGACGCCGCCTTTGGCGCGATCGAGGCGCGCCACGGCAAGCTCGACTTCGCCATCCACAGCATGGCCTTCGCCAAGCGCGACGACCTGCACGGCCGCGTGGTCGACACCTCGGCCGACGGCTTCGCGCTGGCGATGGACGTGTCCACCCACTCCTTCGTGCGCCTGGCCAAGAAGGCCGAGCCGCTGCTCGAGAAGGCCGGCGGCGGTGCCCTGGTGACGATGACCTACCTCGGCTCCGAGAAGGTCATCCCCAACTACGGCGTGATGGGCCTGTGCAAGGCCGCGCTCGAGGCCGCCACCCGCTACATGGCGGCCGAGCTCGGCGCCAAGGGCATCCGCGTCAATGCGGTCTCCCCCGGCCCGCTGATGACGCGCGCCGCCTCCGGGATCGCGGGCTTCGACGGCCTCATGGCGGCCGCGGTCGAGCGCTCGCCGATGCATGCCCTGGTCACCCCCGAGGACATCGGCGCGCTGACCGCCTTCCTGGTCTCGGACGCCGGCCGACTGATCAGCGGCGGGGTGCATTTCGTCGACGCCGGCTATAACATCATGGCGTGAGCAGCGAGGAGATCATGATTGACATGGATGCGGCGCGCGCGATGCTCGGACGGCAGGCGATCCTGCTGCCCGACGCCGTGCCGTCGCATCCGCTGCTCGACGGCAAGACCGAGATCGGTCGCGGCGAGTACTCGATCGTGATCGACAAGGGCGACGGGGAGCATGTCTACAAGATCGTCAGCTCCCCTGCCGACTACTTCCTCTACACCGCCGACGACCGCCCGCGCGGCCCGCATTTCCCCATCGTATTCGCCGATCATGGGGTGATCGGCCGCGCACAGTCGGGCTATCCCTTCCATCTGATCGAGATGGAGCGCCTCTATCCGCTCGCCGAGGGCTCCCCCGCGGCAGAACTCTCGCGTCGCCTGATCGAGTGCTACTGGTCGGCGTGCGCGCAGTGGAGCCGGCTCGGTGCGGACATGGGGCGGATCGCGCTCTACCACCTCACGGTCGAGCCGATGAAGGTCGGCGACAGCCTGCAGGAAGCCCTGCGGGCCCTGTCCGACTTCGTCGAGGAATATCAGGTCCTGCCCGACATCCTCAACGCCAACAACCTGATGATGCGCGCCGACGGCACGCTGGTGTTCTCCGACCCGGTGTTCATCGCCTGAACGGGCTTGCGGGTATCATGCCGGCTCGGGTGCCGCAGGGCACCGCACCGGACGCCACCATGAGCCCTCCCGCGCACGACCCCTGCGGTCACGACCACCCCCACGCTCCCCGCCCCGCCGGCGTCGGCATTCCGCGCAGCGGCGCCTTCGACGCGCCCGCCTTCGAGAAGGCCGTCGGCGACCTGCTGCGTGCGTGCGGCATCGCCCCCGACAACGCCCATACCGGACGCACCGCGCAGCGCGTGCGCGAGCTCTGGCAGCGGCGCTTGCTCGGGGGCTACGAGCTCGACCCCGCCGAGGTGCTCGGTGACGGCTTCGAGGATGCGCGCCGCGACATGGTGGTGATTCGCGGCATCGCGGTCCATGGCGTGTGTCCGCATCACCTCGTCCCTTTCCGTGGCGTCGCCCACGTCGCCTACCTGCCAGGCGGCCGCCTGCACGGCTTTGGCCGCATCGCCCGCCTGGTGGACGCGATCGGCCATCGCTTCACCTACCAGGAGTGGATGACGCGCGACATCGCCGACGCGCTGATGCGACACGGCCACGCCGCGGGCGCGGCCTGCGTGATCGAGGCCGAACAGCTCTGCCTGCTGCTCGGCGAGGACCGCCGTGGCGACGAACGCGTGATCACCCAAGCCTTCGCCGGCGAGTTCGAACGTTCGGAGCAGGCGCGCAACGAGTTCCTGCGCGCGATCGAGGAGCGCCGGCGCTAGGCCGACGGGTCGCGCGGGTGCAGGTCGATGACCACCGCGCGACGTGCGAGCCGATGCGCGGAGACGTCCACCAGCACCACCTCGCGGCCTTCGAGCACCACGCTGCCGGCATTGCGGTCGTCGCCGCCCACCGAGTATTCGAAGGCATAGCCCCGCCGCAGCAGCACGCGACCGTTGTCGTCGCGCGCCAGGCGCAGGCCCTGCCCCGCCACGGTCTCGTCGAGGAACTGCACGCCCTCGCGCGTGCAGGCGCGGCGCGCGGCCTCGATGCCGATCTCGCGCGCCTTCAGGCTGTCGAACCAGAACCACACCACGGCCCCGAGGGCGAGCAGGACGAGCAGCTCGACGAAGCTCACGCCGCGGCCCCCGGCATCGCGATCATGACGAACAGGATGATCAGGGCAGCATCATCCCGCGGATCATGAAGAACAGCACCGCGGCCATCAGCGCAGAAGCGGGCACGGTGATGACCCAGGCGGCGGCGATGCGCATCAGCTGCGAGCGCTTGACCAGCTCGCGGCGATAGACCTTCTTGAGTCCCTTGCGCTCGCCCTTGGAGAAGTGCGCCGGATCGTCCGCGTTCTTGGAGCGCTGCTTGAGGTCGGCGAGCATCTGCCCCTTCTCCTCGATCGAGGCCTTCTCGAAACGCGCGATGAAGGCCTCGATCGCGGCGAGGTCGCCCTCGGGGTGGTGGGCCTTGATCTCGGCCACCATGCGGTCGTAGTTGCTCTTGAGGTATTCGCGCAGGAAACCGACGCCGAACACCCCGCCGACCGCGATGTGCGTGGAGCTCACCGGCAGGCCGAGCTGGCTGGCGACGATCACGGTCAAGGTCGCCGCCATCGCGATGCAATAGGCGCGCATCTGGTCGAGCTCGGTGATCTCGGAACCGACCGTGCGGATCACCTTCGGCCCGAACAACGCCAGCCCGAGCGAGATCCCGATCGCGCCGACCATCATGACCCAGGTGGGGATCGCCGCGTCCTTGTGCACCACGCCGCCGGAACTGACCACATCGACGATCGCGGCCAGCGGGCCGACCGCGTTGGCGACGTCGTTGGAGCCGTGCGCGAAGCTGAGCAGCGCGGCGGCGAAGATCAGCGGCACGGTGAAGAGCCGATTCACGCTCGCCTTGGTGTTGGCGACGATGCCGCTGCTGCCGTGCAGGGCCTTGCGCACCAGGACGAACACCAGCGCGCCGAAAATCAGGCCGTACAGCACGGCGGGAAGGAAGTCCACCTTCCAGACCCGGTTGAGCCCCTTCAGGATCAGGTAGCTGACGAAGGTCCACGCCATCAGGCCGACCAGTACCGGCACGGTGCGGCGTGCGGCCGCGGCCATGTCCACCTGGTAGGTGATGCTGCGCTTGACGAGATACAGGAAGGCGGCGGCGAAGATCCCGCCGAGCAGCGGCGAGATCACCCAGCTCGCCGCGATCTCGCCCATGGTGGACCAATCGACGATCGAGGGGCCGGCGGCGGCCATGCCGGAGCCGAGCACCGCGCCCACGATCGAGTGCGTGGTCGACACCGGCGCCCCGACCGCGGTCGCCAGGTTCAGCCACAGCGCCCCAGCGAGCAGCGCGGCCAGCATGATCCACACGAAGGTGTCGGAATCCTTGATGAGGTCGGGATCGATGATGCCGCTGCGGATGGTGCCGATCACCTCGCCGCCGGCGATCAGCGCACCGGCGGCCTCGAAGATCGCCGCGATGACGAGCGCACCTGCGAGGGTGAGCGCCTTGGAGCCCACCGCCGGACCGACGTTGTTGGCGACGTCGTTGGCGCCGATGTTCATCGCCATGTAGCCGCCGATCATCGCCGCCATGACCAGGGTCATGCTGCCCTCGCCCGTGCCGCTGAGCGCCGAGTAGAACATGACCCCGACGATGAAGAGCACGCCCATGCCGAGGCGGAAGACCTCGCCCCGACCCTGATGGGCTGCCTTCTCGATGTCGCTGATGTGCTGCAAGTCCACGATGGAATTCCGTGTTACAAGAAAGACGATATTGTTTCAGAAATCTTGCCGCGGCCCAACGTGAATGAAGACTCCGCCGCAACGCCTCGCTTGCACCCTCACAGACGGTCGTGCTTGTCCGCGCGGCCGTGCGCGCGCTCGATGGGGTAGCGCTCCGCATTGATGCGCATCTTTCGCCGTGCGGCATCGGCGAGGTCGACACCGAGCACGTCGCCGAGGCGCACGAGGTACAGCAGCACGTCGGCGAGTTCGAGAGCGACCTCGTCCCGCGTCGCCGGCGGCAGCGCCATCGACTGCTCGGCGGTGAGCCACTGGAAATGCTCGATCACCTCGCCCGCCTCGCCGGCGAGCGCCATCGCGAGGTTCTTGGGCGTATGGAAGGGCTCCCAGGCGCGCTCGGCGGCGAATTGCCGCATCGCGTCGCGCAGCTCGCGGAGCCCGTCGGGCGACGGGCCTGCAGCACTCGGAGCGCCCTCCGCGACCGTCGGGCCGGCGGGCCCACCCTCGGCATTCCGGGACGGACTCATTCGATGTGGTGCTCGAGGTCGAAGCCCGCACCGCCATCGACCCCCAGGTGCTCGACGAGCCAGGGCAGCGCGGCCTCGAGCCGCTGCGGCAACACCCAGGGAGGGTTGATCACGTAAAGGCCGCTGCCGAACATCCCGATGCCGTCGCGCGGGGCGTCGCGCACCGCCAGGCGCACGTCCAGCCAGCTCTCGGCGCCGAGCGCGGCGAGGCGCTCGGGCAACTGGCGGGCCTCGGCGCGGGCGAGCATCGGATACCAGACCATGTAGGTCCCGGTGGGAAAGCGCCGCATCGCGTCACGCACCGTGTCCACCACGCTGCGGTAGTCGTCCTTGACCTCGTAGGGCGGATCGATCAGCACCACCGCCCGCCGCGAGGGCGGCGGCAGCAGGCTCCTGAGCGCGGCGAAGCCGTCGGCGCGGCGCACCTGCACGCGCTCCTGTTCGCTGGCGAAGGTGCGCTGCAGGGATTCGAAGTCGGCCGGATGCAGCTCGAACAGGCGCAGGCGATCCTGGGCGCGCGCACGCGTCATGGCCAGCGCCGGCGAGCCCGGGTAGAACAACAGCCTGCCCTGCGGATTGAACTGCCCGACCGCCGCGACATAGGCGGCGACTGCTGGCGGCAGGTCCTCGTGCCCCCACAGCCGGCCGATGCCGTCCGCCGCCTCGGCGGTCTTGCCCGCCTGCTCGCTGTCGAGCGCATAGCAGCCGCCCCCCGCGTGGGTGTCGATGTAGTACCAGGGCTTGTCCTTGCGACCGTAGTAGTCGAGCAGCTCGATCAGGACGAGGTGCTTGAGGACATCGGCGTGATTGCCGGCGTGAAAGGCGTGACGGTAACTGAGCATGTGGACTTCCTGAAGGGCGGGCGCATCCTATCACCCGCCGGCAGGGGGCTCAAAATCGCGAAAAACCCGCCGGATCGGCGACATTCACGGCACGGGCGCTGTTTGCAGGCCGCGAGGCGCTTGTTATGATGCCTGCCCCCCCTGGCGCTGCGCAGCATCGGCGCGAGACATCGACAGCGAGAACGAAAATGAGCATCTACGCCCTGGGCGACCGCCGGCCGAGCTTCGGCGAGGGAAGCTGGATCGCCCACAACGCGACGGTCATCGGATCGGTCACTGCGGGCCGCAACGTCAACATCTGGTACAACGTCGTGGTACGGGGCGACAACGATCCGATCACGATCGGCGACGATACCAACATCCAGGACGGCTCTGTCCTGCACAACGACGACGGCATCCCGCTGACGATCGGCACGCACGTCACCGTGGGCCACATGGCGATGCTGCACGGCTGCACGATCGGCGACGGCAGCCTGATCGGCATCAACGCGGTGATCCTCAACAACGCGGTGGTCGGCAAGCAGTGCATCGTCGGCGCCAACACCCTGATCCCCGAGGGCAAGGTGATCCCCGACCGCTCGCTGGTGGTCGGTTCTCCTGGCCGGGTGATCCGCACGCTGAGCGACACCGAGGTCGAGAACCTGGTGGTCAACGCCCACAACTACGTGGACAACGCCCGCCTCTACGCCGACCGCCTGTGCGCGCTGGAGCCGTCCAGCGTGATCGCGAAGCCGGAACAGTGATGCGCACCGCGCTCGCCACCCTCGCCACCCTCGCCGCGCTCGCGGCGCTGCAGTCGGCGCCGGCGCTTGCCGCCGACACTCCCGCCCCGCCCACCGTGGAGCTCGCGGCCGAGGCCAGTGGCCCGGCCGCCAACGACCTCGCGGTCGCCGTGATGTATGCAGAGCGCAGCGGCGCGAGCGCGGCCGCGGTGGCACGCGAGGTGAACCGCGACATCGCCGCGGCGCTCGAACTCGCGCGCGCGCAGGGTGCCGTCAAGGTGCAGAGCGGAAACGTCTCGACCTGGCCGGCATACGGAAAGGACGGCCAGGGCCGTATCACCGCCTGGCGGATGCGTTCCGAGCTCCGCCTCGAGAGCACCGACACGGCGGCGATGTCGGAGCTCGTCGGCAAGCTCCAGGAGAGCCTGGCGCTCGCCCAGCTGAGCATGGAACCAGCCCCCGAGACGCGCAGGAAGGCCGTCTCCGACGTCACCGTCGACGCCCTGCGCGCCTTCGAGGCGCGCGCGAAACTGATCGCCGACACCCTCGGTCGGCGCTACCGCATCGCCCACCTGTCGGTCGGCGAGCACGGCCTGCAGCCTCCGCCGATGCCGCGCATGCGCGCGGCGGCGATGGCCGCGGAGGCCGCCCCGGCGCCACTCGAGGGCGGCGAGAGCCGGGTGTCGGTGCAGGTCGGCGGACGCATCGAACTGCTCGACTGAAGACCGCGCCCCGCGCGGGCCCGACTTCAGCCTTCTTCGAGAAAACCTCTCCAAACCCCTGATCTGAAAGCAGACCTTGCCGGCCTGGGCGGGTCCTGACATACTCTGGCAGAAATCCTTTTCGCACCGGATCGCGCCATGAGTCCCGAGCCCCTCCCTCGCGCCTTCCTTTCCGCCCCTCTGCACGCCGGCATCGGCAAGCGGCGCCTGGCGCTGCTTGCCGGGGTGGCCACCGTGGCCGCACTGCTGGCGGGCTGCGGCACCACCCCGGTCGCCGGCCCCGGCTCGCCACCGCGCACGGTGGCGCCGAGCGGGCACTATTTCTCTCTCGAGGGTGAGCACCAGACGCAGGAAATGGTGCTCTTCGCGCTCGGCCTGCTCGATACCGGCTACCGCTTCGGCGGGCGCAATCCGGACGCGGGCCTCGATTGCAGCGGCATGGTGGCCTACATCGTGGAGAACATCAGCGGCCGCAAGCTGCCGCACAACGCCGCGCAGATCGCCGATCGCACGCGCCCGATCGAGGTGCACGAACTGCGCCCGGGGGACCTGGTGTTCTTCAACACGCTGGAGCGCCGGCATTCGCACATGGGGATCTACATCGGCGACGGGCGCTTCGTGCACGCGCCCAACAGCCGTGGCCGGGTGCGGGTCGAACGTCTCGCCAGCCGCTATTTCGCGCAGCGCATCGACGGCGCGCGCACGCTGCTCGCGAGCAACTGAGGACTGTCGCCGGAACGGCGGCGATACCCGCGACCAGGGTTCAGCGCTGCGGAATCTGCACGTAGATCTCGCCCGGCCGGGTGAGCCCGAGTTCGAAACGCGCGCGCTCCTCGATCGCCTCGTTGCCCGACTTGAGATCGTTCACCTCCGCCGCGAGCGCCGCGTTGCGCTGCTCGAGGCGCAGGTTCTCCTCGCGCTGCGCATGCAGCTGGCGATCGACCTCCCAGACGCGCAGCCAGCCCCCCTTCCCCAGCCAGAGCGGGTACTGCAACAGCACGACGAGTGCGATCAGGATGAGGATCGGCCAGCGCATGGAGACGGGTATGGAGATGGATACTGGCGCATTCACGACGAAGGCCGGCGAGTCGCCCGCCGGCCTTCGAGACGCTGCGAATCAGCGTTGCAGGACGCTCAGCGCAGGTTGTAGAACGCGCGCTTGCCCGGATAGGCGGCGGTGTCGCCGAGGTCTTCCTCGATGCGCAGCAGCTGGTTGTACTTCGAGATGCGGTCCGAGCGGCTCAGCGAGCCGGTCTTGATCTGCATGGCGCGCAGGCCCACCGCGATGTCGGCGATGGTCGAATCGTCGGTCTCGCCCGAGCGGTGCGAAATCACCGCGGTGTAGCCGGCGAGCTTGGCCATCTCGACTGCCGCGAAGGTCTCGGTGAGCGTGCCGATCTGATTGATCTTGATGAGGATCGAGTTGGCCACGCCCTGCTCGATGCCCTGCGCGAGGATCCTGGTGTTGGTGACGAAGAGGTCATCGCCCACCAGCTGCACGCGCTTGCCCAGGCGCTCGGTGAGGATCTTCCAGCCGTCCCAGTCGCCCTCGGCCATGGCGTCCTCGATCGAGACGATCGGGAACTTGTCGCACAGGGTCTCGAGGTAGTCGGTGAAGCCCGCGGCGGTCAGCGACAGGCCTTCGCCCTTCAGCTCGTACTTGCCGTCCTTGTAGAACTCGGAGGCGGCGCAGTCGAGCGCCAGCAGCACGTCCTGGCCAGGCACGTAGCCGGCGGCGACGATGGCCTCCTGGATCAGGTTGAGCGCTTCCTCGGTGCCAGACACGTTGGGGGCGAAGCCGCCCTCGTCGCCGACGGTGGTCGGGTAGCCCTTGGCGTCGACGATCTTCTTGAGATGGTGGAAGATCTCGGCGCCGCAGCGCAGGGCCTCGCGGAAGCTGCTCATGCTCACCGGCATGATCATGCATTCCTGGATGTCGAGGCTGTTGTTGGCGTGCTCGCCGCCGTTGATGACGTTCATCATCGGCACCGGCATCACCATCGGGCTGGAGCCGCCGAAGTAGCGGTACAGCGGCAGGCCGGCCTCTTCGGCGGCGGCCTTGGCCACCGCCATGGACACCGCCAGCATGGCGTTGGCGCCCAGGCGCGACTTGTTCTCAGTGCCGTCGAGCTCGATCAGGGTACGGTCGATGAAGGCCTGCTCCTCGGCGTCCAGCCCGATGATGGCCTCGGCGATCTCGGTGTTCACGTTCTCGACCGCGCGCAGCACGCCCTTGCCGAGGAAGCGCGACTTGTCGCCGTCACGCAGCTCGATCGCCTCGCGCGAGCCGGTGGAGGCGCCCGAGGGCACCGCGGCGCGGCCCATCACGCCCGATTCGAGCAGCACGTCGGCTTCGACCGTGGGGTTGCCGCGGGAATCGAGAATCTCGCGGGCGATCACATCAACGATTGCACTCATGTCTAGTCCTGTAGCAGTTACGGAGGTTTCGGATCGATCATGCGGGAACGCGATCCGGCGGGGAGCATGCTCGCACCGGATGACCGCCTCGTGAGCAGCGGCGACGGATGACGCGCATCAGTCCGCCGGTAGCCGCATTCCCGAAAAATGGGGTCTCAGAGCGTGGTCTCGAGGAAACCCTGGCGCTTGACCAGCGCGTCGATGTCCTTGAGCACGGTCAGCAGCGCCTTCATCTTCGGCAGCGGCCAGGCGTTGGGGCCGTCGGACAGCGCCTTGGCGGGGTCCGGGTGGGTCTCCATGAAAAGGCCCGCCACGCCCACGGCGACCGCGGCGCGCGCCAGCACCGGCACGAACTCGCGCTGGCCACCCGAGGCGGTTCCCTGCCCGCCCGGCAGCTGCACCGAGTGGGTAGCGTCGAACACCACCGGGCAGCCGGTGTCGCGCATGATCGCCAGCGCACGCATGTCGGAGACGAGGTTGTTGTAGCCGAAGGAGGCGCCGCGCTCGCACACCATGATGGTGTCGGCGCCGCCATTGGCCTCGCGCGCCTTGTCGGCGACGTTCTTCATGTCGCCGGGGGCGAGGAACTGGCCCTTCTTGATGTTCACCGGCTTGCCGCTGGCCGCCACCGCGTGGATGAAATCGGTCTGGCGGCACAGGAAGGCCGGGGTCTGCAGCACGTCGACCACCGCGGCGACGGTCGGGATCTCCTCGATCGTGTGCACGTCGGTCAGCACCGGAAGGCCGAGCTGCTTCTTGACCGCCTCGAGCATCTTCAGGCCGGCGTCCATGCCATGGCCGCGGAAGCTCTTGCCCGAGCTGCGGTTGGCCTTGTCGTACGAAGCCTTGAAGATGTAAGGGATGCCCAGCTCGGCGCAGATCTCCTTCATCTGCCCGGCGATGTCCAGGCACATCTGCTCGGATTCGGCCACGCAGGGGCCGGAGATCAGGAACACCGGCTTGTCGAGGCCGACTTCGAAACCGCAGAGATTCATGCTTCGCTCCTCGGGGCCGCAGCCTGCTTGTGCGCGATCGCAGCCTTCACATAAGCGGTGAACAGCGGATGACCCTTGCGCGGGTTGGAGGTGAATTCGGGGTGGAACTGACAGCCGACGAACCACGGATGCACGTCCGCAGGCAGCTCGACCATCTCGCACAGGTCGGTAACGGGCGCGCGGCCCGACACCACCAGGCCCTTGTCTTCGAGCCTGGCGAGCAGGGTGTTGTTCACCTCGTAGCGGTGGCGGTGACGCTCCATGACCTCGGGGGCGCCGTAGATCGAACGCGCCAGCGTGCCTTCCTTGAGCAGGCAGAGCTGGCCACCGAGGCGCATGGTGCCGCCGAGGTCGGACTCCTCGGAGCGCTTCTCGATCTTGCCCGTGCGGTCCTTCCACTCGGTGATGAGGCCGATCACCGGGAACCTGGTGTCGCGCTCGAACTCGGTCGAGTGCGCGCCTTCCATGCCGGCGACGTCGCGGGCGAACTCCACCACCGCGAGCTGCATGCCGAGACAGATGCCCAGATAGGGCACCTTGTTCTCGCGCGCATAGCGGATGGCCGCGATCTTGCCCTCGGTCCCGCGCTTGCCGAAGCCGCCCGGCACCAGGATGGCATCCATCGACTCGAGCACATCGCAACCGTCGCGCTCGATATCCTCCGAGTCGATGTAGTGGATCCTGACCTTCGACTCGGTATGCATGCCGGCGTGGTTGAGCGACTCGATCAGCGACTTGTACGACTCGGTAAGGTCCACGTACTTGCCGACGAAACCGATATCCACGGTCTGCTTCGGGTTCTCGAGCGCGTGGATGAGCCTGTCCCACACCGAGAGGTCGGCCGCGCGCGCGAGGATGTCGAGCTTGTGGCAGACGATCTGGTCGAGCATCTGGTCATGCAGCTGACCGGGGATCTTGTAGATCGAGTCGGCGTCCAGGCACTCGATGACCGCCTCGGGCATCACGTTGCAGAACAGCGCGATCTTGCGGCGCTCGTCTTCCGGCACCGGACGGTCGGCGCGGCACAGCAGGATGTCGGGCTGGATGCCGATCTCGCGCAGCTCCTTCACCGAGTGCTGGGTCGGCTTGGTCTTCAGTTCACCGGCGGTCGGAATGTAGGGCAGCAGCGTGAGGTGGATGAAGCAGGTGCCGTGGCGGCCCTCTTCGAAGCCCATCTGGCGGATGGCCTCCAGGAAGGGCAGCGATTCGATGTCGCCCACCGTGCCGCCGACCTCGACGATCGCCACGTCGGCGCCCTCGGCGCCACGCTTGACGTAAGCCTTGATCTCGTCAGTGATGTGCGGGATGACCTGCACGGTCTTGCCCAGGTACTCGCCGCGGCGCTCCTTCTTCAGCACCGACTCGTAGATCTGGCCGGTGGTGAAGTTGTTGCGCTTGCTCATCTTGGCGCTGGTGAAGCGCTCGTAATGGCCGAGGTCGAGGTCGGTCTCGGCGCCGTCTTCGGTGACGAAGACCTCGCCGTGCTGGAACGGGCTCATGGTGCCCGGATCGACGTTGATGTAGGGGTCCAGCTTGAGGTGCGTGACCTTGATGCCGCGGGACTCGAGGATCGCCCCGAGGGACGCTGCGGCGATGCCCTTGCCCAGGGAGGACACGACACCACCGGTGACGAAGACGTATTTGGTCATGGGAGCTGTACTGCGGGAAAGCGCGATGATAACCGATGCACCCGAACCGCGTCAGCAGTCCGGGTGCCTCCCGCGCGATCGCTCAGGCCATGCCGCGCAGCTCGCGCAGCAGCACCGACAGCATCGCCATGTCGATCGTCGGCGCGCTGCGGATTTCGGCGAGGAGCTGCTGGTAGCGCTCGAGCGGCACCGCGGCACGCTCGCGCCCGGCATTCAGCACGCCCTCGGTGTCCGCGCCCTCGGGCGCGTTGCGCAGCGCCGCGCTGGTGAGCTCGCGGGCGAGCGAGGACAGATCGCTGCGCAGCGCGCCGCGCGCCAGGCTCTGCCAGCGCGTGTCCGCGGGCAGCCCGGAGATCTGGCGGCCGAGCCAGTGCAGGTCGAATTCGCCCCCGAGGGCGAAATACACCCGCGCCACCGTGGCCTCGTCACGCCCCTGCTCCACCGCCACCTCGACCAGGTCGAGCGCCGAGTAAAGCTCTTCGAGCGCGGCCACCCGCTTCGCCAGCGCCTCGGGCACGCCCTGCCCCACCCGGCGCGCCACCGCGGCGTCGAGCTCGGCGCGATAGGCGGGGGCGACGTAGTCGGCCAGCCCCTCGGCGAGCGCCGCCACGCCAGGCGAGAAATGCGCGCTCGTCGCCTGCAGGTCGGCCAGCCAGCGGCGGTGACGCAGGAACCACAGCGTGCCGCGCTGCACCAGGCGGCCCGACTCCTGGATGAGCTCGGTCTGCACCGCGTCGGCGATGCGGTTGTCGAGGGCCTCGATCTCGCGCCACAGCGCCACCAGGCCGAAGACCTCGCGGGTGGCCATGTAGGCGCGCACCACGTCCGCCGCCGAGGCGCCGAGCTCGGCCCTGAGCCGGCTGACGAAGGTGGGCCCGACGCGGTTGATCATGCTGTTGACCACGTGGGTCGAGATGATCTCGCGGCGCAGCGGGTGGATCCGGATCTGCGCCGGGAAGCGCTCGCGCAGCGGGCCGGGAAAGTAGCGCTCGAGCGCGGTGCGGATGTAGGGGTCCTCCGGCACGTCGGAGGCGAGCACCTCGTCGTAGAGCTCGATCTTGCTGTAGGCGAGCAGCACCGCCAGCTCGGGGCTGGTGAGGCCGACGCCGGCGGCCTTGCGCTCGGCGATCTCCTCGTCGTCGGGCAGGTACTCGAGCTTGCGGTTGAGCCGCCCGGCCTGCACCAGGCGGCGGATGAACTCCGCCTGCTCGTCGAGCAGCGCCACGCCGCGCGCGCGCGTGACCGACAGCACCTGGGTCTGGGCGTAGTTGTCGCGCAGCACCAGGATGCCGACCTCGTCGGTCATGTCGGCGAGGAGCTCGTTGCGCTGCTTGAGCGTGAGCTCGCCCTCGGCGATCACCCCGCCGAGCAGGATCTTGATGTTGACCTCGTGGTCGGAACAGTCCACCCCGCCGGAGTTGTCGATCGCGTCGGTGTTGATGCGCCCGCCCGCGAGCGCGAACTCGATGCGGCCGAGCTGGGTGGCGCCGAGGTTGCCGCCCTCGCCGAAGACCTTGCAGCGCAGTTCGCCGCCATTGACGCGCACCGCGTCATTGGCGCGGTCGCCCACCGCCGCGTCGGTCTGGCTGGCGGCCTTGATGTAGGTGCCGATGCCGCCGTTGTAGACCAGCTCGACCGGTGCGGTGAGGATGGCGCGGATCAACTCGGTCGGGGTCAAGCCCAGGGGCGCGGCCTGGATGTCGAGTGCCGCGCGCGCCTCGGGCGACAGCGTGATGGACTTCGCGCTGCGCGGCCACACTCCGCCACCCTGCGAGATCAGCGCGCGGTCGTAGTCGTCCCAGCTCGAGCGCGGCAGCGCGAACATGCGCGCGCGCTCTTCCCACGAGCGTGCCGGGTCGGGATCGGGGTCGATGAAGATGTGGCGGTGGTCGAAGGCCGCCACCAGGCGGATCTGTTTCGACAGCAGCATGCCGTTGCCGAACACGTCGCCCGACATGTCGCCGATGCCGACCACGGTGAAGGGTTCCTGCTGGATGTCCTTGCCCATCTCGCGGAAGTGGCGCTTGACCGCCTCCCAGGCGCCGCGTGCGGTGATGCCCATCTTCTTGTGGTCGTAGCCCACCGAGCCGCCCGAGGCGAAGGCGTCGCCCAGCCAGAAGCCATACTCGGCCGAGACCTGGTTGGCGTAGTCGGAGAAGCTCGCCGTGCCCTTGTCGGCTGCCACCACCAGGTAGGGGTCGTCCTCGTCGTGGCGCACCACGTCCGCCGGCGGCACCACCGCGCCCTGCACCAGGTTGTCGGTAAGGTCGAGCAGGCCGCGCAGGAAGTTGCGGTAGCAGGCCACGCCCTCGGCGAGCAGGGCCTCGCGCCCGCCCTCCGCAGGCGGGCACTTGACCACGAAGCCGCCCTTGGAGCCCACCGGCACGATCACCGCGTTCTTGACGATCTGCGCCTTCACCAGGCCGAGGATCTCGGTGCGGAAGTCCTCCATGCGGTCCGACCAGCGCAGGCCGCCGCGCGCGACCTTGCCGCCGCGCAGGTGCACGCCCTCGAAGCGCGGCGAATAAACGAAGATCTCGAACATCGGCAGCGGCTGCGGCAGGTTGGGAATCTTCGACGGCAGGAACTTGAACGAGAGGTAGGCCTTGGGGGCGCCGTCCGCGCCGCGCTGGAACCAGTTGGTGCGCAGGGTCGCCTGCATGAGGGCGAGAAACTGGCGCAGGATGCGGTCCTCGTCGAGGTTGGCCACCTGATCGAGCGCGGCCTCGATGGCCGCCACCTGCGTCGCGCACGCGGCCTCGCGATCGCCCGCGAGCGCCGGGTCGAAGCGCGCGCGGAAGAGTTGCAGCAGCGCACGCGCGAACTGTGGATAGGCCGCCAGCGTCTGCTCCATGTAGGCGAGGCTGAAGGTGAACGCCGCCTGGCGCATGTGGCGGGCGTAGGCGCGCAGCACCGCCACCTCACGCCACGACAGCCCGGCGAGCAGCACCAGGCGGTTGAAATCGTCGTTCTCGGCGGCGCCGCGCCAGGCCGCGAGGAAGGCCTCCTGAAAGAGCGGGCGGATGTCGTGGATGTTGAGGTTCTCGGCACCGGCAAACTGCAGGCCGAAGTCGTGCAGCCACACCGTGCTGCCGTCCTGGCGCTCGATCTCGGAGGGGCGCTCGTCCATCACCTTCACGCCCATCTTCTCGAGCATCGGCAGGCTCTGCGACAGCGGTACCGGGCTGCCCAGGTGGTAGAGCCGCAGGGCGAGCCGGCCCGCGCGCACCTCGAGCGGCACGTAGAGGTTGAGCCCGAGCGCCGCGTCGTCGGCGAGCGCCTCCATCTGCTCGATGTCGAACACCGCCATGCGCGCGGAGTATTCCTCGCGGTAGCCGGCCGGGAAGCCCTCGCCGTAGCGCCGCATCAGCGCCAGGCCGCGCTCCTCGCCGCACTGCTCGACGAGCGCCTGCTGCAGCTCGTCCTCCCAGCGCCGCGCCGCACGGATCAGGCGCTGCTCGATCTCGCGCACGTCGAAGGCGGGGATCCGACCCTCGGGCGTGCGCACCGTGATGAGGATGCGCGCGAGCGCCGAATCCGAAAACTGCACGTCGAACTCGGCGGCGTTGCCCTTGAAGGCATCGATCAGCACCGCCTGCATGCGCTCGCGCTGGTCGGTGTTGTAGTGCTCGCGCGGCACGTAGATCAGGCACGACACGAAGCGCTCGAAGGGATCGACGCGCACGAAGAGGCGCGTGCGCAGGCGCTCGCCGAGGCGCAGGATGCCCATGGCGTGGGCGTGGAGCTCGTCGGTCTCGATCTGGAACAGCTCGTCGCGCGGGTAGCGCTCGAGCAGGGTCTGCAGCGCCTTGGCGGCGTGGCCGCCGGGCAGCAGGCCGGCACGCTCGAACACGGCCTCCACCTTGCGCCGCAGCAGCGGGATCTGGCGCGGGCTGGCGCTGTAGGCGGTGGAGGCGAGCAGGCCGATCACGCGACGCTCGCCATTCACCCGGCCGTCGGCCCCGAAGGTCTTGATGCCGACGAAGTCGAGATAGCCGGGCCGGTGCACCGTGGAGCGCGAGTTCGACTTTGTGACCGTGAGCAGATGCGGCAGGTGGGCCTGCGCGCGCAGCTGCGGCGGCAGCGCAGCAAAGGAGCGCGACTGCCCCTCGTCACCGTCGCCGCGCAGCAGGCCCAGTCCGGAGCCGGGGACGATGCGCAGCTCGTTGCCCTCGCCGGTCTCGACCAGCGCGTAGTCGCGGCAGCCGAGCAGCACGAAGTTGTCGGCGGCGAGCCAGTCGAGGAAGGCGCGCACCTCCTGCGTCTCCTCGGCGTCGATGCTGACCGGCAGCTCGTCGAGCCCTGCGGTGATGCCGGCCAGGCGCTCGCGCATCGCCGACCAGTCGCGGACCGCGGCGCGCACGTCGGCAAGCACATGCTCGATGCCTTGCTGCAGCGCAACGAGGTCGCCCGGGTCGGTGCGGCGGTCGACCTCCAGGTGCATGATCGACTCGAAGCCGACACCCTCGCCCTGCTCGCCGCGCTCCGCCACACGCACGAAGCCGCCCTCGGCATCACGCGCGACGTTCATCACCGGATGGATGATCAGGTGCAGGGTGAGACCCTGGCGCGCGACCTCCATGGTGATCGAGTCGACGAGGAAGGGCATGTCCTCGCCGGCGATCTCCACCACGGTGTGCGGGCACTCCCAGCCGTGCTCGTCCAGCCGCGGGTTGAATGCGCGCACCTTGCTGCCGTCCTGGCGGCGGGCGACGAAGTGCCACTGGCTGAGCACGGCGCCGTAGAGATCGCCCACCGGGAGGTCTTCCAGGTCCTCGGGCGCCACCTGGGCGAAAAAGCGGCTCGCGAACGCACACACCCCTTCGGCCTGCTCGGCGGGCATCCGGGTGCGAATCTGCTCGATCACCGCCTCGACCTGCGTGGCCAGCCGGCCTGCTTCCCGTGTCTCCATCTCCAACCTCCCGCTTGCGCTTTTGGATACGGCGGGACGGTCTGCGAGCTCGGTATGGACAGCGTCGAGGGAGCGCACATCGCATCGCCGTGGAACGAAGCGGTCAGGCTAGAACAACCCGTCCGGCATGGATACGCACGTTTTCCCTAGTTCGGGACGCGCACGCGCCAGGGGCCGGACGGGGTGATCCTGCAGGGCCGGCCTTGCCGGCCATCCTCAGCGGATGAAGTCGCGATTGACTTCGCGGAAGAGCTCGGTGCCGCCGCGCTGCAGCCACTCGAAGGCGACCATCTCGCGCGACACGATCTCGATGCCATGGCCGCGCATGCGCTCGAAGGCGAGGTCGCGGTTGGCCGGAGCGCGCGAGCCCGAGGCCTCGGCGACGATGAAGACCTGCTTGCCGGCGCCGCGCAGGTCGAGCGCGGTCTGCTGCACGCAGACATGGGCCTCGGTGCCGCACAGGATCACCTGCTCGCAGCCGGCGACCGCGGTCTGGTCGAGGCAGCCATCGGCCTGGGCGGAGAAGAACTGCTTGCCCACGTAATGCGCACCGGCGGTCGCCGCGCGCACCGCCTCGACGGTGCCGCCGATCTTCTCGGGGAAGTGCTCGGTGACCACCACCGGCACGCCGATGCGCTCGGCGACGCGCGCAAGCCACACGCAGGCCTCGACCACCGCGGCGTTGTCGTGGATGAAGGGGGCGAGCTTCGCCTGCACGTCGATCACCAGCAGCACCGACTTCTTCGGGTTCATCAGCATGTCTTCGATCCTCCTCAGCCCTGCAGCTCGGCGCGGTCGCGGAAGTGCGCCAGTGCCTCGGGGTTGGCCAGCGCCTCCTGGTTCTTCACCGGGCGCCCGTGCACCACGTTGCGCACCGCCAGTTCGACGATCTTGCCGCTCTTGGTGCGCGGGATGTCGGCCACCTGCAGCACCTTGGCCGGCACGTGACGCGGCGTGGTGTTGTCGCGGATGGTCTGGCGAATGCGCCTGGTCAGGTCGTCATCGAGCGCGAGCCCCTCGCGCAGCTTTACGAACAGCACCACGCGCACGTCGTTGGGGTTCTGCGGCGGCCAGTCCTGGCCGATCACGAGCGACTCGACCACCTCGTGCAGCTTCTCGACCTGGCGGTAGATCTCGGCGGTGCCGATGCGCACCCCGCCCGGGTTCAGCGTGGCGTCCGACCTGCCGTAGATGACCAGGCCGCCGTGCGCGGTGATCTCGCAGAAGTCGCCGTGGCACCAGACATTGGGAAAGCGATCGAAGTAGGCGGCGTGGTACTTGCTGCCGTCGGCGTCGTTCCAGAACCCGATCGGCATCACCGGGAAGGGCTTCGCGCACACCAGCTCGCCCTTCTCGCCGCGCACCGGGCGGCCGTCGTCGTCCCACACGTCCACCGCCATGCCGAGGCCGCGGCACTGGATCTCGCCGCGCCACACCGGCAGCACCGGGGAGCCGAGCACGAAGCAGGAGATGATGTCGGTGCCACCCGAGATGGAGGAGAGCTGCAGATCGGCCTTGATGTCGCGATAGACGTAGTCGAAGCCCTCGGGCACCAGCGGGCTGCCGGTGCTCATCATCGCGCGCACCGTGTCGAGCTTGTGGGTCTCCCGCGGCTTGAGCCCGAACTTGGCGGCGGCGTCGAGGAACTTGGCCGAGGTGCCGAAGTGCGTCATCGCTTCGGCGTCGGCGTAGTCGAAGAGGATGCGGTTGTCGCCGGCGAAGGGCGAGCCGTCGTAGAGCAGCAGCGTGGCCTCGGCGGCGAGCGCGGAGACCAGCCAGTTCCACATCATCCAGCCGCAGGTGGTGAAGTAGAACACGCGGTCTCCCGGCTTCACGTCGCCGTGCAGCTTGTGTTCCTTGAGGTGCTGCAGCAGCGCGCCGCCGGCGCAGTGCACGATGCACTTGGGCACGCCGGTGGTGCCCGAGGAGTACATGATGTAGAGCGGGTGGTCGAAGGGCAGCTGCGCGAACTCGATATCGTCGACGAAGTGGAAGGGCGCGACGAAGTCGGCGAGCATGCGCGCGTGCGGCACGTGCGAGAGGTCGTGCTCGCGATGCACGTAGGGCACGACCACGACGCGCTTGACCGAGGGCAGCTGGGCGACGATCTCGCCGAGCTTGCCGAGCACATCCACCGTCTTGCCGCCGTAGTAGTAGCCGTCGCAGGCCACCAGCACCTTGGGTTCGGTCTGGCCGAAGCGGTCGAGCACGCCCTGCACGCCGAAGTCGGGCGAGGCCGAGGTGAAGATGGCGCCGAGGCTGGCCGCGGCCAGCATGGCGACGACGGTCTCGGGCAGGTTGGGCATGTAGGCGGCGACGCGGTCGCCGGCCACCACGCCCTGCTCCTTGAGCGCCGCGGCGAAGTGGGCCACGGCGCGGTAAAGCTCGCCGTGGCTCATGCGGTTCATCACCCGGTCCTCGCCCCAGAACACGATCGCGTCATGCGCGTCGCGCGAACGCAGCAGGTTCTGCGCGAAGTTCAGGCGGGCGTCGGGGAACCAGCGCGCGCCGGGCATCTTGTGGCCATCGACGAGCACGCGCTCGCCGCGCGTGCCGATCACGCCGCCACCGACGCCGTCGCCCTCCCAAACGCTCGTCCAGAACGGCTCGGGGTGCTCCACCGACCAGGCGTGCAGCGCCTCGTAATCGGGCAGCGAGACCTTCCAGCGCTGCTCGGCCGCGAGCCGGAAGGCGGTCACGTTGGCGGCGGCGATGCGCTCGGGGGACGGGGTCCACAGGGGTTTCTGCTCAGTCGGATACATCGGGTCTCCTCTCCATCCTCTTGTGTCGATGATTGGGGGTCAAAACTCTGGGGGTCGAAACTGGGCGGCCACGCTTCGCGGACGGAACGGGTGACCGCACTGCGCGGCCGGGCACTCGGCGGCCGGCGCCAATTCAGGCCACGGGCTGGTCGAACAGCGCGCGCACGACATCCGGAATCGGCGCCGACTTGCCGGTGCGCATGTCCATCCACACCGTCTTGGCCGCACCTTCGGCGTACAGGCGCTCGTCGCCGTCGACGAAGAGCTCGTACCAGGTCATCACGCTGCTCCGCCCCGGATCGCCTGCATACATCTTGATGACGACGGTCGCAGGATAATTCACCGGCGCGAGGAAGGTGCAGCTGGCATTGATGATCACCGGCCCCACCGGCTCCTCGACGCTGACGCGGGAACCCATCCGTTCGAGCCACTCGACGCGGGTCTGCTCGAAATAGCGGAAATAGACCGTGTTGTTGACATGCCCGTAGGCGTCCATGTCCCCCCAGCGCACCGGCATGCGGGTGGTGTAGATCAGCTTCGCGTTCGGACTCATCCGACGATCTCCTCTTGTATATGGGGCGGGCTAATGTAACATACGCCCCCGTATGTTTGTTCGCCCCTGCGCCCGCACGCTGCGCCAGCGCAAGCCCACCGGCGGCGGGGATTCGCATGAAGGGTTAAACTGCAGGCATGCGCGTCTCGCGGCGCGAGCCAAGGCAAGAAGATACGAGGAGAACGGTATGGAACGCGAATCGATGGAATTCGATGTGCTGATCGTCGGTGGCGGGCCCGCGGGCCTGGCTGCGGCGATCCGCATGAAGCAGCTCGCCGAGTCGAAAGGCAGCGAGCTCTCGGTGTGCCTGATCGAGAAGGGCGCCGAGATCGGCGCCCACATCCTGTCCGGCGCGGTCATCGATCCGCGCTCGCTCAACGAGCTGATCCCCGACTGGAAGGACAAGGGCGCCCCGCTCACCACCGCGGTCACCGAGGACCAGGTGCTGTTCCTTTCCGAGACCGGCGTGCGTCGCGTTCCGCCCGCACTCACCCCCGACTGCTTCGAGAACCACGGCAACTACATCGTGCGCCTGGGCAATCTCGTCAAGTGGCTGGGCGAGCAGGCCGAGGCCGCCGGCATCGAGGTCTACCCCGGCTTCGCCGCGGCCGAGATCCTCTACGACGAGTCCGGCGCGGTGAAGGGCGTCGCCACCGGCGACATGGGCCTCAACCGTGACGGCACCCCCGGCCCGCACCACCAGGCGGGCATGGAGCTGCACGCCAAGTACACGCTGTTCGCCGAGGGCTGTCGCGGCCACCTCGGCAAGCAGCTGGAGGCGAAGTACAAGCTGCGCGAGGGCGTCGACCCGCAGACCTACGGCATCGGCATCAAGGAGCTGTGGGAAGTGAAGCCCGAGCAGCATCGCCCGGGTCTCGTCGTGCACACCGCCGGCTGGCCGATGGACAACCGCACCTATGGCGGCGGCTTCATCTACCACCTCGAGGACAACCTGGTCGCGCTCGGCTTCGTGGTCGGCCTCAACTACGAGAACCCGCACCTGTCGCCCTTCGACGAGATGCAGCGCTGGAAGACCCACGCCGAGGTACGCATGCACATCGAAGGCGGCAAGCGCCTGGCCTACGGCGCGCGCGCCATCGCCACCGGCAACATCCAGAGCCTGCCGCGGCTGATCTTCCCGGGCGGCGGCCTGATCGGCGACGACGCCGGCTTCCTCAACGCCGCCCGCATCAAGGGCACGCACACCGCGATCAAGTCGGGCATGCTCGCCGCCGAAGCGGCCTTCGACGCGCTCGCCGCGAATCGCCAGCGCGACGCGCTCACCGCCTACCCGGCCGCCTTCCGCGACTCCTGGCTGTACGCCGAACTGCACAAATACCGCAACTTCAAGCCGCTGATGAAGAAGGGCCTGTGGATGGGCTCCTTCCTCTTCGGCATGGACCAGATGCTGTTCCGCGGCAAGGCCCCCTGGACGCTGCACAACTCGTCGGACCACGACAAGCTCAAACCGGCTTCCGAGTGCCCGAAGATCGACTATCCGAAGCCCGACGGCGTGCTCACCTTCGACCGCCTGTCCTCGGTCTTCCTCTCGAACACCAACCACGAGGAAGAGCAGCCCTGCCACCTGCAGCTGAAGGATCCGTCGGTGGCGATCGCGGTGAACCTGGCCAAGTACGACGCTCCCGAGCAGCGCTATTGCCCCGCCGGCGTGTACGAGATCGTCCGCGAAGAATCCGGGCCCCGCCTGCAGATCAACGCGCAGAACTGTATCCACTGCAAGACCTGCGACATCAAGGACCCGACGCAGAACATCAACTGGGTCGTGCCGCAGGGTGGCGAAGGGCCGATCTACCAAGGGATGTGATCCCGCCGCACCGCCCGCATCACCTCGCGCACGAAGCACGTCTTCGCCTTCGCGTAGGCGATGCGGTCGTCGGGATATTGGGCCGCAATGCGCTGCTTGAGTGCGCCATACGCTCGCGCGACTTCGGAATGCGCGCGCAGGTAGTCGCGGAACCGCAGGCGCCCCCACTCCGACGAGCCCGCCTCGACAAAATGGATGTGATGCGTGCGCCGGCCCGCAGCATCGCGGCGGATGAACCACGCGTACTCCATGCCGGGCAGCCCGTGCCCGGGGGCGCGCCAGAAGAACTCGTAGCCCAGCGCCCGCAGCAGCGGTGCGATGCGCTCCGCTACGTCCTCCATCGAGCGTACCTCGACCAGCATGTCGATGATCGGCTTGGCCGCCAGGCCGGGCACCGCGGTGCTGCCGAAGTGCTCGATGCGCCCGATCAGCTCCGCCGGCAGGGCCGCACGCAGCCGCGCCACCTCCTCGGCGAAGAGCCCCGGCCAGGCCGGATCGTAGGGCACGATCTCGACGCGCTCCCGGAGCGCGCGTTCGATGTGGCGGGGCTTGGGGTTCATGCTCGAAATCGTGACCTCGAGGCTTCGCAGCGTGCCAACGGGGGCAGACGGCCGCGCGATCGGGACCGGCGCGCCCGCCTCGGCTGCACGACTGCGCTGAATGATGCGCCGATCGACATGATGACGATCTCCTTGGATTCCGACGTTTCCGCGCTGCTCCGGCAGGTTCGCGTGGCGCGGGGGACGCCGCACATTCCACGTCCATGACCACCGCAGCCTCGTGCGATGGATAGCCCTTGCAGCTCGATAGAACTTCAGGCGGGCAGGATAAGGTTTTTTGGTGCGGCCAAGCAGACCATCAAGAACCCGCCCTCGGCAGCGCACGATGGCGACCTGATCTGCTTCGAGCGCCACGCGGTGCCGGGCGCGGATGCACGCACGCTGACGCCGGGACGCGGCCTCGCTTCACGGTGCATCGGCGGTGGCCCGGGCATCGCCCTGGCTATCGAAAGCCAGGTCGGATCCGGCATACTCGCCGAGGGAACGAACATCGGCAATCGACGCGAATGCGATCGCCCATGAGTTCGCCCGGGCCAGGCGGGCATGTCCGTGACGAACGCGCACGCCGGCACCAACGAAAACCGAACAGGGAGAACCCGATGCACCCGACCATGGCTTGCGGAGCCACGCTTCGTGAAATCCGCTTCGCACCCACCCCGGGGAGCCCGCGCGCAGCGACAGCGCAAGACTTCCCCGGGCATGCCCGCACCATCCACTCGGCCGCGCCCCGCTTCCACAATCAAACCTGCGCGGAGTCGGGATCATGACCTTGCTGATCGGAGTTCCGAAGGAAACCTTCGCCGGTGAAAAGCGCGTCGCGACCGTTCCCGAGGTCGTGGCGAAACTCATCAAGCTGGGCTTCTCCGTCGCGGTCGAGAGCGGCGCCGGCGCGGCGGCCAACTTCTCCGACGACGACTACCGCGCTGCCGGCGCGGAGGTGTCGCCCGGGTCGGCCGAGCTGCTGGGCCGCGCCGACATCGTCTTCAAGGTGCGCCCGCCCACGCTGGATGAGGTCGGCATGCTGCGCGAGGGCGCGACGCTGATCGGCTTCGTCTGGCCGGCGCAGCACCCCGAACTGATGGCGGCCTTGCAGGCGCGCAAGACCACCGTGCTCGCGATCGACTGCCTGCCGCGGCAGCTGAGCCGCGCGCAGAAGATGGACGCGCTGTCTTCCATGGCCGGCATCAGCGGCTACCGCGCGGTGGTCGAGGCGGCGAACGCCTTCGGGCGCTTCTTCAACGGCCAGATCACCGCCGCGGGCAAGATCCCGCCGGCCAAGGTCTTCATCGCCGGCGCCGGCGTCGCCGGCCTGGCGGCGATCGGCACCGCGGCCAACCTGGGCGCGGTCGTGCGCGCCAACGACACCCGCGCCGAGGTCGCCGACCAGGTGGTGTCGCTCGGCGGCGAGTTCGTCAAGGTCGATTACGACGAAGAGGGCTCGGGTGGCGGCGGTTACGCGAAGGTGATGAGCGAGGGCTTCCAGGCCGCGCAGCGCCAGATGTACGCGCGCGAGGCGAAGGACGCCGACATCGTGATCACCACCGCGCTGATCCCGGGCAAACCCGCACCCAAGCTGATCACCGCCGAGATGGTGCAAAGCATGAAGCCGGGCAGCGTGATCGTCGACCTCGCCGCCGAGCAGGGCGGCAACTGCGAGCTCACCGTGCCCGGCGAGGCGGTGGTACGCCATGGAGTCACGATCATCGGCTACACCGACCTCGTGAGCCGGCTGGCCAGGCAATCCTCGACCCTGTATTCGAACAACCTCCTCCGCCTCACCGAAGACCTGTGCAAGGCAAAGGATGGCAACATCGCCGTCAACTTCGAGGACGACGCGATCCGTGGCCTCACCGTGATCAAGCAGGGTGAGCTCACCTGGCCCGCACCACCTCCCAAGCTGCCGGCCGCATCGGCCAAACCCAAGGCTTCGAGCGCACCGATCACCGCACCCAAGGGCCATGGCCACGGGGCCGGCGCGCCGATGCCGGTCAAGTCGCTGGCGATCGTGTTCGGTGTCGGCGCCCTGCTGTTCCTGCTCGTCGGTCTGTACGCCCCGGCCAGCTTCCTCACGCACTTCACCGTGTTCGTGCTGGCCTGCTTCGTGGGCTACATGGTGGTCTGGAACGTCACACCCTCGCTGCACACGCCGCTGATGAGCGTCACCAACGCCATCTCGTCGATCATCGCGATCGGCGCGCTCGTGCAGATCGCCCCACCGCTGGCCGAAGGCGCCAGCGATCGACCGGGGGGGCTGATCGGCGTGCTCGCCTTCGTCGCCATCACCCTCACGGCCGTCAACATGTTCGGCGGCTTCGCGGTGACGCGTCGCATGCTGGCGATGTTCCGCAAATAAGGAGAAGACAATGACCTCAAGTCTGGCCACTGTCTCGTACATCGGCGCCACCATCCTCTTCATCCTCAGCCTGGGCGGACTCGCCCATCCCGAGACCGCGCGCCGCGGCAACCTGTTCGGCATCGCGGGCATGAGCATCGCGGTGCTGGCCACCGTGTTCGGCCCGCAAGTCGGCATGGGCGGCATTCCATGGATCGTCATCGCCCTCGTCATCGGCGCCGCCGTCGGCCTCTACGCCGCGAAGAAGGTGCAGATGACGCAGATGCCTGAGCTCGTCGCCCTCATGCACAGCCTGGTGGGTCTGGCGGCCTGTCTGGTGGGCTTCGCGAGCTACGTGGACACCTCCCTGGTGTTCCCCACCGCTGCCGAGAAGACCATCCACGAGGTGGAGATCTACGTCGGCATCCTGATCGGCGCAGTCACCTTCTCCGGCTCGCTGGTCGCCTTCGCCAAGCTCTCCGGCAAGATCGGCGGCAAACCGCTGCTGCTGCCCGCGCGCCACTGGCTCAACCTCGCCGGGCTGATCCTGGTGATCCTGCTCGGGCGCTGGTTCCTCAACACACACTCGATCTGGGCCGGCATGGCCTTGCTGCTGGTGATGACGTTGATCGCGCTGGCCTTCGGCGTGCACATGGTGATGGCGATCGGTGGAGCCGACATGCCCGTCGTGGTCTCGATGCTCAACAGCTATTCGGGTTGGGCGGCGGCGGCGACGGGCTTCATGCTGGGCAACGATCTGCTGATCGTCGTCGGCGCGCTGGTGGGCTCCTCGGGGGCGATCCTGTCCTACATCATGTGCCGCGCGATGAACCGCAACTTCGTCAGCGTCATCGCGGGCGGCTTCGGCTCCGGCAGCGGCGCGCCCGCGGCGACGGCCGACGGATCGGAGCCGGCCGGCGAGGTCACGTCGATCAGCGCGGTGGATACCGCCGACCTGCTGCGCGACGCGAAGAACATCGTCATCGTGCCGGGCTACGGCATGGCGGTCGCACAGGCACAGCACGTCGTCTGCGAGATCGTCAACGTGCTGCGCGGACAGGGCGTCGCCGTGCGCTTCGCCATCCACCCGGTGGCAGGCCGCATGCCCGGCCACATGAACGTCCTGCTGGCCGAGGCCAAGGTTCCCTACGACATCGTGCTCGAGATGGACGAGATCAACGCGGACTTCCCCGAAACGGATGTGGCGATCGTGATCGGTGCCAACGACATCGTGAACCCGGCCGCGCAGGAAGACCCGGGCAGCCCGATCGCCGGCATGCCGGTGCTCGAGGTGTGGAAGGCACGGACCTCGATCGTCATGAAGCGCAGCATGGCTTCCGGCTACGCCGGGGTCGACAACCCGCTGTTCTACAAGGAAAACAACCGCATGCTGTTCGGCGACGCCCGCAAGATGCTCGACGAGGTGTTGGGCGCGCTGAGCGCTTGAAGCAGCACGGGCGGATCCGCGTGCCGGGGTTTCGCGTGGCGGCGGCACCGCGGTGAAACCCGCCCGACCTGAGCCGCGGTGGCTGCAATCGGGACGTGGATCCTGCCCGGACAATCGTACGGCCAACCTGGAGAGTCAGATCCGGGCGCGCTGCAGTGCAGATTTCGTGTCGCGCTAAAGCGGATCAGCGCGACACCGGGACGCAGCATCAAGGGGGCAATCAAACGCAAACCCTTGATTCGATAACAAAAAAGCCACTCATTGAGTGGCTTTTTTGCGGGATTTTTGGTCGGGGAAAGAGGATTCGAACCTCCGGCCCCTGCGTCCCGAACGCAGTGCTCTACCAGGCTGAGCTATTCCCCGACACTTTTTTGCTGCTTTTTGCTGCCCTGCGAAGCCAGAAACTATATCAGTGTTTTCGCCGAACTGCAAAGTCCGATAATTGTAGCAGCGCTTCCTTGAAAATGGAAGGGGGAAGCACCGAAATCGCGTCGATTGCGAGCTTCGCCTCCGCTTCCGCGTAGCGGCGCGTCTCTTCGAGCGCGCCGGTCGACTGGATCGCCGCGAGCACGGCCGCGAAATCGCCGCGGCCGCCGCCTTCGATCGCGTGACGCACCAGCGCGCCCTGCTCCGCCGTGCCATGCTGCATCACGTGGATCAGCGGCAGCGTCGGCTTGCCTTCGGCGAGGTCGTCCCCAAGGTGCTTGCCGGTGTCGGCCTCGTCGGCGGAGTAGTCGAGCACGTCGTCGATGAGCTGGAAGGCGGTGCCAAGGTGCATGCCAAAGGCGGCCAGGCGCTGCTCGAGCGCGTCGTCCGCACCGGCCACGATGCCGCCCAGGCGCGCCGCGGCCTCGAAGAGCTTGGCGGTCTTGTAGCGGATCACGCGCAGGTAGTCTTCGATGACGACGTCGGCGTTGTGGCAGTTGAGCAGCTGCAGCACCTCGCCCTCGGCGATGATGTTGGTGGCGTCGGCGAGCACGCGCATCACGCGCATCTCGTCGACCCCGACCATCATCTGGAAGGCACGCGAATAGAGGAAGTCGCCCACCAGCACGGCAGAGGCGTTGCCGAAGGCGGCGTTGGCGGTACGCTTGCCGCGGCGCAGGTCGGACTCGTCGACGACGTCGTCGTGCAGCAGGCTGGCGGTGTGGATGAACTCGACGACCGCGGCGAGCTCGTGGTGATGCACGCCGCGATAGTCGAGCGCGCCCGCCGCGTAGAGCACCAGCGCGGGGCGCAGCCGCTTGCCGCCGCTGCCGACGATGTATTCCGCGATGCGGCGGATCAGGGCCACGTCCGAGTGCAGTCGGTTGCGGATGACCGTATCCACCGCTTGCATGTCGGCGGCGATCGGCGCGAAGAGCTGCTGGACGGACAAGGCGTTCTGGCTCGCGGAAAATCGTAGATGTTAGGCGGCGCCCGCGCGCGGCGTCAAGCCGCAACCCCGGGCGCCGCAGGTGAGCGGTAGCGAGCTCAGTTGCCGTTGCGGG
Organism: Thauera sp. SWB20; assembly: GCF_000831325.1. Lineage (NCBI taxonomy): Bacteria > Pseudomonadati > Pseudomonadota > Betaproteobacteria > Rhodocyclales > Zoogloeaceae > Thauera > Thauera sp. SWB20. The sequence continues at coordinate 472,023 of NZ_JTDM01000020.1, read as the reverse complement.
CGCGCGTCACCGCGTTGTCGAGCGCTTCCTTCGCGGCCTTCTCGTCGGCCCACACGCCGGCGAGTTCCTCATCGAGGATGCGGCGCACCTTCTGGCGCTCGACCACGGGCTGCGCCGACGACTGCGGCGTGGCGGGCTTGCCGCCGAGCTGGTCGACCGCGACCTGGATGTTCTCGAGGTCGTTGCCGAGCAGCTCGCTGCGCGAGGCCAGCAGGCCGGCGCGGTTGAGCGGCAGGTAGCCGGTCTCGCGCTGCCACGCGACCTGGTTGTCGGGCTGCAGCCAGAAACTCACGAAGCGCGCCACGGCCTTGTATTCGGCCGGTTTCTTGCCTGCCGAGGCCCACAGTGCGGGACCGTCGGCGATGGTGTTCTGCGGCGCACCGGGGAAGTCGTCGTAGTAGGGCAGCTTGGATACCGCCACATCGACCTTGCCGGCACGGCGGAAGTCGGTCCAGCTCGCCGAGGGCGCGGCGATCACCGCGCACTCGCCGCGCGCGAAGCGCTGCTCGGCCTCGGCCTGCTGGTCGAACACGTGCAGGTAGCGCGCACGCGTCCAGCTCGCCATCATCGCCACATGCTTGACCTGAAACATGCCGTTGAAGCTCGGTACGGTGGTCTTGCCGCTCTGCGCGGCCACCGGCTCGTTATGCCAGGCCGAGAGGTTCTCCACCATCACGCGGCCGGGCTCGGCCACGGTATAGGGGCAGGTGTGACCGGTATCGGCGAGGCGCCCGAGGGTTTCCTGCAGATCGAACCAGGTGTTGATCCGGGTGGTCTCCGGGTTGAGGCCGGCCTGGCGCAGCGCGTCGCGGTTGAGGAACAGCACCGGGGTCGACAGGCCGACCGGCAGCGCCAGCAGCTGTCCCTTGGCATCGACCGGGGTGCGCGTCATCATCGCGGGCGGACGCAGGGTCTGCAGCGGCACGCCACTTTCCTTCATGAGCTGGAAGAGCGGCTTGAAGCGCGGCTTGCCGGCGACGAACTCCTCCTCGTCGTCGCCCTCGAGGATCATCAGGTGGGGCGCGCCCGAGCGCCAGTCCGCCGCGGACATCACGACCTGCACGTCCTTGGACTGCGCGTTGAAGCGCTCGACCAAATCCTTCAGCGCCCCCGCCTTGGCATCGGGCAGGCGATGGAAGAGCTGGACCTGCTGCTGGGCGCTGGCCTGGACCACCGAGCCGGGCGCGAAGAAGAGACCGCCGGCAGCGACCGCTGCGGCCAAGGCCTTGAAACGCATCTTGTTCATCGATTCGACACACAGAAAGGAGCCGGGCAGGACGGCCCGGAAGCGGGCGCGATTATAGATCCGCGCGCACTCGAATAGTGGGCCTCGAGGGCGAGCGTGCCGCGCGCGCGACACTCCTCTCAAGATGGGGTGGCCGCGGCCGATAACCCCACCAGAAGAATGCCCCCGGATCGCCATGCCCCGCCCGACCCCATCCCCGACGCTGCGCCGACTCGTCCTCCTCGCCCTGCTGCCCTTCGCAGCCGGCTGCGACCAACTCGCCGAGGTGCTCGAGCTGCCCAATCCATCGAAGGTCGAGGCCGAGGGCCGTGCGGTCGGGAGCGCCTGCCGCCACTCCGGGCGCTCGCTGGAGGACTGCTACGCGCTCAATCCGGCGGCCTCGAAGGCGGCGGTGTTCGCCGGCTGGCGTGACATGAACGACTACATGATGGAGCACAAGCTCGAGATCGTGCCCTCGCAGCTCGTCCAGGGCGCGCCAAAGGCAGCGCCTCCCCGGTCCACGGCGCAGGCGGCGCCGGCACAGCCCGCAGCGCACTGACCGCCGTACCCGCACCGACGCTCAGGGCGCCGGGTTGCCGTGCAGCTGATGAACCCGCTCGATCTCGGCGAGCGCATCCTCGTCGAGACGCCGATGCCAGGCGTCGAGGTTCTCGGCGAGTTGCGCCACCGTGGTCGCGCCCACGATGGTGCTGCCCACGAACCAGCGCGAATACACGAAGGCGAGCGCCAGCGCGGTGAGGCTCATCCCGCGCCGCCGCGCGATCTCCGCGTAGCGCTCCACCGCCGCACGCACACCGGGCTTGGCGTAGCGCACACCGAAATTCTCGAACTCGGTGAGGCGCCCGCGCGCAGCCGGGTCGGCGAGATACTTGCCCGACAGGTGGCCGAAGGCGAGCGGCGAATACGCCAGCAGCGCCACGTCCTCGCGCAGCGTGATCTCGCTCATGCCGTACTCGTACACCCGGTTGAGCAGGTTGTAGGCGTTCTGCACCGACACTACGCGTGGCAGGCCGCTCTCCTGCGCCATGCGCACGAACTCCATCAGTCCCCAGGGCTGCTCGTTCGACAGGCCGACGTGGCGGATCTTGCCCTCGTCCACCAGTTCGGCGAGCGCCTCGAGCTGGGCGCGGATCGGCGTGGATTCGCGCTCGCGCGCCGGATCGAAGGGCAGCTGGCCGAACAGCGGCTGGTTGCGCGCCGGCCAGTGCAGCTGATACAGGTCGATGTAGTCGGTGCGCAGCCGGCGCAGGCTGCCCTCGACCGCGGTGCGGATGTTGGCGCGGTCGAGCGCGAGCGGACCGCCGCGGATCCACTCCAGGCTGCGCGCCGGCCCCGCCACCTTGGTCGCGATCACCAGCTTCTCGCGCACCTGGCGCGCCAGCCAGTTGCCGACGATGCGTTCGGTCTCGCCGCTGGTCTCGGCACGCGCCGGGACCGGATACATCTCGGCGGTGTCGATGAAGTCGATCCCGCGCTCCACGGCGAGGTCGAGCTGGCTGTGCGCCTCGGCCTCGCTGTTCTGCTGGCCAAAGGTCATGGTGCCCAGGCACACCGCCGACACCTGCGGCCCCGCTCCGCCCAGCCGGCGGTATTCCATTTCACGTACTGCCATCCCGTATCCCCTTTTCCGACAACCGAATCGTGACCCGCCGCGCTCCCGCGGGCTGCTCCGGAGGCGCGAGGGTGTGCCTTGGGAGCGACGCGAATCGCAACTGCGGCGCGCGGAACCCGCGCAGGCGCGGCGGCCGGCCCGATCTCAACCTGCGTCGTAGCGCCGGCATGCTCGCCAGCGCGGCGCTCGCGGCTTATCATCCGCTGCCTTGCGCCGATTCCAGTTGCCGCCCCTGCGGCCCGGCACGGACCCATCATACTGCAGCCCCTGCGCGCACCGACCCCATGAACCAGCACACCCCCGCCGCCGCGCTCGCCTGCGCCGGCCTCCTCGGCTATTGCCGCGCCGGCTTCGAGAAGGAACTCGCCGCCGAACTCGACGACATCGCCGCCGAAGCCGGCCTGATCGGCTACGTGCGCGCCGAGCCCGACTCGGGCTACGTGATCTACGAGACCTTCGAGCCCACCCCGCTCGGCAGCTTCGGCGAATCCACCGACTGGCGCCGCCCGGTGTTCGCGCGCCAGCTCCTGCCGTGGTTCGCGCGCGTCGACGATCTGCCCGAGCGCGACCGCGCCACACCGATCGTCGAGGCGGTGAAGGCCAGCGGCCAGCGCTTCTCCGGGGTGATGCTGGAGACTCCGGACACCGACGAGGCCAAGCAGCGCTCGGGCTTCTGCAAGCGCTTCACCGAGCCGCTCGCCAAGGCGCTCGAGAAGGCCGGCTGCCTGCGCAGCAGCCGCGCCGGCCTGCCGGTCCTGCACGTGCTCTTCACCAGCGCCACCACCGCCTGGCTCGCCGCCGGCCAGCCCGGGCAGTGCTCGACCTGGCCGATGGGCATCCCGCGCGTGCGCATGCCCTCGAACGCGCCCAGCCGCTCCACCGCCAAGCTGTCCGAAGCCTTCATGATGCTGCTCGAGGAAGGCGAGCGCGACAGCATCCTGCGCGCCGGCCAGCGCGCGGTCGATCTCGGCGCCGCGCCGGGCGGGTGGACCTGGCAGCTCGTCAATCGCGGCCTGCGCGTCACCGCGATCGACAACGGCCCGCTGCGCGACAGCGTGATGGCGACCGAGATGGTCGAGCACCTCAAGGCCGACGGCTTCACCTGGCGCCCGCACCGGCCGGTGGACTGGATGGTGTGCGACATGGTCGAGCAGCCCTCGCGGATCGCCTCGCTGATGGCCGAATGGGTCGCCACCGGGCGCTGCCGCTACACGATCTTCAACCTCAAGCTGCCGATGAAGCGCCGCGTCGAGGCGGTCGAGCAGTGCCGCGAGCTGATCCGCAAGCGGCTCGCCAGCGTCGGCCCCTACGACCTGCGCATCAAGCACCTCTACCACGACCGCGAGGAGGTCACCGCCTTCCTCACGCTCAAGCGCTGAGCGGACCAGGCGCGGCGGACCGCCGCCGCGCGGTCGGCGGCGAAGCCCCTGTCCGGTAACGCTTTTTGTGCCGTGTATAATCCGGGTTTTCCGTCATCCGGCGGTCGATTGTCGACCGTCTCCAACCCGAAGGCACCCATGAGCTTTGCCGATCTCGGCCTCATTCCCGAACTGCTGCAGGCCGTCACCGACGCCGGCTACACCGAGCCCACGCCGATCCAGCGCCAGGCCATCCCCATCGTCATCGCCGGCAAGGACGTCATGGGCGGCGCCCAGACGGGCACCGGCAAGACCGCCGGCTTCACCCTGCCGCTGCTGCACCGCATCGCCCGCCACGCCAACACCAGCACCTCGCCCGCCCGTCACCAGACGCGCGCGCTGATCCTCGCGCCCACGCGCGAGCTCGCGATGCAGGTGTTCGAGTCGGTCAAGACCTACAGCAAGCACCTGCCGCTGCGCTCGGTGTGCGTCTATGGCGGCGTCGACATCCGCCCGCAGCAGGCCGAGCTGCGCCGCGGCATCGAGATCGTCATCGCCACGCCGGGCCGGCTGCTCGACCACCTCGAGCAGAAGTCGATCAACCTGTCGCAGGTCGAGGTGCTGGTGCTGGACGAAGCCGACCGCATGCTCGACATGGGCTTCATCCCCGACATCAAGCGCATCCTCGCCCTGCTGCCCAAGCAGCGCCAGAGCCTGCTGTTCTCGGCCACCTTCTCGGACGAGATCAAGCGCCTCGCCGACCAGATGCTGAAGGAACCGCAGCTGATCGAGGTCGCGCGCCGCAACATGGTCTCCGAGACCATCACCCACGTGGTGCACCCGGTGTCCTCGGGCATGAAGCGCAACCTGCTCGCCCACCTGCTGCGCCACAAGCCCGACACCCAGGCCCTGGTCTTCGTCGACACCAAGCTCATGTGCGGCCGCCTGGCGCACTACCTCGAGCGCAGCGGCATCTCGGCCGACGCCATCCACGGCGACAAGGGCCAGCAGCAGCGCACCGACACGCTCGAGGCCTTCAAGTCGGGCAAGCTGCGCGTGCTGGTCGCCACCGACGTGGCCGCGCGCGGCCTCGACATCGACGAGCTGCCCTTCGTGATCAACTTCGAGCTGCCGCACACCGCCGAGGACTACGTGCACCGCATCGGTCGCACCGGCCGCGCCGGCCACCACGGCTATGCGATCTCGCTGGTCAGCTCGGAAGAAAAGCACTGGCTGTCCGAGATCGAAAAGCTGATCAAGCTGCAGATTCCGCAGGAGAGGGTACCCGGCTTCGACCCCGATCCCGACTTCCACGAGGCCGGCAGCCGCGGCCATCGTGGCCGCAGGCCGGCGGCCGCGGCCGCCGACACCGAGGCGCAGGCTCCGGCGGCGCGCTCCGGCGGCCGCGAACGTGGCGTCGAGCGCAGCGCCGAGGCTCGTCGCGAGCCAGCGCGCGAGCGCGAAGGCTTGCGCGCCGGCCCCCGCCGCGGCCGCAGCAGCGTCGCCGCCGACGGCTTCGACTTCTCCAAGCCCTACGAGCCGCTCAATCCCCCCGTCGCGGTCGCCGAGCAGACTCAGCCCACCGTGGCCGCTGCCGGCAAGCCCGACCCGCTACGTCGCCACCAGCGTCCGATCGCGGTGCTGCTCGGCGGCCTCGGGCGCAAATAAGGGGCACCCCGGCCCCTTATTCGCCACACGGCGGCGCACAGGCATCGGCTATGCTGTGGTCTCACTCGCAGGCGCCCCCGCCCGGGGGCGCCCGCATCGAACTCCCCTGCGATCCTCTGCTGTCGTGAACCCTTCCGGACACCTGCCGGGCCTGCCGCCCTCCCCCGGCCCCTCCTCTGCCGAGCCCTTCGTCGCGGACCTTTCGGAGGGCGCCGAGACCGGCGTATACCTCGCCCTGCTCGAACTGCTCGACGAGGGCCTGCTGATCACCGGCGACGAGGTCGTGCTCGACGCCAACAGCGCCGCCTGCCGCCTGCTCGGCCGCGACTACCGCGACGTGGCAGGGCGTCCGCTCGCCGACCTCTTCCCCGACGGCCAGGCCTTCCTGGCCGCGCGCGCGCGCCTGCTGATCGAGGGCGAACGCCGCGGCCGCCTCGACTTCGCTCTCCCGGATGGCGGCGTGCGCGCGCTCGAGTTCAACTGCGCGCCGCGGCTGCGCCCCGGCATCCACGCCATCATCCTGAGCGCGCCCGCGGTCGTGGCGGAGTACGAAACGGGCACCCCCGTCCTCGCAACGCCACGCCCGACAGCAGGCGGTGCGCGCGCGTTCGACGACGCGCCGTCGATGTCGATGTACCTGACGAGCCACGACCCGCTCACCGGCCTGGCCAACCGCCGCATGCTCGAGGCGCGCTTCGGTGACTGCGCGGTGCGCGCGGCGGGCCGCCACGGCAGCATCGCGATCGTGCGCCTCGACCTCGACGGCTTCGCCGCGGTCAATCGCAGCCTGGGCGAGAGCGCCGGCGACGAGATCCTCCGGTGCATCGCCCGCCGCCTCGCCGCTACCGCCGGTTCCGCTGCCCTGGTGGCGCGCGAGCGCAGCGACAGCTTCATCGTGCTGCTGCCCGAGCCGGCGCATCCCGGCAACGCCGACCAGTTCGCCGAAACCCTGCTGCGCGCAGTGGCCGAGCCCCTCGAGCTCGGCGGCGGGCTGCAGCGCATCACCGCCAGCGCCGGCCTCGCCCTCTATCCGCAGGACGGGCGCAACCTCGACACCCTGCTGCGCAACGCCAAGAGCGCGCTCGAACAGGCGCGCCGGCTCGGCGGCAACCACTGCAGCGTCTTCCACACCCGGCTCGACGGCCCCGGCTTCGACAGCAGCCATCTCGAACGCGGCCTGCGCCACGCCTTGCAAGCCGACGAGCTGTGCCTGCACTTCCAGCCGCTGGTCGATGCGCGCTCCGGTCGCACCCGTGCGGGCGAGGCCTTGCTGCGCTGGCGCCACCCCGAGCTCGGCCTGCTGCCCTACCGCCAGTTCATGGGTGCGGTCGGCGACCCCCGCCTGCTCGCCGACGTCGGCGACTGGGTGCTGGCCACTGCCTGCGATCACGCTACCGACTGGCCGCCGACGCACGATGGCGAATGCCTGCGCCTGACGGTGAATGTCTCGGTCGAGCAGCTCATGCGCGGCGACTTCGCGGCGCGCGTCGCGACCGCCCTGCGCACCTCCGGGCTGAAGGCGGAGCGGCTCGAGCTCGACCTCGACGAAAAGGTGCTGGCACTCGACAGCCCGACGCTCGCCGCCACGCTGGAGCGCATCGCCGCCACCGGCGTGCGCCTGTCGATCGACGACTTCGGCCGCGGCCTGTCGTCCATCCCGCGCCTGCGCCGCTACCCGCTCGCCGCGCTCAAGCTCGACCCCGAGCTGGTACGCGGGGTCGGTCGCAGCGAGGACAGCGAGGCCATCGTCGAGGCGGTCGGCGCGCTCGCCGGCACGCTCGGGCTGGAAATCTACGCGCGCGGGGTCGAGCACCGCGGCCAGCAGGCCTTCCTGTGCGCGCTCGACTGCCACCTGCAGCAAGGGCCGCTGTTCGGGCGGCCGCTGGCGGCGCGGGAGTTCGCGGACCGCCTGCTCCGCACTCAGTAATCCCGCAGGCTGGCGCAGGTCTCCACGCGCCCGGTAATACGACCGAAGCGCTGCAGGCGCTCGCGCACGAAGTCGTCGGACACGCGCCGGTCGGCACAGTATTCGCGCAGCTGCATCGCCAGCGTGGTGTATTGCAGGCGGCGCACGCTGTCGGCGAGCGGCGGGAAACGATAGCCGTCGGTGCGCCGCCACTCGGGCGTCGGCGGATTCGCCGCAGCCGCAGCCGCAGCTGCAGGCGCAGCGGGAGCCTTCTGCGCAAGGGCCGGAGCGCTGGAAAGGCCGAGCGGGACGACAAGGAGGAAAGCGAAAAGGCAAACGCGCATCGGGCCGCAGGTACAGGAAGGTTCCCTGCCCTTACGGCCCGATGCGCCTCCGGCTTGAGCGGAACCCGCCGGCGCTGCAGCCGGCGGGCGGTTCGGCGTCATGCCTCCATCGACTTCACGTGCTGGATGACCTCGGCGATGGCTTCCTGCGCGCTGCCGTAGAGCATGCGGCAGTTGTCCTTGTAGAACAGCGCGTTCTCGATGCCCGAGTAACCGGCGCCCTTGCCACGCTTGACCACGATGACGTTCTGCGCCATGTCGGCGTTGAGGATGGGCATGCCGTAGATCGGGCTCGACTTGTCGGTGCGCGCGACCGGGTTCACCACGTCGTTGGCACCGATCACCAGGGCCACGTCGGCCTGGGCGAAGTCGTTGTTGATCTCGTCGAGATCGAAGATCTTGTCGTAGGGCACGCCGGCCTCGGCGAGCAGCACGTTCATGTGGCCGGGCATGCGGCCCGCGACCGGATGGATCGCGAACACCACCTCGACGCCGCCCTCCTCCAGCAGCTGCGCCATCTCCCACACCTTGTGCTGGGCGCCGGCCACCGCCATGCCGTAGCCCGGCACGATGATGACCTTCTGGCCGTAGCGCATCAGCGCCGCCGCATCCATCGACGACAGCTCGCGCATCGTGCCCTCGACGGCCTCGCCGCCTTCGGCCGCGGCACCGGTGATCGGAGCGAAGATGATGTTCCTGATCGGGCGGTTCATCGCCTTGGCCATGAGCTGGGTGAGCAGCATGCCCGAGGCGCCGACCACGATGCCGGCCACGATCAGCGCCGGGTTGCCGATCACGAAGCCCTTGAAGCCGACCGCGAGGCCGGTGAAGGCGTTCAGCAGCGAGATCACCACCGGCATGTCGGCACCGCCGATCGGCATCACCAGGATCACGCCGAGCGCGAGCGCGAGCACGAAGAACAGGAAGATCTCGAAGCCGCCCGTGTGCGCCGAGTAGGCCACGGTGAGGCCGATGCCGATGGTGATGACCGAGAGCAGGAAGTTGATGTTGTTCTGCCCCGGCAGGCGGATCGCCTTGGTCATCAGCCCCTGCAGCTTGGCGAAGGCCACGCACGAACCCGAGAACGCCACCGCGCCGATCACCGCGCCGAGCGCGAGCAGCGTGGACGTGACCGCGTCGTGCGGCACCCCGCGCACCAGCTCGATCGCCGCGATGCCGGCCGCGGCGCCGCCGCCCATGCCGTTGTAGATCGCAACCATCTGCGGCATGTCGGTCATCTTGACCACCTTGCCGCTGTACCAGGCGACGCCGCCGCCGAGCACGATCGCCACCACCATCAGGCCGATGTTGTGCAGGTCGGGGATGAAGAAGGTGGCCAGGGTCGCGGCGATCATCGCGTAGCCGGCCCACACCACGCCCTTGCGCGCGGTGACCGGCGAGGCCATCGCCTTGAGGCCGAAGATGAACACGATGGCGGCGATGAAGTACGCCATGTTGACGAACCAGTTCGAGGTCATTGCTCACCCCCCTGCTTGCGGCCGCCGGCCTTGAACATGCCCAGCATGCGCTCGGTGACGATGTAGCCGCCGGCCGCGTTGGCCGCGCCGAGGAACACCGCGAAGAAGCCGATCAGCAGCTGCAGCGGGCTTTCCGGGTCGGCATGGCCGAGCGCCACCATGGATCCGATCAGCACGACGCCATGCACGAAATTGGAGCCCGACATCAGCGGGGTGTGCAGGATCACCGGCACGCGCGAGATCACCTCGTAACCGGTGAACGCGGCCAGCGCGAAGATGTACAACGCGGTAAAGCCATCCATTGCGAATTCCTCCTTACAGCCCGAGCGCCTGCTTGACGCCCGCGTGGCGAAGCTCGCCCGCATGCGCCAGGCAGCTGCCGGCCATGACCTCGTCCTCCCAGTCGAGCGCGAGCGCGCCGTCCTTGATGAAGGGCGAGATGAAGTTGAACAGGTTCTTGGCGACCATCTCCGAGGCATGCACCGGCATGCGGCTGGGGATGTTGGTGGGGCCGATCACGAGCACGTCGTTGATCCACACCTTCTCGCCGGCCACCGTGCCCTCGACGTTGCCGCCGGTCTCGGCTGCCATGTCGACCACGACCGCGCCCGGCTTCATGCGCGCGATCATGTCGGCGGTGATGATGCGCGGCGCCTTGCGGCCCGGGATCGCCGCGGTGGTGATGAGCGCGTCGCACTGCGCCACCGCCTTGGCGAGGCGCTCGGCCTGCTTGGCCTTCTCCTCTTCGGTGAGCTCGCGCGCATAGCCGCCGGCCCCCGCCGCCGACACGCCGGTGTCGACGAACTTGGCGCCGAGCGACTCGATCTGCTCGCGGGTCTCCGGACGCACGTCGTAGGCCTCGACCATGGCGCCGATGCGGCGCGCGGTGGCGATCGCCTGCAGGCCGGCGACGCCGGCACCGATGACCAGCACCTTCGCCGGGCGGATCGAGCCGGCGGCATAGGTGAGCATCGGGAAGAACTTGGGCGAGTGGTCGGCGGCGATCAGCGCACATTCGTAGCCGGCGACCGCGCCCTGGCTGGACAGGATGTCCATGCTCTGCGCGCGCGAGATGCGCGGCAGCAGCTCGAGCGCGAAGGCGGTGACCTGGCCATCGACCAGCTGCTGCACGCGCTCGGTGCTGTACCAGGGTTGCAGCATGCCGCACAGCACGCTGCCGGGCTTCATCGCGGCGAGGGTCTCGGCGGCGGGCGGCTGCACGCACAGCACCACATCGGCGGCGGCGACGACATCGGCCGCGCTATCGACCCAGGTGACGTCGGCAAAATCGGTGTCGCGGAAGTGCGCGCCCTTGGCGGCGTCCTTCTGCATCACTACGCTGGCGCCAAGACCCTGGTATTTCTTCACCACATCCGGGACGACGGACAGACGCCGCTCGCCGGGATGGGTTTCCTTGAGCACTCCGATGACCAGAGGCATGGATGTACTCCTCCATATTGAGAGGTTAGAGGGGTTCATGGAATGACGCGTCGGTCGCCTGCCTCTTGATTGTTGTCTCTCCCTGCCCCGACTTGCGGGCTCGCGAGACCGACACCCGTCGATATTAACTTCAATCAAGGCGGACGCACCATCTTCGTGCAGCGCAAGGCCGAAGCGCACGGCGGACCTGACAGAGCGCCTTCGGAGCCGCGACGATTTTCGTGGGAGCGGCGCACCTCGCGATGGCGCCTGGAATCCGCAGCGCGCTCGGCTCTGGAGCCCTGCCGCAACCTGCGCCCCACCTGCTGCGGCCGCGGACTCGCGGCGCCCCTGCGCGCGCAGGTTCAGCGCGATGCGGCGGGTCGGGCGGGCGTGGCGGGAGCCTCGATCAACTTGACGATCGCCAGCGAGATGTTGTCGCCGCTGCCGCCGGCACGCTCGCGGCCGAGCGCGACCAGGCGCTCGGCGGCCGCGCGGGCGGGAAATTCCTGCAGCGTCGAGGCGAGTTCGAAGTCGGTGAAATGCGCCCACAGGCCATCCGAGCACAGCAGGAAGCAGTCGCCGGCGAGCGGGGACTCGTCGCGGCCGTAGTCGATGCGCGGCTCGCGGTCGCTGCCCAGGCAGGACAGCAGCACGTTGCGCTGCGGGTGGCGCAGCGCCGCGCGATCGTCCAGGCGCCCCTTGCGCACCAGCTCGGCGACGAGCGAATGGTCGCTGCTCACCGACATCGTGCGCGTGCCGCGGAAGTGGTACATGCGCGAATCGCCGCAGTGCGCCCAGTAGGCCTTGCCCTGCTGCATCATGAACACCACCGCGGTGCTGTGCGGGTCCTGCTCGCTGGTGAAGCGGGTCAGCTTGATGACGACGTGGGCCTCGTCGATGATGCTGCCGAGCAGGTGCTCGGGCGTCTCGTGCAGCGGCGCATAGGCCTCGAAGTTCTGGCGCGCGCGCATCAGCACCTGCTCGGCCGCCATGGCGCCGCCGCTATGGCCGCCCATGCCGTCCGCGAGCACCGCCATCATCATGCCCGGGCGCTTCGGATGGCCGAACAGCGCGACGCGGTCCTGCTGTTCCTTGCGGTCGCCCAGGTGCATGGCGACACAGGTTTCGGCGGTGAAAGGCATGAGGGATGAGCGGGCCGGAATCGGGACGGATCATAGGATGATATCAACCCGGAGCAGGCAGCAGGCGAGCGCCTGCCGCCGGGGGGCGCGACCCGGTGTGAAATCCGTCACGCCCGGTGCGCTTCATCACGACGCCGGGCCGAGACGGGAATCGATCAGCTCGATCCAGTGCAGCACCGGCTTGTCGGTGCCCGCCTGCAGGTGGGTGATGCAGCCGATGTTGGCGGAGGCGATCCGTGCGGCGCCGCCCTCGAGCAGGGCGTCGAGCTTGTTCGCGCGCAGGCGGCCGGAGAGCTCGGGCTGCAGGATCGAGTAGGTGCCCGCCGAACCGCAGCACAGATGCGCGTCGCGCACCGGGGTAAGCGCGTAGCCCGCTGCCGTCAGCAGGGACTCGACCGTGCCGCGGATGCGCTGGCCGTGCTGCAGCGTGCAGGGCGCGTGCCAGGCGAGCGGCTCGCGCGGCTGGGCGCGCGCGGCGAGGCGCGCACGCAGGGCCTCGCTCTCGGCGAGGACGGTCTCCGCAATGTCGCGCGTGAGCTCGGCGACTCGGCCCGCGCGCTCGGCATACGCCGGTTCGTGCTGCAGCAGATGGCCGTAGTCGCGCACCTGCACGCCGCAGCCCGAGGCCGTCATCACGATCGCCTCGATGCGCCCGGCCTCGATGTCGGGCCACCAGGCGTCGATGTTGCGGCGGGCGTCGGCGCGCGCGCCCTCGGCATCGTCGAGGTGGAAGCGCACCGCACCGCAGCAGCCGGCACCAGGCAGCTCCACCATCGAGATGCCAAGCGCGTCGAGCACGCGCGCCGCGGCGGCGTTGATCGAAGGCGCCATCGCGGGCTGCGCGCAACCGGCGAGCGCGATCACCCGGCGCGCATGGCGTGGCGCCGGCCAGGTGCCGGCCGGCCGCAGCGTGGGCACCTTGTCCTGCAGGGACTTCGGCAGCAGGCCGCGCACCGCGCGTCCGGCGCCCATCGCCAGGCCGAACAGCCTGGGCCGCGGCACGAACTCGCGCAGCGTACGCCGCACCAGCGCCTCGCCGCCGTGGCGCGGCACGCGCTCGGCCACCACCGCGCGGCCGATGTCGAGCAGGCGGCTGTAGTGCACGCCCGAGGGGCAGGTGGATTCGCAGGAACGACAGGTGAGGCAGCGGTCGAGGTGCAGGCGGGTCTTCTCGGTGGGCGCGGCACCCTCGAGCACCTGCTTGATCAGGTAGATGCGTCCGCGCGGGCCGTCGAGCTCGTCACCGAGCAGCTGGTAGGTCGGGCAGGTGGCGGTGCAGAAGCCGCAATGCACGCACTTGCGCAGGATCTCCTCGGCCTCGCGGCCCTCGGGGGTGTCGCGGATGAAATCGGCGAGCTGGGTCTGCATGGCTCAGAGCTCCGGGTAGAGACGGTCGGGGTTGAAGATCCCCGCGGGGTCGAAGGCCTGCTTGAGCCGGCGATGCACCACCGCAAGCGGCGCCGCCAGGGGCTGGAACACGCCGGCGGCGCGATCGCCACCGCGGAAGGCCGTGGCATGGCCGCCGAGCTCGACGGCGCGCGCGCACACCGCCTGCGCGTCGATCGCGCCCGCGAACCAGCGCTGCGCGCCGCCCCACTCGACGAGCTGGCGCCCGGGCAGGCCGAGCGCGGGCGCGGTCGAGGGCAGCGACAGCCGCCACAGCACCTCGCCCTCCTCCAGCGCGAAGCCGGGAAGGGTCTGCTCGCGCGCCGCGGTCCACAGCGCCTGCGCCGTCGCGTCATCGAGCGCTTCGCCGCCGAGCCGCGCACAGGCCGCCTGCACCGCCGCCTCGGCGCCCGACAGGCGCAGGTGCAGCACGCCGTCCTGCCACAGCGTGGCCGACACCGGCAGCGGCTGGCCGCCCCATTCATTGACGCGCTGCAGCGCGCTGGCCTCGTCGAGCTCGAAACGCAGCGTGGCCTCGGCCACCGGCCGCGGCAGCACCTTGAGCGAGACCTCGAGCAGGATGCCGAGCGTGCCGAGGCTGCCCGCCACCAGGCGGGAGACGTCGTAGCCGGCGACGTTCTTCATGACCTGGCCACCGAAGCGCAGCACCTCGCCACGGCCGTCGAGCAGCTTGACGCCGAGCATGAAGTCGCGCACCGCGCCGGCACTCGCCCGCCGCGGCCCCGACAGGCCGGCGGCCACGCAGCCGCCCACCGTGGCGCCGGGACCGAAATGCGGCGGTTCGAAAGCGAGGTACTGGCCCTTGTCCGCCAGCACCGCTTCGAGCTCGGCGAGCGGCGTGCCCGCACACACGGTCACGACGAGCTCGGTGGGTTCGTAGGCGACCACGCCGCGGTTAGCGCGCAGGTCGAAGCGCTCGCCGGCGAGCGTACAGCCGAAGAAGTCCTTGCTGCCGCCGCCGCGCAGGCACAGCGGCGTACGCGTCGCCACAGCCGCGCGCACGCGCTCGGCCCATTCCTTCTCGATCATCGTCATCGTGTCATCGTCCAATCATCATTCATATGCGGGGCCGCACACCCTGCCGGCCGGGCACTCCCGACGCGCGGGGCGCAGTCCGTCGGCGGCGATCGCGACTGGCGTCGCTCCTACGGAAACCCCGTGACCATCCGGGATTCACCGCCGCCCGGGACCGCCCGTAGGAGCGACGCAAGTCGCGATTCCCCCGTTCAGAACCGCGGAATCTCCGGATACGGCACATGCCCCTTGCTCACCTTCATGCGGCCGTATTCGGCGCAGCGGTTGAGCGTGGGGATCGCCTTGCCGGGGTTCAACAGCCCGGGCGGATCGAAGGCCGCCTTGACGCGGAAGAACTGGCGCACCTCGGCCGTGGTGAACTGCGAACACATCTGGTTGATCTTCTCCAGCCCGACGCCATGCTCGCCGGTGATGGTGCCGCCGAGCGCCACCGACAGCTCGAGGATCTCGGCGCCGAACTCTTCGGCGCGCTCGAGCTCGTCGGGCTGGTTGGCGTCGAAGAGGATCAGCGGATGCAGGTTGCCGTCGCCGGCATGGAACACGTTCATGCAGCGCAGGCCGTACTTGCCTTCCATGGCCTGGATGGCGGTGAGCATCTCGCCGAGGCGCTTGCGTGGAATCGTGCCGTCCATGCAGTAGTAGTCGGGCGAGATCCTCCCCGCCGCCGGGAAGGCGGCCTTGCGCCCGGCCCAGAACCTGAGCCGCTCGGCCTCGTCGCGCGACACGCGGATCTCGGTGGCGCCGCTGTCTTCCAGCACCGCGCGCACCCGGGCGATCTCCTCGGCCACCTCCTCCGGCGTGCCGTCGGCCTCGCACAGCAGGATCGCCTTGGCGTCGAGCGGATAGCCGGCGCGCACGAACTCCTCGACCGCCGCGGTCGCGGGCTGGTCCATCATCTCCAGGCCGGCGGGGATGATGCCGGCGGCGATGATCCTCGCCACCGCCTCGCCGGCGCGCACCACGTCGTCGAAGGCGGCGAGCACGCACTGCGCGAGTTGCGGCTTGGGCACGAGCTTGACGGTGACTTCGGTGACCACGATCAGCATGCCCTCCGAGCCGGTGACCAGCGCAAGCAGGTCGTAGCCCGGCGAATCGAGCGCACCCGAGCCGATCTCGACGACCTCGCCCGCAATGGTGACGCCGCGCACGCGCAGCAGGTTGTGCACCGTGAGGCCGTACTTGAGGCAATGCACGCCGCCGGCGTTCTCGGCCACGTTGCCGCCGATCGAGCAGGCGATCTGCGAGGACGGATCGGGCGCGTAATACAGCCCGTAGGGCGCGGCCGCCTCGGAGATCGCCAGGTTGCGCACGCCCGGCTGCACGACCGCGGTGCGTGCGAGCGGATCGAGCCTGACGATGCGGTTGAAGCGCGCCAGCGACAGCAGCACGCCGCGGGTGTGCGGCAGAGCGCCGCCCGACAGCCCGGTGCCCGCGCCACGCGCCACCACCGGCACGCCCATCTCATGGCAGATGCGCAGCACCGCCACCACCTGCGCCTCGGTGGTGGGCAGGGCCACGACCAGCGGCAGCTCGCGGTAGGCGGCGAGGCCGTCGCACTCGTAGGGGCGCAGGTCCTCGCTGTCGTACATCAGCGTCCCGGACGGCAGCACCTTGCTCAAGGCTGCGACCACGCGCGCCTTGTCCACCGCGGAAAAATCGCCCTCGGTCTCACCGAACGGCAGCGCTTCGTTCTCCAGCATCATCCTCGTCTCCTCGCCTGGCCATGCCGATCGAGCATCGACCGCCGCGCCGGCACATCGAAATCCGCGCGGGCGTATCGGGACCGCGGCAATCGCGACTTGCGTCGCTCCTACGAAAACAGAACCGCCGCGAAGCGCGATCCTCCGCCCCCGGAATCCCCGCGGGCGTGTCGCGATCTTTGGCGCATCCGAATCCTCGACTCCCCGCGGGACCGGGCAGCTATCCGGAGTATAGAGGCTCCCGCACAGCGCCCGCTTGACGCCTCTTGCTCGCCGGCTTGAAGAAAATTCAACCCTGAAACGGCCCGGCGATGCTTCAGGGCAGCGCGGCCTGCAGCCAGTCCGCGAACGCGGCGCACTCCCAGCGCTCGAGCGCGCCGGGGCGCCAGCACAGGTAGTGCGCGTAGGGCGAGCGCAGCGGGCGCGAGGACAACGCCAGCAGGCGCCCGCTGTCGAACCACGCCGCCCCCAGGCGCTGGCGCACCAGGGCGACCCCGAAGCCGCTCGCCGCGGCATCGTAGGCCAGGCCGAGGTCGTTGAACTGTGCGCCGCGCGCCGGCTCGGGCAGAGCCAGGCCGCAGTGCGCGAACCAGTTCGACCAGGGCTCGAGCGGGCTGCGCACGAGCGCGGTGCCGGCGCACTCGGCGAGGCTCGCGAAACCGTCGAAGGGGCCGTGCTCGTCGAGGAAGGCCGGGCTGCAGGCGGGGACCGCCTCGTCGCTCAGCAGCAGGCGGTGCTCGAGGTCGGTGTAGCCCCCGGCGCCATAGCGGATCTCGAGCTCCGCCTCTTCCGCGACGACGTCGCGCAGCGGGATCGACACCTGCAGGGTGAGCTCGATGTCCGGCCAGTCGCGGCGGAAGAGCTCGAGCTTGGGCATGACGAACTGTCGGCAGAACGAGGGTGTCACCGCCACGCGCAAGCGCGCCGATGCACCCGGCGCGCGCTCGCCCGGCAATTCGCGCAGCGCCGCGAGCGCGACACCGACCTGCTGCAGGTAGGCCGCCCCCTCGGCGGTCGGGGTGAAGTCGCTGCGCGAGAAGAGCCGCACGCCCAGATGGGACTCGAGCTGGCGCAGGCGATGGCTGACCGCGCTGACGGTCACGCAGAGCTCCTCGGCCGCACGGCTCGCGCTGCGCAGGCGCGCGACCGCCTCGAAGGTGAGCAGGCACTGGATGGGCGGGATGCGGCGGAGCGCCATGGTCGCGGCTCGGGGCCCGTTCGGAAGGATGTCCCCGATTATGCCCCCGCAGCCCCGCTGCCTGCACTGCGACGCCCCCACCCACCTTCCCTCCCGCGCCGAGTTTCGGGTGCGCGCATCCTGCTGTGGCGCGAGAGCGTCATTCTCCCGGTCGCAGGACGAAGCGCCGGATCGGCCCGGCCACTTCATTCGTGCCGCAATTATTCTTCAGGCATTTATCGAATTAATTTTTCATAGTACATCGGCAACTCCGAGTTACTTTCCATGGCCATCGGAAAAGGCGCCGCAAAGGAATTGCCTTTCGCATATCCCTTCGCTTGGAACCCGTTCGGATCTCCACAAGTAGGCTGGATCCGGGTGTCGATTTTTTTACACAGGCTGCTGAAGAAGAAAAATCTAAAAATTAAAATATCTAAAAAACAGATACTTGCATTATTGGCACACGATTTGCTACGAGATCTCCATACACCTGTAGGAGGGAGTGCCATGAAAGCCAAAAACCTGGTCGTCGCAATGCTCGCCGCGCTCGGCGCATCGTCTGCGTCGGCAGCCTTGGTCAATCTGAACGGGCTCGGTTACGTCACGTACGGCGATGGCAACAGCTATTCGCTGGCGGTGGCCAATTATTTCGCCTGCGGCTTTGAATACGGCCCCGGCTGTCCTTACAACGTCAAGGGCTCCCCGGGTGCGAGTGAGACCGACCCGCGCATCTACATCGTCCAGGGGGCCGGCGGCCACATCGACAACGAGAACGCGAACATCGACGACGCCTTCGACGCGGCGAACAACGAGCTGTTCTTCACGATGACCTCCGCCAACGAGCCGGGCAGCGACGGCAACAAGAACGCCACCTTCACCGGCGACAAGACCAACACCTGGGATGCGACGCTCGGCGCACTCGACCAGAGCTTCGACTTCTCGAAGAACCTGATGACGTTCTTCTTCGTGAACAACGAGCCCAACAGCAACGACGGCCTGACGCAGAACCTCGCCGTCTGGGCCCGCGTGACCCTGACCAACCTCGCCGGCACGACGGTCTACAAGACCTTCGACGTGACCAACGACCCGCGCACGAGCGAACAGCGCGACGGCGACGGCATCGGCGACCTGCCCGCCCCGGGTTACGGCCCCCCGCCGGTCGGAGGCGGTGTCCCGTATGGTGACGTCACGCTCTATACCAGCGAGGGCAACGCCCCCGAGATCACCGACTTCGCCATGTCGGGCGGCCAGGTGTGCGTCGACGAGAACACCAGCGCGCTGGTCGATTGCACCACCGCCAGCGCCGGCAGCTTCGATGCGATCAACCACAACCTCGGCGAGAACCAGGCCCCCTACGCGATCACCATTCCCGAGCTCGACGATTTCATCGGTGGCCTGATGGCAGCGGGCTCGAACCTCGATGACTACGTGATGCGGGTCGACCTGCGCTACGGCTGCGTCAGCCCGCCATTCACCATCAACACGCAGGGAAACGACTCCTGCGCCGGTTACGGCACCGCGGTGTCGCAGGACAACAACTTCGAACAGGTCTTCATCAGCACCCGCCTGGCGACGCAACGCGTGCCGGAACCCGGCACCCTGGCGCTGCTCGGCTCGGGTCTGCTGGGTTTCGCGGCCGCCCGCCGCTCCCGCAAGTCCTGAGGCATCGCGGCCACCGCGGCAGCGAAAACCCTCACCGAGCCTCGTCCGGATCCGGCCCTGCCGGCTCCACTTCGGGCAGCCGCGCGTCCCGCGCCGCTGCCCGAATTCTTTTCGGGCGCCTGGGCCGCCCCCCGTTTCACGGCTAAGATGGAATCCCCCGGACGACAGGGGGCCACACCCCCCCGCCCTCGGGAATCCTCCGGCCGATGCCCTCCCCACATCCGCACCTGCCCTTCCTCGCCTGGCCTGCGCAATGGCGCGAGCATGGGCTGCGCGGCGACCTCGTCGCCGGCATCACGGTCGCGCTGGTGCTGATTCCGCAGGCGCTCGCCTACGCCAAGCTCGCCGGGCTGCCGCCGCACATCGGCCTCTACGCCGCGCTGCTGCCGGCGGTGGTCGCTGCGCTGTTCGGTTCCTGCGGCCAGCTCTCCACCGGGCCGGTGGCGCTCACCAGCCTGCTCGTGGGCGCGAGCATCCTGCCGCTGGGCGCGACCGCCGGGGGCGACCTCGTCGGGCTCGCCCTGCTGCTGGCGCTGCTGTCGGGTTTGATCCAGCTCGCGCTCGGTGTGCTGCGCCTGGGCTGGCTGCTCAATCTGCTGTCGGTGCCGGTGCTGATGGGCTTCGTCAACGCCGCCGCGCTGATCATCTGCCTGACCCAGATCCCTCCGCTACTCGGCTTGGCCATGCCGCACTCCGATCACCTGCTGGTCGATTTCGTGCGTGCGCTCGGCGGGCTCGACGCACTGCAGCCCGCCGCGGCGGCCTTCGGCGTCGGCAGCCTGGCCGTGCTGGTGGGGCTCAAGCGCCTGTGGCCGCGCTTGCCCGGCGTGCCGCTGGTGGTGGCGGCGACGATCGCGCTATCGGCCTGGACCGGCTTCGCTGCCCAAGGCGGTGCGGTGGTGGGCGCAGTGCCGGCCGGCCTGCCCGGCTTCAGCCTGCCGCCGCTGCGCCCGGAGCTGATCGCCGCGCTGCTGCCGGCCGCCTTCGTGGTGGCCATGGTGAGCTTCATGGAGGCGGCCTCGAGCGCCAAGCTGATCTGCGGCCGCACCCGCCAGCCTTGGAACCAGGACCAGGAGCTCGTCGGCCAGGGCCTGGGCAAGCTCGCCGCCGCCTTCACCGGCGGCCTGCCGGTGAGCGCCTCGTTCTCGCGCTCGGCGCTAAATTACGCCAACGAGGCGCGCACCGGCCTGTCCTCGCTGGTCACCGCCGCCTTCGTGCTGGCCGCCCTGCTGTGGTTCACCCCGCTGCTGTGGCACCTGCCCAAGCCGGTGCTGGCGGCGATCATCCTGCAGGCGGTCGCCGGACTGATCGACACCGGAGTGATGCGGCGCGCCTGGCGTGCGAGCCGCGACGACGGCGCCGCCGCGGCGGTCACCTTCCTCGCCACCCTCGCCTTCGCGCCCAACATCCAGAACGGGGTGTTCACCGGCCTGATCCTGTCGCTCGCGCTGCTGGTGTATCGCGGCATGCGTCCGCGCGTGGCGCTGCTCGGCCTGCACGAGGACGGCACCTACCGCGACCGCGAGCGCTTCGGCCTGCACCACCCGCATCCCCGGCTGGTGATCCTGCGTTTTGACGGTCCGCTCAGTTTCGTCACCGCCGCCACCTTCGAGGACGCCATGCTCGGCGCCGCGCGCGCGCAGGAGAGCGTGCGCGTCGTGCTGGTCTCGGCCGCCGGCATCAACGCGATCGACGCCACCGGCCTGCACACCCTCGCCAGCCTGGTCGAGCGCTTCCACGGCCAGGGTCAGACGATCGCCTTCTGCGGACTCAAGAAGCAGGTGATCGACGCCATGGAGCG
This sequence comes from Thauera sp. SWB20, assembly GCF_000831325.1. Classification (NCBI taxonomy): domain Bacteria; kingdom Pseudomonadati; phylum Pseudomonadota; class Betaproteobacteria; order Rhodocyclales; family Zoogloeaceae; genus Thauera; species Thauera sp. SWB20. Next base: position 451,065 of record NZ_JTDM01000020.1, on the reverse strand, counting down.
CGACGGCGTGTGGGCGCGCATCGGCATGCATTCGAACTATCGCACGGAGCAACAGGCCCTGGACGCCCTGCAGCCGGCCCTGGCCGCGGCAGGGCCCGCGGCGAGCGCCCCTGCCCCGTGAGTGCCGGATTTTCTTACATGTGCCCGGATACGCTGGGAACGCAGGTCCGGACATTGTTTTCATTGACTTTCCTGCCGCGTGTTCGTATAGTGCGCGATTCTTCGCAGACCCATCAACTGGAGCAACACCATGTACGCGGTGATAAAAACCGGTGGCAAGCAGTATCGCGTCGCTGCCGGCGAAAAGATCAAGGTAGAACAGATACCGGCCGACGTGGGTTCCGAGATCACCATCGACCAGGTCTTCATGGTCGGTGAAGGCGATGCCGTCAAGATCGGCACGCCCGTTGTGGCCGGAGCTTCCGTCAAGGCGACCGTGGTCTCCCACGGCCGTCACGACAAGATCAAGATTTTCAAGATGCGCCGCCGCAAGCACTACCAGAAGCACCAGGGGCATCGTCAGAACTACACCGAGCTTCGTATCGAAGCGATCTCGGCCTAAGGCGCAGGGGGTAATCCGACATGGCACACAAAAAAGCTGGCGGTAGTTCGCGTAACGGCCGCGACTCGGAATCGAAACGCCTCGGCGTCAAGCGCTACGGTGGCCAGTTCGTGCTCGCCGGCAACATCATCGTTCGCCAGCGCGGCACCGAATACCACCCTGGCGACAACGTCGGCATCGGCAAGGACCACACCCTGTTCGCGCTCAAGAACGGCGTCGTGCAGTTCGCGGTCAAGGGCCCGTCGCGTCGTCGTACCGTGATCATCGTGCCGGAAGCGGCCTGATCGCGCGCTCCGGTTCGCATCGCAGCATCGAAAGCCCTATCCCGGTGGTAGGGCTTTTTCATTTTCGGGGTGCGCCTGCCGGCCTGCCCCGCCAAGAGGTTGATCAGGCATGAAGTTCTTTGACGAAGCCCGCATCGAGGTGTACGCCGGCGACGGCGGCAACGGCGCGGCCACCTTCCGCCGCGAGAAGTACATCCCCAAGGGCGGCCCGAGCGGTGGCGACGGCGGCCGTGGCGGCAGCGTGTACGCCGTGGCCGACCGCAACCTCAACACCCTGATCGACTATCGCTACACCCGCAGCTTCCGCGCCGAGCGCGGCGAGAACGGCGGCAGCCGCGACTGCTACGGCAAGGGCGGCGACGACATCACGCTGCGCTTCCCGGTCGGCACGGTGATCAAGGACCTCGACAGCGGCGAGCTCGTCGCCGACCTCGATGAGGACGGCAAGACCGTACTCATCGCCCAGGGCGGCCGCGGCGGCCTGGGCAACATCCACTTCAAGTCCAGCACCAACCGCGCCCCGCGCAAGAAGACGATGGGCCAGGAAGGCGAGTACCGCAACCTGCACCTGGAGCTCAAGGTGCTCGCCGACGTCGGCCTGCTCGGCATGCCCAACGCCGGCAAGTCCACCTTCATCCGCAGCGTCTCCGCGGCCAAGCCCAAGGTCGCCGACTACCCCTTCACCACGCTCGCACCCAACCTCGGCGTGGTGCGCACCAGCGAGGCGCGCAGCTTCGTGATCGCCGACATCCCCGGCCTGATCGAGGGCGCGGCCGAGGGCGCCGGGCTGGGCCACCAATTCCTGCGCCACCTGCAGCGCACCCACCTGCTGCTGCACCTGGTCGACCTCGCCCCCTTCGATCCCGAGGCCGATCCGGTCGCGGACGCCAAGGCCATCGCCGAGGAGCTGCGCAAGTACGACGAGGCGCTGTACAACAAGCCGCGCTGGCTGGTGCTCAACAAGCTCGACCTCATCCCCGAGGAAGAGCGCGCCGAACGCGTGGCCGCCTTCCTCGAAGCCTACGGGCCGGTCGAACGCCACTTCCAGATCTCCGCCATGAAGGGCGAAGGCACCCAGGCGCTGATCTTCGCGATCCAGGACCTGCTCGACGCCGAGCGCGCCCGCATCGAGGCCGAGCGCGCCGAGCGCGTCGCCGCCGAGGCCGCTCGTCTCGCCGCGGCCGAGGCCGCGCGCGCGGCAGCCGACGCCGCCTACGAGCGCGAAGCCCTGCTCGACGAAGACGACGAACGGCCCGAGGATGCGCTCGACTCCGAAGAGGACGACTCCCCGCCGTCGCGCTGACCTGATTCCGCGTGCCGCCGGCCTGGCGGACGGCACGCAATTGCCTGATTCCGCCCCCCACCCTATCCGCTGCCCGCACGCACCCCGATGAGAACCAAGCTCCGCAACGCCCGCCGCCTCGTGGTCAAGGTCGGCTCCGCACTCGTCACCAACAACGGCGCCGGTCTCGACAAGGACGCGCTCGACGCCTGGGCGCGCCAGATCGCCGCGCTGCGCGCCCAGGGCCGCGAGGTCGCGCTCGTGTCCTCGGGCGCGATCGCCGCCGGCATGCAGCGCCTGGGCTGGGCGAAGCGACCGACCGAGATGAGCAAGCTGCAGGCCGCTGCCGCGGTCGGCCAGATGGGGCTGGTGGAAGCCTACGAGAAGGCCTTCTCGCGCCACGGCCTGCACACCGCGCAGATCCTGCTCACCCACGAGGATCTCGCCGACCGCAGCCGCTACCTCAACGCACGCAGCACGCTCACCACCCTGCTCGCGCTCGGCGTGGTGCCGATCATCAACGAGAACGACACCGTGGTCACCGACGAGATCAAGTTCGGCGACAACGACACCCTCGGCGCGCTCGTCGCCAACCTGATCGAAGCCGAGGCGCTGATCATCCTCACCGACCAGCAGGGCCTGTACACCGCCGACCCGCGCAAGGACCCGGCCGCGACACTGATCGGCGAGGGCCGCGCCGAGGACCGCCAGTACGAAGCCATGGCCGGCGGCTCGGGGAGCGCGATCAGCAAGGGGGGCATGATCACCAAGATCCGCGCCGCCCAGCGCGCCGCGCGCAGCGGGGCGCACACCTGCATCGCCAGCGGCCGCGAGCCCGACCCCATCCTGCGCCTGGCCGCCGGCGAGGCGCTCGGTACCCTGCTCTACGCCAGCAGCACGCCGCTGCAGGCGCGCAAGCAGTGGCTGGCCGACCACCTGCAGCTCGCCGGCGACCTCGTCATCGACGACGGCGCGGTGGCGGCCTTGCGGGGTGGCAAGAGCCTGCTGCCGGTGGGTGTGGTCGAGGTACGCGGGGATTTCGAGCGCGGCGCGGTGGTGGCCTGCCGCAACCTGGCCGGCGAGGAGATCGCGCGCGGGCTGGTGAACTACTCCGCGTCGGAATGCCGGCGCATCGCGCGCAAGCCCACCGCCGAGATCGCGAGCCTGATCGGCTACCTCGACGAACCCGAACTGGTGCATCGGGACAACATGGTGAATTGCTGATTTCCCAGTCGAATTCAGCCAAAAGTGTCGGTTTTTTTACAAAGTCATTTCGCATAATTTTCAAATTATTGATTTTTAACGTTTTAAATAACCGGCACGGTAAATGCTTCATCCCAGAGGAGACCTTCATTCGAAGGCTTGCTCAAGTGGAGGACAGCATGAAGATCAAACGCGCGATGGCCTTGGCAGGCCTGCTCGGCACCGGGATGCTGGCATCGGCCCCGGCGGCCGCACTCGACCTGACCTGTGGAGGCGCCTGCCCGTGGGTCACGTACGGCGACGGCAATTCCTTCCTGCTGCAGTACAACGCCTACATCTTTGACCAGGTAAACGGCGGCGGCGTCGGCCCGGGCAATCCCTACTACATCGACTCGACGCCCGGCGCGATCAAGGACCTGACCGTGATCGGCACCGGCACCAGCAGCAACCCGGCAACGACGAACATGTCGGGCATGGACGATGCCTACCCGACACCGAACGCCGACGGCAATCCCTATTTCAGCACCGGCACGGTAGCCGACCCGAACGGGGCGGGGGAGTTCACCGGCGACGGCGCCGGCACCTGGGACGTGTCGCTGACCGCGCTCAAGAACTTCATGGGCACCGACAACAGCCTGATCTTCTTCTTCAACAACAACCAGACCAAGAGCGGCGGCGCGGTGGACGAAGGGCTCGCCGGCTGGGCGCAGATCACGCTGCGCGACGCGACGGGCGCCGTGATCGGCGTCTACGACCTCACCAACCGGGGCGGCAAGTTCGCGACCATCGCCGATGGCGGCGGCGGTACGATCAATGGCAGCCCGTTCGCTTACACCCACGCCGGCGCGCTCGACAACCCGCTGATCGGAACCAACGCGGCAACGGACTACATCCTGTCCGGTGGCAAGCAGTGCCTGGATACGAATGGTGCGCTCATTTCCTGCACCGCCGATCCGTCGAAAGTGGCCAAGACCTTCGACGCCAACCTCGGCGCCAACCAGGCCGCCTACGCGATCGTGTTCCCCGAGCTCGACCAGCAGCTGGTCACCCTGTTCGCCGGCAACATCACCGGTTACAGCATGAACGTCAACCTGCGCCTGGGTTGCGATCCGGGCGTCGTCAATCAAGCCGATTGCACGGGCCGTTCGCTCAACAATGGCTACGAACAGGTCTTCCTGTCGACCGCCAGCAACCTCGACCGCGTGCCCGAACCCGGTGTGCTCGCGCTGCTGGGCATCGGCATGATCGGCCTGTGGGGCGGTACGCGTCGCCGTCGCGCATGAGTCTCCAGCCCCCCGCGGGGTCCGCTCGCGCGGACTCCCGCGCCGGGGATCGGACACGTGCGGAAAGCTGAACAGGATGGCGGCACGCTCGCAAGTCGAGCTGCCGCCATCGCGATTTGAAGCCCTGTCGACTTGCAGTTCTCTCGCCTGCAGCGCTCTCGCCTGCGGTCCTCTTCCACCCGCTCGCCGCAAGCCGGCCCCGACCGGGCAAGCACCGCATCCGGTGCCGAGGCGGGGTCGTCGCGGAGATCGAACGCTCCCTGCGGCAGTTTCGCAGGCGAGGTCGTCCCTGCGCTATCCTCATGGCCCCGAACGACCCGCGGAGCGGCCGAATGTCCGAGACCCGGCTCAGGATCCTGTTCTTCGCCGAAGGCGCCACCCTCGCCCACGTCGCGCGCCCCGCTCTGCTGACCGCGAGCCTCGACCCCGCGCGCTTCGAGGCGACCCTCGCCCGCCCGGCGTCCTATGCCTGGGTCAGCGATGGAGGAAATGCGGACACCCGCACGCTGGCGTGCCAGGACTCTGCCGTCTTCGCGCAGCGCCTCGCGCGCGGCCTGCCGCTCTACGACACCGCGACGCTCGAGCGCTACGTCGTCGACGACCTGGCCCTGATCGACGCCATCGAGCCCGACGTGGTCGTGGGCGATTTTCGCCTGTCGCTGTCGGTGAGCGCCCGCTTGCGCGACGTCCCCTACGTCACCATCTGCGACGCCTACTGGAGCCCGGAACGCCCCTTGCGCGCGGTGCTGCCGGTTCTGCCCTTCACCCGCTTCACGCCCATCCCGCTCGCCCGCCTGCTGTTCGACGCGCTCTCGCCGCTCGCGATGCGCCTGCACACCGTACCGCTCGAGCGCCTGCGCGCCCGTCACGGCCTGCCCACGCTCGGCCACGACCTGCGGCGCTGCTACACCGACGCCGACCTGCGCCTGTTCGCGAACTTCCCCGCGCTCTTTCCCGAGCTCGTCCCGCGCGACGACGCCGCATTCCTGGGCCCGCTCGCGTGGTCGCCCCCCGCGCCGGCGGCCTTCGATGCTGCCCCGACCGGCAAGCCGCTGGTCTATGTGAGCATGGGCAGCTCCGGCGACATCGGCGCGCTCTCCACCATCGTCGCGGCACTCGAGGCCTGCGGCTGCGACGCGCTCGTCTCCACGGCCGGCAAGCCGGTGCCGGCCGCACTCGCGGCCTCGTCGGCGCGCGTGTTCGAGTTCCTGCCCGGCGACGCCGCGTGTGCGCAGGCGCAGTTGGTGATCTGCAACGGTGGCAGCCCCACGACCAACCAGGCGCTTGGCCATGGCACGCCGGTACTCGGCGTGGCGGTGAACATGGACCAGTTCCTCAACATGCAGGCAATCGAGGCCTTCGGTGCCGGGCTGCTGGTCCGCGGCGACCGTGTGTCGCCGGCGCTCGTCGCACGCGCAGTCACCCGCCTGCTCGGCGAGGACGGCTTCGCACGACGCGCCCGCCTGCTGCAGACAGCCCACCACGAACGCGAGGGCGAGTCCCTCCTCGCCGATCACCTGCTCCGCCTCGTCGCAAGCAGGCATGCTCGCGGCGCCCGGTCGCAGGCTTGAACGGCCCCGAGCGGCCAGAGGAGTGTCGGTTTTTTTTACACTCGAGTCGTACTGCCTACCCAAAAAAGCTGCCACGCCAATACACAAGCTTGTTTTTCCAGGTTTTTTTATTTCAGGCACGGTACCTGCTTAATAACAGCGAAGCTTCGGAAGCGAGGCTTAAATTCAACACAACCGATCTACGAGGGTTTCCATCATGAAAACCAAATTCAAGCCGCTAATCCTGGCAACCAGCCTGGTAGCGCTTGGCCTCGGCGCAGCAGCCAACGCCCACGCCGCAGCCTATGCCGTCTCGACTCACAACCTCCAGGCCGGCTTCATCAACCCGCTGGTCAATGGTTCGACGAACTTCACCTCGCCCTTGCTGACGGTCAACTTCCCGTCCGCCACCTCGACCGCGTCGTACAGCCTGAACGGCTCCGGCACCAACAGCTCGGACACCGGCCCGCTGCCCGATGCAGTCGCGCAAAGCGGCGGGATCGTACGCGCGAACGAGGACGTGACCGGCGGTTACTACAACCTCGTCGGCGCCAGCGGCAGCAACTATGCCTGGGGTGATGCGATCGTGCTGAGCGAGCAGACTTCGCCGACGACCACCATCTCGGCACGCAGTGGCGTCGAGGCCAACATCGGTTCGATCGGCTATGGCCAGGCCAGCGCGGACAACTCGTCGTCCGCGCTGTTCACGATGAGCGTGACTGCAGGCGGTTCGTGCGGCGACGGCACCAACACTTGCGCGCTCGGCTTCTACTTCGAAGCGGACCCCTTCCTGAGGGCCCTCCTCGATCCCCTGGCCCTCGCCAACCCGGCCTCCTTCGCCAAGGCGTCCATCGACTTCAGCATCACGCTGACGAAGGTCGGTGATCTCGTGCCGACGTTTGCCTGGGCGCCCGATGGCCTGGCTGGTGGGATCTTCGGCGGTACGGAAACGCTCGACGGCGAGAGCCTGAACGTCAGTGCCACCGCGCTCTCGCCCGGTGACGACGTGACCGCTTCGAGCCCGTACGCCAGCGGGGTGTTCTCCAAGTTCGCCGCTCAGACGGGCAATCTGAGTTCCGGTCAATACAACCTGACCATCCGTGCGGGTAACCGCGTGGAAGTGCAGCGCACCGTTCCGGAACCGGGCAGCCTGGCGCTGCTGGGCCTGGGCATGGCGGGCCTGGCTGCGCTGCGTCGCCGCAAGGCGGCCTGACCCGACCGAAGCGGGCGTGGATGAAAGGGGGAAGGCGAAAGCCTTCCCCCTTTTTCATTTCCCGCCCCCGGCGCGTGCATCATTTGTCGGCACGCGCGCGAGATCCTCAGCCCGCCTCGGGCGCCACGCGGCCCACGCCGAACACGAAGTCCCCGCCCCCGCGCTCGGTGTAGTCGCTGCCGACGATCATGCCCTGGCGCTCGACCTCGCGGATGAACTCGGCCGCGGTGAAGCGGTTCTCGGTGGGATGCTCCATGAAGAAGCGATAGGACCACTTGTCGAGCGCGTGCCGGGTGACCTCCTCGAAGTAGAAGCGCCCGCCCGGCTTGAGCACGCGACGGATCTCGGCGACCGCGGCCTGCCAGTCGGGCACGTGATGAATGATCGCGAAATCGAACACGGCGTCGAAGCTCGCATCCTCGGCGTCGATCGCGGTCACGTCGCCGACCTCTACGCGCAGGCGCTCGGGCGGAATGTCCTTCAGCCGCGCGCGCGCGCGCGCCACCATGTCCTCATCGATGTCCATCGCGAACACCGAAGCGGCGCCGAAGCGACGAAAGATCTGTTCGGTCCCCACGCCACGCCCGCAACCCACCTCGAGCACGCGCAGCCCCTCGGTGCGGCCACCGAGGCGTTCTAGCAGCGGGGCCTCCACATGGACGTGGAACGCGGCACGGATCGGATTGTTCATGAGGAACTTCTCCACCCAGTTCATCTTCATTGTTGCGACTCCTGTGTAATTTCCGGGCCGGCCACCGCGACGGGTGGCCGACGCAACAGCACCGCGGGCTCGTACGCGCTTGGTCTGAAATAGCCCAGGAAGGCGTAAAGCCATAGACGCGGCCGACGGAACATCACCCGCGATGCGGAAGGATGAAACGAGCGCTCGAGGACGTGGCCGAGCGCACGGCTGAATTCGTCCAGGAAGCGGTAGTTGGCAAAAGGCAGCAGGGTATCCATGTACGAACGCCGCCAGTGCGCCACCATGGCGTAGCCGGTCTCGGCCGCGAGGCGATGCAGCGACCGCTCGGTGACGATCACACGGTGGAAGGGCTGATGCAGACGCATCAGATGCGGTTCGAGGTCGTCCATGCGCACCGGCTCGGAATCCGCCGTGCCGATGTAGAGCAGCCCGCCCGGGCGCACCAGGGCGGAGAAGTCGGCGATGGTGGCGCGCGGGTCGGCGACGTGCTCGATGACGTCGTTGGCGACCACGCAGTCGAACTGGCGCTCGGGCCGGCGCGCGAACGCGGGGACATGGGGGTCGTAGCCGCGGACGTCGGCGTAGCCGCGCTGCCTGAGGTAGTCGATGAACACCCCGTTGCCGCAGCCGTAGTCGAGGATGGACGCGTCCCTGGCGAGCCCCGCGTGCTCGAGCCGGCGCAGCAGGTTGCGCAGCGTTCCGCGCGCGAACACGTCCAGGCGGCGCTGGTTGAGCGGGTAGTCGCGATAGAGGTCGGCGAAGTCCACCGGGTCGATGTTGTGGATGCTGGCGCAGCGCGGACACTTCCACAGGTGGTGCGAGACCGCGCTGAAGCGCTCGGTGTTGCCGCGGCAGGCCCCCAGCTCACCCGCGCCGGGCGCAACGCTGCGGTAGCCGCAGATCAGGCATTCGATTTCGCTCGTCACGGCGATGCACTCCCCTGGGCCATGGCCCGAGCGATCGCATCCGCGACCCTCAGGGCATTGGCGGCGATGGTCAGGCTGGGGTTGATGCCCGCACTCGACGGGAAGAACGAGGCATCGACCACGTAGAGATTGTCCACATCGTGCGCCCGGTTGGACGGGTCCAGCACGCTCGTGCGCGCATCCTCGCCGAAGCGGCAGGTGCCGCAGGCGTGGGCGAGACGCTCGTTGCTCTCGGCCTGCTTGATCAGCATCGGCCGGTAAGGTTCGAGCAAGGCCTTCATCCTGCTGCGCATGCGCGCGATGCGTTGGCGTTCCGCCGCATGCAGCCGGTAGTGGAGCTCGATACCGCCATCCGCGCCGAGTTCTACGCGGTTGTCGGCATAGGGCAGGTCCTCCATGAGGGCCGCGAGGATGCGGCTGCCCGCAAGCCGGCGCCCGAGGTAACGCCCGATGAGGGGCCGGAGCGGGCGGAACAGCAGGCCGGCGAGCGCGCCATGACCCTGGGCGATGTCGTCGGCGAGCACGTCGAGCACATGATCCACCGGCGGCAGCGCGCCGAAATCCTGCACCGAGCCGAGCTTGCCCCCGCCCGCCTCGTGATAGAAGTCGTTGAACGCGATCTCCTTCCACGCTGCTTGCGCGCCCGGCGCCGTCCGCGGCCGGATCACGTAGAGATCGACGTAGTGGCGCATGAGGTTGCGGCCGACGAGGCCGCTGCGGTTCGCCAGCCCGCGCGGCCACTCGGCGCTGGCCGAGGCCAGCAGCAGGCGGGGCGTGTGCAGGGCACCGGCGGCCAGCACCACCGTGCGCGCACGCAGGGTGAAGCAGCGCCCCTCGCGCCGGCACACCACCCCCTCCACACGCTGCGCCGAGGCCTCGAGGCGGACGACCTCGCAGGCATCGAGCAGGCTGGCGCCATGTTCGCGCATGGCCGGCTCGACGCAGATCCGCCCGGCGTCGTTCTTGCAACCGCGCGCGCACAGGTAGCTCTGGCAGCACGCGCATTCGGGCACGAACTCGCAGGCGAGCGGCAGGCGGTAGGGGTGCATCCCCGCTGCGCGCAGCCAGCACGCGAGTTCGTCAGCGCAGGGCGAGAGCGGGGCGGGATCGAGGTAGGCCGGCGAGAAGCCGGCACCACGCAGGGGATCGGGGCTGCCGCGCACGCGATAGAGCGCCTCGGCGTGCGCGTAGTAGGGCAGCAGATCCTCGTAGGCAATCGGCCAGCGCTGCGGCAGGGTGCTCTCCGACGCCCCCTCGGGGAAACACTCGGCGGGAGCGAAGTCGGCAGGAAAGAAGCGCTCCATCGCCATGCCGTACAGGGCACTCGAACCACCGACCCCCGAGCCGATGAAAGGGATGTGGCTCGTGCGCCGGCGTTTGCCGGCATCGACGATACGCTCCCACTCGCGCCCGCCCCTGCGCAGGCCGTCGAGCCTTTCGGGCGTGGGCGGGAAGGGACTGCCGACTTCGTCCTCGGGGTAGCCCCCGAGGATGGCGGCCGGCGCCCCGGGCGAGCGCCCCTTTTCGATGAAGAGCACCTTCAGCCCATGGCGCGCGAGCGCATGACCCGCGGTCGCCCCACCCATGCCGGTGCCGACGACGATGACGTCCCAGCGTTGCGACTCGATCCCCGAATTCACCCGACTACCCTCCCGTCCCTGCGCGACCGCTTCCCCGCGGGAGGGGCGCGCAGCGCTTCCGGCGGCCATACGGGAGCGCGCGCATGCGCCTCCCGGCGCTCGCGCTGTGGTCCGCGCGCGCGCACGCCAACCATCCGCGCGCCGGACTCCCGGTCGCGCAGCACGTCATCGCGGCCCCGTCATCAGTTCGTCCAGATCCAATCGCAGCGAGCGCGAACGCGGGGTCGCCGAGCGTCCGATCCGACAGAAGAACGCGAAAGGCTCGCCCTCGCGTGCCCCCACCAGATGTTCGAAGCGCCCGGCCAGCCGGCGCGCGCCCTCGTCGATCGAGGCTCGCGCCGAGATCGAGGTGCCGCTGCGCGCGTACCACCGGAAGATCACCGGCGTCATCTCCGGCTGCAGCAGCAGACCGCGCGCACTCGCAGCGAGCCACAGGCGCTGCAGGGCGATCCCCGCCTCGACATGGCCCAGGAGTCCGTCCATGGAGCGCCGCGGCCGCATCAGCACATGCGCTGCGCAGGCCAGCGCGGGCAGCACGTCGAGCTGGATGCGTGGCGCCACCGTGCCGAGCAGGTAGCGGTTGAAGAACTCGACGCGCGACCAGTTCTGCATGACCCATTCCATCAGCCGCGCCGTTGCCGGATCGACGCCCACCGCCTGCTCGGGGATCCGGTCCTTGCTGTAACGGGCGCGCCACTCGATGATCGCCCGGTGCACCTTGTAGGCTTCCGGGCAGGTCAGCCTGAGGTAGGCGTTGTCCCAGAGCAGCCGCGCCACCGCAAGGCGCTCGCCGAAGCCTTCCAGGAAGGTGAGCGTGTAGTCGGTACCGACCGCGGCCTCCAGCGCCCTGCGATCGCCGTCCTCGAGCGGCGTCGTGCGCATCGCCCTACGCTGCACGGTGCGACTCTCGATGCACGACTGCAGCGGATCATCAGCCAGGTTCGCCGCACCGGGCGCGAACACCAGCTCGTAGACCGGTGCGTGTTCGACCACCGGCGTGCGCAGCGACCAGCGCATGGACAGCCCGAAGCGCCCGCCGGCGAGGCGCAAGGTCTCGAGCAGCGCACCGTGGGCAAGCTGGCTGGCGCGACCGGCGAAATCGTAGACGCAGTCCGCGCGGGTGTCGTGGCCATGCACCACGATGCGCTCGTCGTCCACGATCTCGAAACGCCAGGGCTGGGTGTTGTCTCCGCTCGGCGCCCAACGCCCGAGTTCGAGGATCCGCATCAGGGTCTCACGATCGGCCATCCGCCCTCTCCGCCCGCTTCATCTTCATCAATTGCCGTCTCGCGATCCAGATCACGAAGCGCTGGAAGGGGTTGCGATTGCCGCCCGGCCGCCAGGTCTTCGCCAGGCGGTTGCGGTAGGCATCGAACTGATAGCCCCGCGGCGCACTGCGGACGCCGCCGCGTCCGAGCAGGATCTTGAGCGACTCGGTGGCCACCAGCCCGGAACACAGCTGGCAGGCCGCAACGGTGGACGGCCCCCGCCGCTCGCCCAGGTTCACCCGCGAGGGATCGGCGAGATAGCCGAACTGCAGCATCGCGGGCGAGAGCCCGATCAGGAAACGCACCGCCATTTCCTCCTCGTCGCAGCCCTCGAGCTGGAAATACTCCTCGAACGACATCCCGTCCGGCTGGAACACGAGCACCGCCGCCCCCAGCCCGAGCGGTGCGGCGGTGACCGCGGGGATTCCCATGCGGTGACAGGCCGCGAACACGGCGCGCCGGATGTCGAAGGCGAAGAAGTCGAGCGCGTCGACATAGAGGTCGGCACCACCGAGGAAGTCCTCGAGGTTGCCCGCGGAGACGCCTTCCCCGAACACGCGCAGCTCGCACTCCGGGTTGATGTCCGCCGCCATCGCCGCGAGGACTTCGACCTTGGGCCGGCCGAGCGAGGACACGAAGGCTCCGGCTTGGCGGTTGAAGTTCGCCAGATCGAACGTGTCGAAGTCGGAGATCGAGAACGACCCCACCCCCAGCCGGGCGAGCGTGAGCAGATGCCCGCCGCCCACCCCGCCCATGCCGGCGATCGCGATCCGCTTCCCTCGCAGGGCCGCCTGCTCGGCCTGCGTGACCCAGCCGAGGTTGCGCGAGAAGGCGGCTTCGTATGCGAAAAGACCGCTCATCAATGAGTTCCTTCATCCGTTTGGGCCCAGAGGCTATGATATCAACCCGAACCTGACGCGCGCATGCTCATGTGGCAAGCATTCCCCGCAAGATCCGGCCAGCCGGCCCGCATCGCCGCCCGCAACCTGCTGCGGCATCGGCGCAGGACGCTGCTTGCCCTGGCCATCATCTGCGGCGGCGTGGTGTCCTTCCTGCTGGCGGGGGGCTTCATCAACTGGGTGCTGTGGGCGATGCGCGAGGCGGCCATCCAGTCCCAGCTCGGCCACGTCCAGATCACGCGTCCCGGTTATTTCCGCGAGGGTATCAGCGATCCCTACCGTTTCCTGCTCGACAAGGACACCTCGGTGGTCGCCTCCGGAGACGGCTTCGAGGTGCTCACCATCGCGCCCCGGCTCGCCTTCACCGGATTGCTGAGCAAGGACGACACGACGATCTCCTTCATCGGAGAGGGTGTCGAGCCCGAGGCCGAGGCGCCGCTGAGCTGGGCGATCACGGTGATGGAAGGCAGCGACCTGCGCGCCGGCGGGCCCGACTCGGTCGTGCTCGGCGAAGGGCTCGCCGCAAACCTGGGCGCGCACGCTGGGGACCGCATCGTCCTGCTCGGCAACACGCCGGGTGGCGGTGTCAATGCGGTGGAGCTGACCGTCGCGGGAACATTCCAGACCACCTCGAAGGCCTATGACGACACCGCGCTGCGCGCACCGATCGAGGTCGCCCGGCGCCTGATGCGGGTCGACGGCGCGACGAGCTGGGTGGTGTTGCTGAGCGAGACCGGACAGACCGACACCGCCGTCCGTGCCCTGCGCGGCCTGCTGCCGGCGGATCGCTTCGAGGTCACGCCATGGATCGAGCTCGCCGACTTCTATACCAAGACGGTCGAGCTCTTCGACACCCAGGTCAATGTGGTCCGCCTGATGATCGCCCTCATCGTGGTGCTGAGCATCTCCAACACGCTGTCCATGGCCGTCATTGAACGCACCACGGAGATCGGCACCTCGATGGCCCTCGGCGTCCGGCGGCGCGGCATCCTGGCGCTGTTCGTGTGGGAAGGCGCGCTGCTCGGGCTCGCCGCCGGAGTCTTCGGCGTCAGCCTCGGGCTGGCGCTCGGCCAACTCATCTCGGCGATCGGCATCCCGATGCCACCGCCGCCCGGCATGTCCCGCGGTTACGTCGCCGAAATCGCGATCTCACCCGCACTCGCCCTCGACGGTTTCCTGCTCGCCTTCCTCACCACCCTGCTCGCCGGCATTCCTTCGGCGTGGAAGGCATCGCGAATGAACATCGTCGACGCACTGCGTCACCAGACCTGAGACCATGCTCAACAAGCTCGCCCTGCGCAATGTCTTCCGCCAGCGTGTCCGCAGCATGATCACGCTGGCGGCGATCGTCCTCGGCGTGATCGGGCTGATCCTGTCCGGCGGCTTCGTGCAGGACATCTTCGTGCAGCTCGGCGAGGCGATCATCCAATCCGAGACCGGACATGTCCAGGTGTTTCGCCAGGGCTTTCGCGAGAAGGGCAGCCGCCAGCCGGACCGCTACCTGATCGACGATCCTGCGCCCCTGGCTGCCCGCATCGCGAACACGCCGCAGGTGCGCGACGTCTCCAGCCGCCTGAGCTTCTCGGGCCTGCTCAACAACGGCAAGCGCGACCTCGCCATCATCGGCGAGGGGATCGAACCGGAGAAGGAGGCCAGGCTGGGCAGCTTCCTGAAGATGCTCTCCGGAAGGCCGCTGAGCGATACCGACGCCTTCGGGATGATCGTCGGCCAGGGCGTGGCGCAGTCGCTCGCGCTGAAGGTCGGCGATCAGGTGACCCTGCTCGTGAATACGGCCGGTGGGGCGCTCAACACCGTGGACCTCACGGTGGTCGGCATATTCCAGAGCTTCTCGCGCGATTTCGACGCGCGCGCGCTGCGCATCCCGCTCGCCGCAGCACAGGAGCTCCTCGCCACCGCGGGCGCCAACCAGCTCGTCGTGACGCTGCACCACACGCGCGACACCGACGCCGCGCTGATCGCGATCCAGGCGAAGCTCGCCGGCAGCGGGCTCGAAGCCTTCAGCTGGAAGCAGCTGTCGGATTTCTACGAGAAGACGCTGCAGCTCTACGACCGCCAGTTCGGGGTGCTGCAGGTGATCATCCTGGTGATGGTCCTGCTCTCGGTGGCGAACACGGTGAACATGAGCGCCTTCGAGCGCATGGGCGAGTTCGGTACCTTGCAGGCCCTCGGTAACCGCCAACGTGACATATTTCGCCTGATCCTGCTGGAAAACACCTTCCTCGGCCTGATCGGTGGCACGCTCGGGGTCGTCATCGGGGTCGGGCTGGCACTCGCGATCTCCGCGATCGGGATTCCGATGCCGCCACCGCCGAGCGCCAACACCGGATACACCGCAATGATCCGCCTGGACGCGGTCAACCTGGCTTCCGCCTTCCTGATCGGCGTCCTGGCGACCGCGCTGGCCGCGATCTTCCCAGCCCGCAGGGTATCGCGGATGGAGCTCGTGGAAGCGCTGCGGCAACGCAGCTGAAATTCAAAAAGGTACGCCACCATGCAGCTCATCGACCGCCTCAACCTCGGCGAGGGGTTCAGCAAGTATTTCCGCATCGACGCAGCTCTCGACGACGGCCTCAGGGACGAGGTTTTCCGCATCCGCCACAGCGTGTATTGCGAGGATCTGCAGTTCGAGAGCACGCGTCCGGATGGTCGGGAGATCGACCACTACGACGCCCACAGTGTCCATTGCCTGCTCCGGACCGCGACGGAGCCGTTCCGGCCGGTCGGGTGCACCCGGGTCGTCCTGACGAATCCGAGGGACCCTGCCGCCCCCCTGCCCTTCGAGGTCTCCTGCGCCGCGGCCCTGGATCGGTCGATCATCGATCCGGCCAGGCTTCCACGCGAGCGCATCGCCGAGATCTCGAGGCTCGCGGTGCATCGGGATTACCGACGCCGCCGCGGCGAGGAGCACACCCCGGTGCACATCGACAACTCGGACTTCTCCGACGGGGAGCGGCCGCGCTTCCCATTCGTGCCGACAAGCTTGCTGCTGGGCGCCGTGGCCTTGGCCGAACTCAGCGGCATCGACTCGGTATTCGTGCTCACCGAGCCGCGCCTCGCGGCGCATTTCGGCAAGCTGGGCGTGGAAGTCATCCAGATCGGGCAGCCGATCGAGCACCGCGGACGGCGCATCCCCTCGGTGATGCACGTCGAGGAGATCATCCGCAACATGCGCCCCATCCTGCACCCCTTGTGGCACCTGGTGCGAGCGGAGATCGGGCGCGGATTCGACGAGACCCGACGAGGCAAGGGCCAGCAGGGCTCGCCCGCCACGCACACCGGGTAGTCCGTCCCGGCCACCCGGACATGAAACAAAAGGCCTGCGGCCACGGAGCATCGCCCGTGGCCGCAGGCCTTTTCAACGCTGCGGTCCCGGGACGGACCGCAGCGCGGCAAGCGCGTTCAGCTCTTGAGCGCCGCCTTGATCTGCTCGAGGGTGCTCGGATCGTCGATCGTGGTCAGGTCGCCGGCGTCGCGCCCTTCGGCCAGGGCCTGGATCGAACGCCGCAGCATCTTGCCCGAGCGCGTCTTGGGCAGGCCGCCGATGAAGTGCACCCGCGCCGGACGCGCGATCGCACCGAGGCTCTCGTCGACCTTCTTCATGACCTCCTTCTCGAGCGCGGCGCGCTTTTCGGGGGTGTCGACGTCGGCGGCGTTCTTGACCACCGCGAAGGCCATCGGCATCTGACCCTTGAGCTCGTCGGCCACGCCCACCACCGCCACCTCGGCGATCGCCGGGTGCGTCTGCACCGCTTCCTCGATCTCGCGGGTGCCGAGGCGGTGGCCGGCGACGTTGATCACGTCGTCCATGCGGCCGAGGATGGTGTAGTAGCCCTTGTCGTCCTTGATGCCCCAGTCGGACGAGGAGTAAACCACCGGCTCGGTGAACAGGCTGAAGTAGGTGCTGACGAAGCGGTCGTCCTGGCCCCACACGGTCGACAGGCAGCCCGGCGGCAGCGGCGGCACGATGCCGACGATGCCTTTCTCGTTGGCGCCGCACTCGGTGCCGTCCTCGCGGAAGATGCGCAGGTCGTAGCCATACACCGGAAAGGCGGGCGAGCCGAGCTTGATCGGGCTTTGTTCAACGCCGCGGCAGATCGCGAGCATCGGCCAGCCGGTCTCGGTCTGCCAGTAGTTGTCGATGACCGGGATGCCGAGCTCTTCCATGATCCACTGGTGGCTGGTCTCGTCGAGCGGCTCGCCGGCCAGGAACAGGTGCTTGAGCGAGGACAGGTCGTACTTCTTGAGAAAGGCCGGGTCCTGCTTCTTGAGCACGCGTACCGCGGTGGGCGCGGAGAACATCACCGTGACCTTGTACTTCTCGACGATCTGCCACCAGATGCCGGCGTCGGGGCGCAGCGGCGTGCCCTCGTACATGATCGTGGCCATGCCGGCGAGCAGCGGGCCGTAGATGATGTAGCTGTGGCCGACCACCCAGCCGATGTCCGAGGTCGAGAACATGGTCTCGCCCGCGCCGCCGGTGAAGATGTGCTTCATCGAGGCGGCCAGGGCCACGGTGTAGCCGCCGGTGTCGCGCTGCACGCCCTTGGGCTTGCCGGTGGTACCGGAGGTATAGAGGATGTAGCTCGGCTCCGAGGACTCCAGCCACACGACCGGCACCTGGGCGTCCATGTGCTTGGCGCGCAGCTCGGCGTAATCGACGTCGCGGCCGGCGACCTTCGCGAAGCCCTTGTCGAGGCCGCGGTCGATGATCAGCACCTTGGCGGGGGGGAATTCGGCGAGCTTGCAGGCCTCGTCCACCAGGTGCTTGTAGGGCACCGGCTTGCCGTTGCGCATGCCGGCGTCCGAGCTGACCATCAGCACCGGCCTGGCGTCGTCGATGCGGGTGGCGAGCGAGCCGGCCGCGAAGCCGCCGAACACCACCGAGTGGATCGCGCCGATGCGCGCGCAGGCCAGCATCGCGAACGCCGCCTCGGCGATCATCGGCATGTAGATCAGCACGCGGTCGCCGCGCTTGACGCCGAGCTCCTGGTAGATCGCCGCCATGCGCTCGACCTCGCGCTGCAGTTCGGCGAAGGAATACACCTTCTCCTCGTCGGTCTCGGTCGAGATGTACACCAGCGCGCGGTCGTTCGGGCGCGCGGCGGCGTGGCGATCGACGGCGTTGTAGCACAGGTTGGTCTCGCCGCCCTTGAACCACTTGACGAACGGCGGCCGGGAATAGTCGCAGATCTGCTCGGCGGGCTTGTTCCAGTGCACGAGCTGCGCCTGCTCGGCCCAGAACCCGTCGCGGTCTTCGATGGAACGGCGGTGGAACTGCTGGTAATCGCTCATTGCTTCCTCTCCCTTCTGCCTTCAATGATCGTGTTGTCGTACTCGACGTGCGACGGGCATTTGCGCGCCGGGACAGCGCATCGAAGCCCGCTTGCACGCCACTTTCGGGCGGCGCCGCAGCTGCGGCGGCCGTCCGCTCATCCGCCCCCGCCCTTGTCGTGGAACTCGCGGAGTCTTGCGAGCGGTAGTCCGGGTTGAAGCCTGGATTCTAGCAATTCGAGCAGCGGCAGCAGCGCCCCGACGAGCGCGGGCAGCTGCCCGGCCACCTCGTCGCGCGCACCCGCACGCAGCAGGCGCAGCGCGCCATCGACACTGGGGATGCGCGCGAGCTCGCGTTCGATCGCGGCCGGGTCGACCTCGCCGCCCTCGGCGACCACGCGGTTGCCACCCGCAGCACGCGCCTGATCGGCGCGCTCCTGGGCGAGCGCGAGCAGCTCGCCGATCGCCTCGCGACCATCGGCGACCGCGCTGGCGACACCGATGCTCAAGGTCACGCGGATGCGCTCGTCCCGGTAGGCCATCACCAGCTTCTCGACGCCCTCGCGCAGGCGCAGCGCGAAGGCGCAGGTGGACACGCGGTCGATGCCGGGCGACAGCAGCGCGAAGCAGGCCTGGCCGTGCTGCGACAAGGTGTCCTCGGCACGGATGCGCCCGCTCACCAGCTTGCCGAGCTTGCGCAGGATGAGCTGCACCACCTGCACGCCGTAGCGCGCGACGAGCTCGTCGAACTGGTCGATGCCGATCACCATCGCGCCGATATCGGCCTGGCGCCGGCGCGCTTCGGCCACCGCCTGGGCGCCGTGGTGCTCGAGATAGGCCTCGGTCGCCAGCCCCGACTCGGGATCGACCGGGCTCTGGCGCTCGAGCGCGGCGCGGCTGCGCTCGAGCTCGCCCTGCGCCTTGGACAGGCGCAGCAGCGACATCAGCGTGGCGAGCAGCTCGACCCCGCCCGTGCCCTTGGCGACGAAGCCGTTGGCTCCGAGCGCGAGCGCACGTTCACGCGCGGATTCGTCCTCGTCGCCGGAGATGATCACCACCGGCAGGTCGCGCACGCGCGGCAGCTTCGAGGCGCGCAGGCGCTCGAGCAGGCCGTAGCCGTCCAGGCGCGGCATGCCGATGTCGGTGAGCACGATCTCGATCGCGGGATCGACCAGCAGCGCCTCCCAGGCGGCCTCGCCGTCGGGCTCCTCGCGCGCCTCGAAGCGGCCGCGGATATGCTTGACGATCGACGCGCGCACCATGCGCGAGTCGTCCACGACGAGGATGCGCGGCAGCCTGCCGTCCTCGTCCGTCGTCGGCGCACCCTGGTCCATGGCGGCCTTCGGCTCAGGCGCCGATGCGCACGACGCTGCGGCCCTTGACGCGGCCGTGGATGAAGTCGTCGAAGGCGCCCGGCAGCGCGTCGAAGTCGATGGTGCGCGTGATCGCGGCGAGGTGGCGCGGCTTGAGGTCGGTGGCGAGGCGATCCCACACCCGCTGCCGGGTCGGGAAGCCCATGTAGCCCGAATCCACCCCGAGCAGGCTGACGCCGCGCAGGATGAACGGGAACACGGTCGTGTCGATGTTGAAGCTCGCCGCGTTGCCGATGCTGGCCACGGTGCCGGCCTGCTTCATGGTCGCCAGCACCCAGTGCAGGATCTGGCCGCCGACGTTGTCCACCGCGCCGGCCCACTTCGCAGCCTCGAGCGGGCGCACCTTGTCGAAGTCGATGGACGAACGCGGCAGGATCTCGGCCGCGCCGAGCATCTTCAGATAGTCCGCCTCGGACTCCTTTCCGGTGAGCGCGACCACGTGGTAGCCGAGCCGCGCCAGCATGTCGATCGCCAGCGCACCAACGCCGCCGGTGGCGCCGGTGACGATCACCGGCCCGTTGGCCGGCGCCAGCCCGTTGTCTTCCATGCGCACGATGCCGAGCGCGGCGGTGAAGCCGGCGGTGCCCAGCGCCATGGCCTCGAAGAGGTCCAGCCCGGCCGGCAGCGGCACCACCCAGCCCGCCGGCACGCGCGCATACTCGGCGTAGCCGCCATGGTGGGCCACGCCGATGTCGAAGCTCGTGGCGATGACCGGATCGCCCACCTTGAAGCGCGCGTCGGTGCTGTCGACCACCTCGCCGCACAGGTCGATGCCGCCCACGCAGGGGAAGCGGCGGATGATCTTGCCCGCGCCGGTCGCGGCGAGCGCGTCCTTGTAGTTGATGCTGGAGTAGCGCACGCGGATCGTCACCTCGCCCGCGTCAAGCTGATCGGCGCTCATCGTGCGCATGCCGGCGACCACCTTGCGGTTCTCGTCCTGGTCGATCACGAAGGCCTTGAAGGGATTCATCCGGGAGTCTCCTGTCGATGTGGCGGGCAGCCCCGCGGCCGCGCTGATTCATAATTATAGCCGCAACTTGGAATCTGCCCGAAGAGGGCACGCCCGCCTCAAGTTCGCGCCGCGGCGGCCGTCAATCCGGGTTGATTCCGTGCGCCGCGCCACGGCCACACCGACCGCGCCAGAGACCGCGAAGATGCCCCTGCTGCCCAAGCCCCTGCCCTCGTCCGAAGCCTACATCGCCGCCTTCACCCGCACCGGGCTGCCCGTCCTGCGCCACACCGCGCGCGCCTTCGAGGAGCTGCGCGGCGCCGAGCACCCGCCGGGCGCGCGCGAGATCGCCGCGGTGGTGCTCGCCGACCCGCTGATGACCCTGCGCCTGCTCACGCATCTCGAGTCGAACCGGCGCGCCTCGCAGAACCACGACATCACCACGATCGAGCGCGCGGTGCTGATGCTCGGGGTGGAGCCGTTCTTCAACGCATTTTCGGATCTGCCCACCGTGGAGGATACGCTCGCGGCGCACCCGAAGGCGCTCGTCGTGGTGCTCAAGCTGATCGCGCGCGCACGCCGCGCGGCCACCCTGGCGCGCGAGTTCGCGACGATGCGGCGCGATCACGAGGTGCAGGAGATCACCGTCGCCACCCTGCTGCGCGAGGCCACCGAGATCGTGTGCGCAATCCATGCGCCGACGCTGACCCTGGAGGCGATCGCGCGCCGCCAGGCCGAGCCCGCACGTTCTGCGGCCGAAGTGCAGCGCGAGGTGTTCGGTGTCAGCGCAGCAGAGCTGCAGCACGCATTGATCGACGCCTGGCGACTGCCGGGCCTGCTCGCCGGACTGCTCGACGACGCCCACGCGGACAACCCGCGCGTGCGCACCATCACGCTCGCCACCCGCTTCGCCCGCCACCAGGCGCGCGGCTGGACCAGCCCGACGCTGGCGGACGATCTGGCCGAACTCGAGGCCCTGCTGCACCAGCCGCGCGAAAGCCTGTTGCAGCGCCTGGGCGTGCCGGCCGAGCTGCGCGCCCGCCTGCTGCCGGACGCGCAGGCGGAGTAAGCGGAGAGGGCGCCGCCCCGCCCACCTGCGCCAGACCGCTTCAGCCGCAGAGCAGGATCAGGTTGCTGAAGTCGAGCAGCAGCGCCGGTTGCTGGTAGGCGGCGAAGAGCAGGGCGAGCACGATCGCCGCCAGCACGACCAGCGCCAGGCGCAGCAGCCCCTTCCTCATCGCGCCGCCAGCCGTGCGAGCGGCGCCTCGCGCACCGGCAGCGACAGCGCCGCCGCCATCACCGAGAGCGCGATCGACAGCCACCACGCCATCGCGTACGAGCCGCTGAGGTCGAAGATGCGTCCACCCAGCCAGGCGCCCAGGAAGCCGCCGATCTGGTGGCCGAGGAAGACGATGCCGTACAGCATCCCGACGTAGCGCAGGCCGAAGATGCAGCCGACCAGGCCGCTGGTGAGCGGCACCGTGCCCAGCCACAGCAGGCCCATCACCGCGGCGAAGACGTAGAGCGTGAGCTGGCTGAGCGGGAACAGCAGCAGCGCCAGGATGGCGACGATGCGCAGCGCGTAGATCCACGCCAGCAGCCACTTCTTGCTGTACAGGCCGCCCAGCCAGCCCGACAGGAAGGAGCCGAAGATGTTGAACAGCCCGATCATCGCCACCGCCGTCATGCCGATGTTCGCCGACAGGCCCATGTCGACCACGTAGGCCGGCAGGTGCAGCATGACGAAGGCGGTCTGGAAGCCGCACACGAAGAAGCTCCAGAACAGGAAGTGGAAGCTCGGTGTGCGCATCGCCTCGGCGAGCGCCTGGCGCAGCGACTGCTCGACGCCGCCGCCGCGTTCGCTGGTGCCGGTGACCGCGGCGGCGAGCGGGATGATGAAGGCGATACCCACCGCCATCCACAGCAGCGCGTCCTGCCAGCCGAAGGCGGTGATCAGCCCCTGCCCCACCGGCAGCACCGCGAACTGGCCGAAGCTGCCGCCGGCCGAGGCAATGCCGAGCGCGAGGCTGCGCTTCTCCGGCGCGGCCATGCGCCCGATCACGCCCAGCACCACGCTGAAGGTGGTGCCCGAGAGTCCCATGCCGATCAGCAGGCCGGCGCCGAGGTTGAGGCCGAGCGCGCTGTCGGCGTAGGCCATGATCACCAGGCCGAGGATGTAGAGCAGTGCGCCCCCCACCAGGGTTCGGCCGGCGCCGTGGCGGTCGGCGAAGGCGCCGGCAAAGGGCTGGAACACGCCCCACAGCAGGTTCTGCAGCGCGATCGAGAAGGAGAACAGCTCGCGCGACCAGCCGTGGTCGAGCGTCATCGGCTGCAGGAAGAGGCCGCCGGTGTGGCGCACGCCCATGGCCAGCGTGAGGATCAGCGCGCCGCAGGCCATGACGACCGCGGGGCGGCGCAGGAAGGCGGTGGCCGGAGGGGAGGAAGACGGGAGGGACAAGATGGGGATTTCCGCTGCGAGGGGGGCGATTCGTCGCCACCGTGGCATGCGCAACACGTGAGGCGAGGGCGCGAGTATAAGATGCCCGCATTCGCAACGGAGTCCCCGCAATGAGCATCGGCAGCGCAGTCTTCCTCGGCCTCGTCGTCCTCGCGCTGGTGTACGGCGTGGTGACCTATAACGGCCTGGTGCAGCTCAAGCACGGCATCGCCAAGGCCTGGGCCAACATCGACGTGCTGCTCAAGCAGCGTCACGACGAGCTGCCCAAGCTGGTCGAGGTGTGCCGGCAGTACAAGCAGTTCGAGCAGGACACGCTCGCGCGCGTGACCGAGGCGCGCACGCGCGTCGCCCAGGCGCGCGAGGCCCACGACGTCGCCGCGCTCGGCGCCGCCGAGAACCTGCTGCGCGCCGGGCTCGGGCAGATCTTCGCGGTGGCCGAGGCCTACCCCGAGCTGCGCGCCAACGAGCATTTCATGCAGTTGCAGACGCGCATCACCGCGCTCGAGAACGCGATCGCCGACCGCCGCGAGTGGTACAACGAGGCGGTCAATGTGCACAACGTGCGCATCGAGCAGTTCCCCGACCTGCTGATCGCGCGCCCGCTCGGCTACACCGAGCAGCCGCTGCTGCAGTTCAGCGTCGGGGAAAAGGCCGACGTGGACCTGAAGGCGCTGTTCAGCCACTGAGCGTTCGTGCAGCCCTCCTCGCGATCGATGGTGGCGACGGACCGGGCCAGCACTCGGCGGGCACCCGACCCTGGCGGCGATCGCTCCGCCTCGCACGCCGCCCCACCCTCCCTGCGGGTGTTTGCACCATCCGACATCCCATCATGCTCGTGCACCTTCGCCACCTTCGGGCGGACCTCGCGCTTCCGGCCATCCAGCTCGGTGCGATCGCGTTCGCGCTGCGCCTCGGCCCCGGACCGGGCAGCCTGGCCGCACTCGCCGTGCTGCTCGCCACCGGGCTCCTCGGCACCCTGCGCGCGCTACGACACGCCCGCCTGATCGCCGACACCCCCACCGCACGCATCGCCTCGGCGGCACAGGGCTACACCGAGCTGCGCGGCCGTGGTCTCCCGCTCGATGGCATCCCGCTGCTGTCACCGGTCAACGCGCTCCCGGTGCTGTGGTACCGCCTGCGGATCGAACGCCGCCAGCGCGACGGCAAGTGGCAGGCGGTGAGCACCGATACCAGCGAGGCCTCGTTCCTGCTCGACGACGGCAGCGCGCGCTGCGTAGTCGACCCGGACGGCGCCGAAATGCTGGTGCGGCGACGCGATGTGTTCGTGCGCGACGACCTGCGCTACACGCAGTGGTCGCTGATCGCGCAGGACAAGCTCTATCTGATCGGCGACTTCGCCACCCTGGGCAGCGCCGACGTGCGTACCGACACTGCGGCCGAGGTGCGCGAGCTGCTCGCCGCCTGGAAGGCCGACCGTCCCGCCCTGCTGCAGCGCTTCGACCTCGACGGCGACGGCGAGATCGACCTGCGCGAGTGGGAGCTCGCCCGCGCCCAGGCGTGCCGCGAGGTACGCCAGCGCCAGGCCGAGGCGCTCGCCGCCCCCGAGCTGCACCTGATGCGCAGCCCGAGCGACGGCCGCCTGTACCTGATCTCGGACCTCGACCCCGAGCGCATCGGCCGCCAGTACCGCTGGATCGCCGCCTTCCACGCCGCGGTCTTCCTCGGCGCCAGCGCAGCGACGGCGTGGTTCGGACAGATCGGCGTGTTCTAGTGTAGTGCTGCATTTTGTTTGGAACTTAAGCGGCTGTTGGCGCGGATGACCTTTTGCAGGATGTCGCGAGCGCTCTTGGTCCAGATGAAGGGCTTGGGTTCAGTGTTGTGGTGAGCGATGTACTGATCAATGGCGGTGATGAGCTCGGGAACGCTGGTGAAGACCCCGCGGCGAAGTCGCTCGGTGGTGATGTCACGAAAGAAGCGTTCGACCATGTTGAGCCAAGACGCCGAGGTGGGGGTGAAATGCATGACGAAGCGCGGGTGCTTGGCCAGCCACTCCTGCACGACAGGATGCTTGTGCGTGGCGTAGTTGTCGGCGATCAGGTGCAAGGTCTTGTCCTTGGGCGTTTCGCGGTCGATTTTTTTCAGGAACTTCAACCACTCGGCGTGGGTATGGCGCTGCTGACATTGGCCGATGACTTGGCCATCGAGCACGTTGAGTGCGGCGAACAGGGTCGTCGTGCCGTTGCGCTTGTAATCATGAGTCATGGTTTGCGCCCGCCCCTTCTTCAACGGCAATCCCGGTTGTGTGCGATCCAGTGCCTGAACCTGGCTCTTCTCGTCGCAGCACAGCACCAGGGCGTGTTCAGGCGGGGCCATGTACAGACCGACGATGTCTTCAAGTTTCTCGACAAACTTCGGATCGCGCGAGACCTTGAAACCCCGCACGATATGCGGCTTCAGTCCGGCCGCCTTCCAATGGCGCGAGATGGTGGTCGCGTGAACGCCCAGTTTCGCCGCCATCTTGCGGCTACTCCAGTGCGTAGCCGCTTCGGGTTTGCTCTGCGTGGTCAGCTCCACCAACTGTGCCAACTCCACCTTCTTCGGCGGCGCACCCCGTGGCAAGTCGCGCTCGATCCCGGCAAGCCGCATCTGACCATAGCGCCCACGCCACCGTGCCACTTGAATCCGACCGATGCCCAAGTGTTCCGCAATCTGCAGGTTCTGCATGCCCTCGGCAGCCAGCAGCACAATCTGGGCGCGCTGCGACAACCTGACGCTTGTGAGCCGTGAGGTTGTCAGCTTCAACAGTTCGCTTCGTTCGTCTTCCGTCAGAACAATCTCGGGCGCAACTCGCATTCGATCCTCCGCCTTGCATGCATGAGGCATCATAGCGGACATCATCCGTTAAGTCTTTTCAAGAACGCAGCACTACACTAGCGCGGGCCGCAGAAGTCGCGGCGCCCTTGCCCGGCACGGTGGACGGTTCGTCACCGTGGATCGCGACTTGCGTCGCTCCTACGCCGCGACTCCGCAAGCGCGGCGGTCTTCGCGGCGACGTTTTTCGCAGGCGCGACGCAAGTCGCGACCGCGCCGCAGCTCTGCAAGCGCGGCGGTCTTCGTGGCGACGTTTTTCGTAGGCGCGACGCAAGTCGCGACCGCGCCGCAGCTCCGCAAGCGCAGTGGTCTTCGCAGTGACGTCTTTCATAGGAGCGACGCAAGTCGCGATTACGGCGCGGCTCCGTAATCGCGGCGGTCTTCGCGGCGACGTTTTTCGCAGGCGCGACGCAAGTCGCGATCACACCGCGACTCCGCAAGCGCGGCGGTCTTCGCGGCGGCGGTTTCGTAGGCGCGACGCCAGTCGCGATTGCTGCGCGGACCATCCGCGCCGCGGCCCGCCCCGCGCTCAACCTGCCGCGCGCGACTCGAGCGCTTCCCAGCGCAGCATCGCGGTCTCGATCTCGCCGTCGAGCGCCTCGAGGCGGGCCTTGATCTGCGCGACCTCCTGCGGGGCGTTCTGGTACAGCGCCGGATCGGCCATGCGCGCGTGCAGCGCGGTCTGCTCGTCCTCGAGAGCGGCGATGCGCTCGGGCAAGGCCTCGAGTTCGCGCTTCTCGTTGAAGGAGAGCTTGGTGGGGCGACTCGCCGCCCTGGCCTCGGCGGCGCGCGCCTTGTCCGCGGGCGGGGCGCTGCGCTTCGCCGTCTCGCGCGCCGTGGCCTCGCGCGCGGCGGCCTCCTCGGCGCGCCGGGCCTGAACGCGCTGCCAGTCGCCGTAACCGCCGGCGTACTCGCTCCAATGCCCATCGCCCTCCGCGGCGATCACCTGGGTGACCACGTTGTCGAGGAAGGCGCGATCGTGGCTGACGAGGAAGAGCGTGCCGTCGTAGCCGGCGAGCAGTTCCTCGAGCAGGTCCAGCGTCTCGATGTCGAGGTCGTTGGTCGGCTCGTCGAGCACCAGCACGTTGGCCGGGCGCGCGAACAGGCGCGCCAGCAGCAGGCGGTTGCGCTCGCCGCCGGAGAGCGACTTGACCGGCGAGCGCGCACGCTGTGGCGCGAACAGGAAATCGCCGAGATAGCCGATGACGTGCTTCTTCTCGCCGCCGATCTCGACGAAATCCGAGCCCGGGCTGATGACCTCGGTGAGCGGCAGCTCGGGGTCGAGCTGGGCGCGCAGCTGGTCGAAGTAGGCCACGGTCTGCCGCGTGCCGCGGCGCACCGTGCCCGCGTCGGGCTGGACCTCGCCGAGGATGAGCTTCAGCAGCGTGGTCTTGCCGGCGCCATTGGGGCCGATGAAGCCGATGCGGTCACCGCGCAGGATGCGGGTGGAGAAGTCGCGCACCACCACCTTGTCGCCATAGCGCTTGGACACATGGGTGAGCTCGGCGACCATCTGGCCGCTCTTGTCGCCGGTGTCCACCGCCAGGCTGACGTCGCCGAGACGGTCGCGACGCGCGGCGCGCTCGCGCCGCAGGGCCTCGAGCCGGCGCACGCGGCCTTCGTTGCGGGTGCGGCGGGCCTCCACGCCCTTGCGGATCCACACCTCCTCCTGGGCGAGGAACTTGTCGAAGCGCGCGGCGGCCTTCGCCTCGGCCTCGAGCTCCTCGGCCTTGCGGCGCTGGTAGTCGGAGAAGCGCCCCGGGTAGCTCGCCAGCTTGCCGCGGTCGAGCTCGATGATGCGGGTGGCAACGTTGTCGAGGAAGACGCGGTCGTGGGTGATGACGATGACCGCACCGCGAAAGTCGCGGATCAGGCCTTCCAGCCACAGGATGCCGTCGAGGTCGAGGTGGTTGGTGGGTTCGTCGAGCAGCAGCAGGTCGGGCTCGGCCACCAGGGCGCGCGCCAGCGCCACGCGCTTGACCCCGCCACCGGAGAGGCTGGAAACCTTTGCCGCCGGGTCGAGTCCGAGACGGGCCACCACCTGCTCGACACGCTGGTTGAGCCGCCAGCCGCCGGCGGCCTCGACCGCATGCTGCAGGCCGTCGAGGCGGGCCAGCGCCGCGGGGCTGGCGTGCTCGGAGACCTCCAGCATGGCGGCGTGGTAATCGACCAGCAGGCGGGCCGCGGCGCCCAGGCCATCGGCGATGGTCTCGAAGACGTCGCGCTCGAGCTCGAAATCCGGCTCCTGCGGCACGTAGGCGGTGACCATTTCGGCCTCCCGCCACACCGTGCCATCATCGAGCGCCGCCTGGCCGGCGAGCGCCCGCAGCAGGCTGGACTTGCCCGAGCCGTTGCGCCCGATGAGCGCCACGCGCTCCCCGGCATCGAGCTGGAAACTCACGTGATCGAGCAGGTCGACGTGACCGAAGGCGAGGCAGGCGTTCTCTACGGCGAGGAGCGGCATCTTGGCGGGCACGGCACGCGGGCCGCGAGTCGGATCGGGGTGGCGATTCTAGCCCCGCACTGGCGGCTCGGGCGGAATCCCGCATAATGCAGTGCACAAAAGCGCCGCGCGGCGACCCGATCGGGACGCGAGGGCCACGCCCGGCGCGGACGCGAGGCGGATACGGAACACGGGAAACGAATGGAAAAACTGCTCGAACGCTTCGGCCAGGCCGACCAGGACCCGGTCCGGCTGTGGTCCGCGCTGGTGGACAAGCTGCGCCCCGCGCGCCCGACCGAGGCCGACCAGGCCGGCGCGAACCTGCGTGAGCTCGGCAACCTGCTCGCGCGCCGCACCGACCTGCTGGCGAACCTGCGCAAGGCGGTGCTGGAACTGTTCGCCGAGCGCAAGCAGGTCACGATGTACGTCTCCTCGGGCCTGCTGCCCTCGACGGGTTTCTTTTCCGAGACCTCGCGCCGCTTCGGCAGCCGCATGCTGCCCGAGCTGCTCGACACCACCCACCTCAAGGACCTCCTCTCCGCAGTCTTTCACCGCGTGGATGACGAGGTCTGGGTGCGCGCCATCCCGGACCAGGACTGGCAGGACTTCCTGCGCCTGCTGGTCGGTCACCAGACACCGATGTTCGAGGAGGACGCCAGCCCGCTGCCGAGCGCGGTGGGCGAGATCCTCGAGTCGCTGCGCGTGCTGTCCTTCCACGTCTCGGCGATCGGGCTCGATCGCGAGCTGGTGCGCATCGACCCCAACCTCGAGGAGCACGAGTCCCCCTTCCTCGCGCAGAACGCCGAGCTGCTCGCCTACATCGGCCACTACAAGGAATGGTGGACGACGCCTGGCGCGCTGATCGCCGACGACAAGCACCTGACCGTGATGCTGGACCAGTGCGACGAGGTGCTGCAGCGGGTGCGCAAGCGCGCGATGCGGGTGGGTACCAGCCTGACGCTGACCTTCAAGCTCGAGCGCCTGCGCCAGCACCTCGAGCGCATCCACGACCTGATCGCCCTGCTCGGCGAGCTGCGCACCCGACGCGTGGTCGAGGACGCCGCGCCGCGCATCGTTCGCCTGTTCAAGACCCTGGTGCGCGCCGAGTGCCGCAAGAACATCCTCTCCGACTACTGGAGCCAGAACGTCGAGCTGCTGTCGCTGCGCATGACCGAGAGCGCGAGCCGCACCGGCGAGCACTACATCACCAGTTCGCGCAGCGAGTATTTCGGGCTGTTCGCATCGGCCGCGCTCGGCGGGCTGATCATCGCCTTCATGGCGGCGAACAAGCTCGTGCTCGGCAGCCAGGGCATGGCGCCGCTCAACGAGCTGCTGTCCTTCTGCCTGAACTACGGCCTCGGCTTCATGCTGATCCACATGCTCGGCGGCACGGTCGCGACCAAGCAGCCGGCGATGACCGCGAACGCGATCGCCGCCTCGATCGGCGAGGCCAAAGGCAAGACGCGCGACCTGGAGGCACTCGCCGACCTGATCGTGCGCACGATCCGCAGCCAGATCGGCGCCATCCTGGGCAACATCGGGGTGGCGATCCCGGTGGCGATCGGCGTGGGCGTGCTGATCCACCTCGGCACCGGCAGCCATTTCATCCCCCCGGAGAAGGCGCACAAGCTGCTGGACGAGATCCACCCGCTGGGCGGCGCGCTGTTCTTCGCCGCGATCGCAGGCGTGTGCCTGTTCACGTCGGGGCTGATCGCCGCCTATTACGACAACCTCTCGGCCTACAACCGCATTCCGCAGCGGCTCACCCAGCTGCGCGGCCTGCGCCGCCTGCTCGGCGAGCGCCGCGTGCGCAAGCTCGCGGACTACGTCGAGCAGAACATCGGCGCCCTCGTCGGCAATTTCTTCTTCGGCTTCCTGCTCGGCGGCGCCACCGGGCTGGGCGTGCTGTTCGGCCTGCCGATCGACATCCGCCACATCGCCTTCTCGTCGGCCTATCTCGGCTACGCCGCGGCGGCGCTGGACTTCTCGATCCCGCTGACGACCGCGGCGATCGCCTTCGCCGGCGTGCTGCTGATCGGCCTGACCAACCTGGCGGTCAGCTTCTCGCTGACGCTGAGCGTGGCGATGCGCGCGCGCCGCATCACCTTCGCACAGAGCCGCTCGCTCGGCGGCCTGCTGTTGCGCCGCCTGCTGCGCACGCCGCACGCCTTCCTGTTCCCGCCGCGCGCGGACGAGCCCGCACTTGGTCCGACGCCGCCGAACGGCTAGAATGCCGTCCCCGAGTCCTCGTCATAGTTCAATGGATAGAACGGGCGCCTCCTAAGCGCCAGATCCAGGTTCGATTCCTGGTGACGGGACCACTCATTCGCGATTTCGGTGTTGTAGACGACAGTTGGGGCCGCTTGCCCGACAGGCGCTCGATTCGGGGACCGGACGCGCTTTCCGACCGCTCAAGCCCGATGCCCCGCTACTCCCAGGTGTTGTTCGACCTCGACGGCACCCTGATCGACTCCGCCCCCGCCATCCTCGCGAGCTACCGCGACGCCTTCGCCAGCACCGGTCACCAGCCGGTGATCGCGATCGACGCGGGCATCGTCGGCCCGCCGCTGCTCGAAACCCTGCGCATGCTCGCCGGGACCGCCGATGCCGTGGTGATCGACGCGCTCGCGGCCGGCTTCAAGGCGAGCTACGACAGCCGCGGCTACCGCCAGACCGCTGCCTACGCCGGGGTCGACGCGATGCTGCGCCGCATCACCGCAGCCGGCTGCACGCTGTCGATCGCGACCAACAAGCGCCTGCTGCCGACCCGGCTGATCCTGGAGCACCTGGGCTGGAGCGGGCATTTTGCCGCGGTGTATGCGCTCGATCTGTTCGAGCCGCGCCTGCCCGACAAGGCGGCGATGATCGCGCGCCTGCTGCAGGATCGCGGCATCGCCCGCACCGACGCGGTCTATGTCGGCGATCGCAGCGAAGACGGCGAATCGGCCGACGCCAACCAGCTACCCTTCATCGCAGCGACCTGGGGCTACGGCAGCCTGGAGGCGGGCGAGATGGCGCCGCACTGGCGCGCGGCGGCGAGCCCGGCAGCGCTCGCCGACGAGATCCTGGGAGAGGCCTGATCTTCTGCCGGGGGGCGGCTAGCGCTGGGATGCGATCAGGCGGTGGAGGTATTCGACCGGAATCGCGTAGCTGATGCCCGACGGGTCGGAGAGCACCTTCTCCTTGGTCGACTTCACGAACACCATGTTGAGCACGCCGATGACCTCACCCGTGGCGGGGTCGTAGAGCGGACTGCCGCTGTTGCCGGGATAAGCGGTGGCGTCGAGCTGGTACACCCGGAAGGGGTCGGTGGCGAGGCGGCGGATCAGCGCCGGGTCGAGGTCGCGCGAATTGGCCTGCGGGATGGCGATCGGCGTGATCGCCGAGACGATGCCGCGATGCGTCACCGGGGTCATGCCGAGCACGGCGCCGATGGGGAAGCCGGTGAAGGCGACCTCCTGCCCCTCGACCACCCCGGCGCTGCCCGCGAGGCGTAGCGCCGGCAGCGCAGGACCGCTCTCGAGACGCAGCAGGGCCAGGTCCTGCGCCCGTTCGCTGGCCACGACCCGCACGGGTCGCACCGCTCCGGTGAGGCCGTCGCCGGGCAGCACGACCACGAGTTGCTCCAGCTTCGCGCTGTCGACCTGCTCGGGCAGGACGTGCGCGTTGGTGGCGATCGACATGCCGTCGCCGACCGCAAAGCCGGTGCCGCGGAACACGAAGGCTGGGCTGCGCGTACGCTGATAGGTACCGACTCCGACCACCGAGGGCTTGACGCGCGCGAGCGTGGAGACGAGGTCGGCGCGCGCGTCGGGAACGAGGGCGAGCGCCAGCGGAACCGCCAGCGCGCAGGCCAGCAGGCGGCGCCGCGCCGACCTGATCGCGCCGCGACTCAAGACTCGTGTTCCTGTTCGAGGGCCAGCCGGAGCTTGCGCAGCATCGGGCTGGGCGCGACCACGCGGCTGTCGTAGGGATGCCGATCCTGGCCGACGTGGCGCAGGATGCGCTCGACATAGGCACGCGTCTCGCGATAGGGCGGCACGCCCCGGTAGCGGTCCACCGCGCCCTCGCCGGCGTTGTAGCCGGCAGCGGCGAGCGCGATGTCGCCCTCGAAATAGGCCAGCAGCCAGCGCAGGTAGGCCAGGCCGCCGCGGATGTTCTGCTCGGGGTCGTAGGGCTTGCCGACGTTGAAGCGCTCGGCGGTGGCAGGGATCAGTTGCATGACGCCCATCGCGTTCTTGGGCGAGAGCGCCTGCGGATTGAGGGCCGACTCGGTGAGCCCGATCGCGAGCGCGAATTCGGGCTGGACGCCATATTTGGGCGCAAGCTCGGCGAGCATGCGCGCGACCGCCTGGCGGGCTGCAGGCAGGCGCGCGATCAGCGCCTCGACCGGCCAGCGCTGCACGATCTGGCTCGAGGGCGTGTGCAGGCAGTCGGGCACCGCACCGGTGTATTCGCCGGTGTAGCGCAGCATGCGCTCCGCGTGTGCGTCGCCTTTCGCGGCAGCCATGGCGAAGAGCGTGCCGGCGTAGGCGTCGTTGCGCTCGACACCACGGCCGTTGGCGTACATCCAGCCGAGCGCATACATGCCCTCGCCATCACCGAGGCGGGCGGATTCGCAATACAGCAGCGCGGCATAAGGCTGGTCGCGCGGCACGCCCTCGCCGTGCTCGTAGGCCAGCGCCTCGGTGGCGAGGTAGCGTGCCTGCTCGGCGAGCGCGCGCTCGAACGCGGCTTCCCCCGCTGCTGCGGGAGCGGTCCACGCCAAGGCGAGCGCCACGGCGAGCACGCCACGCGCGCGCCCACGCGCCCGCGAGGCGAGCCTCGCGGTCCGACCGGCAAGCGATGTGCTGTTCTTGCGCGTGTTCATGCTTCCTTATCGCACAGAGCGGGCGGCCCTGACAATCCCGCCCGCCTCTCCATCCCGGGCGCGACGCCGCCGCACCGGCCCACGGCGCGGCAGCGGCAAGCGCAAGCGGGTGGCTGCTCGTGGTTCTGCACCGCCCCGCGGGAGATCAGAGCTCCTTCATCAGCGCGGCGGCCTGCTGATGCATCGGCGTGCCATCCTTGAGACGGGGCATCAGGGCCTGTAGCTGCGTGCGCGCCTCATCCTTCTTCCCGGCCTTGACCAGCGCCCGCGCGAGGTTGAGCTGCAAGGGCAGCAGGTCGGGGCCGATCGAAACGGCCCGGCGCAGGTTTGCCAGGCCGGCATCCACTGCACCGCGTTCCACCTGGATGGTGCCGACGGTATCGATGATCGCCGGATTCTCGGGCGCGAGCCGCAGCGCCTGCTCCGCGTACTCCAGCGCCTTCGGATCCTTCACCTCGTTGGCCGCCCAGGCCAGGTTGTTCAGGATGATCGGATTCTGCGGTGCGAGCTCGTGGATCCGGGTGAAAAGCTTGACGGCGTCGTCGTAGCGTTTCTCGCCAAGGGCCGTCTCGGCGAGGTAGGTACGCAACACCAGGTCGGTCGGGTTCGCCTTCATCCACTCGTTGGCCACGCGCGCGGCCTCGTCCTTGCGCGAAAGCTTCACGAGCGACGAGTGCAGTCGAACCACGGCCTGTCCGCCTCCCTTGCGGTCGACCCCCTTCCGGTAGGCGACCGCCGCCTCGGCCCATTTTTCGCCCGCGGCATGCACATCGCCCTCGAGGAGATAGCCCAGCGGGCCATCGGCACTCCGGGCCTGGACCTCGCGCGCGAGACGAAGTGCTCCCGGGACGTCGCCGCGTTCGAGCGCGAGGGCGATCAGGCGCTGGCGCACCTCCACGGCGTCGGGAGCCAGATTGACGGCCTTGCGCAAGGCTTGCTCGGCTGCGGAATTGTCCTTTAGCAATCGGTGGAGGTCGGCAAGTGCGATCAGCGGTGCGGGCGACTCCGGCTGCAGCGCGACCAGGCGATTGAGTGCGGCGACGGCCTGCTGACTGTCACCCGCGGCAAGCCGGGTCCGGGCGAGGGCATCGATCACGCGCGCCTCGTTCGGGTGCGCCGCGGCGACCTTCTGGGCCACCTGCAGCGCCTCGGCGGTCTGCCGCTGCGCAAGTCGGTGCTGGATGATGGCGAGGTTCGCGGCAACGCCGCCGGGCGACACCGCCTCGGCGCGCTCCAGCGTGGCCAGCACCTCTGCCGGTGCCGCACCCGTCGCACGCTGCATGTCGGCGAGGGTCAGGAGCGCCTCGACGCTCTTCGGATCACGCTCCACCACCGACCTGATACGGCCGATCGCATCCTGCGGCTTGCGCTCGGCAAGGTCGAGACGCGCCAGATTGACCGCCGCAGCGAGGTAGCCGGGCTGCTTGGCGAGCGCTTTCTCGAACGCGGCGCGAGCCGCCAGGAGATCGCGCTTGGCGAGCATCAGCCCGCCACGCAGATTGTGCACGAGCGCGTTGTCCGGCTGCTTGCGCTCGAGCTCGGCCTGGGCGGCGAGCGCCTTCTCGGTTTCGCCACGCCGCAGGTGGCCGACCACCAGCGCAAGATCGGCCTGGATGCCGGTCTCGTCCATGCGCGCCGCGTTGGCGAGATCCTGGAAAGCGCTCTCCACGTCGCCCCCGGCCATTCGCGCCACACCGAGCCGCATGCGCACGCCCGGGTCGTCGGGATTGGCTTTCGATGCAAGTTCGAAGTATTCCTCCGAACGCTCGAAGTCACCGTTCGCGAGAAAGACCTGGCCCGCCAGCCCGAGCAGGCGGGGATTCCGCTCGGTGACCTGAAGCAGCGGCTGCAGGAGCTCGAGCGCGCGCTTCGCCTCGCCCGTGGCGAGGTGAGAGAGGATCAGGGTCTGACGTGCCCCCAGGTGCCGCGGCGCCGCCTGCAGCACGCGTTCGAGGTGCGTGCGCCCGAGGGCGTGATCGTTCAGGCGCACGAGCACCGTGCCCGCAAGCAGGTCCGCGGGGAGGAACTGCGGTGCGTCCTTGAGCACCTGCATGACGGTGTCGCGGGCCTCGTTCAGGCGGTTCTCGCGGAACTGCTTAAGGGCCACCAGATAGCGGGTGAAAGGATGCGCTGCCGCAACCGAACGCATGTTCTCGAGCGCGGCGTCGGCCGCGGCCATGTCGCCGCTGCGCAGCAACTGGCTGACGAGGGCGAAGTGGCCATTGACCGACTTCGGCTGCAGGCGCACGACTTCGCGCAGGGACTCGACGCCCTCGGGAACACGTCCTTGCGCGAGCAGCAGGTCGGCCAGCAGCGCGTGCGCTTCAGCCGCGTCCGGCGTGCGCTTGAGCGCCTCGCGAACCTCCCCCTCGGCTGCGACGAGATCCCCTTTGACGGCGGTGGTGCGGGCGAGGCCGATGCGGCTCCACGGCTCATCGGGCGCGGCGGCGATCGCCTCGAGATAGGAGGCGCGCGCCTTGTCGATCTCGCGTCTGGTCATGTGAGCGTCGCCGAGCGACGCCAGGACCGCCGCACGCGCCTTGGGTTCGCTCACGCGCGGGTCGCCGAACTCGGCGAAGAGCTTGTCCACCTCGCCCGCTGCGACCAGCGCCGGCGCAAGTTCGACCGCCACCACATCGCGCGGATGGCCCAACTCGAGCGCACGTTGCAACTCCTTGACTCCACCAGCT
The DNA here is from genome assembly GCF_000831325.1 of Thauera sp. SWB20. Lineage (NCBI taxonomy): Bacteria > Pseudomonadati > Pseudomonadota > Betaproteobacteria > Rhodocyclales > Zoogloeaceae > Thauera > Thauera sp. SWB20. Next base: position 415,345 of record NZ_JTDM01000020.1, on the reverse strand, counting down.
ACGTTGCCCTGGCGCAGATTGATCCGGCCGAGCAGGAAGCGCGCCTCGGCGAGGTTGCCGTTCTGTTGCAGGGCGTTCTTGAGCTGGATGCTGGCGGCGTCCAGATCCTGCTTCTCGATGAAGGCCTTCGCCGAGACCACCATCTCTTCGGGCGTCTCGCTGCAGCCGGCGAGCAGCATGACCGAAAGGGCTGCAGCGGCGACACCGGATGCGGCACGGCCTGACCAGCGCGAACGACGACTACGGACTTGGCTCACGAACCATTCTCCTTTTTGAGACCAAAACGACCGAGCAGATCATAGAGGGACGGGCGGCTGACGCCGAGGATCTCGGCGGCGCGCGCGATGTTGCCGTTGGTGCGGGCGATGACCTTGAGGACGGCGGCGCGTTCGGCCTCCTCGCGCACCTGGCGGAGATTGAAGATCGACAGCTCCTCGTCGCCAGCGGCGAGGCCCAGATCCTCTGCGGTAATGCAGTCGCCGTCAGCCATGATCACGGCGCGCTTGATGCAGTTCTCGAGCTCGCGCACGTTGCCCGGCCAGCGATGGGCTTCGATCGCCGACAGGGCGTCGTCCGTGAGCATCGGCGCGCGGCGGCCGTTTTCCTTGGCGAAACGCTGCACGAAGGCGTGTGCGAGGTAGGTCGCGTCGCCCTCGCGCTCGCGCAAGGCGGGAATCTCGATGACGATCTCGGCAAGCCGGTAGTAGAGGTCCTCGCGAAACGCGCCGGCCTGGATCTGCGCCTTGAGATCGCGGTGCGTTGCGCACACGATGCGCACGTCGACCGGGATCTCCTCGCGCCCGCCGATGCGCTCGATCGAGCGCTCCTGCAGGAAACGCAGCAGCTTGGCCTGGAGCGCGAGCGGCAGGTCGCCGATCTCGTCGAGGAAGAGCGTTCCGCCGTTGGCGGTCTCGATCTTGCCGAGGGTCTGGCGCACCGCGCCGGTGAAGGCACCTTTCTCGTAGCCGAAGAGTTCGCTCTCGAGGAGGGTGTCGGGGATGGCGGCGCAGTTGATCGCGATGAAGCGCTCGCGCGCCCGTGTCGACAACATATGCAGGCCGCGCGCGAGGATCTCCTTGCCGGTACCGCTCTCGCCGAGCAGGGCAACGGTGGCCGAGGCGGAGGCGAGCTTCTCGATCGTGCGGCAGATCTTGAGCATGCCGGGGTCGCGGGTGAGCAGGCCGGAGAGCGGGCTGCCCTCGAGCGCGGCAAGGCGCGCGTTCTCCATCTGCAGGTCGTGCATGCGGAAGGCACGCTCGATGGTGAGATTGAGCAGTTCGGGCTCGAAGGGCTTGGCGAAGAAGTCGTAGGCGCCCAAGCCCACGGCCTTCACCGCGTTCTCGCGGTCGTGCTGACCCGTGAGCACGATGACCTTGGTGTCGGGCGCGAGCGTGAGGATCTCGCGCAGGAGCTTGAACCCCTCGCTCACATCGTCGGGCGCAGGCGGCAGACCGAGATCCATCGTGACCACCGCGGGTTCGTGCTTGCGTAGCTGCGCGATGGCGCTCTCGCGATCGCTAGCGACCACGGTCTCGCAGGCGTCGAATGCCCAGCGCATCTGCTTTTGCAGCGCGAGATCGTCCTCCACGATCAGGAGGGTGCGCTGCTTGTCTGGCGTCGAATTCACTGTCTATGTGCCCATCGCGGTAAATTGCCCGTCCTCGCGCCGGATGCGGGGAAGCTCGATGGTGACGCGCGTCCCGCGCCCGACCTCGCTATCGTAGTGCAGCGCACCACCGATTTCCTCGAGGTACTGCCGGGTCTCGTAGACCCCGATCCCCATCCCGCTCGACTTGGTGGTCTGGAAGGGTCGCGAGAGTCGTTCGCGAACGAACTCTGCAGTCATCCCGCATCCATTGTCCTCGACGACCACGTTCGCCCGCCCGTCCGTCCCGGCTGCGAGAGTCAAGGTGACCTTACCATCCTGTGGCGTCGCATCCAGTGCATTTTGCACGACATGACCGACGATTCTCTCCAGCCTCTGCGGGTGGGCGCTGACCTCCACCGGCCCCGCGGCTGCGCACACGAGCTCGATCACGGGCGACTGGCCACGCTTGGACTCGCACACCGCGCGCAGCAGCGCGGGGAGATCCACCGCGCGCGGCGGGTCGATCGAGCGCTTCTCCTGCAACTGCGTCATCAGCCCGCGCATGCGCGCCTCGACGTTCGCCACCGTATCCAGCATGTCTTGCTGGAACTCGGGGTTGTCGCGGTGGCGCTGGGCGTTCTTGAGCATCAGCGACAACTGGGCGACGAGGTTCTTCAGGTCATGGACCACGAAGGCCGACATGCGGTTGAAGGAGTCGAACTTGCGTGCCTCCAGCAAGGCCTCGGCCGCGAGCATACGGTCCAGATAGCCTGCGGCCTGACGCTGCGCCGTCTTGAGGAGATCGAGGACTTCCCAGTCGATGTCGAAGGGGGTCCGCGGCGAACCCAGTACGACGAAGCCGATCAGGCGCTCGGCGGTCTGCAGCGGGATCACCAGCCATGCCTCGTCGAGCCGTGACAGCCAGTCCGGCAGCACCAGACCCTGGTAGCGTCCGGGCTGCACGCGATACTCCTCGAGGTTGATCACCCAGCCGCTGCGGGCAAGGAACCCGCACAGCGGCGAATCGAGCGCCTCGACCACGTCGATCGGGGGCTGGTTGAAGCGCGAATGCGGCCGGCACTTGCCGTAGGCATCGGCCAGCCAGAGCGCCCCTCCAGGGCTCTCGACAAGATCCGACAGCGCCTTGATGACCGATTGACCCAGATCGAGACTGCGGTCGACGGTCGACAGGGCCTGGGTGAAGCGCAACCACTCGCTCCGGTAATCGTAGCGGTACGGAAAGAGGTGCTTGCTGATGAAGACCCGCAGGCGCGCGCGCACGGCGCCCGAAAACAGCAGCGCGCCGAGGACCACCAGGCCGGCGAAGAGCAATGCCATCTGCAGTGCGCGCCCCCAATCGCCGCCGAAGAAGCGCACGTAATAGGCCGCAGCGGCGATCACGAGCAAATAGAGGCCGGCGCCGGCGAGCGCGGTCGAATGGAAGACGATCTCGCGCGATACGGACATCCGCAGGGTCCATGAGGGACTGCGCGTCCCCGCGATTGCGATCAGCGGGATGAGCAGGGCGTGCGCGATGCCGCGCGCTGCCCAGACATCCGCATCGATGCGCGAGAACAGGAGGGCATCGGCGAAGAGGTACAGTTCGAAGATGTAGCCCGCCGCCAGCGCGAGGCAAAGCGGCTTCAAACCCCAGCGCGAGACGGCGGGCATGCCCCGGTAGAGCTGTTCCACAAGCATCAGGCCGACGATCGCGTGCATCAGCCAGGCACCGATCGCCGGCGCGATCGGCAACCCTCCGGTGACGCCCGCCGACTCGAGCGCGAGCGCGAGCACCTGCGCCACCACCACCGCGAGCGCCACATACGCCGGCCAGCGCATCCACCGCCCCCACAACGGGCGGGACAGCACAATCAGGAACACGTACCAGGCCGCGCCCCTGAGCAGATCGAGCGCGACGGCGAGGGCACCGGAAAACGGCCAAGCGCCCCTGGCCTCGAGCGCCGAAAGACCCGCCCACAGACCGGAAATCGCCACGGCCGCGAACAAGGCCCCACCCGGCAGCGCGCCCCGCCACGCGAGGAAGATGTACAGCGCGAAGATGAGGAAGGCTACGGCCGCAACCCCATAACTCCAGATCGCAACCTCAAGCACGCCCCTCTCCCCTGTCACGCATTCGTGCGAACTGCGCCGTACCCCCGTCCAAGCGAGCCCGCAGTCTCACGCGGCCGCTCAGTGCGCGCCTTCACCGGTCAGGACGACCCTCACCGTCTCGAAGAGGACAAGGGTATCCAGGATCAGCGAGTGGTTCTTCACGTAATACAGATCGTACTGGAGCTTCTCCGCGGCATCGTCGACCGAAGCCCCGTACTGGTAACGAACCTGCGCCCACCCGGTGACGCCGGGCTTGACGCAGTGCCGCACCGCATAGAACGGAATCTGCTGGGTAAGCTGGTCCACAAAATAGGGGCGCTCCGGGCGCGGGCCGACCAGACTCATGTCGCCCTTGAGCACGTTGAACAGCTGCGGAAGCTCATCGATACGCAGCTTGCGGATGAAACGCCCGACGCGTGTCACTCGATCGTCGTTCGAAGTCGCCCACCGCGGCTTGCCGTCCTTCTCGGCGTCACGCCGCATGCTGCGGAACTTGATGACACGGAACGGCTTCCCACCGCGTCCCACACGCTCCTGCGAGTAAAAGATCGGCGCGCCATCCTCCAGTAGGATCAACAGCGCAGTGAGCACCATGATCGGCAAGGCCACGAGCAGGAGCGCGGTCCCGACGACGAGGTCGAAACAACGCTTGACGAAGGTTCGCGTCCAGCCTTGGCGGAAGCCGTCACCATAGATCAGCCAGCTCGCCCGCAGCGAATCCAGCCTCACTTGCCCCTGCACGCGCTCGAAGAAGGTCGACAGATCGAGGATGCGCGTTCCGAGCAACTTGCAGTCCAGCAGTTCGCGCAAGGAGAGCACTCCCCCCCGACGTTCGCGCACCGCGACGATCACCTCGTCCACACGCAGGTTGCGCACCACCTCCAGCAAGCTGCCCGGTGGCAACACGGCGTGCTGCTCCACCTCGACCCGTTCGTTTCCCCCCACCGGAAGAAAGCCGACCACTTCCACGCTGCGCTGCAGCGGACGGACCAGGTCCTGTTGCACCATGCGCGCGTCACGGCCGGTACCCACGATCAGCACGCGCGGCACGAAAAGGGCAGAGGCCTGGCGCTGATTGACCAGCCCGCGGACCAGCAACAGCGAACAGAGCAACAGCAATACGCTGAGCTGCAGGGAGTGCGGGGCAATTTCGGACCACGGCAACAGCCCGAACACGAGGTAGGCCACTGGTACGCTCACGGTCAGCGACAGGGCGACGCGCGCGAAGGTCTGCCGATGGGAACGCTGATACACCGGTCGGTACAAACCCATCGCCGCATTGAGGGCGATCATGCTTGCAGCGAAGGTAAGCGCCGATGGAATGCAGATTGCCCAGTCGACCGCGCTTGTCGGCGTCACGAGTACCGCAACCGCTGCAAGCACCACCGCAAAAAGCGTCAAGGCGTCGAACAGCACCTGCTGCAGGGTGTGCGTGGGAAGGTAGTGGCTGAACACCTTCAGCATCGAGGGGCCTCTGCATGTGTTGGGAAGGGTCGGAACCCTGGGCGCCGGGAGTGCTTATCGCGGAGGGATCGCCCGGCTCCTGATCGTGCCTAAGCTTAGACAATCACCGGCAGGACACCTGTGACTCACTTCACGGCGAGGGCGGGTGGAGCAAACCGCCTCGAGCACACCGAGCAAAATCGCACGAAACGCCCGCCTGGCCTTGCGGCAAATGCGGCAGCGCAGCATCCAAGGTTGATTTTAGCATGCGAAGCTTGTAGCGTCGGTCCGTTACCGGAGCACCGTTTCACACAAGGAGAAGTACATGACTCAAGCTCAACGCGATTTCAGCGAAGTCTACGGCCTCAGTTTCGAGGACCTTCACATTGGCCGTACCGCCTCGGTCTCACGTACGGTGAGCGAGGCCGACATCCTGATGTTCGCCGGCGTATCGGGCGACACCAACCCGGTCCATCTGGACGAGGAGTTCGCTGCGAGTACGATGTTCGGCGGCCGGATCGCCCACGGAATGCTCTCCGCCGGCCTCATCTCGGCCGTCTTCGGCACCCGCCTGCCCGGCCCCGGCTGCATCTACCTGTCCCAGAGCCTGAAATTCAAGGCGCCCGTCAAGATCGGTGACACCGTTGTCGCGCGTGTCACCGTCAAGGAATTGAAGGCAGAGAAGCGCCGCGCGGTTTTCTCGACCGTCTGCACAGTTGGAGACAAGGTGGTCATGGATGGCGAGGCTGAAATCCTCGTACCGGCGCGCACCTGATCGAGCATGCCCTCGCCTCGCGCGGCTCCCTGCAGAGGCCGTGCGAGGCACCTGCAGAAATCTCGCCACCCAGCTCTAAGCCCCCGGCGAACCCACCTTCCGCCGTCTGCTTATCCCATTGAAGATCGTGTCCATCAAGTTCGATGGTGGACACGATGGATGTGGTTATCCCGCGCCGGAGTCGGCGCACGCACAGCGAAGCCTTCAAGCAGTCTGTGGTCTCGGCCTGTCGTGAGCCCGGCGTCTCGGTGGCCGGCCTGGCTCTGGCCAACGGCCTGAACGCCAACCGGGTCCACCGCTGGATGCGCGAGCGCGGCATCGAGCCACCGAGTCCTCGCAAGCCGCTCTGCGCTGAACGCCCGCCATTGGCTGAGCCGGGCTTTGTAGCCGTGCAGGTGGCTCCCGCCGTCGAAACGTTGGCGATCCGCCTCGAAGCGCAGCGTGGCAACGCCCGCATTGAGCTCGAATGGCCGCTCCAGGCCGCTGCCCGCCGACCTCGATCAACTGGATGCCGATGCCTTGCGCCACCTGCTCATCGGTCAGGAGCGCGAGCTCGTGTGGCGCCAGACCAAGATCGAGCGGCTCACGCATGAGCTGGCGCTGCACAAACGTCATCTCTCCGGCGTGAAGGCCGAGCGCCTCTCCACCGAGCAGGCGCAACTCTTCGAGGAGACCGCCTAGGCCGCCCTGGCGGCGATGAGCGAAGAGCTCGAGCAACTTTAACCGGATACCAGCAAGAGCCAGCAGCCCAAGGGACAGGCCCGGCGCATCCGTTGCCGCCCGAGCAGCCGCCCACCGAGATCCATGACGAACCCTACTCGACCACCTGCGCCTGCGGCTGCCAGATGCGCCGCATCGGCAAGGACGTTGCCGAGACGCTCGACTACACCCCGGGCCACTTCACCGTCGAGCGCCACATCCGGGACAAGTGGGCGTGCGATTCATGCGAGACCCTCGTGCAGGCACCCGTGCCGGCGCACATCATCGACAAGGGCATCCCGACTGCCGGGCTGCTCGTCCAAGTGCTGGTCGCGAGGTATCAGGACCTTTTGCCACTCTACCGGCAGGAAGGCATCTTCGGTCGGGCCGGGTTGGCGATCCCGCAATCGCCGCTGGCCCAGTGGGTGGGCCAGAGCGGCGTGCATCTGCAGCCGCTCTGGTCGATGCGCCCAAGGCCGGCGTACTGGCGCACCCCGTGCTGCACGCGGACGCCCCCCGGTGGTGATGCTCGACCCGGGTGCGGGCAAGACGCACCGCGCCTACCTGTGGTCCTACGGCGTCGGGGCGTTCGGTCCGATCAAGGCGGTGGTCTACGACTCCGCCGACAGCCGCGCAGGCCGTCACGCCCAGGCATTCCTGGGTGAGTGGCGCAGCACGCTGATCTGTGACGACTACGCCGAACCCAGGGGCGCTGATCGCCCTGCGCGTGAAGGAAGCCGGCTGCATGGCGCACGCGCGGCGCAAGTTCTTCGATCTCACCACCCAAGCGAAGAGCCAGGCGCTCGAAGCCGTCGGTGAGCTGTATGGGATCGAACGTGAGGCAGCCGAACTGGACATCGACGCCCGGCAGCGCCTTCGGGACGTGAAGGCCCGCCCCCTCCTTGAACGCCTGCATGCGTGGTTGCTCGCGCGGCGCACCCAAGTGCCCAACCGCTCGGACATCGCCCGCGCCATCAGTCGGCGCAGCTCAACGGGCACGGGCCCTTTGCGTACCTGAAGGATGTGCTCGAATGGCTGCCGACGCAGCCCCATAGCCGGATCGGGGCGCTGCTGCCGCATCGCAGGCAGCCGGCCGCCTGCGCATGAGCGACACGACAAGATGGGTTTGCCGGGTGCTTACGACGGATCCGCGGGGGCTCAACCCCTGCGTTCTGCGTAGACGGCACGACGCCCCAGGCACGGATGTGTGCGTGGGGCGTTGTGTTGGTGTGGTTAGTCTGACGATGACCTACTTTCACGAGGGCGGACCTCACTATCATCGGCGCATGTGCGTTTCACGGTCCTGTTCGGGAAGGGAAGGGGTGGTTCCACACAGCTATGGTCGTCAGACTTTGACTTGTTGCCTGCGTGGTTTGCAGGCCAAAGTTAGGAAGAAGTGTTGTGTGATTGTCTGGTTGCGTTGTTTTGGCAACCAGGGGGTTGAGTTCGTTTTGTTTTGAAGGTTATAGGATCAAGCCACACGGGCAATTAGTACCGGTTAGCTGAACGTGTTGCCACGCTTACACACCCGGCCTATCAACGTTGTGGTCTTCAACGACCCTTCAGGGGGCTCGAGGCCCCGGGGAAGTCTCATCTTGAGGCGAGTTTCCCGCTTAGATGCTTTCAGCGGTTATCTCTTCCGCACATAGCTACCCGGCGATGCGACTGGCGTCACAACCGGTACACCAGGGGTGCGTCCACTCCGGTCCTCTCGTACTAGGAGCAGGCCCTCTCAAACTTCCAGCGCCCACGGCAGATAGGGACCAAACTGTCTCACGACGTTTTAAACCCAGCTCACGTACCACTTTAAATGGCGAACAGCCATACCCTTGGGACCGGCTACAGCCCCAGGATGTGATGAGCCGACATCGAGGTGCCAAACTCCGCCGTCGATGTGAACTCTTGGGCGGAATCAGCCTGTTATCCCCAGAGTACCTTTTATCCGTTGAGCGATGGCCCTTCCATACAGAACCACCGGATCACTATGACCTGCTTTCGCACCTGCTCGACTTGTGGGTCTCGCAGTCAAGCCACCTTTTGCCATTGCACTATCAGTACGATGTCCGACCGTACCTAGGTGACCTTCGTACTCCTCCGTTACCTTTTGGGAGGAGACCGCCCCAGTCAAACTGCCCACCATGCACGGTCCCCGACCTGGATTCACAGGCCTGGGTTAGAACCTCGACGACACCAGGGTGGTATTTCAAGGTTGGCTCCACCGGAACTGGCGTCCCGGTTTCAAAGCCTCCCACCTATCCTACACAAGTCCCGTCAAAGTCCAATGCAAAGCTACAGTAAAGGTTCATGGGGTCTTTCCGTCTAGCCGCGGGGAGATTGCATCTTCACAAACATTTCAACTTCGCTGAGTCTCAGGAGGAGACAGTGTGGCCATCGTTACGCCATTCGTGCAGGTCGGAACTTACCCGACAAGGAATTTCGCTACCTTAGGACCGTTATAGTTACGGCCGCCGTTTACCGGGGCTTCGATCAAGAGCTTGCACCCCATCACTTAACCTTCCGGCACCGGGCAGGCGTCACACCCTATACGTCCACTTTCGTGTTTGCAGAGTGCTGTGTTTTTAATAAACAGTCGCAGCCACCGATTCTCTGCGACCCCGTTCCGCTCCGGCCGCGAGGGCCTTCACGTACCAGGGGCATACCTTCTCCCGAAGTTACGGTATCAATTTGCCGAGTTCCTTCTCCTGAGTTCTCTCAAGCGCCTTGGTATTCTCTACCAGCCCACCTGTGTCGGTTTGCGGTACGGTCACTCTTAGACTGAAGCTTAGAGGCTTTTCCTGGAAGCTGGGTATCACTCGCTTCGGATCCGAGGATCCTCGTCATCACGCCTCATCTAAGCCACGCGGATTTGCCTACGCGGCACGACTACACGCTTAAACCACCTATTCCAACAGATGGCCGAGCTAACCTTCTCCGTCCCCCCATCGCATCTAAGAGCGGTACAGGAATATTGACCTGTTTCCCATCGACTACGCATTTCTGCCTCGCCTTAGGGGCCGACTCACCCTGCGCCGATGAACGTTGCGCAGGAAACCTTGGGCTTACGGCGAGGGTGCTTTTCACACCCTTTATCGCTACTCATGTCAGCATTCGCACTTCCGATACCTCCAGCATCCCTTACGAGACACCTTCGCAGGCTTACGGAACGCTCCCCTACCACGTGTCAAAGACACATCCGCAGCTTCGGTTCATGGCTTGAGCCCCGTTACATCTTCCGCGCAGGACGACTCGACTAGTGAGCTATTACGCTTTCTTTAAAGGATGGCTGCTTCTAAGCCAACCTCCTAGCTGTCTATGCCTTCCCACCTCGTTTGCCACTTAGCCATGCATTTGGGACCTTAGCTGGCGGTCTGGGTTGTTTCCCTCTTGACACCGGACGTTAGCACCCGATGTCTGTCTGCCGTATATCACTTTGCGGTATTCGGAGTTTGCTATCGCGGGGTAGATCGCAATGACCCCCCCAACGATTACAGTGCTCTACCCCCGCAAGTGTCCGTACGACGCACTACCTAAATAGTTTTCGGGGAGAACCAGCTATTTCCGGATTTGTTTAGCCTTTCACCCCTATCCACAGCTCATCCCCTAACTTTTCAACGTTAGTGGGTTCGGACCTCCAGTACCTGTTACGGCACCTTCATCCTGGCCATGGATAGATCATCCGGTTTCGGGTCTACGCCCAGCTACTCTGACGCCCTTATCAGACTCGCTTTCGCTACGCCTCCCCTATTCGGTTAAGCTCGCAACTGAACGTAAGTCGCTGACCCATTATACAAAAGGTACGCAGTCACCCCTTTCGAGGCTCCCACTGTTTGTATGCATGCGGTTTCAGGATCTATTTCACTCCCCTCCCGGGGTTCTTTTCGCCTTTCCCTCACGGTACTGGTTCACTATCGGTCGATCACGAGTATTTAGCCTTGGAGGATGGTCCCCCCATCTTCAGACAGGATTTCTCGTGTCCCGCCCTACTTGTCGCACGCTCAGACCCGCCACCGGCTTTTCGCATACGGGACTATCACCCTGTATCGTCGGACTTTCCAGACCGTTTTGCTAAGCTGATGGTTTAGTCGTGCAGGCTCTTCCGTGTTCGCTCGCCACTACTTACGGAATCTCGGTTGATTTCTTTTCCTCGAGCTACTTAGATGTTTCAGTTCGCTCGGTTCGCCTCTACACACCTATGTATTCAGTGTGAGATGACCCTTGCGGGCCGGGTTTCCCCATTCGGACATCGTGGGATCAATGCTCTATTGCCAGCTCCCCCACGCTTTTCGCAGGCTTACACGTCCTTCATCGCCTGTGATCGCCAAGGCATCCACCACATGCACTTAGTCGCTTGATCCTATAACCTTGGACCCTCTTCGATGTTGCCATCCCGAAGGCCCGCGTACAGGAACGAACTCGTTTGTGCGATCCAGCCTGCGCTGACAAGCTCAGCCTGGATCGATGCAATCACACAACTTGCAGTACGCACCGGCTCGGTACGTACTACACTTCTTCCACTTTGTTAAAGAGCAAACCTCTACGCGCGACAGCCGAAGCTGCCGACCAAGAAGTAAGAGATGACGACGCCACGATCTTCGAGCGCCATCGACATCTCTTACTTCTCGAACCTGTTGCTTGGACAGTCCTGGTGGAGCTGGTCGGGATCGAACCGACGACCTACGGCTTGCAAAGCCGCCGCTCTCCCAGCTGAGCTACAGCCCCCCTGTCTCGAGCAACCCTTGATTGGTGGGTCTGGTTGGGTTCGAACCAACGACCCCCGCCTTATCAAGACGGTGCTCTAACCAGCTGAGCTACAGACCCTCATCCGAGGCTCTTCTCCGCCTGAACAACCGATAAGTTGTGGATACTTGGCCATCATGGCCTGATCTCTTGAAAGGAGGTGATCCAGCCGCACCTTCCGATACGGCTACCTTGTTACGACTTCACCCCAGTCATGAATCTCACCGTGGTAAGCGCCCTCCCGAAGGTTAAGCTACCTACTTCTGGTGAAACCCACTCCCATGGTGTGACGGGCGGTGTGTACAAGACCCGGGAACGTATTCACCGCAGCATGCTGATCTGCGATTACTAGCGATTCCGACTTCACGTAGTCGAGTTGCAGACTACGATCCGGACTACGATCGGCTTTAAGGGATTGGCTCCACCTCGCGGCTTGGCAACCCTCTGTACCGACCATTGTATGACGTGTGGAAGCCCTACCCATAAGGGCCATGAGGACTTGACGTCATCCCCACCTTCCTCCGGTTTGTCACCGGCAGTCTCACTAGAGTGCCCAACCAAATGATGGCAACTAGTGACAAGGGTTGCGCTCGTTGCGGGACTTAACCCAACATCTCACGACACGAGCTGACGACAGCCATGCAGCACCTGTGTTCTGGCTCCCGAAGGCACCCTCGCCTCTCAGCAAGGTTCCAGACATGTCAAGGGTAGGTAAGGTTTTTCGCGTTGCATCGAATTAATCCACATCATCCACCGCTTGTGCGGGTCCCCGTCAATTCCTTTGAGTTTTAACCTTGCGGCCGTACTCCCCAGGCGGTCGACTTCACGCGTTAGCTGCGTCACTCAGTGCATTGCTGCTCCGAACGACTAGTCGACATCGTTTAGGGCGTGGACTACCAGGGTATCTAATCCTGTTTGCTCCCCACGCTTTCGTGCATGAGCGTCAGTACAGGCCCAGGGGGCTGCCTTCGCCATCGGTGTTCCTCCTGATCTCTACGCATTTCACTGCTACACCAGGAATTCCACCCCCCTCTGCCGTACTCTAGCCTTGCAGTCACAAACGCAGTTCCCAGGTTAAGCCCGGGGATTTCACATCTGTCTTACAAAACCGCCTGCGCACGCTTTACGCCCAGTAATTCCGATTAACGCTCGCACCCTACGTATTTACCGCGGCTGCTGGCACGTAGTTAGCCGGTGCTTCTTAGTCCGGTACCGTCATCCATGGCCTATGTTAGAGACCACGATTTCTTCCCGGCCGAAAGAGCTTTACAACCCGAAGGCCTTCTTCACTCACGCGGCATGGCTGGATCAGGCTTGCGCCCATTGTCCAAAATTCCCCACTGCTGCCTCCCGTAGGAGTCTGGGCCGTGTCTCAGTCCCAGTGTGGCGGATCATCCTCTCAGACCCGCTACGGATCGTCGCCTAGGTGAGCCTTTACCTCACCTACTAGCTAATCCGACATCGGCCGCTCCAATCGCGCGAGGTTCCGAAGAATCCCCCGCTTTCCCCCTCAGGGCGTATGCGGTATTAGCGTAGCTTTCGCTACGTTATCCCCCACGACATGGGCACGTTCCGATGCATTACTCACCCGTTCGCCACTCGCCGGCAGGCCGAAGCCCCCGCTGCCGTTCGACTTGCATGTGTAAAGCATGCCGCCAGCGTTCAATCTGAGCCAGGATCAAACTCTTAAGTTCAATCCAGCAAAGCACTCAAAATACTGACTTACATCAGCATGAGCACCAATCATTGTGATACCTGTGCGACCAAAGTCGCCGACCACAACAACCAAGCACCCACACTTATCGGTTGTCCAAGTTTTTAAAGAATCGCTGCGCTGCCGCAGCGAAGAAGCGAGATTATGTAGAACCTACATCACCCTGTCAAGCATCTCGCGAATCTTTTTTTGCGCCGCCCCGCCAAAAACACGGAACAACAAGACCCGCAACACCCGACTGCCTCTCCCTTCCCGCCCCGCTGCGCCTGAACTCAAGCACCGCTGCGCTGGAAGAGGTGCGCATTATAGACAACCAAATCCTGACGTCAAGAAAAAACAACAAAGATTCCGATGGAAGCATGCGAGCAACGCCGACGGGACCCCGGGGCCGATCACCGAGCACAACACACCCCTGGCGCCAGCGTCTCTACAGATCTCCCGCAGGACCCGACGCAGGAACAATCGCTCGGTGACGACCGCCGACCTTCCTGCGCAAACCGCAAAATCGCGACCATCCTGAGATAGGGCTCAGTACATGCCGGGGGCGGCGGCGTAGTTCTCGAAGCGCGTATTCTCCCCGATGAAGGTGAGGCGCACGGTGCCGGTGGGACCGTTACGATGCTTGCCGATGATCAGTTCGGCCGTCCCCTTGTCGGGCGAATCAGGGTTGTAGACCTCGTCGCGATAGATGAACATGATGATGTCCGCGTCCTGCTCGATGGCACCGGACTCGCGCAGATCGGACATCACCGGGCGCTTGTTGGGACGCTGCTCGAGGCTGCGGTTGAGCTGGGAAAGCGCCATGATCGGCACGTTCAACTCCTTGGCCAGCGACTTTACCGAACGCGAGATTTCGGACAGCTCGGAGGCACGGTTGTCGCCCTCGCGCGTGCCGCTCATCAGCTGCAGGTAGTCGATCACGATCAGACCGAGCCTGCCGCACTGGCGCGCCAGGCGACGCGCACGGGCGCGCAGGTCGATCGGGTTGAGGCCGGGCGTCTCGTCGATGTAGAGCGGCGCATCGTAGAGCTTGCCCATCGCCATGGTCAGACGCTGCCAGTCGTCGTCGGTCAGGCGTCCACTGCGGATCTTCTGCATGTCGATGCGACCCACCGAGGAGATGAAGCGAGTCGCGAGCTGCGTGCCCGGCATCTCCATCGAGAAGATCGCAACCGGCAGGCGCTGCTCGATCGCGATGTGCTCGGCAAGGTTGAGCGCGAAGGTGGTCTTGCCCATCGCCGGACGGCCGGCGACGATGATCATGTCGGACGGCTGCAGGCCGGAGGTCTTCTCGTCGAGGTCGACCAGGCCGGTCGGCACGCCGGTGACCTCGGAGGGGTTGTCGCGATCGTAGAGTTCCTGCACGCGATCCACGACCTGCTTGAGGATTGGCTGGATCGAGACGAAACCGCTGGCGTGGCGCGCGCCGGCCTCGGCGATCTCGAAGACCTTGGCCTCGGCCTCGTCGAGCAGCGCCTTGGCGTCCTTGCCCGACGGACTGAGCGCGCTAGCAGCGATCTCGTCTCCCACCGCCACGAGCTTGCGCAGGATCGCGCGCTCGCGGACGATCTCTGCGTAGCGCCGGATGTTCGCCGCCGACGGCGTGTTGTTGGCGAGCTCGGCGATGTAGGCGAGACCGCCGGCCTGCTCGGCCTCGCCGTTCTTCTCCAGCGACTCGAACACGGTGACCGCATCCGCCGGACGCCCCTGGTCGATCAGCTTGGTGATGTGGCGGTAGATGCGGCGGTGGTCGTCGCGATAGAAATCGGCCTCGTTCACCAGGTCGGCGACACGCTCCCAAGCCTGGTTGTCGAGCAGGATGCCGCCGATCAGCGACTGCTCGGCCTCCAGCGAGTGCGGCGGCAGCTTGATCTGCGCGAGCTGCGGATCGGCGGAGAAATCGGAGAAACGGGAAGACGCGGAACTCATCGGATGCACCATCGGGGCCGGACCGCACATTGTAGCGAGCCGGACCGCGAGACGTTGGCGAAGGGAACGCGCCGCAGGGGCGCAGGAAACAAAAAGGGCTGCCAGCGGCAGCCCTCTTCGTGATGCACGTACAGATCGCGATTACTGCTCGGCAGCCACCACGACGGTGATGTTCGCGAGCACGTCGGCGTGCAGCGACACTTCAAGCTGGGTCTCGCCGACCTGCTTGAGCGGGCCGTCCGGCATGCGGATGGCGGAACGCTCGATGTCGAAGCCCTTGGCGGCGAGCGCCTCGGAGATGTCGGCATTGCCGACCGAGCCGAACAGACGGCCGTCCATGCCCGCCTTGCGAGCAACTTCGACGCTGACGCCTTCGAGCTTGCCCGCCAGCTCCTGGGCCGCAGCCAGCTTTTCGGCCTGGACGCGCTCGAGCTCGGCACGACGCGCTTCGAACTCGGCCAGATTGGCCTGGGTCGCGCGCTTCGCCTTGCCCTGCGGGATCAGGAAGTTGCGGGCGTAGCCGTCCTTGACCTTGACGACGTCGCCGAGACCACCGAGGTTCACGACTTTCTCGAGAAGAATGATCTGCATGGGTTCGTTCTCCTCTTACTGGTGCAGGTCGGTGTAAGGCATCAGGGCCAGGAAGCGGGCGCGCTTGACCGCGACCGACAGCTGACGCTGGTAACCCGCCTTGGTGCCGGTGATGCGCGCCGGCATGATCTTGGCGTTTTCGGTGATGAAGTCCTTGAGGATGTCCACATCCTTGTAGTCGACTTCCTCGATCTTCTCCGCGGTGAAGCGGCAGAACTTGCGACGCTTGAACAGACCACGACCGCCGCGATCGTCCTTCTTCTTGAACTTGGATTTGGGCTTGAAGGCCATTTTCAGTTTCCTTCGAGAAATTCGATTGTGTTCAGGTGCAGAACCGGAGTTCGGCTGCGCAGGCTCTTCGCGGCGAGGAATCCGGTGGCGCGCAGCGCACTCCCGGGAACCGCCACAGCCAGCACCGCCGCCAGATCGCCCAGCGCCACCGCCTGCACTTCCACCGAAACCTCGCGGGTCAGGCCCGCTTCGACTTGTTTCGATTCGTGCGCCAGCACACAGCTGGCGACCGGTATTCCGGCAGGGGTTCGACGCAGCGGCAGCACTTCGGCCACGCGCGCATCGAGGCGCAGTTCGTTCAGACCCGGCTCAGGCAACTCAGGCGGCAGCGGCTTCGCCGTCGGCCGGCTTGGCGTCGTCGGCACCGATGTTCATCGAGCGCGACTTCTCTTCCTTCATCATCGGCGAAGGCGTGGTGACGGCCTTCTTCATCTTGATGGTGAGGTGACGCAGCACGGCGTCGTTGAACTTGAACGAGTGCTCGAGTTCGGCCAGCGTCTCGCCGTCGCACTCGATGTTCATCAGCACGTAGTGGGCCTTGTGCACTTTCTGGATCGGGTAGGCCATCTGACGACGCCCCCAGTCTTCCAGGCGGTGGATCTGGCCGTTGCGGGTGGTCACGATGGACTTGTAGCGCTCGACCATCGCCGGCACCTGCTCGGACTGGTCCGGGTGCACGATGAAGACGATTTCATAATGTCGCATGCAAACTCCTTGCGGTTGGTTGTTGCAGCCCCCCGGCATGCGGTCCGGTGGAGCAAGGGAAGCTCGCCAGTCTAACAAGAAAACCCGGAAAATCAAAGACACTGAAGAAGCCCGGAAGTCGGGAGCGCGGTTGCAAAAGCCCGCTTACACTCTGCGACTGCCTCGTGGCGTCCGCCTCGCCTAGTATCCGGATCACCGGGGCCCTGCCCTGCAACGAAGAAATCGAACGAGGCAGACCATGAACACGACCCTGACCCGCAAGATCGCCACCGCCCTGCTCTGCGGCAGCGTCCTCGCCGCTGCCGCGCCTGCCGCCTACGCCGACCGGGACGACCGCGGCCCGCGCTGGGGCCACCACAAGCACCACTACAAGCACGATCATCGCCGCCACTGGGACGAGCGCACGGTGTATCGCGAGAAGGTCATCATCCGTGAACGCCCGCGCTACTACCGCGAGGCGGAGATCCACAACCACTACTACGAGCGCCCCTACCGCTCTTACAGCTACAGCCGCTCGCCCGCCGTGGTCATCGGCGTGGATATCCCGCCGCTGGTGATCCCGCTGCGCTGAACACCCCCCGCTCCATCCCCGTTCGCAGGGCGCGGCCTCACTCCCCTGACGGCACGCCCGGCCGAGCCGGTCGCGCGACTCAGCGCGGCCGGCTCTCCCAGATCTTCTGCAGACGCTTCACCGACACCGGCATCGGCGTCCTAAGCTCCTGCGCGTACAAGCCCACGCGCAACTCCTCCAGCAGCCAGCGGAACTCTTCCAGCGCCGGATCTTCCACGCCCGCGCGCCGGCGGGCGAGGCGCTCGCGCTCCCAGGCCTGGGCGAGCTGCTTCCACTCCGCCATGGCCTGGGCGTCGCGCGCCGGATTGTTGCGGAGTTTGTCGAGCCGCACCGCGGCACCCTTGAGATAGCGTGCGAAGTGCGCCAGCTTGTCCCACTCGAAGGCGACGAGGAAGTCCTTCGGCAGCAGCGCACCGAGCTGGCCCTGGATATCAGCCACCACCTCGGGAAAGGTCTTCAGCCCGGACAGGCGCTTCTGCAGCGCCGCATGCTCGACCAGCAGCTGGCCGGTCAGGCGCATGAACTCCTGCGCAACCAGGCTCACCCGCGACTTGGCCTCGGCGCAGCGCTTCGCGAACGCGTCGGCATCCGTAGGCAAAGGCTCGAGCAGGCAGCAGCGGCCCAGCGTCGCCTCGATCAGGCGCGCCTTCAGCTCGGCCTCGGTGCCGAAGCCCATGTACTGCAGCGCGAGCTCGCGCAAGCCGGGCAGACGCTCGACCGCGCGCACCTGGTCCTTGAGGTTGAGCGCGAACAGGCGGGCGAGGCCGCGGCGATGCACGCGCGACGCCTCCTCGGGCGTGTCGTGGGGGCGTAACGAGACGCTGTCGCCGTCGTCGTGCAGCGCAGGAAAACCGATCACCTCACGGCCGGCGACGCGCACCTCGAGCAACTCGGGCAGGGCGCCGAAAGTCCACGCAGTGAAGCCGGACAGCACCTGCGCCGGGAGTTCGGCAGGCGCAGCGCTCCGGCCTGCCGGGTCGCCCGCCGCCTTGCCGCTCCCTTTGCCCCCCGGCTGCCCCGCCCCGGCACGGCCACCCACATCCGCCGCGGCATCACGCGCATCCGCGCCGGAGCGCGCACGGCCGGCGACCTCGCCCGCAACGGAGTCGGATCCGCCCCCCCGCGCGCTGACGCCCGCTCCGCCGGCACCGACGCCTTGGCCACCACCCGCGCCCCCGACGCCCACCACCGACAGCGCCCCCGCGAGCGCGCCGCCGATCTTCGCCGCCGAGAAGCGCGCCGCCACCTGCTCGCGGAAGCGCGCACGCAGCTCCATCAGGTTGCGCGACTGCCCCATCAAGCGGCCGTGCTCGTCGATCACGCGGAAGTTCATGAAGCAGTGCGGCTTCAGGTTCTCCGGGCGGAAGCTCTCCAGCGGCAGCTTCAACTGCACGCGCTCCTCCACGAAGCGTTGCAGCATCTTCAGCAGCGGCTCGTCGGTGTCGAACTCGCCGGCCTCGAAGACCGCCATGAAGGCCGCCGCGCTCTCGGCCACCGGCTGCAGGCGGTGGCGGTGCTTCTGCGGCACGGTCTTCATCAGCGCCGCAACCTTCTCTTCGAGCAGTCCCGGCACCAGCCACTCGCAGCGGTTGGCGGGGATCTGGTTGAGCATGGCAAGCGGCACCGCGAGCGTCACGCCGTCGTCGGCCTCGCCAGGCTGGTGCAGATAGGCGAGCTTCAACTTCTGCCCGAGCACCTCCAGCGTCGGCGGGAAACGGTCGGTGGTCACCCCTTCCGCGTCGTGGCGCATCAGTTGCTCGCGCGACAGATGCAGCAGCTTGGGCTCGGCCTTCTCCGCCGGCTTGCGCCACGCCTCCAGCCCCGCCAGGTCGCAGACCTCCGCGGGGAGCTTGCTGTCGTAGAAGGCCTCGATCAGGGTCTCGTCCACCAGCACGTCGGGGCGGCGCGACTTGTGCTCGAGGCGCTCGATCTCCGCCACCAGGCGCTGGTTATGGGCGAGGAAGGCCATCGCGCGCGCCGGCCCCTCGGCGATCTCGCCCTGCACCAGGCCCTCGCGGATGAAGAGCTCGCGGCACAGCGCGGGGTCGATGTCGCGATAGGCCACGCCGCGGCGCGGATAGATCACCAGTCCGTACAGCGTGCCGCGCTCCCAGGCGCGCACCGCGCCGGACGCCTTCGACCAGTGCGGCTCGAACACCTGGCGCTTGATCAGGTGGCCGCCGACCTCCTCCACCCACTCCGGCTCGATGCGCGCGATGCAGCGCCCGAACAAGCGGCTGGTCTCGACCTGCTCGGCGGCCATGATCCACTTTCCGGCCTTCTTCGCCAGCGCGGAGCCCGGGTGCGGCCAGAACTTGATCCCGCGCGCGCCGAGGTAGGCGCCGGCCTGCGGCCCCGAGGCATCCTCGACCTTGCAGCCGATGTTGCCGAGCAGCCCGGCGAGCAGCGCCTTGTGGATCGCCTCGTAGTTCGCCGGCTGTTCGTTCTCCTTCCAGCCGTGCTCGGCGCACAGGGTGTGGAGCTGGGCGAACACATCGCGCCACTCGCGCATGCGCATGTAGTTGAGGAAGTGCTTCTTGCACCAGGCCTTCTGCTTGCTGGAGGACTCGTGGCGCTGGACCTCGTCCCAGGCCTTCCACAGGTGCCAGTACCACAGGAACTCGGACTTCTGATCCTGCTCCCCGCCGCGGAACCTGGCGTGCGCCTGGTCGGCGGCACCCGGGCTGTCCTGCGGGCGCTCGCGCGGGTCCTGCACCGACAGCGCGGCGGCGATCACCAGCAACTCGGCGAGCGCGCCACGGTCGCGCGCGGCCAGGATCATGCGGCCGATGCGCGGGTCGAGCGGCAGCTTGGCGAGCTCGACGCCGGTCGGGGTGAGCTTGCGTTCATCGTCGTCGCTGACCGCGCCCAACTCGGCCAGCAGCGCGTAGCCGTCGCCGATCAGGCGCGCGCCGGGCGCGTCGATGAAGGGGAAGTCCTCCACCGCGCCGAGCTTCAGGGCCTTCATGCGCAGGATCACGCCGGCGAGCGACGACCGCAGGATCTCGGGATCGGTGTGCGCCGGGCGGCGGTTGAAGTCGTCCTCGTCGTAGAGGCGGATGCAGATGCCGTCCATGACACGACCGCAGCGCCCGGCGCGCTGCTGCGCGGCCGACCGGGCGATCTTCTCGACCTGCAGCTGCTCGACCTTGTTGCGCGGCGAGTAGCGCTTGATGCGCGCGAGTCCGGTGTCGACCACGTAGCGGATGCCCGGCACGGTCAGCGAGGTCTCGGCGACGTTGGTCGACAGCACCACCCGGCGGCCGTTGGAGGCCGAGAACACGCGCGCTTGCTCCTGCGCCGACTGGCGCGCGAACAGCGGCAGGATCTCGGTGCCGGGCAGGTGGTGAGCCTTGCGCAGCGCCTCGGCGGCCTCGCGGATCTCGCGCTCGCCGGGCAGGAAAACCAGCACGTCACCCGGGCCGCAGCGCTGGGCCTCGTCGACCGCATCGACCAGCGCGTCCATGAGGTCGCGGCTCCTGTCCTTGGCGGCCTCCCTGCCACCCTTGGCGGCGCTGCGCGCGGCCGCGGCAGGGTCAATCTCCTCGCTCTCCACCGGCCGGTAGCGCATCTCGATCGGATACAACCGGCCCGACACCTCGATCACCGGCGCCGGCTTGCCCGCGGCATCGGCAAAGTGCCGGGCGAAACGCTCGGCATCCAGCGTCGCCGAGGTCACCACCACCTTCAGATCCGGCCGGCGTGGCAGCAGGGTCTTCAGGTAGCCGAGCAGGAAATCGATGTTGAGGCTGCGCTCGTGCGCCTCGTCGATGATCAGCGTGTCGTAGGCGGCGAGCAGCGGGTCGGTCTGGGTCTCGGCGAGCAGGATGCCGTCGGTCATCAGCTTGACGTGGCTGCGCTCGCCGGTCTTGTCGGTGAAGCGGATCTTGTAGCCCACGACCTCGCCGAGCGGGCTCTTGAGCTCCTGCGCGATGCGGCTCGCGGTGGCGCGTGCGGCCAGGCGACGCGGCTGGGTGTGGCCGATGAGGCCGGCGACGCCGCGGCCGAGCGTCATCGCGATCTTCGGCAGCTGGGTGGTCTTGCCCGAGCCGGTCTCGCCGCACACGATGATGACCTGGTGGGCGGCGAGGGCCGTGGCGATCTCGTCGCGGCGCCCGGACACTGGCAGCTCGGGCGGGAAGTCCGGCACCGGCAAGGCGGCGCGGCGTGCGCGCAGCGCGGCGCGCGAGCGTTCGAGCAGGGCATCGAAGTCCGCCTGCAGGCGCAGGCGCTGCGCCGTGGCGCGCTCGTCCGCGCGTGGCGGGTGGGAGAGGTCGCGCGCCATGCGGCGCAGGCGCGGGCGGTCGCCGCTCAGACAGTCATCGAAGTTCGGCAGCGCGGACGGGCGGCGCGCGCCCTTGTGTTCAGCCCTCATGGATCCGTTTCGGCTTCGTCGAGCCGCGCATTATCTCCCGCATCTTCGCCTTGTAGGCGCCGCAGTGCGACAATGACGCCCATCCACGAACGAGCCGCCCGCCGAGCCCGACCATGCCCGCACACGCCATCGCCGCCGTCGTCTACAAGCCCACCGACAACATCGAGGCCCTGCTCGCCCGCGCCGCGCGCGCCCTGGGCGAGCGTGGCGTGCGCCTGGGCGGCGTGCTGCAGCACGACATCGCCACGGTGATCGAGGACCCCTGCGCGATGCAGCTCGAGAACCTGGAGACCGGCGAGAGCATCCCGCTGTCGCAGGAGCTCGGCCGCGGCTCGATCTCCTGCCGGGTCGACCCGGACGCGCTCGCGCAAGGCTCGATGGCGGTGCGCGGCGCGATCGAACGCGGCGTCGAGCTCGTCATCATCAACAAGTTCGGCGCGCAGGAAGTGTCGGGCGCCGGCCTGCGCGACGAAATGGCCGAGACGGTCGTGGCCGGCGTACCCCTGCTCACGGCGGTAGGCGAGCGCTTCCTCCCCGAGTGGAAGGAATTCACCGGCGGCGAGGGCGTGCTGCTCGAACCCACGCTCGACGCCATCCTCGCCTGGTGGTCGGCGCCACGGGCAGGCTGAGGCATGGACTGCCGCCCCGGCTGCGCCGCCTGCTGCATCGCGCCCTCGATCTCCTCGCCCATCCCCGGCATGC
Organism: Thauera sp. SWB20; assembly: GCF_000831325.1. Taxonomy (NCBI): domain Bacteria; kingdom Pseudomonadati; phylum Pseudomonadota; class Betaproteobacteria; order Rhodocyclales; family Zoogloeaceae; genus Thauera; species Thauera sp. SWB20. Next base: position 393,113 of record NZ_JTDM01000020.1, on the reverse strand, counting down.
CGCACGGCAAACCCGCGGGTGTGCGCTGCGCGCAGCTCGACGAGGCCGGGCACTGCCGCCTGTTCGGCGACCCGCGTCGGCCGGCGGTGTGCGCCAGCCTGCGCCCCGGCGCCGAGATGTGCGGCACCGACCGCGAGCATGCCCTGCTTTTTCTCGCCACCCTCGAAGCGATGACGGCGACCTGAGCGGGCAAACCTACCCCGCAGTGCAACATCCCGCCGGCTATAATCCGGCCTCCGATCCCTCCACCCTTCCCCCACTTCCAGCCCGGCCGCATGGACCTCTCCCTCCTCCTCGTCGCGCTCGTCCTCGGCATCGTCGAAGGCCTGACCGAATTCCTCCCGGTGTCCTCCACCGGCCACCTCATCATCCTGGGCGACCTGCTCGGCTACAACGACGACACCAGCAAGGTGTTCAAGATCGTCATCCAGCTCGCCGCCATCCTCGCCGTGTGCTGGGACTATCGCGAGCGCCTGATCAAGGTCGCGAGCGGGATCACCACCGAACCGAGCGCGCAGCGCTTCGTCGGGCTGCTGTTCATCGGCTTCCTGCCCGCGGCGGTGCTCGGGCTGATGTTCCACTCCACCATCAAGGGCCTGCTGTTCAACCCGATCACGGTGGCCACCGCGCTGGTGGTCGGCGGCCTGATCATCCTCTACGTGGAAAAGCGCGCCTACCACCCGCGCCTGAATTCGGTGGATGAACTGCGCTGGACAGACGCGCTCAAGGTGGGCTTCGCCCAGGCGCTGGCGATGATCCCGGGCACTTCGCGCTCGGGCGCGACCATCATGGGCGGCGTCATCTTCGGCCTGTCGCGCAAGACGGCGGCGGAGTTCTCCTTCTTCCTGGCGATCCCGACCATGTTCGCCGCCACCGCCTACGACCTGTACAAGAACTGGGCGCTGCTGCGGGTGGAAGACCTGCCGGTGTTCGCGGTCGGCTTCATCGCCTCCTTCGTCGCCGCGATGTGGGCGGTGAAGAGCTTCATCAAGTTCATCTCCAACCACACCTTCGTCGCCTTCGCCTGGTACCGCATCGTCTTCGGCATCTTCGTGCTCGCCACCTGGTACTTCGGCTGGGTCGAGTGGTCCGAGCCATGATCGAGGCAGCACGATGATCCTCTACCTGCACGGCTTCCGTTCCGCCCCGGCGTCGATCAAGGCGCGCGCCCTGAAGGAACGCATGGTCGAGCGCGGCCTGGCCGAACGCTTCTGGTGCGCGCAGCTGCCGGTGTCGCCGCGCGCCGCGATCGCGCTCGCCGAAACGGAGATCGCGCGCATCCGCGCCGCCGGCCTCGAGCCCACCGTGGTCGGCAGCTCGCTCGGTGGCTACTACGCCACCTGGCTCGCCGAGCGCCACGACCTGCGCGCGGTGCTGATCAATCCGGCCGTGGTCGCGCCGCTCTCGCTCGAGGCCTATGTCGGCGTGCAGGACAACCTCTACACCGGCGAGCGCTTCGAATTCACCCGCGGCCACATCGACGAGCTGCGCGCGATCGAGGTGCCGACGATCACCCGGCCGGAGCGCTTCTGGCTGCTGGTGGAGACCGGCGACGAGGTGCTCGACTACCGCCACGCGGTGGACAAGTACGCTGGTGCCCACCAGACCGTGCTCGAAGGCGGCGACCATGGCTTCTCGCGCTGGAACGACTACCTGGACGAGGTGCTCGCCTATGCGGGGCTGGGCGATACCCGCCCCTGACCCGACCGAACACGGAGTGCCGCCGATGAGCCGTCCCACCGATCCCGCCCAACCCGGCTTCGATGCCCGCCGCTTCAAGGCCATGGAGCGCGCCGGCTTCAACCGCATCGCCGCGCGCTACGCCGAAGGCGCCCACCTGCGCGCCGAACTCGCCGAAGCCCTGCTCGAGGCCGCCGCGCTCGCCCCCGGCCAGCGCGTGCTCGACCTCGCCAGCGGCCCCGGCCTGCTCGCCGGCCAGGCCGCGCTGCGCGTCGCCCCCGGCGGCAGCGTGCTCGCCACCGACATCGCCGAGGGCATGCTCGCCGAAGGCGCGCGTCGCTGCGGCGAACACGCCGACGCTCCGTGCTTCGCCGCCGCCGACGCCGAACAGCTGTGCCTCGCCGACGCCAGCATGGACCGCGTGCTCGCCGGGCTGGCGCTGTTCATCTTCCCGCACCCCGAGCGCGCGCTCGCCGAAATGCACCGCGTGCTCATGCCCGGCGGACGGGTGGCACTGTCGGTGTGGGGCGTGCGCGAGTCCGTGCCGCTGATCCACCGCGCTCAGGACACCATCGCCCGCCTGCTGCCGCCGCCCAAGGTGTCGCGCCCCTCGGTGTTCCGCTACGGCGAGGCGGAAGTGCTGTCCGCCACGCTCGCGGCGGCCGGCTTCGACGACATCGACATCCGCCCCTGCACCTTCTCCTGCCACTTCGCCGACGCCGAAGCCTACTGGCAGGCCTTCCTCGACCTCGCCGGCGGTGCCGCGGAGGCGCTCGGCCGCCTGCCCGAGCCCATCCAGGCGGACCTGCGCGCGGCGGTCGCGGACGACCTCGCCGATCACCGCTGCGACGACGGCCGCGGCGGCTTCCTGGTGCCGGCCCTGACCCTGGTGGCGAGCGCCCGCCGGCCGGGCTGACCCCCCCCGGGCCGAGCCCTGCCGCCCGCGCGGCCGGGGGCCGCACTGCGGCCCGCTGCCGATTTCCCGGCGCGCCCGCCTTCCTCCTTCCACCCCCTGCCCCGTCCGGATCCCGACTTGTCCCGCTTCCAAACCCGCGCACCGACCGCGGCACTCCCCGCTTCCGCAGTCGAAGGCGACACCCGCGCCGTGCGCCAGGGCATGTTCGCCGCCCTCGCCGCCTTCGTGACCTGGGGTCTGGCGCCGCTCTACTTCCGCGCCCTCGGCAGCGTGCCGCCCTTCGAGATCGTCGCCCACCGCGTGCTGTGGTCGGCGCTGCTGCTCGCGCTGATGCTGGCCACGCTGCGCTTCACCGGCGGCTTCGAACGCGTGGGCGCCGTGCTGCGGCAGCCCCGCCTGCTCGCCCTGCTCGCGCTCACCTCGCTGCTCACCAGCAGCAACTGGCTGGTCTTCATCTGGGCGATCGACGCCGGGCGCCTGCTCGAGGCCAGCCTCGGCTACTTCATCAACCCGCTGGTCAGCGTGGCGCTCGGCGCGATCTTCCTCGGCGAACGCCTGCGCCCGCTGCAGGCCGCCGCGGTGGGCATCGCCTGCGCCGGCGTGGCCTGGCGGGTCTGGCAGCTCGGCAGCCTGCCGTGGATCCCGCTCTTCCTCGCCGGCACCTTCGGCCTCTACGGCCTGCTGCGCAAGCGCGCCCCGGTGGACGCCGTGGGCGGACTCTTCATCGAGACGCTCGTCGTCGCGCCCCTCGCGCTCGCCTGGCTGCTGTGGCTGCACGCCCAGGGCAGCCTCGCCTTCGGCAGCGGCAACCCGGCCGAATGGCTGCTGCCGCTCACCGGCGTGATCACCGCGATCCCGCTGATGCTGTTCGCGGTCGGCGCCCGCCGCCTGCCGCTGGCCACGGTCGGCTTCCTGCAGTACATCGCGCCCAGCCTCAATTTCCTGGTCGCGGTGCTGCTCTTCCGCGAGCCCTTCGACACCACCCAGCTCGTCGGCTTCGCGCTCATCTGGCTCGCGCTCGCGGTGTATTCCGCGGACATGGTCAGGGCCGGGCGGCGGACGGCGCGGCGAGCCCGCTGACGGAAGCGGTGCGCGCCAGCCGCGTCGGGTGACGGCCTCGCCGATCGACGGGGCACCCAATGGCAGCGTCGGCGGTCGCATCCCCGCCAGGATCGCGACTTGCGTCGCTCCTACGGCGCACCCCGGTGCCACGGCTCGCTGCCGGCGCGATCGGCCCCGAATGCGCGAGGCCGCGGGGCAGGGGATGGCGGGGGCCAACTTCAGGAGCGCCGAGGTGGAGGGCGTCGCCGGGGAAACAAGGCGACGCATGTCCGAGGCGCGCAGCGACGAGTTTGCGTCGCCGCCCCCGCGGCGTCCTCCACCGCGGGAAGCCCCGAGCGCAGCGAGGGGCCGCGAGTGCAGGCGGCCCCCGCCACCCCGGCCCCGCGGCCGAATCGAAGCCGCACCGACTCCGAACCACGCCGACGCCGAACCGCACCGCACTGGAGCCGCACCGAATCGGTGCCAGCCCCGATCGGAGCCGCGCCGGATCGCCCCCCGCGCGGCATCGCCCCCTCATTCGCACCCCGCGATAGGGCCGGCGGCCCGAATCCAGTAAACTAGCGCGCTTGCTTTCTTCAGGCGGATGCCGATGTTCGTGCTGTATGAAGAGGACGGGGCCTTCAAGGCCGGAACCATCCTCGCCGATAACGACGCCACGCTGCAGGTCGAGAACACCCACGGCAAGCGGGTGAAGCTCAAGCGCGCCCATGTGCTGATGGAGTTCCGCGAGCCGGGGCCTTCCGACCTGCTCGCGCGCGCCGAGGCCGAGGCCGAAGGCCTGGACGTCGAATTCCTCTGGGAAGTGTGCGGCGACGACGAGTTCGCCTTCGCCGACTTCGCCGCCGAATATCACGGCCATGTTCCGAACGCGGTCGAATCGGCCGCCCTGCTGCTGCGCCTGCACTCGGCGCCGATCTGGTTCCACCGCAAGGGACGCGGGCGCTTCCGCAAGGCCCCCGCCGACATCCTCCAGGCCGCGCTCGCCGGCCTCGAGAAGAAGCGCCAGCAGGCCGCCGCGATCGAGCACATGCGCGCCGAATTGGTCGCCGGGCGCCTGCCGCCCGAGCTCGCCGCGCTGCTGCCGCAGGCGCTCTACCGCCCCGACCGCAACCGCCCAGAGATCAAGGCGCTCGAAGCCGCCTGCGTCGACAGCGGGCTGTCGGCCGCGCGCCTGCTGCTGGCCTGCGGTGCGCTCGCCTCGAGCTACGACTTCCATTACAACCGCTTCCTCTTCGAGCACTTCCCCGAAGGCACCGCCTTCCCCGCCATCGAGCCCCCCGTGCTGCCGACCGCGCTGCCGCGTGCCGAGGTTGCCGCATTCTCGATCGACGACGCCTCCACCACCGAGATCGACGACGCCTTCTCGGTGACGCCGCGCGCCGAGGGCGGCTGGCGCATCGGCATCCACATCGCCGCACCCGCGCTCGGCTTCGCGCGCGGCTCGACGCTCGACGCGGTCGCGCGCCGGCGCCTGTCCACCGTCTACATGCCGGGCAACAAGATCACCATGCTGCCCGACGAGATCGTGCAGACCTTCACCCTCGGCGAGGGCCGCGACTGTCCGGCGGTGTCGCTCTACCTCGACATCACCCCGGGGCTGGCGATCGTCCATCAGGAGAGCCGGGTCGAACTCGTGCCGATCGTGGCCAACCTGCGCCACCACGACATCGAGCCGGTGTTCAACGACGACACCGTCCACAACGGCGGCCCCGACTTCCAGTGGAAGCGCGAGCTGACCCTGCTGTGGGACCTCGCCACCGTGCTCGAGGCTGGACGCGGCAAGGCCGCCGGCAACGAGGACCGCATCGACTTCGGCTTCAGCGTGGACTGGACCGAGGAGACCGCGGACGGCCCGGGACGCGTCAGCATCGGCCGGCGCCTGCGCGGCTCGCCGATGGACAAGCTCGTCGCCGAGCTGATGATCCACGCCAACATGACCTGGGGAAAGCTGCTCGATACCTCGGGCATCCCCGGCCTGTATCGCGCCCAGGGCGGCGGCAAGGTGCGCATGACCACGGTCGCCGCGCCGCACGAAGGCCTCGGGGTGGACTGCTACGCGTGGTCGAGCTCGCCGCTGCGGCGCTACGTCGACTTGGTGAACCAGTGGCAGATCATCTCGGTGCTGCAGGGCACCCCGCCCGCGTTCGCGCCCAAGTCGGCCGAGCTGATGGCGGCGATGCGCGACTTCGAGCTCACCTACGCCGAGTACGCCGAGTTCCAGCGCGGCATGGAGCGCTACTGGTGCCTGCGCTGGCTGCGCCAGCACGGCCGCGGCGAGGTCGAGGCCACGGTGCTGCGCGAGAACGTGGTGCGCCTCGCCGAGATTCCGCTGGTGATCCGCGTACCCTCGATGCCGCTGCAGATGCCCGGCAGCCGGGTCAAGCTCGTCGTCGAGCGCACCGACCTGCTCGACGTCGAGGTGGAGGCGCGCTTCGTACAGACGCTCGCCGAACCCGATCCCGAGACGGTGGACGAGGCCGGCTTCGGTTTCGCGTGATCTGCGCATGACTCCCCCCGCCGCCCCCGTCCTGCCCGCCGGCGCCCTGCCGGGGGCCTGGAGCGGGCGCCTGCGGCGCTTCGGCGGACCGCTGCTGGTGGCGGCCTTCGTCATCTCGATCAGCCTGCACGCGCTGCTGCTGCTGATCCACTTCCGCCTGCCCGAGGCCAAGCCCGCGCGCGACAAGGGTCTGGAAGTGGTGCTGGTCAACGCCCGCCACGCCCGGGCACCCGACAAGGCCGAGGTGCTCGCGCAGGCCAACGTCGATGCCGGCGGCAACACCGAGCAGGAGGTGCGCGCGAGCACGCCGCTGCCGCCGCAGCCCAACCGCCAGGACGGCGACGCCCTGGTCGAGGCCAAGCGCCGCGCGCCCGAGCCGGTGCGCGAGCAGAAGCAGGTGATCACCCGCGACAAGGCGCCGGCCAAGGTCGCTGCGGCGCCGAAGAAGGTCGAGCAGCCCACGCCGACACCCGAACCGCAGCGCGAGATCAGCGGCCTCGACCTGCTCGACAGCGCCGCCGCGGTCGCCCGCATCGAGGCCCAGATCGACCGCGACCTCAAGGAGCTCGCCAAGCGTCCGCGCAAGAAGTTCATCGGCGCGCGCGCGCAGGAATACCGCTTCGCGCAGTACGTCGAGGACTGGCGGCAGAAGGTCGAGCGCATCGGCACCTTGAACTACCCGGATGCGGCGCGCGGCCGGCTCTACGGCAGCCTGCTGCTGTCGGTGACGATCCGCTCCGATGGCACGGTGGAGCGGATGGGCGTGCATCGCAGCTCGGGCCACAAGGTGCTCGACGACGCCGCGCTGCGCATCGTCAAGATGGCCGCGCCCTACGCCCCCTTCCCGCCCGACATCCGCAAGGACTACGACGTGATCGAGATCACCCGCACGTGGACCTTCACCAACAGCGACCAGGTGCGCGCCAACTGAGACCCCGCCCATGGACCGTTACGCCGTCGTCGGCAACCCGATCGCCCACAGCAAGTCGCCCTGGATCCACGCCGCGTTCGCTCGCCAGACCGGGCAGGCGCTCACCTACGAGGCCCTGCTCGCCCCGCTCGACGATTTCGCCGCGACGGTGGCGCGCTTTCGCGCCGAGGGTGGGCGCGGCCTCAACGTCACCGTGCCCTTCAAGCTCGAGGCCTTCGCCCTCGCCGACCGCCGCACGCCGCGTGCCGAGGCGGCCGGTGCGGTCAACACGCTCGCCTTCGGCACGGACGGCATCCTCGGCGACAACACCGACGGCGCCGGCCTGGTGCGCGACCTCGCGAGCCATCTCGGTTGCCCGCCCCGCGGGCGGCGCATCCTGCTGCTGGGCGCCGGCGGCGCCACCCGCGGTGCGCTGTTGCCGCTGCTCGACACCGCACCCGCTGACCTGTGCATCGCCAACCGCACGGCGCACAAGGCGGTGGAGCTGGCGCAGGCCTTCGCCGCCCACGCCGGCACGGTGCGCATCGAGGGCTGCGGCTTCGAGGCGCTCGCCGACCAGCGCTTCGACCTCGTGATCAACGCCACCTCCGCCAGCCTGTCCGGCGAACTGCCGCCGCTGCCGCCCGGCCTCTACGCCCAGGGCGCGCTCGCCTACGACATGATGTACGGCCGCGGCCACACGCCCTTCCTGCGCGCCGCGCTCGCCGACGGTGCGGCGCGGGTGGCCGACGGGCTGGGCATGCTGGTCGAGCAGGCCGCCGAGAGCTTCGCGCTGTGGCGCGGCGTGCGCCCCGACTCCGCGCCGGTGCTGGCCGAGCTGCGCCAGCTCATCGAAGCCGGCTGAGGCCAGCGTGCCGATCCCCGCGCCGCGCCGCATCCTCGGCTGGGTCGCCCGCGGGCTGGGTGTCGCGCTGCTGTTGGCGCTGTTCTGGCAGGCGGTGCTGCTGACCCAGGTGGTGTGGTGGAGCCGCTTCGATCCCGGCAGCACGAGCTTCATGCGCATCCGCCTCGCCGAGTTGCGCGAAGCCGACCCGCGGGCCGAACTGCGCCAGCAATGGGTGCCCTACGAGCGCATCTCGATCCACCTCAAGCGCGCGGTAGTCGCTGCCGAGGACGATCGCTTCCTCGACCACGACGGCTTCGACTGGGAGGGCATCGAGCGCGCCCTGGAGCGCAACGCCGAGGAGGGCCGCGTCACCGCCGGCGGCTCGACGATCAGCCAGCAGCTCGCCAAGAACCTCTTCCTGTCGTCCTCGCGCTCCTGGCTGCGCAAGGGCCAGGAGGCGGCGATCACCCTGATGATCGAGGCGACCTGGGACAAGCGCCGCATCTTCGAGGTGTACCTGAACGTGGCCGAATGGGGCAACGGCGTGTTCGGTGCCGAGGCCGCCGCGCGCCACTACTACGGCCGCCCGGCCGCCAGCCTGGGCCCGGCCGAGGCCGCGCGCCTGGCGGTGATGCTGCCCAACCCGCGGCGCTACGAGAAGACCTTCGGCCCCCGCCTGGCCGCGCACGCGGCGCGGGTGCAGCGGCGGATGGCGAATTCGCAGGTGCCTTGAGCCCGACGCGCAAGGCGCGAGGGGCGGGAATGGCCCTCCGCCGATTTTTCGCCTTCTGTCACATGATCGGGGTCGCGTGCGCGGGGGGGAGTCCGTAGAATTCGCGACTTGCCCCTCCGCCGGCCTTGCGCGCGATGACCGAGCCCGAAGAACTCCACGCCGACGACGTCCAGCAGCACCTCAAGGAGGTGCAGGATCTGCTCGCCCGCCAGAAGGTGGTGGAGGGTCTCGTCCATCGCCAGGACATGCCGCGCCACGAGCTGGTGGAGAACCTCGTGCACAAGCAGCACGAGGCCGGGCTGCGCGCCAAGCTCGACAGTCTGCACCCGGCCGACATCGCCTACATCCTCGAGGCGCTGCCGCGCGAGGAGCGTCTCTATGTCTGGGACCTGGTCAAGGCAGAGCGTGACGGCGAGATCCTGCTCGAGGTCTCCGACGCGGTACGCGAGTCGCTCATCGAGACGATGGACCCCGAGGAGCTCAAGGCGGCGGCAGGTTCGCTGGATGCCGACGAGCTCGCCGACCTCGCCCCCGACCTGCCGCCCGAGGTCATCGAGGACGTCTTCCAGTCGCTCGACAGCGAGGGCCGCGAGCAGCTGCGCGCGGCGATGTCCTACCCGGAGGATTCCGTCGGCGCGCTGATGGACTTCGACATGGTGACGGTACGCGACGACGTCACCCTGGAGGTCGTGCTGCGCTACCTGCGCCGCTTCGACGAACTCCCCGACCACACCGACAAGCTCTTCGTGGTCGACCGCGAGGACCACCTCGAGGGCATCCTGACCCTGGAGACGCTGCTGATCAGCGACCCGGAAAAGACCGTGGCCGAGGTGATGCGCTCCGAGCCGGTGATCAGCTTCACCCCCGAGGACGAGGCCGACGACGCCGCCCAGGCCTTCGAGCGCTACGACCTGGTGTCGGCGCCGGTGATCGATTCCGAGCGGCGGGTGATCGGCCGCATCACCGTGGCCGACGCGGTGGACTTCATCCGCGAGGAGTCCGAGGCCGAGATCCTGTCCCAGGCCGGCCTGCGCGAGGAGGAGGACATCTTCGCCTCGGTGTGGAGCTCGGTGAAGAACCGCTGGGCCTGGCTGGCGATCAACCTCGTCACCGCCTTCGTGGCCTCGCGCGTGATCGGCCTGTTCGAGGAGTCGATCGAGAAGCTGGTCGCGCTCGCGGCGCTGATGCCGATCGTCGCCGGCATCGGCGGCAACTCGGGCAACCAGACCGTGACGATGATCGTGCGTGCGATCGCGATGGGCCAGGTCGAGCCCTCGGCGATGACCCGCCTGCTGCGCAAGGAGCTCGGCGTGGCGCTGATCAACGGCGTGGTGTGGGGCGGACTGCTCGGCGTGCTGGCGTGGTGGCTCTACGGCAACGTCGATCTCGGCCTGGTGATGACCGGTGCGATGACGCTGAACCTCCTGCTGGCAGCCTGCGCGGGCGTGCTGGTCCCGATGCTGCGCCAGCGCCTCGGCGCCGACCCCGCGCTCGGCGGCTCGGTGATGATCACCGCACTCACCGACTCGGGCGGCTTCTTCATCTTCCTCGGGCTGGCGACGCTTTTCCTGCTCTGACGGGCGAGATGTGAGGAATATGGCGCCAGGAGCGGGCGAGCCCGCTCCGCAGGCCTGCGGGAAGGCTCAGCCCAGTTGGGCGAAGACCGCGCGCGCCACGGCCACCGTGGCGTCGATCTCGGCCTCGCCATGCGCCACCGACACGAAGCCGGCCTCGAAGGCCGAGGGCGCGAAGTAGTGGCCGGCTTCCAGCATGGCGTGGAAGAAGCGGTTGAAGCGCTCCTTGTCCGTAGCCATCACCTGGGCGAAGGAGGCCGGCACCTTGTCGGCGAAATAGACGCCGAACATGCCGCCGACCGAGTCCGCGCTGAACGTGACGCCGGCATCCTTGGCCGCCGCGGCGAGACCCGCAACCAGTCGCTGCGTGCTCGCCGTCAGCCGCTCGTAGAAGCCGGCCTCACGCGTCAGCTGCAGCGACACCATGCCCGCCGCCACTGCCACCGGGCTGCCCGACAGGGTGCCGGCCTGGTAAACGCTGCCCAGCGGGGCGATCTTTTCCATGATGTCGCGACGACCGCCGAAGGCGCCCACCGGCATGCCGCCGCCGATCACCTTGCCGAGCGTGGTCAGGTCGGGGGTGATGCCGTAGAGGCCCTGCACGCCCTGCGGGCCGACGCGGAACCCCGTCATCACCTCGTCGAAGATCAGCACCGCGCCGTACTCGGTGCAGATGCGGCGCAGGCCTTCGAGGAAGCCGGGCTGCGGCTTGATCAGGTTCATGTTGCCGGCCACCGGCTCGACGATGATCGCGGCGATCTCGTCGCCGCGCGCCTTGAACACGTCCTCGACCTGCTGCAGGTCGTTGTAGTCGAGCACGATGGTGTGCTTGGCGAAGTCCGCCGGCACGCCGCCCGAGGACGGGTTGCCGAAGGTCAGCAGGCCGGAGCCGGCCTTCACCAGCAGGCTGTCGGCGTGGCCGTGGTAGCAGCCCTCGAACTTCACGATCGCATCGCGGCCGGTGAAGCCGCGCGCCAGCCGGATCGCGCTCATGGTCGCCTCGGTGCCCGAACTGACCAGGCGCACCATCTCCACCGAGGGCAGCATGGCGCAGATCAACTCGGCCATGTCGACCTCGCTCTCGGTGGGCGCACCGAAGGACAGGCCCTTCAGCGCCGCCTCGCGCACCGCCTCGACGATCGCCGGGTGGGCGTGGCCGGCGATCGCCGGGCCCCAGGAGCCGACGTAGTCGATGTACTCCTTGCCATCCGCATCCCACACCCGGGCACCTTCGGCGCGCGCAAGGAAGCGCGGCGTGCCGCCCACCGAGCGGAAGGCGCGGACGGGCGAATTGACGCCACCGGGGATGCTGCGCTGGGCGCGCTGGAAGAGGGCTTCGTTACGGCTGGTCATGGCAGAGGGTTCCTGTGCTGCGTGCGAAAGCCGGCATTGTGGCGCCGCAAGGCCAAGCCGGTCCACCACCGGCATTCACACGACTTGCGCGGCAAGCGTCCGCATGAGCCGCCCGCCTTGGCCGCCGACCACAGAGAGCCGATCACGCCCAGCCTGAAGCGACGCCCCTTGTCGGAGCCCGAAAACGTCGATGGATGACCACAGTTGCACGACAGCGAGATGAGACCCGGCGACTCGTCTGGTCATCCCCCTCCGCCTGCCCCGGAGCCTGCGCCCGACAGCCCGCCGAAAAGCGCGTCGAGCACCTCGCGTTTCGGCTCGATCTGCGTCTTCGTGCCCACCCTATCGACGACGGAGAACGCAACCGTCGAGGATTTTTCCGGGTCTTCACGCGTAATGCCGATCACGATGGGAGACCTATCGTGTTGCGCGGGCGAGATTGTCTTTATGTTGGTTCCCGTCGTTGTGACGGTATAGGGAGGCGTTCCCCCCGTCACCGACAGTTCGAGCTCGCCCGGCTTTGCGCCACGCCGGACATCAAGCTCGATTTGTTGCACATTTTCCGCCCCCCCCGGCCCCGCCCGTACCATTGTTGCCCGTTCCGAAATGAAAGCCGACGATGGTTGCAAATACCCCCGAGAACACCAGAAAGATTTCGCGCGCCATCCTGAAACGTTCTTCGAACTTCCCCTCGTTGGAGTACAGAGCGCTGAAAATCAGCCCGCCGCCATACGCCAGCGTCGCAATGATCGCCGCCACGGTAAGGATGGGTCGTGTGCCATCCACGCCCATGAGCGCCTTCCAGCCAACTGCGGAGGTGAACAACATGATCCCGGCGACGAGCAAGCCCAGTACAACCAGGAGCACGACCAGCCCGATGAGCCCCGCAATGCTGAAGTCTGCCAACCACTCCGAAATCTTCCTCTTCGGTGCTACGCCGCTCCAACGCTCGACATTTGCCCACAACTCCTGAACCGCCATCTCGATGTGATCGCGCATGGTCGCGTCGCCACTCGCCCTGGCCGAGGCGAAATCGCTCTGCAAGGCGGTAACGCGATCAGCCAGTGATCGGGTTCGGGTGTTGACCGCTGCAGCCTTGACGACCTTGTCGAGGCCGGTGATCAGAGCCTCCAGGTTTTTCCATTTTTCTTCATCCATGACCGTCTCCCTTTCTCACCTCACCACGGACACCTCCATCGACCCGATTGCGATTCGTGCAGCCTCCGTGAAGGCGGCAAAGCCGGATCAACCCGCCATCATGCGGACTCGCGAGACGGGAGGCTCACGCCCGGTCGACATGACATCCGCCAGACCCATGGAATGATTCCGGTATAGCACTGGCATTGCCACATACAAGCTCGACGCAGTCGCATGAAGGCGCAGCCTGTGCCCATCTTCTGCACCGGGGGGCTTGCCCGCGCAGGAGCGCCGCACGCCGCCCTTGCGCGGGCAGGCCCGCTCCCACGGGTTCCGCTCGGGCAGGTCATGCATTCGTGCGATCGCCCCGCATGCGGGCCCTCGGCCAGGATGAGGCGCTACCGCCCGCGTAGGGTCGTCGGGCGGGAGGTGCGGGGTTCAGAACAGCGCGCGATACATCCTCGCACGCGCCGCCGGATCGGCCGCGCCGAACACGTCGCCGACCACCGCGAGCAGGTCGGCGCCCGCGGCGATCACCTGCGGCGCACGCTCCAGCGTGATGCCGCCGATCGCCGCCACCGGCAGGCCGAGCTCGCGCCTGGCGCGTTCGACGAGCGCGAAGGGTGCGGGCGGCGCGTGGGGCTTGGTGGTGGAGGGGAACATCGCGCCGAAGGCGATGTAGTCGGCACCGATCTCGGCGCCCTCGGTCGCACGCGACCAGTCGGCATAGCAGGTGAGACCGAGGATGCGCTGTGGGCCGAGCGCAGCGCGCGCCGCGGCGGGCGGGCCGTCCTCGCGGCCGAGATGCGCTCCGTCGGCGTCGATGGCGAGCGCGAGCGCGAGGTCGTCATTGACGATGAGGGGCACGCCGGCGGCCCGGCAGGCGTCGCGCAGCGCCAGCGCCTGCTCGCGGCGCAGACCGGCGTCGGCGCCCTTGTTGCGGTACTGCAGCAGCGCCGGATGACCGGCGAGCACGGACTGCGCGAGCGCGAGCAGGCGGCCGGTGTCGGGTTCGTCGGGGGTGACCGCGTAGAGCCCGCGCAGCGTGCGCGCCGGGAAACGCTCAGTCATCGCTCTCGCCCTTGCCGCGCGCCCAGAAGAAGCGGTCGGGCAGCGCCCGCCCCATGCCGGCGCGATAGGCGTGGCGCAGGGCCTGGCGGGTAAACTCCTGCGCCTCGCGTACCGCCTCGGGCAGCGCCATGCCGTGCGCCATCGCTGCCACCGCGGCGGCGGCGAGGGTGGTGCCGGCACCCAGGCAGGGCGCGGCCGGGCGCGGGCCGGCGTCGGTGCGCACGATGCCCTCGCTGCCGAAGAGGGTGTCGACGAGCTGCGGGCCGTGGTCGCCGCCGCCGGTGAGCAGCACGTACTCGGTACCGTTGCCGAGCAGGCGCTCGAGCGCCTCGTCGAGCTCGGCGCCACCCGTCTCGCCCTGGCCTCCCCCGCCACCGTCGTCCTCGTCGGACTCGGCCGCCTCGTCCCCGGCCAGGCCGGTCAGGCGCAGCAGCTCGTGGCGGTCGGCCACCAACAGCGTGGTCTGCGGCAGGATCAGGTCGGCGAGCGCCGCGGCGATCTCCTCGCCCGCCTCGCCGAGCAGCGCCGCGGCGTGCAGGCCGGGTTCGACCACCAGGGGAACGTCGGGATAGTCGGCGAGGATCTCCGCGATCACCGCGACGTTCTCGACGCTGCCGCAGAAGCCGAGCTTGAACGCCGCCACCGGCACGTCCTCGAGCACCGCGCGCGCCTGCATGGCGATCAGCTCGGGCGCGACCGGCCACAGCTCGTCGATGCCGCGGGTGTCGCGCACCAGCGCCGCGGTCTGCACCGGCAGCGGGTGGCAGCCCATGCTCGCCAGGGTCAGGATGTCGGCCGCGAGTCCTCCGCCGGCCGTGGCGTCACCCGCCGACAGGCACAGCACGCAGGGGGGAGTTTCCGGAATGGCGAGCGGCATGGGAGGTGGAAATGCAGCGCGGATGGGGTGCGCGCGGATGCGTTAAGATAGGCGGTCGATTCTACCCCCAACCCTCGAGTCACGCTGGAACATGGCCGATACCCCCTGGAAGACCTACATGTGCCTGATCTGCGGCTTCATCTACGACGAAGCGTCGGGCCTGCCCGACGAGGGCATCGCGCCGGGCACGCGCTGGGAGGACGTTCCGCCGAACTGGACCTGTCCCGAGTGCAACGCGCGCAAGGAAGACTTCGAGATGGTCGAGATCTAGGCCCGGACGCCACCGCCCGACAACCCACCAGGAATACAGCATGGACCTTGCCGGCCTGAAGGTGATGGTCATCGACGACAGCAACACGATCCGCCGCAGCGCCGAGATCTTCCTCGCCCAGGCGGGCTGCGAGGTCGTCCTCGCCGAGGACGGTTTCGATGCACTCGCGAAGATCGCCGACCACCACCCCGACGTCATCTTCGTGGACATCATGATGCCGCGCCTCGATGGCTACCAGACCTGTGCGCTGATCAAGAAGAACCCCCGCCTGTCGCCCACGCCGGTGATCATGCTGTCCTCGCGCGACGGCCTCTTCGACCGCGCGCGCGGACGCATGGCGGGCTCCGACGAATACCTCACCAAACCCTTCACCAAGGACAGCCTGTTGCGGGCGGTCGCCAGCCACGCACGGCGCGGCGGCGATGCGGCGCGCGCAGGCTGAGCCACGCCGGAGAAGACCGATGCCGATCCGCAAGATTCTCGTGGTCGACGACTCTCCCGTCGAACGCCTCGCCCTCCAGGAGGTGCTGGGCCGCAACGGCTACCAGGTGCTGACCGCCGAGAACGGCGAGCAGGCCATCGCACGCAGCCGCAGCGACCACCCCGACCTCATCCTGATGGACGTGGTGATGCCGGGCATGAACGGCTACCAGGCCACGCGCACGATCTCGCGCGATGACGAGACGCGCGACATCCCGATCATCATGTGCACCAGCAAGGGCCAGGAGACCGACAAGATCTGGGGCATGCGTCAGGGCGCGCTCGACTACCTGGTCAAGCCGGTCGACCACGACGAACTGCTCGCCCGCATCCGGGCGATGGGCTGAGCTCGATGGCCCGCAGCAGCCTGCGCGAATTCCAGGAACGCCTCGCCCGTCGCCTCGCCGAGGCCGCCGGCGCCGAGCGCCGCGGCCTGCTCGGCTTCCAGTGCGGCAGCGACAACTGGTTGATCGAGCTCGCCGAGGCCGGCGAGATCCTGCCCCCGCCGCCCTTGTCCGCGGTGCCGCTCACCCGCCCCTGGTTCCGCGGCCTCGCCAACGTGCGCGGCAGCCTGTACGGCGTGGTCGACTTCGCCGCCTTCAACGGCCAGCCGCCGATCAGCGCCGGCGGGCGGGCGCGCCTGCTGCTGATCGGTGCGCGCCACGGCATCCACAGCGCGCTGCTGGTGTCGTCCTCGAGCGGCCTGCGCAGCCACGAGGACTTCGAGCCCGCCCCGGGCGGCGATGCCCCGCCCTGGGTGGCACGCCGCCTGCGCGACATGCAGGGCCGCGCGTGGCTGCAGCTCGACCCCGCCCGCCTGCTCGCCCAGCCCGCCTTCCTCGACGCCGGGCTGGAATGACGTACGCATCCACTCCGCAAGAACCCGACCGAAAAATCGAGCATCGACCATGGCATTGAACCCGTTCGGCAAGAAAGCCCCGGCCCCCGGCGCCGGCACCGAGGCCCAGACGATCATCGAGACCTCCGCGCCGGAGCAGACGGTCGCCAACAAGACTCCGTCTCCCCCCGCTCGATCCGGCGGCCGCCTCGGCATGCTCGGCGGACTCTTCGTCGCCTGCACGGCGATCAGCGCCGGACTGCTCGCATACCAGGCGCGGGATGCGAGCCTGTCCGCGCTCCAGCTCGGCGCGGCGAGCGAACTGCAGGTGCTGCCCGGACAGATGGCCAGGGCGGCCCGCCTCGCCCGCCTCGGCGAGCCCGGCGCGGTCGCCGATCTCGAGCAGACCCGGGCACGCTTCGCCGGCTTGCTGCAGACCCTCGGCCAGGGCGGCAGCCATGCCGGCGCCACGCTGCCGCCGCTGCCCGCGAGCATGCGGCCCCTGCTGCAGGACCTCGACGCCGAGTGGCAGAAAAACGCCACGCTGGCGGCGCGCCTTGCCGCCCAAGGCGCGCCGCTCGCCGGCACCAGCGCTGCCGTGCGCGCGATCAACGCGGCCAGCGGCGCCCTCGCCGACGCGGCCGACCAGTTCGGTCGCCGTGTGGCGGCGATGAACGGAGACGCTTCTGCGCTGCGTGCGGCCCACGCCCTCCTGCTCCATGCCCAGCGCGCCACCCTGCAGGCAAACACCCTTTTCTCCGCGGATGCAGACCCGGCGGCGGCGGCCAAGGTGCTCGCCGGCGAGGCCGAGCAGCTGCGTCAGCGCTTGGCCGAACTCGAACGCCCGAGCAACGGCAGCGTCCTCGACGAGAGCCTGCGCGCGCTCGGGTCCGCCGCGGCACCGATCCTCCAGGCGATCGAGCGCATCGGCGCCGACGCGGGCGCGCTGCAGCAGGCGAACGCCGCGAGCGCCGGCCTCGCGGCGAACACCCCCGCCCTGCTCGCCGCGAGCACGGCCCTCGGCACGGCGCTCGCCGGGCGCACCGGCGGCTTCGGTCCGCTGCATGCGGGCGCGGCGCTCGCCGCCCTGCTCGCCGTGTTCGTGCTGGCGCAGATGGCGCGCGCCTACGCCGCCGACGCCGCGGCGCGCCGCCTCGCCTCGGAGGCCGAGCGCCGCCAGGCCGAGGATGAGCGCAACCTCACCCAGCAGGCCATCCTGCGCCTGATGAACGAGATGGGCGACCTCGCCGACGGCGACCTCACGGTGCGCGCCACGGTCACCGAGGACATCACCGGCGCGATCGCCGACTCGGTGAACTACACCATCGAGGAGCTCTCGGTGCTGGTACGCCGAATCAACGACGCCGCCACGCGGGTGACCTCGGCCACCGAGTCGGCGCGCCGTACCTCGACCGAGCTGCTCGCCGCCACCGACCGCCAGTCGCAGGAGATCGAGGAAGCCGGCGCCACCGCCGAGCGCATGGCGCAGTCGATGACCGACTCCTCCGCGCGCGCGCTGCAGTCCGCCCAGGTGGCGCGGCGCTCGCTGGAGTCCGCGCGCAAGGGCGCGGACGCGGTGCAGAACAGCATCCGCGGCATGAACGACATCCGCAGCCAGATCCAGGAGACCGCCAAGCGCATCAAGCGCCTCGGCGAATCCTCGCAGGAGATCGGCGAGATCGTCGAGCTCATCTCCGACATCACCGAGCAGACCAACGTGCTCGCGCTCAACGCCGCCATCCAGGCCGCCACCGCCGGCGAGGCCGGGCGCGGCTTCACCGTCGTCGCCGAGGAAGTGCAGCGCCTCGCCGAACGCTCGGCCGAGGCGACCAAGCAGATCGCCGCGATCGTCAAGACCATCCAGACCGACACCCAGGACGCGGTGGGTGCGATGGAGAGCGCCACCCGCAACGTGGTCGAGGGCGCGCAGCTCTCCGACGCCGCCGGCCAGGCGCTCGCCGAGATCGACCAGGTCTCCACCGAAACCGCCAGCCTGATCGAGCGCATCTCGGCCGACGTGCAGGAACAGGCCGCGACCGCCGGCCGCGTCGCCGCGGCGATGAAGGACATTCTCGCCGTCACCGAACAGACCTCGCTCGGCACCCGCCAGACCGCCGTGTCGATCGACCAGCTCGCCGAGCTGGCGGTGGAGCTGAAGGGCTCGGTCTCGGGCTTCAAGGTCTGACCACGCTGGCTGTCGCCCGGAAGAACAGCATGACACACGCCACCGAGCCGGACCTGGGACCGCTGACCTGGGTGAAGGGCGAGATCGACGCCGCGCTGGGGCGCGCGCGCGAAATCCTCGAGCGCGGCTGCGCAGGCAGCGAAGCCGCCGGCCTGCAGTTCGCGCAATCGCACCTGCACCAGGTGCGCGGCGCCCTCGACATCGTCGGCCTCGACGGCCTGACGCTGTTCACCGACGCCCTCGAGCAGCTGCTCGGGGCGATGGCGCGCGGCGAGGTCCCGGCCGACGCCGCGCGCCACGCGCTCGCCCTGCGCGCGCTGGCGATGGTGGGCAACTACCTCGAGGAGCTCGCCGACGGCGCGCCCGACCAGCCGCTGCGGCTGGCCGCGCGCTACCTCGAGCTCGCCGCAGCGCGCGGGCAGCACGACGCCAGCGCCGCCGACCTCTTCCATCCCGATCTTTCGCGCCGCCCGCCTGCGCGTGCGGCGCCGCCGGCGGACACGACCGGGAGCGAGGCGCGGGAGCTGCGCGCGGCACGCAGCCGCTTCGAGCGCGGTCTGCTGGAGTGGCTGCGCAAGGGCGCGGCGGGCGAAGGCGCGCGCGTCATGCGCGACGCGATCGCCGAGGTCGAGGCGCAGCAGCGCAGCCCGGCTGCGCGCAGTCTGTGGTGGGCCAGCCTCGCGTTCTACGACGCCCTGATCCACGGCGGGCTGCAGCCCGACCCGGCGGTGAAGCGCCTGTGCACCCAGCTCGACGCCCAGTTCCGCCGCCTGCTGAGCGGCACGCCCTCGGTGCCGGACCGTCTGCTGCGCGAACTCCTCTACCAGATCGCGCGCGCCCCGGTGCGCACTGAACAGCAGCGTGCGGTACGCGCGTGCTGGCAGCTCGACGCGCAGATCCCGGAGCCGGGGCTGGAGGTCGGCGAGACACCGATCGCGCCGCTGCTCGACGCCCTCGCCGCCCGCCTCGGCGAGGCGCGCGCGCATTGGGAAGCCTTCTGCGCCGGCACCGCGGTGGCCCTGCCCCGCTTCGAGGATGCAGTCGCGGCGATGAGCGCCCCCGCCGAGGCGCTCGGCCGCCCGGGCGTGCGCATCCTGTGCGCCGCACTGCTCGACTTCGCGCGCTGGCTGCGCCGCGATCCGCTGCAGTTCGTCGAGACCTCGGGCATGGAGGTCGCCACCGCGCTGCTGAGCCTCGAAGGCGCGCTCGACCGTCGTCCGCCGCCCGCCGGATTCGGCGCGCGCGCGGAACAGATCGCCGCCCGTCTGCTCGCCCTGCAGCGCGGCGAGCCCCTGTCCGCGGGCGCGATCGTCGCAGCACCGGCGGATGCCCGCCAGGCGCAGGAGCGCGCCGCGCTCGAGCAGGTGGCGAAGGAGATGCTCGCCAGCCTCGCCCACGTCGAACAGGTGCTGGACGACTTCTTCCGCAACCAGGCCAGGCGCGAGCCCCTGCTGCAGCTCCACCAGCCGCTGCAGCAGATCATCGGTGCCCTGAGCATGCTCGGCGAGACCGACGCGCTCGCCCTGGTGCGCAACGCCGCGATCCACATCGCCAGCCTCGCGCGCGAGGACAGCCGCGCCGGCCAGGCCGAGTTCGAACGCCTCGCGCGCGACCTCTCCGCGCTCGGCTTCTACATCGAGGCGATGCCGCGCGGCGGCGCCCGCCTGGAAGAACTGCTCGACCCGAGCCTGGGGCTCCAGGGCAGGCCGGCTGCACAGGAGGACGCGGCGGCGCCCGCTGCCGCGATCGCCGCCACACCTGTGGCGGCACCGGCACCGACGCCCGCGACCGAAGCCGCCGCGGCGGTGCCCGTCGAGATGCCCGAGCCGCCGCCGCCCGCGGCCGCGGAGCCGCCTCCACAAGACCTGGACGCCGCGGCGACGCAGGTCGCAGCGGCCCACCCGGAGAGCCCCGAAAACCTGTTCGGCCTCGACTTCCCCGATCTCGACTTCAGCCCCCTCGAAGAACTCGAGACACCTGCCGCAATGCCGCAGGCCGCGACAGAGCCCGTCGGCACCGATGCGCGGGCGCCTGCCGCCGCCCCCGAACTCGCCGCCACGGTCGCCGCGGAGAGCGCAGCCGCCCCGATGGCCGCAGGGGCGGCGCCGGTGGGCGCGGAGATCGACGCCGAACTGCTGGCGATCTTCATCGAGGAGGCGCACGAGGTGCTCGCCGGGATCGCGGCCGGGCTCGAAGCACTCCGCGACGGCACGGACGAGCCCGCGCAACTGGTCACCATCCGGCGCGGCTTCCACACCCTCAAGGGTAGCGGGCGCATGGTCGGGCTCGTCCAGCTCGGCGACACCGCGTGGGCGGTGGAGCAGGCGCTGAACCGCTGGCTGCAACTCGACTGGGCGCTCACCCCCGCCTTGTTCGCCCTCGTCGCCGAGGGCCATCGGGTGTTCTCCGCCTGGGTGGCGCAACTCGAACATGGCGAGGCCGGCGGTGGCGACACCGCGGCTCTGATCGCCGAGGCGAGACGGCTCCACGAAGCGGCCGAGCCGGTGCACGACGCCGGCATCACCACGCCGAGCGGAGCGCTCCCGCCCCTCCCCGAGCCGATCGAGGAGATCGAGGCGGAACCCGCCGCCACGGCCCCCGCCTCCGCGCCGATGCAGATCGACAGCGTGGACTTCCTGCTCGACGGCGAGATCGGCGGAGCCCCGCCGGCCCCCCCAGCGGGTACGGAGGAGACCACGCCCGTGTTCCCCGCCGCGACCGTGGCGAGCGCAACCGAAGAAGACCTGATCGAATTCATCGAGCCGCTCGACGAGGGCGCCCCGATCGCGCTGGAAGCCTTCGAGTTCTTCCCGGCGCAGCCGGACGAAGTGCGAATCGAAGGCGGACACGACGAGGTCGCCCCCGCACAGGCGCCCGCCGCAACGCAGGACGACGCGCCCGCCAGCGATGTCGCCGCCAGTCCCGCTGGCGACACCCTGCGCATCGGCGACGGCGAGATCTCGCGTGCGCTGCACGCGCTCTACTGCAGCGAATCGGCCCAGCACCTGGCCGCGCTCGAGCAGGCGCTGCGCGCGCTGCACGCGGGCGACGAGCCCCCCTCGACCGCCGCGATACGCGCCGCCCATACCCTGGCCGGCATCTCGGGCACCGTGCGCGCAGAGGCCGCGCATCGCCTCGGCCGCGCCCTGGAGCACCGGCTGGAACGCCTCGCCGACGCCACCCGGGCTCCGGACGGGAACGAGCTGGCGCTGTTCGGCGAGGCCCTCGACGCCCTGCGCGCGATGCGCGACGAGATCGCCGCGGGCGGCACGCCGGCGGCGGAGGATGCACTCGTCGCACGCCTGGACGCTCGCGCCGACGAAGACAGCGCAGGCCTGGCCGATCTGCCCGAGGCCCTCGCTCCCGACATCGCCCTCGCTGTCGACGCGCAGACCGCACTCGACGGCGCGCGCGCCGCCGACCACGCGACACCTCCGCCAGCGGCTCCCGCGAGCCTACCCGCAGCGCTCCCCGCGGCGGAGGCGGGCGCCGTGGACAGTGCGCAGGACGACATCGACAGCCAGCTGCTGCCGATCTTCCTCGAAGAGGCCGCCGAGACCATCGGCGAGCTCCACGCCACCCTGCGCCGCTGGCGCATGCAGGCCGACGACGAAGAGGCGCCGCGTGCGGTCGCGCGCCTGCTGCACTCGCTCAAGGGCAGCGCGCGCATGGCGGGCGCGATGCGCCTCGGCGCCCACCTGCACGAACTCGAGTCGCGCCTGGAGGACGGCCTCGCCGCGCGCGAGGCGGCGGCCGGGCTCGCCGAAGCGCTCGCGCACGGCATCGACCGCTGCGAGCAGGTCATCGACGAGCTCGCCCTCGGCGAAGCGGCCCTCCAGGCGCCGGCCGCCCCGATCCGCGCCGAGGAAGCCGGCGCCGGCGCGGAGGCAGCGCCCGAGGTCGAGCCGCTCGCCTCCCCGACCCTGCGTGTGCGCGCCGAGCGGATCGACCGCTTCGTCAACCAGGCCGGCGAGATCGGCGTCGCGCGCAGCCGGGTCGAGGGCGAGCTGCGCAGCCTGCGGCGCTCGCTGCTCGATCTCACCGAGAACGTGATCCGCCTGCGCAACCAGCTGCGCGAGGTCGAGATCCAGGCCGAGGTGCAGATGCAATCGCGCATCGCGCAGGCCGGCACCCAGCACACCGATTTCGATCCGCTCGAGCTCGACCGCTACACCCGCCTGCAGGAGCTCACGCGGATGATGGCCGAGAGCGTCAACGACGTGACCACCGTGCAGCAGGGCCTGCTGCACAACCTGGACGGCGCGGAGCTCGCCCTCGGCAGCCAGGCGCGCATGGCGCGCGAGCTGCAGCAAGGGCTGATGCAGGTGCGCATGCTGCCCTTCGACAACCTTGCCAGCCGGCTCTACCGGGTGGTGCGGCAGAGCGCGCGCGAGCTCGGCAAGCGTGCCGCGCTCGACCTTCGCGGCGGACGCATCGAGGTCGACCGCAGTGTGCTCGAGCAGATGGCCGCGCCGCTCGAACACCTGCTGCGCAACGCGGTCGCGCACGGCATCGAGGCCCCGGCCGCGCGCCTGGCCGCCGGCAAGGCCGAGACCGGCAACATCGAGCTGACGGTGCGCCAGGAGGGCAACGAGATCGCCATCGAGATCGCCGACGACGGCGCCGGGCTCGACCTCGAGCGCATCGCGGCGCAGGCGCGCGCGCGCGGTCTGCTCGGCGCCGACGAGCGCGTCGACGAGCGCCGCCTGGTGAACCTGATCTTCGTCTCCGGCTTCAGCACCGCGCGCGAGGTCTCCGCGGTCTCCGGCCGCGGCGTCGGCATGGACGTGGTGAAGGCGCAAACCGCCGCCGCCGGTGGCCGCGTCGAGGTCGCCAGCCGGCCCGGCGCCGGCACCCGCTTCTCGATCCGCCTGCCGCTCACCCTCGCGGTAACCCAGACCTTGCTGGTGGAGGCGCTCGGCCGCAGCTGGGCCGTTCCCGCCAACATGATCGTGCAGGCCATGGAGCTCAAGCCCGACGCGCTGCAGGCCATGCAGCGGGCGCACGGCATCGAATGGCAGGGCGAGCATTATCCCTACCGCTATCTGCCGCGCCTGCTCGGCGATCGCGAGGCGCGCCCCGCCGAGGCGCGCTACAGCTGGGTGCTGCTGCTGCGCGCCGGCGCGCAGACGCTCGCGCTGCATGTCGACGGGCTGCGCGGCAACCAGGAAGTCATCGTCAAGAACGCCGGCCCGCAGCTCACCCGCGTCGTCGGCATGAGCGGCGCGACCGTGCTTGGCGACGGCGAGATCGTGCTGATCCTCAACCCGGTCGCGCTCGGCGCGCGCGCCGCCACCACCATGGACGAGGCGCACGCGGGGTTGTTCGGTCCCGCTGCCGAGGCGCCGCCGCCGCTGCACCTGCCCACGGTGATGGTGGTGGACGACTCGCTGACCGTGCGCAAGATCACCGGTCGCCTGCTCGAGCGCGAGGGCTATCGCGTGCTCACCGCCAAGGACGGCGTGGACGCGCTCGAGCAGCTCATCGACCTGAAGCCCGACGTGGTGCTCACCGACATCGAGATGCCGCGCATGGACGGCTTCGACCTCGTCCGCAACATCCGCGCCGACGCGCGCCTGCACGACCTGCCGGTGGTGGTGATCACCTCGCGCCTGGCGGAGAAGCACCGCCGTTACGCCCTGGAGGTCGGCGCCGACCACTACCTCGGCAAGCCCTACCAGGAAGAGGAGCTGCTCGCGCTGGTGGCGCGCTACGCACAGGCGGGCAAGGGCTGAGGGGGGCCTCGCTCTTTCTGCGGTGCCAGCCGGGATGCGGCAACGGATGCGCCTCGACGCCCTCCGAACCGCCGCCGATCTCGACTTGCGTCGCTCCTGCGCCCCCGGCGTGGAAGCACGCTGCAGGAGCGACGCAAGTCGAGATATTGCAGTGGAAGACCGCTCCGTCCCGGCGTCTACGCGCCCAGCGCGCGCGCCATGCGCGCGAGCGCTTCGTCCAGCGTCGCGCGCGGGCAGCCGAAGTTGAGCCGCACGAAGCCCGGCGCGCCGAAGGCCGCGCCATCCGAGAGTCCGACGCCGGCGGCCTCGAAGAAGGCCGCCGGGTCGGAGACCCCGCGCGCCGCCATCATCGCGCGGCAGTCGACCCAGGCCAGGTAGGTCGCTTCGGGGCGCGTCGTCGTCAGGCCGGGCATCGCCGCGACGGCCTCCAGCACGCGCTCGCGGTTGCCGCGCAGGTAATCCAGCAGCGCCCGCCGCCAGGCATCGCCGTCGCGGTAGGCGGCCTCCGCCGCGACCATGCCGAGCACGTTCACATGCGGCACGATGCCGCGCATGGCGTGGCGGTAGCGCCGGCGCAGCGCGGGGTCGGGAATGATCGCGAAGGCGCAGTACAGCGCCGGGATGTTCCAGGTCTTGGACGGCGCCATCAGGGTGATCGTGCGCCGCGCGATAGCCTCGTCGAGCGCGGCGAGCGGGCGGTGCGTGCGATCGGCGTCGAGCACCAGGCCGCAGTGGATCTCGTCCGAGCACACCAGCAGGTCGTGGCGCGCGGCGAAGTCGGCGAGCCGGCGCAGTTCGGCTTCGTCGAACACCCGGCCGACCGGGTTGTGCGGGCTGCACAGCAGCAGCAGCCGGGTCGTGGGCGTGCAGGCGGCCTCGAGCGCGTCCCAGTCCCATTGCCAGCGGCCGTCGCCCAGCACCAGTTCGGCGCGCTGCAGCACGCGGCCGGTGTTGGCCGGGGCGGTAAGGAAAGGCGGATACACCGGGGTGGCGGTGAGCACGCCGTCGCCCGCTTCGCCGGCGATGGCGCAGGCGAGGTTGAAGCCGGCGACCACGCCCGGCAGCCACACCAGCCAGTCGGGCTGGATCGTCCATCCGTGATCCCGCCGCAGGCCTTCGACCACGGCCTGCTCGAGCGCGGGCCAGGCATCGGTGTAGCCGAACACACCATGGTCGATGCGCCGGTGCAGGGCCTCGATGACCGCCGGCGGCGCGGCGAAGTCCATGTCGGCGACCCACAGCGGCAGCACGTCGCGGCCGGCGTAGCGGCCCCATTTTTCGCTCGGCAGGCTGCGGCGGTCGATGAGGCGGTCGAAGTCGAAGGCGGGCGCGGTCATGGCGGGGCGTCCGGTGAAGGGTGACGGGGCGTCATTGTCCCGCATTCCCCCGAGCGCTCGCTGCCCCGCGGGAGCGACGCAAGTCGCGATCCGGCGCCCGGACGGCGCACCGAATCCCCGGGCTGACGCCTATGTGCCTTGCGCGTCGTTCTTCACCACGCCGAAACGTTGCAGCGTGCGCTCACGCGCAGCGGCGTGATCCACGATCGGTCCGGGGTAATCGACGCCGATCTTCGTCCGGCACGCGGTCTGGTCGATGCCGCCCATGGTCCAGGGGGCGTGGATGAACTTGTCGGGCACGCGCGCGAGTTCGGGCAGGTAGCGGCGGATGAAGCGGCCCTCGGGGTCGAACTTCTCGGACTGAGTGACCGGGTTGAAGATGCGGAACCAGGGCTGGGCGTCGCAGCCGGTCGAGGCCGCCCACTGCCAGCCGCCGTTGTTGGCGGCGAGGTCGTAGTCGTTGAGCCGGATGGCGAAGTAACGCTCGCCCAGGCGCCAGTCGACGCCGAGGTCCTTGGTGAGGAAGGAGGCGACGATCATGCGCAGGCGGTTGTGCATCCAGCCAGTCTGGTCGAGCTGGCGCATCGCCGCATCGACGATCGGATAGCCGGTGCGCGCCTCGCACCAGGCGGCGAAGAGCTCGGGCGCGTCGTCCCACTGCACGGCGTCGTACTCGGGACGGAAGGCACGGTCCACCACCTGCGGGTGGTGCCACAGGATCTGGTGGTAGAAGTCGCGCCAGATCAGCTCCGACAGCCAGGTCTCCGCCCCCTCGCCGCCGCGCGCGCGGGCGTGGGCGGCGAGCTGGCGGATCGACACGGTGCCGAAGCGCAGGTGGGTGGACAGATAGCTGACGCCTTTCACCGCCGGGAAGTCGCGCGCGCGCTTGTAGCGCTCGATGCGCGCGGCGAAGTCGTCGAACAGGCGCTTGCCGCCGCTCATGCCCACAGGCATGTTCAGCTCGGCGAGGTTGGTGGGCGCGAAGCCGATGTCGGCCAGCCCGGGCAGGGTCTCGCCGGCGGGCTTCGGCGCCAGGTGCGCGGCGTACTTCTCCACCGCATGCGAGCTGACCTGGAAATCGTCCACCGCCTTCAGCCAGGCGTTCTTGTAAGGCGTGAACACGCTGTAGGGCTTGCCCGTCTGGGTGAGCACCTCGTCACGCTCGAAGACCACCTGGTCCTTGAAGTCCTCGTAACCGATGCCGTCCTCGGCGAGTCGCTGCGCGACCCGGCTGTCGCGCAGGATCGCGTCGGGTTCGTAGTCGCGGTTGGCGAAGACCTTGTCGACGCCAAGCTCGGCGGCCAGGCGCGGGATCTCGTCCTCGGCGCGGCCATGGCGGACGATCAGCCCGCCACCCGTGCCACCCGCGGCACGCGCCATGGCGTCGAGCGCCGCATCCAGCTCGGCCAGGCTGGCGTGGATGAACTCGACGCGGCGGTCGGCGCGCGCGGGCAGCGCGTCAAGGATGGCGGTATCGAAGACGAAGGCGCAATGCACGCGCGCGGCGAAGCGCAGGGCGTGGTGGAGCGCAGCGTGATCGAAGCTGCGCAGGTCGCGGCGGAACCAGACGAGGGCGGAAGACATTTTTTTGTCCAGGACAAAGATGCGCAATTATGACGCATCCGCCACCGTGCCGCCGCAGTCCGGACAAGCGCGAGGCCGCGGGGCCGGAGTGGCGGGCGCCAACTTCAGGAGCGCCGAGGCAGAGGGCGTCGCGGGGGAATCAAGGCGACGCATGTCCGAGGCGCGCAGCGTCGAGTTTGCGTCGTCGCCCCCGCGGCGCCCTCCGCCGAGGGCAGCCCGCAGCGAAGCACAGGGCCGCGAGTGCAGGCGGCGCCCGCCACTCCGGCCCCGCGGCCGCGCAGCACGCGATCGCCCACGCCGCACGCCACACCATCCACCCAGGAAGGGAATCGACGATGCCGGCGACCGATCGCTGCAATCGCGACTTGCGTCGCTCCCACAGAAACCACGCGCGGCCTGCCCGACGGCGGGAGGACCCGCTCGCGCACGCCCCCACGCCAAGAAGACCGGCGTTCGGCGTAGAATGCCGCGCATGGAAACGCCCACGGCCAACTTCACGCACCACTTCCTGATCGCCATGCCCAACATGGTCGATCCGCACTTCGCGCGCACGCTCACCTACATCGCAGAACACAACGAACAGGGCGCGCTCGGCATCATCGTGAACCGGCCGATCGACATGACCCTGGCCAGCCTCTTCGAGCGCATCGAAGTGCCGCTCGAGGCCGAGGGCTTCGCCGCGCAGCCGGTGTATTTCGGCGGCCCGGTGCAGACCGACCGCGGCTTCGTGCTGCACCGCCCGCTCGGCGACTGGCACTCCACGCTCAAGGTCACCGACGAGATCGGCCTCACCAGCAGCCGCGACGTGCTGCAGGCCATCGGCGCCGGTGGCGAACCCAAGGACGTCATCGTCACGCTCGGCTACGCCGGCTGGGCTGCCGGCCAGCTCGAGCAGGAGCTCCTCGACAACGCCTGGCTCACCGTCCCCGCCGACCTCGAGATCGTGTTCGAGCTGCCGCCCGAGGAACGCCTGGTCGCCGCCATGCAGAAGCTCGGCATCGACTTCACCAACCTGAGCGATGTCGCCGGACATGCCTGAGGCGGCCACGGCCGCCCCGTCCCCTGCGGACACCCGCTTCCCCCGGCCCGCCCCGGACACGCTCCCCGCGCGTGGCACCGTGCTCGGTTTCGACTTCGGCCTCGCCCGCATCGGCGTCGCCAGCGGCGAACTCGAGACCGGCCTGGCCAGCGCGCTCACCACCGTGCACGCCGAGGCGAACGACGCACGCTTCGCCGCCATCGCCAGGCTCATTGCCGAATGGCGGCCGGTCGCGCTGGTGGTCGGCATTCCCACCCATCTGGACGGCCGCGAGCACGAGCTCACCGCGCGCTGCCGCCGCTTCGCCAACCAGCTCCACGGCCGCCACGCCCTGCCGGTGTTCACCGCCGACGAGCGCCTGTCCTCGGTCGCCGCCGAAGCCGAGCTCGCCGAGGCCGGCCGCAAGGACTGGCGCGAGCGCAAGGCGGCGCTCGACGCCGCCGCCGCCCGCATCCTCCTGCAAACCTTCCTGGACACACGACGCCATGAAAGACCTTGACGCCGAAGCCCTGTGCCGGCAGCTCGCCGAGCAGATCCGCCCCCACGTCGGCCCCGCCACCGCGCTCGTCGGCATCTACACCGGCGGCCTGTGGCTGGCCGAGCGCCTGCACGCCGAGCTGGGCATCGCCCAGCCGCTGGGCGCGATCGACGTCTCCTTCTACCGCGACGACTACGCCAGCAAGGGTCTGCACGCCAGCCCGAAGAAGACCGAGATCCCCTTCGACGTCGACGGCGCGCACGTGATCCTGGTCGACGACGTGCTCTACACCGGCCGCACCACCCGCGCCGCGCTCAACGAGCTGTTCGACTTCGGCCGCCCGGCCCGGGTCGAGCTCGCCGTGCTGGTCGACCGCGGCGGGCGCGAACTGCCGATCGCCGCGCGCTACTGCGCCCACACCCTGTCCGTGCCGCTCGCGCGCGAGCAGAACCTCGAGCTGCAGCGCGACCAGGCCGGCCACTTGGGCCTCGAGCTGACACGTCGCGCCTGAGCCGGAGCCGCCCTCCCCTTCCCCCTGCCCACCGCTGATTTCGAGGCACGCCCGATGCGAAACCCCCAGCTCAACCAGCACGGCGAACTGCAGCACCTGCTCACGCTCGACGGTCTGCCGCGCAACATCCTGAACGCCATCCTCGACACCGCCGCGCCCTTCACCGAGGTGGCCGAGCGCGAGGTCAAGAAGCTGCCGCTCTTGCGCGGCAAGAGCGTGTTCAACCTGTTCTTCGAGAACTCCACACGCACCCGCACCACCTTCGAGATCGCCGCCAAGCGCCTGTCGGCCGACGTGGTGAACCTCAACATCAACACCAGCTCGGCCGCCAAGGGCGAGAGCCTGCTCGACACCGTCGACAACCTGTGCGCGATGCAGGCCGACATGTTCGTCGTGCGCCACGCCGCCAGCGGTGCGCCGATGCTGATCGCCCAGCACCTGCAGAACACCGGGCGCGACCACATCCACGTGGTCAACGCCGGCGACGGCCGCCATGCGCACCCGACGCAGGGCCTGCTCGACATGTACACCATCCGCCACTTCAAGAAGGACTTCACCAACCTGACCGTGGCGATCGTCGGCGACGTGCTGCACTCGCGTGTGGCGCGCAGCCAGATCGCCGCGCTGACCACGCTCGGCGTGCCCGAAGTACGCGTGATCGGCCCCCGGACCCTGCTGCCCACCGAGGTCGAGAAGCTTGGCGTGCGCGTGTTCCACGACATGCGCGAGGGGCTGAAAGGGGTGGACGTGGTGATGATGCTGCGCCTGCAGAACGAGCGCATGAACGGCGCGCTGCTGCCCACGCCGCAGGAGTACTACAAGATCTGGGGCCTCACCGCCGAGAAGCTCGCGCTCGCCAGGCCCGACGCGATCGTGATGCACCCCGGCCCGATGAACCGCGGCGTGGAGATCGACTCCGCGGTGGCCGATGGCGCGCAGGCGGTCATCCTGCCCCAGGTCACCTTCGGCATCGCCGTGCGCATGGCGGTGATGAGCATGCTCGGCAGCCGCTGAAGCCGCGGACAGCACAGGAACAAGGACCCACGCATGAACATCCTGATTTCCAACGGCCGCGTCGTCGATCCGGCCAATCGCACCGATGCGGTGCAGAACGTCTACGTCGCAGGAGGCAAGATCGTCGCCCTCGGCCAGGCGCCGGACGGCTTCGTCGCCGAGCGCACGATCGACGCCGGCGGTCTCGTGGTCGCCCCCGGCTTCATCGACCTCGCCGCGCGCCTGCGCGAACCCGGCTACGAGTACCGCGCCACGCTCGAATCCGAAATGGAGGCGGCGATGGCCGGCGGCGTCACCAGCCTGGCGATCCCGCCCGACACCGACCCCGTGCTCGACGAGCCCGGCCTGGTCGAGATGCTGACCTATCGCGCCAAGAAGCTGAACCGCGCCCACATCTATCCGGTCGGCGCACTCACCATCGGCCTTCAGGGCGAGCGCCTGTCCGAGATGGCCGAACTGGTCGAGGCCGGCTGCGTCGCCTTCTCGCAGGCCAACGTGCCGCTGGTCGACAACACCGTGCTGATGCGCGCGCTGCAATACGCCGCCACTTTCGGCTTCCGCGTCTGGCTGCAGCCGCTGGCGCCCTTCCTGTCGCAGGTGGGCCACGCCCACGACGGCGAGGTGGCGACGCGGCTGGGCCTGTCGGGCATCCCGGTCGCCGCCGAAACCGTGGCGCTCTACACCTACCTCGAGCTCGCGCGCATCACCGGCGCCCGCCTGCACATCACCCGCCTGTCCTCGGCCGCCGGCCTCGCGCTCATCGACCAGGCGCGCGCAGAAGGCATGGACGTGACCTGCGACGTGTCGATCAACCATGTGCACCTGTGCGACATGGACATCGGCTACTTCAACCCCAACTGCCACCTCGTCCCGCCGCTGCGCAGCCAGCGCGACCGCGAGGCACTCGCCCGGGGCCTGGCCGAGGGCCGCATCGACGCGCTGTGCTCGGACCACACCCCGGTGGACGACGACGCCAAGCAGACGCCGTTCTCCGAATCCGAACCCGGCGCCACCGGCCTCGAGCTGCTGCTGCCGCTGACGCTGAAGTGGGCCGACCGCGCCGGGCTGGCGCTGCTGGACGGGCTGGCCCGCATCACCTCGGACGCGGCGAAGATCGTCGGCATCACCAAGGCCGGCCACCTCTCGGTGGGCGCGCGCGCCGACGTGTGCGTGTTCGACCCCGCGACCCACGTCACCATCACCCGCGAGGGCCTCCGGAGCCAGGGCAAGAACACGCCCTTCCTCGGCATGGAGCTGCCGGGCAAGGTGCGCTACACGCTGGTCGAGGGGCAGGTGATGTTCGAGGGCTGAGCCCGGTCGGGCAAACGCCCGCCGGCCCGGCTCGCAAAAAGGGGCAGCCGCTACCGGCCGCCCCTTTTTGCGCTTGAAGCCGGTGCGGAAATCAGCCCCCGAACAGCAGCGGCGCGAAACCGTTGCGCGCGCCGGCGAGCACCATCAGCACGATCTGCAGCACCAGCAGCAGCACCAGCGGCGACAGGTCGACGTTGGCGATGCTCGGGATCACGCGCCGGAACGGGCGCAGGAAGGGCGCGGCGATCGAGTGCAGCAGCGGCGCCAGCGGCGCGTGCGGGCTCACCCAGGACAGCACCGCCGAGCCCAGCACCACCGCGAACACCAGGTAGATCATCATGCGCAGCAGCTCGATCAGGCCCACCCCCCACAGGCCGGCGAGCACGGCGGCGGTGTTGCCGCTGAAGGCCGCGCCGCGCAGGCTGAGCTCGAACATCACCAGCAGTACCTGAACCAGCCAGGCGGGCAGCAGGCTCGCCATGTCGAGACCGAACAGCCCGGGGATGAAGCGGCGCAGCGGGCGCACGATCCAGTCGGTGGTGCTGACCACGAACTGGCCGAGCTGGTTGCGGAAGGAGATGCGCTGCCACTGCATGAAGAAGCGCGCGAGCAGCATCAGCGTGAGGAAGCTGGCGGCGACGTCGATCACCAGCAGCAGGATGTTGGCGAGCATGAGTCAGTCCTTGCCGAGTTCGGCGCCGAGCTCGCGCCCGCGCGCTTCGGCCGCCTGCACCGCGGCGACGAGTTCGTCGTGCCAGCCGGCCGCCGCCAGGCTGGCGAGCGCGGCCTCGGTGGTGCCGCCCTTGGAGGTGACCTTCTGGCGCAGCACGGCGGGCGCGTCGGCGGAGTTCGCCGCCAGCTTCGCCGCGCCGAGCACGGTGTCGATGGCCAGGCGGCGCGCGCCGGCCTCGTCGAAGCCGAGGCTGCGACCGGCGGATTCGAGCGCCTCGATGAAGTGGAAGACGTAGGCCGGGCCGCTGCCCGAGATCGCGGTGACCGCGTCCATCTGCGCCTCGGCATCCGCCCACACGGCGCTGCCGACCGCGGCGAGGATGCGCCCGGCGGTCTCGCGGCCGGCGGCGTCCACCGACGGGTCGGCGTACAGGCCGGTGACGCCGGCGCCGATCAGCGCCGGTGTGTTGGGCATGCAGCGCACCAGGCGGGCATGGGGCGCACCCGGCGCACCCAGCCAGCGCCCGAGGTCGGCCAGGCGCAGGCCGGCGGCGATGCTGATGACGAGCTGGCCGCACAGGCGCCCGGCGATCGGTGCCAGCGCAGCCTTCATCTGCTGCGGCTTGACCGCGAGCACGAGCACGTCGCAGGCGAGCGCCGCGTCGTCGAAGGACTCGACCGCACGCACGCCGAAGCGCTGCGCGAGCGCGCAGCGCGCCGCTTCGCCGAGCTCGACGACCTGGAGGCCGGCGGCGGCGAAGCCGCGCTCGAGCATGCCGCCGATGAGGGCGGTGGCCATGTTGCCGCCGCCGAGGAAGGTGATCTTCATGGATGGACCTGCTGGTTGGGGCCGGAGCACACGCGGACGCGCGTCAGGCCGTAGGGGTCGGGGTCGGCGCGGTTCGGGCACGCTCGCCGAAGATCGCCGTGCCCACGCGCACGATGTTCGCGCCCTCGGCGATCGCCGGCTCGAGGTCGTGCGACATGCCCATCGACAAGGTGTCGAGCGCGAGTCCGGCGGCGCGCAGCTCGTCGTGGAGCCCGCGCAGCACGGCGAAGCGCGCGCGCAGCACGGCCTCGTCCGCGCTCGGTTCGGGGATGCACATGAGGCCGCGCAGGCGCAGCCGCGGCAGGGCGGCGACCGCGTGCGCGAGCGCGCCGGCCTCGTCCGGCGCCACGCCGCTCTTGCTGTCCTCGCCGCTGACATTGACCTGGATGCACACGTCGAGCGGCGGCAGATGCACGTCGCGCTGCGCCGACAGGCGCTCGGCGATCTTCAGGCGGTCGATGCCATGCACCCAGTCGAAGGCGTTCGCCACCGGGCGCGTCTTGTTGCTCTGCAGCGGGCCGATGAAATGCCATTCGAGCCCGAGCGCGCGCAGCGCCTCGACCTTGTCCACGCCTTCCTGCACGTAGTTCTCGCCGAAGGCACGCTGCCCGGCGGCGGCGGCCTCGCGCACCGCCTCCGCCGGCCAGGTCTTGCTCACCGCGAGCAGCTTCACGTCCGCAGGGTCGCGCCCGGCATGTCGTGCGGCGGCGGCGATGCGGGCGCGCACCGCGTCGAGGCGTGCAGCGATCGTCGTCATGGTCCGTGGCCTATTTCCTGGGATTTCGGGGCGGCAAAAGTATAGCATCGCTCCATCGCCCACCCCGAGGCCGACCCCGAGCGCCGCCCGCGCAGGCGGCCGTGTCGCCATTTGCGCCGGAATACCATGGACATCACCGAACTGCTCGCCTTCGCGGTCAAGAACAAGGCCTCCGACCTCCACCTCTCCGCCGGCCTGCCGCCGATGATCCGCGTGCACGGCGACGTGCGCCGGATCAACCTGCCGCCGCTCGAGCACAAGGAGGTGCATGCCATGGTGTACGACATCATGAACGACGCGCAGCGCAAGCAGCTCGAGGAGACCTGGGAGTGCGACTTCTCCTTCGCCGTGCCCAACCTCGCGCGCTTCCGCGTCAACGCCTTCCAGCAGAACCGCGGCGCAGGCGCGGTGTTCCGCACCATTCCGAGCAAGGTGCTGACCCTGGAGGAGCTCAACTGCCCGAAGATCTTCAAGGAGATCGCCCACCAGCCGCGCGGCATCGTGCTGGTGACCGGGCCGACCGGCTCGGGCAAGTCCACCACGCTGGCGGCGATGCTCGACTACGTGAACGAAAACGAGTACGGCCACATCCTCACCGTGGAGGACCCGATCGAGTTCGTGCACGAATCCAAGCGCTGCCTGGTGAACCAGCGCGAGGTGCACCGCGACACCATGTCCTTCAACAACGCGCTGCGCGCTGCGCTGCGCGAGGACCCCGACGTGATCCTGGTGGGCGAGATGCGCGACCTCGAGACCATCCGCCTCGCCCTCACCGCCGCCGAGACCGGCCACCTGGTGTTCGGCACCCTGCACACCTCATCCGCGGCCAAGACCATCGACCGGATCGTCGACGTCTTCCCCGCGGCCGAGAAGGACATGGTGCGCTCGATGCTTTCGGAATCCCTGCGCGCAGTGATCTCGCAGACCCTGCTCAAGACCAAGGACGGCCAGGGCCGGGTCGCGGCGCACGAGATCATGATCGGCACCCCGGCGATCCGCAACCTCATCCGCGAGAACAAGATCGCGCAGATGTATTCCTCGATCCAGACCGGCCAGAATATCGGCATGCAGACCCTCGACCAGTGCCTCGTCGACCTGGTCCGGCGCAACGTCGTGTCGGCCGCGGAAGCACGCGTGAAGGCGCAGAACAAGGACAGCTTCGCCGCCTGAGCGGCATCCACCCGCCCGTCCCGGGCAGGAGCACGCAGACCATGGAACGCGACCAGGCCCTCAAGTTCATGCACGACCTGCTGCGGCTGATGCTGCAGAAGAACGGCTCGGATCTCTTCATCACCGCCGGCTTCCCGCCTGCGATCAAGGTCGACGGCCGCATCGTGCCGCAGTCGAACCAGATCCTGCAGCCGCAGCACACCACCGAGCTGGCGCGCGCGATCATGAACGACCGCCAGGCCGCCGACTTCGAGACCCACAAGGAGTGCAACTTCGGCATCTCGCCGGCGGGCATCGGCCGCTTCCGCGCCAATGCCTTCGTGCAGCAGGGCCGCGTCGCCCTGGTGCTGCGCACCATCCCGCAGAAGATCCCCAATTTCAAGGAGCTCGGCCTGCCGCCGGTGCTCACCGAGATCGCGCTCGCCAAGCGCGGGCTGGTGATCTTCGTCGGCGGCACCGGCACCGGCAAGACCACCTCGCTCGCATCCCTGGTCGATTACCGCAACGAGAACACCTACGGCCACATCATCACCATCGAGGACCCGATCGAGTTCGTGCACCAGCACAAGAACTGCATCGTGTCCCAGCGCGAGATCGGCATCGACACCGAGTCCTGGATGTCTGCGCTCAAGAACACCCTGCGCCAGGCGCCCGACGTGATCCTGATGGGCGAGATCCGCGACCGCGAGACAATGGACTACGCGATCGCCTTCGCCGAGACCGGCCACCTGTGCCTGGCCACCCTTCACGCCAACAGCGCCAACCAGGCGATCGACCGCATCATCAATTTCTTCCCGGAAGACCGCCGCCAGCAGCTGCTGATGGACCTGTCGCTGAACCTGCGCGCGATGGTCTCGCAGCGCCTGCTGCCGATGAAGGACCGCAAGGGCCGCGTACCGGCGGTGGAGGTGATGCTCAACTCGCCGCTGATCGCCGACCTGGTCTTCAAGGGCAACGTGCCCGAGATCAAGGACGTGATGAAGCGCTCGCGCGAGCTCGGCATGCAGACCTTCGACCAGTCGCTGTTCCAGCTCTACGAGGACGACCTGATCGGCTACGAGGACGCGCTGCGCAACGCCGACTCGGTGAACGACCTGCGCCTGCAGATCAAGCTCAACAGCCGCCACGGCGACCCCCTCGCGGCCGGCGGCGGCATCCAGAACCTCGGCATCCTGTAGGGCGGGACACCGCGCGCTTTGTTACTCCTGCGGACGCGGCGTGCGCTCGCGGTTGCTGCCGGCCACCATGCGGTACTCGAACAGGCGGCATTCGAGCGCGCCGTTGAAGAGCGGCGTGCGCCGGCTCGCCTTCAAGCCGATGCGCTTGGGCAGCTCGGGGTCGGCGCTGAACAGATAGCAGCGCCAGCCGCCCCAGCGCTGCTTGAGTGCGTCGCCCAGGCGGGGATAGAAGGCGAGGAGTTCCTCCGCCTCGCCGATACGCACCCCGTAGGGCGGATTCGCCACCATCACCCCCGCGGCGGCCGGCGGCGTGCGCTCGAGAACGTCGGCGCGGTCCAGGCGCACGCAGTCGGCCAGCCCGGCCGCGTCGAGGTTCATGCGGCTGCGCCGCACCCACTCGCCGACCACGTCCGAGCCGAAGATCGGCAGCACGCGCGCCGGCTTGCGGCGCTGCTCGGCGGCGCGGCGCAGCGCCGCCCAGGCGCCGCGGTCGTGGATGCGCAGGCGCTCGAAGGCGAAGCCGCGCCCGAGGCCCGGCGCGATGTCGAGCGCCATCTGCGCGGCCTCGATCAGGAAAGTGCCGCTGCCGCACATCGGATCGACGAGGGCCTCGTCCGGCTGCCAGCCTGTGAGGCGCAGGATGCCGGCGGCGAGGTTCTCCTTCAGCGGCGCCTCCACCGCAGCAGGCTTGTAGCCACGCTTGTAGAGCGGCTCGCCGGTGGTGTCGACATACAGCGTGGCGGTGTCGACGGTGAGGAACAGGTGGATGCGCACCGCCGGGTCGGCGGTATCCACGTTCGGCCGCCGTCCGGCCACCGTGCGGAAGTGGTCGCACACCGCATCCTTCACCCGCAGGGTGATGAACTCGAGGCTCTTGAGCGGCGACTTCTGCGCGGTGACGTAGATGCGGATGGTGTCGTCGGCGGTGAACCACTTCGCCCAGGTGACGCTATAGGCGAGCTTGTAGATGTCGACCTCGGCGCGATAGCGCCCCTGCCCCACCCGCCACAGCACGCGGGTGGCTAGCCGGCTCTCGAGGTTGGCGCGCCGGCAGGCGTCCCAGTCGCCCTCCCAGCTCACCCCGCCATGCACCGCGCGCGCCGCGCGCGCGCCGAAAGTCACCAGCTCTTCGGCCAGCAGTGCCTCGAGGCCGCGCGGGCAGGGGGAAAAGAAGGTTTCGGCCATGTCGGGCTCCGGGCGGACAAAAACGGATTGTACCTAGTGGGCCCATGCGCCGCAGCGCGAACCCCGGGAAGCCGACAAAACGCGGCCCCGCAGGCATGCGATGCCGGTCGGGGCCGAAGCGTCCCGGGCCGAAGGGATGGGCGGCCCGGACGAGGGAGAGGAGATGGCGGGCCCGCTCAGGGATGCCCGGACTTGCCCGCCTTGACGTCGTGGTACCACTGCTCGTGGTGCTCGCGCGCCCAGGTCTCGTCGACGTAGCCGGTCTTCATCGACTCGTAGGCGCCTTCGGCGCCGAGCGTGCCCATGTAGATGTGGCCGAAGGCCAGCCCCAGCATCAGGATGGCGCCGATCGCATGCACGATGTTCGCGGTCTGCATGTCGGCACGGCTCCAGTCACCCAGGTTCGGGAAGTCCATGATCAGGCCGGAGATCGCCACGGTGAGGCCGAGGAAGGTGACGCCGAACCAGAACCAGGTCTTCTCGCCGAAGTTGAAGCGCCCCGAAGGCACGTGGCTGCCGTCGAGCAGGCCGCCGGCGCGGCGGATCCACTGCGCGTCGATCGGCCGCCAGACGTTGTCGCGCAGGAAGGCGAAGAACATCAGCACCACGAAGACCCCGAACAGCGGGCCGACGTAGTTGTGCACCAGCTTGCCGGCGTTGAGCAGCAGGCCCAGCCCGCCATGGCCGATGAGCGGCAGCAGCACGTGCTTGCCGAACAGGATCGCCACTCCGGTGACGGCGAGCAGCAGGAAGCTGATCGCCGTGCCCCAGTGCACGAAGCGCTCGAAAGCCGAGAAGCGCAGCATCTTGCGCCCGGTCTTCTGCCCGTGCAGCTTCATCGTGCCCTTGACCAGCCAGAACAGCAGGATGGCCGAAGGCACGAGAATGAGCAGCCAGCCGCCGTAGAGCGTGACCGGGCCGTTGCGAAGCTGGCGCCAGGTGTTGCCCTCGCTCTGGATCAGCACACCGGCCTCGGGGCTGCGCGAGAGGGTGAAGTGCTCCTCGCCCGAGCGCACCGCGCGCCACACCGGCGCGTTGTTGAGCGGGCGCTCGACCTGGCGCTCGGCCTGGTCCGCCGCGGTACTGCCGTGCTGCGGCGCTGCCGCCTGCAGCGGCAGCGCCGTCGCCCACAGCATGAGCGCGAGCAGCAGCACGGCGAGCCAGCCGCCGCGCTGCCCCCGCATCGCGTGTGTCGTCATGACGATCTCCTCACTGGATGCGGTTGTACTCGTTCTGGCCGCGGGAACGCTCCTTGAGCGCCTTCTCCCAGGCCGCGCGGTCGCCCTTGAACTCGCCGCCTTCCCAGGGGCGGGCGTCGGTCTTGCCGCGGTACTGGCCCTGCTCGTACACCGTGACCTGCGGCACCTCGCTGCAGGCCGACAGGCCGAGCAGCGCAGCGCCGGCCAGCGTCGCGAGCGCGATCGACTTCAGCTTGCCGGTACTCATGACTGCCCCTCCCGCTTGCGTTCCTGCTTGCGTTCCTGTTTGCGCTCACCGCCGCCGTAGGCCGCATCCCAGCCCCACACCTCAGCGCCGGTGCCGCGGCGCAGCACGCGCTCGCGGAAGATGTTGGCCACCACGTCGGCGTCGCCGGCGATCAGCGCCTTGGTCGAGCACATCTCGGCGCACAGCGGCAACTTGCCCTGGGCGAGGCGGTTGGAGCCGTACTTCTCGTACTCGGCGGCCGAGCCGGTCTCCTCGGGGCCGCCGGCGCAGAAGGTGCATTTGTCCATCTTGCCGCGCGCACCGAAAGCCGCCGGGCCGTTGGGGAACTGCGGCGCGCCGAACGGACAGGCATAGAAGCAGTAGCCGCAGCCGATGCACTTGTCCTTGTCGTGGAGCACCACGCCGTCTTCGGTCTTGTAGAAGCAGTCGGTCGGGCACACCGCCATGCAGGGCGCGTCCGAGCAGTGCATGCAGGCCACCGAGATCGAGCGCTCGCCCGGCACGCCGTCGTTCATCGTCACCACCCGGCGGCGGTTCACGCCCCAGGGCACCTCGTGCTCGTTCTTGCACGCGGTGACGCAGCCGTTGCATTCGATGCAGCGCTCGGCGTCACAGAGGAATTTCATGCGTCCCATTGTCTATTCTCCTCAGGCCTTGCTCACGCGGCACAGGGTGGTCTTGGTTTCCTGCATCATGGTCACCGAGTCGTAGCCGTAGGTGGTGGCGGTGTTGACCGCCTCGCCGCGCACGACCGGGGCCGCACCCGCGGGGTAGAACTCGAGCATGTCCTTGCCCTGCCACCAGCCGGAGAAGTGGAAGGGCAGGAAGACCGTGCCCGGCGCCACGCGCTGGGTGACCTGGGCGCGCACCTTGAGCCTCGCCTTGGTGGGCGACTCGACCCAGATGTACTCGCCATTGCGGAAGCCCGCGTCGTTGGCGTCCTTCGGATTCACCTCGGCGAACATCTCCTGCTGCAGCTCGGCCAGCCAGGGGTTGGAGCGGGTCTCCTCGCCGCCGCCCTCGTACTCGACCAGGCGTCCGGAGGTCATCACCAGCGGGTAGTCCTTCGAGATGTCCTTCACCTTCTCCTGCATCGACTTGTACAGGGTGGGCAGGCGCCAGAACTTCATCTTGTCGTCGTGGGTCGGGTACTTGGCGACCATGTCCGGGCGCGGCGAGTAGATCGGCTCGCGGTGCTGCGGGATGGGGTCGGGGAAGTTCCACACCACCGCGCGCGCCCTGGCGTTGCCGAAGGGGTGGCAGCCGTGGTTCTTCATCGCCACGCGGATGATCCCGCCCGAGGGGTCGGTCTTCCAGTTCTTGCCCTCGGCCGCGGCCTTCTCGGCGTCGGTGAGCTCGTCCCACCAGCCCAGTTTCTTCAACAGCACGTGGTCGAACTCGGGGTAGCCCATCTGCAGGTCGGCGCCCTTGGAGGCCGAGCCCGCGCCGGCGAGCAGCGACACACCGTCCTTCTCCACGCCGAAGTTGGCGCGGAAATTGCCACCGCCGTCCATCACGTGCTTGGAGGTGTCGTAGAGGTTGGGCGTGCCGGGGTGCTTCATCTCGGGCGTGCCGTAACACGGCCACGGCAGGCCGAAGTACTCGCCGTCGCAGGGGCCGCCCACCGCCTTCAGCGTCTTGACGTCGAAGGTGTGCATGTTCTTCATGTGCAGCTTGAGGCGCTCGGGCGACTGGCCGGTGTAGCCGATCGTCCAGGTGCCGCGGTTGATCTCGCGCAGCGTGTCCTCGATGCTCGGCTCGTCCCAGCCCTGGGCATCCTTCTCGAGCTTGATGTTCTTCACGAACTGCTCGGCCCAGCCGAACTTCTTCGCGAAGGCGTACATGATGGTGTGATCGGGCTTGGACTCGAAGAGGGGCTCGATGACCTTCTCGCGCCACTGGATCGAGCGGTTCGACGCGGTCGCCGAGCCGTGGGTCTCGAACTGGGTGCAGGCCGGCAGCAGGTACACGCCGTCCTTCCGCACCATCGCCGCCATCGCCGCGGTGGCCGACGGATAGGGATCGATCACCACCAGGGTGTCGAGCTTCTTCATCGCCTCGACCATCTCGGCGCCGCGCGTCTGCGAGTTGGGCGCATGGCCCCAATACACCACCGCGCGCAGGTTGCCGGCGGGCTGGTCGATGAGGTCCTTGTTCTCGAGCACGCCGTCGATCCAGCGCGACACGGTGATGCCGGACTTCTCCATCAGCTCCTGCGAGACGTAGCGACCCTTGACCCACTCGTAGTCCACGCCCCACACGTTCGCCCAGTGCTTCCACGAGCCGGTGGCGAGGCCGTAGTAGCCGGGCAGGGAGTCGGGGTTGGGGCCGACGTCGGTCGCGCCCTGCACGTTGTCGTGGCCGCGGAAGATGTTGGCGCCACCTCCCGACTTGCCGATGTTGCCGAGCGCGAGCTGCAGGATGCAGGAGGCGCGCACCATGGCGTTGCCGATCGAGTGCTGGGTCTGGCCCATGCACCAGACGATGGTGCTCGGGCGGTTCTCGGCCATGGTGCGGGCGGCGAGCAGCATCTGCTCCGCGGGCACACCGCAGGCCTCTTCCACCTTGTCCGGCGTCCACTTGGCGAGCACTTCCTCGCGGATCTTGTCCATGCCGAAGACACGGTCGTCGATGTACTGCTTGTCTTCCCAGCCGTTCTGGAAGATGTGGTACAGCAGGCCGAACAGGAAGGGGACGTCGGTGCCGGAGCGGATGCGGATGTACTGGTGGGCCTTGGCCGCAGTGCGGGTGAAGCGCGGGTCGACGACGATCATCTTGGCGCCGTTTTCCTTGGCGTGCAGGATGTGCAACAAGGACACCGGGTGCGCCTCGGCCGCGTTCGAGCCGATGAACAGCATCGCCTTGGCGTTCTGCATGTCGTTGTAGGAGTTCGTCATCGCGCCGTAGCCCCAGGTGTTCGCCACGCCCGCCACGGTGGTGGAGTGGCAGATGCGCGCCTGGTGGTCGGTGTTGTTGGTGCCCCAGAAGGAGACGAACTTGCGCAGCAGGTAGGCCTGCTCGTTGTTGTGTTTCGACGATCCGATGAAATACACCGCGTCGGGGCCGGACTCCTCGCGGATCTTCAGCAGGCGGTCGCCGACCTCGTTGAGCGCCTGCTCCCACGAGATCTTCTGGTACTTGCCGTCGACCAGCTTCATCGGATACTTCAGGCGGTATTCACCGTGGCCATGCTCGCGCAGCGCGGCGCCCTTGGCGCAGTGCGACCCGAGGTTGATCGGCGAGTCGAACACCGGCTCCTGATGCACCCACACGCCGTTGCGCACCACCGCGTCGGCGGCACAGCCCACCGAGCAGTGGGTGCACACGGTGCGGCGGATCTCGGCCTTGCCCTCGGCGCGCGACACGCCCGCGGGCGCCGCGGCGTCGGCGGCGCCGATGAAGTTGTAGGGCAGCTGGGTGGCGAGCGCGCCGGCGCCCACGCCCAGGCCGGAGCGCTTCAGGAAGGCGCGGCGGTCCATGGTCTGGCCGAGCTGGCGCGCGGCGGCGCCGCGCAGGCGACGCGCGCTGGTGGCGGCGGTCGCGGATTTCTTCGTCAACATCCTCGCGTCCTCCTCAGATCCGCGTCGTGCGGTAGTAATTGCGCATGTGCTCGCTCACGCCCTGGTCGGCGACCTCGCGGCGCGCCTCCTCGACCACCTTGGCGGTGACAGGCGACGCCTGGGCGGCGGTCGCGGCCAGCGTGGCGGCGCCAGCGGCACTGCCGGCACCGATCGCGGCCAGGAAGTTGCGGCGCGACAGCTTGGTGTTTTCGTCCTTCATCCTCGCTCTCCCCTCATTCGCGGCGCAGGCGCCCGCCCGCCCCGCATCGTGTCCATGGCGGCCGCGCTCAGCGCGCTTCCGCCTCCAGCATGTCGAACGCCTCGCGCTCGATGTCCATGAAGGCCGCCAGCAGGCCGCCGACCTTCGCGTAGAAATCCGCCCCCGGCGCCGCCGCAAGCGCGCCGGCGAACTGCGCGTACCAGGGCGCGAGGTGGCGGCCGAAGAAGCGCCGCTGGCGCGCCAGCCCCGCGTCGTCCGGCCCGGTCAGCACCAGGTGGCGCATGACCTCGGCGAGTGCGGCGATGTGGTCCTCGGTCTCGGTCACGCCCGCGCGGCGGCCCAGGCCGAGTTCGGCGAGGTCGTCGCGCAGCTCGGCGAGCGGCTCTTCCTGCAGGAAGCCGGTCAGGTACCAGGAGCCGTTGCACATCACCTCGGGCTTGCCGACGCTGACGAACAAGGCGTCGAACTCCTCGGCCACCGCCTGCAGCGGCATCGTCTGCGCCGCCGCGCCCAAAGCGGCCCAGGCACGCGGCAGCTCGCCGCCCTCGCCGCCGAGCGTCCGCCCCGCCTGCGCGAGCGCCGCGAGCAGCGCAGCGTCGGGCGCGGCGTGGAACAGACGGGCGATCAGCGCGTAGTGCTCGGCGCGCGCGCGGTCCTCGTCCGACCAGGTCGGCTGGGGCTGGATGGAAATGCTGGCGTTCGCGGCTGCGCTCATTCGGAGTCGTTCATTCAGTGAGGTCCCAGGCCTTGACGGCCGTTTCGGCCTTCATCATGTCGATCACCCGGCAGTCGGCGCACATGCGCAGGCGCGCGCGCTCGGCCTCGCCGGCGAACATGGCGTGGCCGGACAGGCGGGCGATCATGGATTCGATCAGCGGCGCGGCGCCCATGGCCTTGCCGCAGGCGGTGCAGTGGAAGATGTCGGCTTCGCGCAGGGCGCGCGCGCGGCGCGCACCTTCGGTGCCGTACTCGCCCGGCAGCAGGCGCGGCTCGAGCGTGATCGCGGACTCCGGGCAGGACGCCTCGCACAGGCCGCACTGCAGGCAGTTCTTCTCGACGAACTCGAGGCGGTAGGCGTCGCTGGCGGCGCGCAGCGCGCCCGCCGGACAGGCGCCGGTACAGGACATGCACAAGGTACAGGCGTCGGATGCGATCACCTGGCCGAAGGGTGCGCCCGCGTTGAGCGCGATCGCCGCCGGCAGGCCCGCAGGCGTGGTCGTGGCAGGCGCGTGGGCGACCAGATGGCGGAGCGCGAAGTCCAGCGTCTCGCGCTTCTTCGCCAGCAACCGGAAACGCGCGGGTTCGGCGACGGTCATCGCCGGAGCCCAGTCGTACAGTGCGCGCTCGAGCGCCTGCCAGTCGTCGGCGTCGGCCTCGATCACGCGCAGGTGTTCGCCGCCGTAACCCAGGGCGGAGAGGATGGCCTGGCCATGACCCGCCTGCGCCTCGAGCGGCGCGGCGTCGTGGCTGCCGGCGGCGAGCACCGCCACCTGGCAGGCGCCGAGCGCGAGGCTGCCGAGCATCAGGTCCAGCCCGACCGCGTCGGCGCTCCACACCTCGACCGGGATCACCCGCGCCGGCAGGCCGCGGCCGCG
Organism: Thauera sp. SWB20; assembly: GCF_000831325.1. Taxonomy (NCBI): domain Bacteria; kingdom Pseudomonadati; phylum Pseudomonadota; class Betaproteobacteria; order Rhodocyclales; family Zoogloeaceae; genus Thauera; species Thauera sp. SWB20. The sequence goes on along the minus strand of NZ_JTDM01000020.1, from coordinate 349,061 downwards.
GCGCGCGAGGCGGGCGATCGCGGCGCTGCCGGCCGCGGCGGAGTGGAACAGCAGGCAGGCGTCGGTGCCGCCGGCGCGCGCGTATTCGGCGAGCAGGGTCTTCACGCGCTGGCCGAGCTCGGGCACGCGCGGATACTGGAAGGACAGCGCGCCCGAGGGACACACCGTGCTGCAGGTGCCGCAGCCCTTGCACAGATACGGGTCGACCGCGATCACGTCGCCGTTCGAGCGGATCGCCGCGGTGGAACAGGACTCGATGCAGTTGCTGCAGCCGGTCCTCTTCGCCCGGCTGTGCGCACACAGGGCGGCCTCGAAGGCTACGTAGCGCGGCTTCTCGAACTCGCCGACGAACTCCCCCAGCGCCTGCACCGCGAGCGCCTGCTCGAAGGGATCGCGCCCAGGCGCGGCGTAGCCGTCGGGCAGCTCGACGCGACGCAGCAGCGGCTCGGCCGACAGGTCGAGCACGAGGTCGAAGCGTTCGCTGCGCGCGCTGTCCTGGCGCGCGAAGTCGATCGCGCCGATCTCGCCACAGGCGGCGACGCAGGCGCCGTGGCTGCGACAGGCGTCGACATCGACCTGCAGGTCCCAGCCGATCGCGCCCTCGGGACAGGCCTTGACGCAGGCGTTGCAGCGCACGCACAGCTCGAGATCGATCGGGTTGTGCTGCGTCCACTCCAGCTCGAAGGCGCCGAGGTGGCCGCCGAGCCGCACCGGCCTGCCCGACCACACCGGGTACGCGTTGACCGCCGGCAGCTCCACGTCCTTCGAGCGCGCGGTGATCAGCACCGCCGGCTCGAAGCTGCCGGCCAGGCGCTCCGCCCAGCCCAGCGCCGCGCCCGCCTCGCCGATGATCAGCAGGCTGCGCCCGGCGCTCATCTGCACCGCAGCCACCGGCTCGGGGTCGGCCAAGGGGGTGGCCGCCGCGATCAGCGCGGCGAGCTTGGGCGTTGCCGCCGCGGACTCGGCCGACCAGCCGGCGTGCTCGCGCAGGTTGAAGAAGCGGATGCGCTCGCCCGCGCCGGCTTCCTCCGCGAGTTCGCCGAAGAGCGCGGTTTCCTGCGTACAGGCGACATGCACGGTCTTTCCGCCTGCGAGCGAAGTTTGCAGCGCCGGGAGTTCGGCGCCGCAGAGCGCGTGATGACACTGCATCGCGGCATCCGTGCCCGCCGCAAGACGCCCGGCGTCGAGCGCGAAGCTGCGGTTGCAATCGCACAGGTGGATACGGGAGGTCGGGTCGCGGCGTTCGCTCATGTGTTCTTCCATCGATTCCCTTACGCAAAGCAGTTCATAGGCCAGCCGGGGACTCAGGGAAGACCGCAGGAATCCCCGAAAAGCCATGACTGGGCGATATCCGGAATCGACGCGCGACAATTTGTCGCTCAGGGTGCGTTTTGTCCCGACTCTTGCGGCGGCTCCGACGACACCGCGCCCGACAGATCGTCGACGCATCGCCCACCCGGAGCAGTCGCAGCTTGCGCAGACGCGCACTCCACCGCAGCGGCCGGTTCCGCGGTGGTCCCCCGTCCCCGCTCGCCGTCGACGGGCGCCGCGTCGACAAGCGCCGTCGCCCCCTCGGGAGCGGGCTGTGCCGTCGCGTCGTCCATCAGCCATTCGCGCGCATGCTGGAGCTTCGCCAGGATCTCCGGCGGGATCGGGTCGGGCTGCGAGTAGTCGTCGATGTAGATGTCCAGCCCGTCCATGCGATTGAAGTGCGGGTCGGAGAACAGTTTCTGCAAGGCCTTGCGACGCAGCGCCTCGCTCACCTCTTCCTTCAGGAAGGCGGTGAAATCCGAGGACAGCGACAAGCTCTCGACCGGCGGCAATTGCGCCTCGGCGCCCCCCGCCGCATCCGCCGCCGCATCCGGTGTGGCCGGCGCGAGCGGCAGCGGATCCGCTGCGTGCGTGCGCAGCGGCGCGGGCGGAGCGCCCGCCGGCTGCGCTGCAGCCTCGGCCTGCGCTACCGCGGCGAGCTTGCGCCGCGACCAGCGCGAGAGAAAGCCGCGGCTCACGTCCGTCTCCGGTCCAGCCCGAGCGGATCGTTGCGCTTGACCTTCTTCTTCGGCTCCGGCTGGTAATGCGTGTTCACGAAATCCCCCACCCAGTCGGCAATCTCGCGCGGCATCGCCACGCCATCGACCTGCTCGCCCGAGTCCAGCCAGCGCGCGGCCTCGCCATAGCTCACCGAGACCGTCGCCGGCCGGGCGAGCTCGCCGTCCATGCGCCACAGCACGAAGACCTTGGGGATGGGCGCGGTGAGGTTGGCGAAGTAGTTCTCCGCCTCGTCGCGGAAAAGCTCGAGCGCGAAGCCCCCGCAGCGCCACTGGCTGCGCTCGGGCTCGTCGACGATGCGCCGTGGCGCCGGCGCGGCGTCGTCGAAGGCCGGCACGACCCCCACCGCCTCCCAGGCGGCATCGACCCAGGGGTTGTTCAGGCGGCGGCGCTCCATGATCACCGCGATGGGGAATTCTTTCATCGTGCTGCACCCGCAAAGGAAGGTCCATGTCTTTCTTAGCATAAGCGCCCGCCGCGCCGTGCGCGAGCGTGGAAACCCGCGGCACGGACCTCAGGCGCCGCGATCGCGACTCGCGTCGCTCCCACAATGCAACCGCCGCGCTTGCGGAAATCGCGACTTGCGTCGCTCCCACAATGCGACCGCCGCGCTTGCGGAAATCGCGACTCGCGTCGCTCCCACAATGTCCGACCGCCGCGCGTGCGGGAATCGCCACGTGAGTCGCGATCCGCGGTAGCGAATTCCGTGTCGGGGCGAGGCCGCGAGTGCAGGCGGCGCGCGCCGCCGTGGTCCCGAGGGCGGATCACCGCAGCGACCGCACGGCCGGATTGGAGCCGCGACTCCGCCCATGCCTCGCCGGACTTGCGGCTACAATCGCCTGCTCGCGCATCCCCGGCCCCGCCCCGATGACCCCTCCCCACCGTCCCCTGCTGAGCCAGGCCCGCCGTCCACTCACCATCGAGATCCCCGCGGTCGATGAACGCGGCGACACGGTGCCGACCTCGATCGCCGGCGAGCATCCACTCACGCTCTACGTCGACAAGCGCGAGATCGTCACCCTGATGACGCTCGGCGCCGCCCCCGAGGCGCTCGCCATCGGCTGGCTGCGCAACCAGCGCCTGGTGCGCAGCCTGGACGAGATCGCCGCGGTGCAGGTGGACTGGGATACCGACGCGGTCGCGATCACCACGCGCGCCGGCATGCAGGACGCCGAGCGCAAGCTCGGCAGCCGCACGGTCACGACCGGCTGCGGCCAGGGCACGGTGTTCGGCGGACTCATGGACGAGATCGACCAGATCCGCCTGCCGCACGATCGCCAGCTGCGGCAATCCACCCTCTACGCCCTGATGGACGCCGTGCGCCACCACGAGTCCATCTACAAGCAGGCCGGCGCGGTGCACGGCTGCGCGCTCGCCAGGGCCACGCCCGGCGGCTGCGAGATCCTGATGTTCTTCGAGGACGTCGGCCGCCACAACGCGGTGGACGCGATCGCCGGCCAGATGTGGCTCGACGGGCTCGATGGCAGCGACAAGATCTTCTACACCACCGGCCGGCTCACCTCCGAGATGGTGATCAAGACCGCGCAGATGGGCATTCCCTTCCTCGTCTCGCGCTCGGGCCTCACCCACATGGGCTGGCAGATCGCGCAGAAGATCGGCCTCACCATGATCGGCCGCGCCCAGGGCAAGCACTACCTGCTGTTCTCCGGCGCCGACCGCTTCGAGCGCGACTGAAGCGCCACCCCCTCCCACGCACGACGAGCTCCCACCATGCTTCCCTCCCCAGCCCCCCGCCCCGCCGACCGCCGCATCACCGGGATCCTGCTCGCTGGCGGCCAGGGCAGCCGCATGGGCGGTGTGGACAAGGGCCTGGTCGAGCTCGCCGGGCGGCCGATGGCGGCACACGCGCTCGAGCGCCTCGCCCCCCAGGTCGACGCGCTGCTCATCAACGCCAACCAGAACCTCCCGGCCTGGCAGGCCTTCGGCCATCCGGTGTTCGGCGACGACATCGGCGGCTTCGCCGGCCCGCTCGCCGGGCTCCATGCCGGGCTCCTGCGCGCGCAGCATCCCTTCGTCGTCACCGCGCCCTGCGACTCCCCGTTCCTGCCCGCGGATCTGGTCGAGCGCCTGGCCGCCGCACTCCACGCCGCCGACGCCCAGCTCGCCGTCGCCAAGACCTTCGGGCAGCCGCACCCGGTGTTCTGCCTGTGCCGGCGCAATCTCGCCGATCACCTCGGTGCCTTCCTCGCCGCCGGCGGACGCAAGATCGACCGCTGGTACGGCAGCCTGAAGGTGGTCGAGGTCGCCTTCGACGACGAGGAGGCCGCCTTCCGCAACGTCAACACCCGCGACGAGCTGGCCGAGGCCGCCCGCGACCTGCCCGCCGCCGCCGCGGGCGCGCCGCGCGGATGAGCGCGCGCCCCGCGCAGCCGGCAGGCACCGACGCGGCATCCGCGACCTGCCTCAACGCACGCGAGGCCGCGGCCTTCCTGCAGCTCAACGAGAAGAAGCTCTACGAACTCGCCAACAGCCGCGAAATCCCCGCCGCACGCGTGGGCGGCAAGTGGCTGTTCCCGCGCGCACTGCTCGAGGAGTGGCTGCTCGAGCAGGCGCATGGCGGCGCGCTCAGCGACCGGCTGGTGATCACCGGCAGCGACGACCCGCTGCTGGCCGCCACGGTGGGCGCGCTCGCTCCCGTGCTGGGGGGCGATGCCTTCGTCGCCTACAGCCCCACCGGCACCCTGCCCGGGCTCGAGCTGCTCGCGCGTCGCCGCGCCAGCGTGTGTGCGCTGCACTGGGGCGGGGTGGAGCACAGCCTGCAGCAGCACGCCATGCTGCTGCGCCGCTTCGCCCCGCATCGCCATTGGGCGCTGGTGCGCCTGGCGCTGCGCGAGCAGGGCGTGATCCTGCGCCGCGGCCTGGCGGTCGACGGCATCGAGACGCTCGCCGCCTTCGACTATCGCTGGGCGATGCGCCAGGCCGGCGCGGGTTCGGCGCACTTTCTCGAGTCCGTGCTCGCCAGCCGCGGTTTCTCGGCGGCCGACTGCAGCGTGGTCGCCACCGCCCGCAGCGAGCGCGAGGCCGCGGCCCTGGTCGCACGCGAGGACGCCGACTGCGCGCCCGGCACGCGCGCCGCAGCGACCGAGTTCGGCCTCGGCTTCCTGCCCTTGGGCTGGGAGGCCTTCGACCTCGCGCTGCCGCGCGACGTGATGTTCCGCCGCCTCTTCCAGGATCTGCTCGCCGCGCACGGCGACGCGCGCTCTCAGGCGCTGGCGCACCGGCTCGGCGGCTACGACCTCGGCCCGCTCGGGCGCGTGCTCGGCCTCGACTGAGGGCGCGGCACGCGCGGCCTCAGTGCAGCTTGACGTGGGGCTCGGTGCGGCGCGTGATCATGCGCGCCAAGGTGTCGAGCGTCACCTTCACCCAGCCGTGCAGCGCCAGTTCGTGCATCTTGTACAAGGAGGCATACATCAGGCGCGCGAACCAGCCCTCGATGAACAGGTCGCCCCTGGCGAGCCCGCCCATCATGTTGCCCACCGTGCTGAACTCGCCCAGCGACACCAGCGAACCGAAGTCCCGGTAGCGGTAGTCCTGCACCGGCTTGCCGGCGAGGCGGCGCTGCAGCTGCGTGTACAGATGCGAGGCCTGCTGGTGCGCGGCCTGCGCGCGCGGGGGCACGAAGCCGTCCTTTTCCGGCCACGGGCAGGCGGCGCAGTCGCCCATCGCGAAGATGTCGTCGTCTACCGAACTCTGCAAGGTCTGCCGCACCACGAGCTGGTTGATGCGATTGGTCTCCAGCCCGTCGAGCCGGGTGAGGAAATCGGGCGCCTTCACCCCGGCCGCCCACACCACCAGCTCGGCGGGCAGGACGCGACCGTCGGCCAGGCGCACGCCATCGGGCAGCACCTCGGCCACGCGTGCGTCGGTATTCACTTCCACACCCAGCTTGCGCAGCAAGCGCTCGGTCGATCGCGACAGGCGCTCGGGCAAGGCCGGCAGCACGCGCGGCGCGGCTTCGATCAGGGTGAGCCGGACATCCTTTTCGGCATCGACGCGGTCCAGCCCGTACGCCACCACCTCGCGCGTGGTGTGGTGCAACTCGGCGGCAAGCTCGACGCCGGTAGCGCCGGCACCGATGATCGCCACATGCAACTGCCCGGGGCGCAGCGGCGAACGCTGGGCGTGGGCGCGCACGCACGCATTGACCATGCGCACATGGAAACGCCGCGCATCGGCGACGGTCTCGAGCTTGAGCGCATGCTCGCGCACCCCCGGCGTGCCGAAATCGTTGCTGAGACTGCCGACCGCGATCACCAGCGTGTCGTAGGGGAAGGAACGCGCGGGCGTGACCTCCTTGCCGTCTTCATCGACGAAGGGGGCGACGTGGATCTCGCGCCGGCTGCGGTCGAGCCCGATCATCTGCCCGATGCGGAAGCGGAAGCCATGCCAGTGCGCCTGCGCCAGGTAGGGCACCTCGTGATCGCCGATGTCCATGCTGCCGGCAGCGATCTCGTGGAGCTTGGGCTTCCACACGTGGGTGCGCTTGCTGTCGACGAGGGTGACCTCGACCCGCCCGCCGCGGCCGAACTTGCGCCCCAGGCGTGTCGCCAGCTCCAGTCCGCCGGCGCCCCCGCCGACAATGACGATGCGGTGGGGCGTCCCCGCCGTGGTCTTTTCGATCCTCATTACCGTCTCTCGAGAAAATAATTAATCTCGAGAATCCTAACAGAGCATTCGCCCTGCCATACCGGGCGTTCGCATGGATGCAACAGACTGGACCGACCTCGCCCGCACTACAGGTGCAGATGGTCCGCGATGAAGTCGGCCACCTGCACCGGGTCGTTGAGGTCCAGCCGCGGCAGCGGTGCGGGCAACTCGGCGTCGGTCGCGATGGCGACGATGTGCGGATCGTGCGGATACAGCAGCGGCTCGGCGAGCCCCCGGCGATGCACCTCGATCTTGGGGATCGCCGCGCGCTTGAAGCCCTCGACCAACACCAGATCGCACGGTCCGAGGTGGGCAAGCAGCTCGTCGAGCGTCGCCTCGGGCCCGCCGCGCAGCTCGCGTGTCAGCGACCAGCGCTGGTCCGAGCTCACCATGACCTCGCGGCAGCCGGCCTGGCGATGGCGCCAGGAGTCCTTGCCGGCGTGGTCGATGTCGAAGCTGTGGTGGGCGTGCTTGACCAGCGACACCACCAGGCCGCGCGCGCTCAGCGCCGCGATCACCTGCTCCACCAGCGTCGTCTTGCCGCTGCCGGACCAGCCGGCGAAACCCATCACTTTCATGTCGCTTCCGTTTGTCCTGTTCCGTTCTCCCGTCCGCCGGGCGGCGGCGCGGGGTCCTTGCGATACACCGGCTCGGCGAGCAGGCTCACCGTGAAGGCCGCGCCCCGCCCGGGCGCGCTGTCCACCTCGATGCGGCCGCCGTAGCGCTCGACCAGGGTGTGGCTGATCGACAGCCCCAGCCCGGTGCCTTGGCGCTTCTTGGTGGTAAAGAAGGGATCGAAGATGCGCGCCAGGTCCTCGGCACGGATGCCGCCGCCGGTGTCGCGCACCGTGATGCGCACGCCGCGCGCATCCTGCCGCGGGTCGCGGTCGACCGTCTCCAGCGTCAGCGTACCGCCGGCCGGCATGGCCTGCACGGCGTTGACGATGAGGTTGATCAGCACCTGCTGCAGCTCCTGCAGGTTGATCTGCACCCGCGCGGTGGCGGCCAGGCGCTGCACCACCTTCACCTCGGCGCGCGCCAGATGCTGGCGCGTCAGCACCAGGCAGTCGGCGAGCGCGGCGTTCACGTCGACGTCCTCGACGTAGCCGGCGAACTCGCCCGGACGGGCGAACTGCAGCAGCTTGGTGACGATCAGGCGGATGCGCCCGACCTGCTCGTGGATCAGGCGGATCTCGTTGGCCACCGGCTGCGCCGCGGGGCCGAGTTCCTCGCGCAGCAGGTCGAGATTGCCCTGGATCACCGCGGTGGGATTGCTGATCTCGTGCGCGACGCCGGCGGTGAGCTCGCCGATCGCGGCGAGCTTCTCGCTCATCACCAGGCGGTGCTGTGCGGCGCGCAGCTCGGCGTTGGCGTCGGCGAGGTCGGCGGTGCGCTCGGCGACCTTGCGGTCGAGCGAGGCGTTGAGCGCCTGCAGCTCGGAGCGGCGCGCGGCCTGGTCGTCGAGCAGGTGGTCGAAGGCGGTAGCCAGGCGGCCGAGCTCGTCGCGGCTGGCGACGTCGCCGACGCGCGCCTGCTCGTCGCCGGCGTCGATGCGGCCGATGGTGGCGTGCATGCGCTCGATCGGGCGGAAGATGCCGCGCGCCCAATACAGCGTCAGCAGCGCGCCGGCGGCGCTGACCAGCAGCGCGAGCGCGCCGACCACCAGCAGGGCCATGCGCTTGGCGGCGCGGAAGGGCGCCTCGAGGAAGCCGACGTAGAGCATGCCGACGCGTTCGCCACGGCTGTCCACCACCGGCTCGTAAGCCGACACGTACCAGTCGTTGACCACGAAGGCGGTCTCCAGCCAGGTACGCCCGTGGTCGAGCACATGCGTGCGGACCTCGTCCGAGGCGCGCGTGCCGAGCGCGCGCGCGCCCTCGAACAGGCGCACGTTGGTGGCGATGCGCACATCGTCGACGAAGAGCGTGGCGGTGCCCTCGCTGCCCTCGGGCAGGCTGCCCTCGCGGTAGACGATGGCGTTGAGGGTATCGACGAAGTCGAGGTTGCCATTGAGCAGCACGCCGCCTTCGAGCACCGCGACCAGGTTGCCCGCGGCGTCGAGCACCGGGGCCGCCGCGTGCACCACCAGGCCGCGCTCCTCCTCGCCGCGCGAATCCGGCCGCGCGCGCGCCGTGGCCACCAGGGCAAGGCGGGCACGCTCACGCATGCCGGCGTCGATCGCCGCGAGCTCGGCGGGTGCGAAGCGCTCGACGACGCTGCCGCCGCGGGCGCGGATCGCCTGCTGCACGACGGGCCATCCACCACGCGCGCTCCCCGCCGCCAGCGCGGTCGACGCATGCAGCACGCGGCCATTGACGTCGAGCAGGTTGAGGAAGTCGAGCGCGAGTCCGCCCTTGCGCGCACCGAGCAGCGCGGCCACCGCTTCCGGACTCTCGTGCGCCAGGGTCTGCGCGAGCGCATGCGAGCCGGCGAGCCCCTGCACGTCGTTGCCGACGCCGTCGATCACGCGCTCGAAGTAACCGTGCGCGGTCGCCAGGTCGCTGGCGACCCGCGACACCATCAGGCGGTGGTAGTAGACCTCGCCCCAGTACCACAGCACGCCCATGATCAGCGGGAAGCCCAGCATCAGCGGCGCGAGCACGAGGGCGAGCAGCTTGGCGCGTACCGAGCCGCGCAGGCGTTCGGCGAGCCTCATCGCCCCGCTCCCGCACCGGGCCCCGCCATCCGGCGCAGCCTGCTCGCCCCGACCCCCGCCACGCTCAGGCCCGCCGCTCCGCACGCGCGGCCGCGGCGTCCTCGAGCGCCCACTCGGCGAACTTGCGCTCCAGGGTCTTGCGCGACACGCCCAGCCGGCGCGCGGCCTCGGTCTTGTTGCCCTCGCAGGCGGCGGTCACACGCTCGATGTGGCGGCGCTCGACCTCGGCCAGGCTCGCCTCCAGCTCGCCCGCCGGCGTCGGCAGGGCGGTCGGTGCGGCGGTCGGTGCGGCGCTCGGCTGCGCCGGGAAGTGGCCGAGAATCAGCGAACGCTCGATGTAGTTGCGCAGTTCGCGCACGTTGCCAGGCCAGGTGTAGCCGGCGAGCCGGCTCACCACCTCGTGCGAGAGCGGCAGCGGCGGCACGCCGAGCTGGACGGAAAACTGCTGCATGAAGTGGCGCATCAGCTCGGGGATGTCCTCGGTACGGTCGCGCAGCGGCGGCAGGCCGATGTCCACCACCGCGAGGCGGTAGTAGAGGTCCTCGCGGAAGCGTCCGGCGCGCACCTCGGCGGCGAGGTCGCGGTTGGAGGCGGCGATGATGCGTACATCCACCGGCAGCTCGCGCTCGGAACCGACCGGGCGCAGCTTGCGCTCCTCGAGTACCCGCAGCAGCCGGGTCTGCATCGCCAGCGGCAGCTCGCTGATCTCGTCGAGGAAGAGCGTGCCGCCGTGGGCGTAGTAGAACAGGCCGTTGCGGTTCTCGGTGGCGCCGGTGAAGGCGCCCTTGACGTGGCCGAAGAGCTCGCTCTCGATCAGCTCGGAGGCGATCGCCGCGCAGTTGAGCGGCACGAAGGGACGCTGCGCGCGCGGGCTGGTCCGGTGCAACGCGCGCGCCACCACCTCCTTGCCGGTACCGGATTCGCCCAGCAGCAGCACCGTGCTCGGCATCTGCCCGACGCGGCGCACCAGCGCGCGCAGCTGCTCCATCGCGGGCGAGTGGCCGATCAGCCCGGTGGGCTCGGCGCCCAGGCCGGCGAGCTCGCGGCGCAGCACGAAGTTCTCGCGCGCCAGGCCGGCACGCTCGAAGCAGCGCTTGATCGAGTTGAGGATCTGGTCGACGCGGAAGGGCTTGAGGATGAAGTCCGAGGCGCCGCCGCGCAGCGCGTCGATCGCGGTCTCCATGTCGGCGAAGGCGGTGATCAGGATCACGTCGCCGGCATAACCATGCTCGCGCAGCTCGTGCAGCCACTCGATCCCCGACTTGCCAGGCAGGGCGATGTCGAGGACCAGCAGGTCGAAATGCAGACGCGCCATCAGCACCGCGGCGTGCTCGGCATCGGCGGCCGACTGCACCATGCCGCAGCGGCGCGCGAGCGTGCGCTCGAGGAAATTGCGCATGCCCTCCTCGTCGTCGACCACCAGCACCGAGTGCGCCGGCCACTGGTAGTCGGCGAGCTCCACCGGGCGCGCGGGCTCGGCGCGCCCGACTCCGCCTTGCGCGAGCGCCTTCGCCTCGTCGCCCCGCACGCCGCGCGCCATCTGCACGTCGTCCCCGCCGCCCCCGATCCGTTTCGCGACCATGTTCAGAAGGGCTTCAAGACCACGAGGAACACCACCACGAACAGCACCAGCACCGGGATCTCGTTGAAATAGCGGTACCACACGTGGCTGCGCGTGTTGCGTCCCTCGGCGAAGGCGCGCATCAGGCGGCCGCAATACAGGTGGTAGGCGATCAGGAACACCACCAGCAGGGTCTTGGCGTGCAGCCAGCCGCCGGCGAAGTCGTAGCCGAACCACAGCCACAGGCCGAGGCCCACGGCGAGGATGCCGAGCGGCGTCATGAAGCGGTAGAGCTTCATCTCCATCATCGCCAGGCGCTCGCGGGTGGCGGCGTCCTCGACCATGGCGTGGTTGACGAACAGGCGCGGCAGGTAGAACAGGCCTGCGAACCAGCTCACGACGAAGACGATGTGAAAGGCCTTGAGGGTCAGCATGCGGGAAAGGGCTCCAGGTTCGATCGGGGAAGTTCGCCCGCGGCGCGGCAAAGCGCCGCGGTTCAGACGGGAACGGTCGCGGCGCGCAAGCCGTCGGCCACCGTCGGATAGCGCAGGTGCAGGCGCAGTTCCCGCTTCAGCCGGCGGTTGTCGAGGCGGCGCGACTCGCTCATGAAGGACAGCGCGAGCGGCGACAGGTGGCGGACGATCTCGGCGCGTGCCATGCGTGGCGGGCGCGCCAGGCCGAAACGCTCGGCGACCGCGTCGAAGTACTCGCCCATGCGCAGGCCGGAGTCGTCGCTGGCGTTGTAGGCCCGCCCCGGCCCGGCACGGAACAGCGCCAGGCAGGCGATGCGGGCGAGGTCCTCGGCGTGGATGTGGTTGGTGTGCACATCCTCGTCGGCGGCGAGCACCGGATCGCCGCGACGCAGGCGCTCGAGCGGCAGACGGTCGGCGGCGTAGATGCCGGGCGCGCGCAGCAGGGCGACCCGCACCCGGTTACGGCGGCCGAAGGCGCGCAGGCGGCGCTCGGCATCCACCCGTCGGCGGCCGCGCGCGGTCTGCGCCCGGCACGGCCGCGTCTCATCCACCCGGACACCTGCGCAGTCGCCGTAAACCCCTGTCGTGCTTATGTATACCACCCCCTGTGGTAGACTCGATCGACCTACCAGCGCGGCCAGCAGCCGCGCCATGCGCGGGTCGCCCTCGCCCGTCTGCGGCGGCGGCGCGAAGTGCAGCACCGCGTCGGCGATGCCGGCCAGGCGGCGCAGGCTGCGGCGGTCGTCGAGGTCGCCCGCGACCGGCACCGCGCCGAGCGCACGCAGTTCGGCGGCCGCCTCGGGCTGGCGGACGAGCGCGAAGACACGAAAGCGACGCACCAGCCATGGCAGCGCGCGGCGGGCGACGTCGCCGCTGCCGACGATCAGTATCCTTTTCATCGTTCGATTATCTCACGCACCATGAGCCACCGGATTTCCCTCCAGCCCGGCAACCACTCCTTCGAGGCCGACGACGACCAGACCGTGCTCGAGGCCGCGCTCGCCGCCGGCCTGCTGCTGCCGCACGGCTGCCGCGACGGCGCCTGCGGCGCCTGCAAGGGTCGCGTGCTCGAGGGCGAGGTCGAGCACGGCGAGCACTCGCCCGGCGCACTGAGCGAGGCCGAGCGCGCCGAGGGTCTGGCGCTGTTCTGCTGCGCGAAGCCGCTCGGCGACGTGATGGTGCAGGCACGCAGCGTGACGCGCGCCGGCGACATCCAGGTGAAGAAGCTGCCCTGCCGCGTGCAGAAGCTCGAGCGCCTGGCCGAGGACGTGATGCGGATCGAGCTCAAGCTGCCCGCGAGCGAGAACTTCGCCTTCCGCGCCGGCCAGTACATCGACATCCTGCTCGCCGACGGCCAGCGCCGCAGCTTCTCGATCGCCAACGCCCCGCACGACGCCCGCCATCTCGAGCTGCATGTGCGCCGCATCGACGGCGGCCGTTTCACCGGCCACGTCTTCGAGACCATGATGGAAAAGGAGATCCTGCGCTTCGAAGGGCCGCTGGGCAGCTTCTTCCTGCGCGAGGACTCCGCGCGTCCGATCGTGCTGGTGGCCGGCGGCACCGGCTTCGCACCGATCAAGGGCATCGTCGAGCACGCGATCCGGCTCGGCCTGCAGCGCCCGATCACGCTGTATTGGGGTGCGCGCCGGCGCGACGGGCTGTATCTCGACGCGCTCGCACGCGCCTGGGAGGCGGTGCTGCCCGGCCTGCGCTACGTCCCGGTGCTCTCCGACGAGGCCTGGGCGGGACGCGGCGGCCTGGTGCACCAGGCGGTACTCGAAGACTTCGCCGACCTTTCCGCGCACGAGGTCTATGTCTGCGGCGCCCCCGCGATGGTCGATGCCGCACGCGCCAGCTTTCACAGCGAACGCGGCCTGCCCGAGGACGCGTTCTTCGCCGACGCCTTCACCTTCGCCCAGCCCTCCGCCCGATGACCCGGAACGCCCGATGAGCCAGACCACCCTGCTGACCCGCGAGCCGGTCGTCAACAAGAACCGCGCGATCACCGCCAACCGCCTGATCGCCCACGGCCCCAACATCGCCTCGGTGGTCGAGGCGCTCTCCGCCCAGGCCGCGGTGTGGCCGACCCACCATCCGGTGTTCGTCAGCCTCGGCCGCCTGGTGCCGACGCCCGAGATCATGGAGTGGGCGATCCCCGGGAACGTGGCGATCGAGATCCCGGTGCAGACGCTCGCCCATCCGCACACCCAGGCGCTGATGGCGCGCCTGCGCGATGCCGGCATCGGCATGTGCCTCACCTGGTTCCAGCCCGAGGTCGCCCTGCCCGCCGGCCACGACTGGCGTTTCGTGCTCATCGACGCGCGCCGCCACCCTGCGCCCACCGGCTCGCCCGGCCTGAGCCTGGCCTGGGGCCTGGCTGACATCGGCGCCTTCCGCCAGGCCGTCGCGGCGGGCTACGACGGTGCCTCGGGCTGGTTCTTCCTGCACGGCAACGCGCCCGCCAAGAGCCTCACGCCGGGGCATGCGCAGATCGTGCGGCTGCTCAACCTGGTGCGCAACAACGGCGACATCCGCGAGATCGAGGGCGTCCTCAAGCAGGACGTGGCGCTCTCCTTCAAGCTGCTGCGCTACATCAACTCGGCCGGCTTCGGCCTCATGGTCGAGATCCAGTCCTTCCGCCACGCGGTCAGCATCCTCGGCTACGACGCCCTCAACAAATGGCTGTCGCTGCTGCTGGTCACCGCCAGCCGCGACCCCAGCGCCCCCGCGCTGATGCAGACCGCGATCGCGCGCGGCCGCTTCATGGAAGAGATCGGCGGCGGCTTCTTCGATGCCGTCGAGCGCGACAACCTCTTCATCACCGGCGCCTTCTCGCTGCTGCACACCCTGCTCGGCACCTCGATCCAGACCCTGCTCGAAGAGATGAACCTGCCGCCGCGGGTGAGCGAGGCGCTCCTCTACGGCCAAGGCGACTTCGCCCCCTTCCTGCACCTTGCGCAGTGCTGCGAGAGCTTCGACCCCAAGGCCTTGCAGGCGGCGGTGGACCAGCTCCACCTGAGCTGCGAGCAGGTCAATCGCGCACAGCTGGTCGGGCTCGGTTTCGCCGACAGCCTGCACGGCTGAACCTCGTCCAGCGCCGCACCCCGTTCGTCATTCCCGCTCGACCGCCACATCGTTCACGGCAAGGGGAAGGGCCGACGGGCTAGAATCCGTCGGCCCTTTTTCCAACCGTCCATCGCATGTTCGCCGCCAATTTCAGCGCCTTCGAGCTCCAGCCCCTGCCCGACGGCGCGTCGACGATCCTGCGCATGCTCGCCGCGCAGACGCCGAACTGGGCGGAGATCGCGCTCGTGGCCGCACGCGACCCCGCGCTGAGCCTGGCGCTGCTGCTGGCCGATCCGCTGCGCGCGGGCGAACTCCAGGACGGCCTCAATGCCGCCCTGCGGCGCCGCCTCGAGCGCATCGGCACCGACCTGCTGCGCGCCTGGCTGCTCGGTCTGGGCCACGTCGGCAACCAACCGGACGAAACCGCCGACGCCGCACTGCTGCGTGCCGAATGCGCGCTCCACCTCGCGATCGAGACCGAATATCCGCGCCCCGACGAGGCCTACCTCGCCGGCCTGTGGTTCGGCCTGCCGCGCTCGGCGGGGTGGGTTTCCGGGCGCCGGCCGACGCTGCCGGCCCTTGTCGCCGACTGCGGCCTGCCCGCGAGCCTGGCCGACGCGCTCGAGTTCGACGGCATGGATCCGGCCTGCGCGGGCGCGATGCATCCGCTGCTCGGCCTGCTCGCCGCCGCACGCCGGCTCGCCGGTGGCGACTGGCAGGAGCGCATCACGGAAGTCGCCGAGCTGACCGGACTCGAGAGCGCGAGCGTGGTGGCGCTGCGCACCGACGTCGGCTACATCCTGTCCGGGCATGCGTCCTACCCCGCCCTGCCCGGCCTGCCCAGCGCGGGCACGGGCGCGGCCTGCCCGACCCTGCGCCTCACGGACGACCCCTACCGCTACGCCGGCATGCTCGGCCTGCTCACCGCCGCCTTCGTCGACCTGGACGCGACGACCATCCGCGACCGCCTGGCGATCGCCTGCCCGCTGTTTGGCCTGCACACCCCACCGGTGCTGCTCGGCAGCGGCGAGGACGGTCGCCTGCGCCCGCTGCTCGGCGCCGCGGCGGGCAGCCCCGACCTGCTGATCGGCGAGCTGCGCCTGCGCCTGGACGACGAGACCAGCTGCATCGCCCTCGGCGCGCGCAGCGAGCAACCCTGCTCGCATTTCGGTGACGGCGGCCCGCCCGGGCGCAGCGTCGCCGACTGGCAGGTCGCACGCTGGCTCGGCCAGCCGGGCTTCCACGTCATCCCTCTGGGCGGCGCGGGCGACACCAGCGTGGCCCTCGTCGCCACCGCCTCCGCGCAGGCGCTCGACAGCGAGCTGCGCTGGCGCTACGCCGCCCTGCTCGGTGCCGCGGCGCGCGCGCTGCGCAGCCACGCCCGCCAGCGCGATGCGATCGCCGAGCGCGAGGCCGCGCTGCACCAGCGCTTCCGCGACCATGTGCGCCGCATCGCCCACGAGGCCAGCAACCCGCTCACGGTGCTCAAGACCCGCATCGACATGCTCGCCCAGGAGCGCTCCGGCGACAGCACGCTGCAAGACGAGATGAGCCTGCTCAACGCCGAACTCGACCGCATCGACAAACTCCTGCGCAGCGCCGCCGAACTGCCTGCCGAGACGGCCGAGATGCGCACCTGCCGGGTGCCCGAGCTGCTGCTGGACATGCGCACGCTGTACGGCGAGCCGCTCTTCGGCAGCCGCCAGATCCAGCTCGAGTTGCGCGCCGCGCGCGACGTGCCGCCGGCCGCGATCCCCGCATCGGCGCTCAAGCAGGTGCTGCTCAACCTGCTGCGCAACGCCTCCGAAGCGCTCCAGCCCGGCCAGCGCCTGGTCGTCTCGGTGCTGCCGCTGGTCAATGTCGACGGCCGCAACTGCCTGGAGATCCGCTTCGTCGACAACGGCCCCGGCCTGCCGGTGGAACGCGCCCAGGATCCGCTCAGCCCGCGCCCGAGCGCAAAGGGGGCGGAGCACCAGGGCCTCGGCCTCTCGGTGGTGCGCGAGATCCTCGCACAATGGGGCGGCACCCTGCTGTGCCGCACCCAGGCGGGCGCCGGCACGAGCTTCCAGATCTTCGTTCCGCTGGAACAAAGCGCCTGAGTGTTGCATCATGCGGCCGAACAAGCCCTCCACATCGCAGCCTCCGGGAGCCATGGTCACTCCGGCCGACAACGGGTTAAGGCCTCGGATCGACGCCACCGCCGGCGACGACGCCGACAGCGTCCGCATCCTGATCGTCGATGACGATCCGGCCCTGCGCCGCACCTTTCCGCATGCACTCGCCCGCCCCGGGCGCCTCTTCGACGAATGCGGCAGCATCGGCGAGGCGATCGGCCGCCTGGAGAAGCAGCGCTACGCGCTGATCCTGCTCGACTACCGTCTCCCCGACGCCAACGGCCTCGCGCTGCTCGACTGGCTGTCCGACCACCAGCGCGACGAGGCGGTGATCATCATCAGCGGCGAGGACGCGATCGACGCGGCGATCGGCGCGCTGCGCGGCGGCGCCGACGACTACGTGCGCAAGCCCTATCACGTGGCGCAGCTGCAGCGCGCGGTCGACGGCGCCCTGCACAAGGGCACGCTCGAACGCGCCAACAAGCTGATGAGCCAGCGCCTGAAGGATTCGGAGCGCCTGCACCGCTACCTGGTGGAGAGCTCGCCCGACATGATCTTCACCCTCGACGGCAGCGGCCGCTTCACCTACATCAACCCGCGCATCAAGGCCCTGCTGGGCTACGACCGCAGCGCGCTGGTCAAGCGCCCCTTCACCACCCTGGTGATGCCCGAGGACCTCGACCGCATCGACACCCTGCTCAGCCAGCCGAGCAGCCTGCCGGGCGAGAGCTTCCACGTCGAGCTGCGCCTGCGCTCGCGGCGCGACGGTGGTGGCGAGGGCGGCAGCGTCACCGTGTCGCTGACCGGCATCCCGATGGTCACGCAGGAGAACGACCGCCGCGTGATCGGCCTCTACGGCGTGGCGCGCGACATCTCCGAGCGCAAGCGCGCCGAGGAGATCATCTCCTTCCAGGCCTATCACGACCAGCTCACCCACCTGCCCAACCGGGTGCTGTTCAAGGACCGCCTCGAACTCGCGATCGCGCAGGCGCAGCGCCGCACCGGCGCGCTCGCGGTGATGTTCATCGACATCGACCGCTTCAAGCTGGTCAATGACACCTTCGGCCACGCCGAGGGCGACCTGCTGCTGCGTGCGATCGCCAGCCGGCTGTCGGCCACGCTGCGCCGCGGCGATACACTCGCCCGCCTCGGCGGCGACGAATTCACCGTGCTGCTCCCGGACATCAACCAGCCCGAGGACGCCGAGGTCATCGCGCGCAAGGTGCTCGACGCACTCGCCACCCCGGTGCGGCTCAGCCAGGGCGAATTCCGTGCCACGGTCAGCGTCGGCATCGCGCTCTTCCCGCGCGACGGCACCACTGCCGAGGACCTCACCCGCCACGCCGACGCGGCGATGTACCAGGTCAAGCGCTCCGGCAAGAACGCCTTCCGCTTCTTCGACCCCGAGCTCAACACCCGCCATCGCGACCGCATCGCGCTGGAGAACGACCTGCGCGGCGCGGTCGCCCGCGGCGAGCTCGACCTGCATTACCAGCCCCAGGTCAGCCTGGCGACGCGCGGCATCGTCGGCCTCGAGGCCTTGTTGCGCTGGAACCATCCGGGCCTGGGCGCGATTCCGCCCGCGACCTTCATCCAGGTGGCCGAAGAGGTCGGCCTCATCAGCGAGATCAGCAACTGGGTACTGGAGACGGCCTGCGCGCAGCTCGCACGCTGGCAGGCGGAGGGCGTCGGCGCCCCGCGCGTGTCGATCAACCTGTCGGCCTGCGACTTCCAGCGCGGCGACGTGGTCGGCAGGATCCGCGCCTGCCTCGACCGCCACGGCGTGGCACCGTCGTGCCTCGAGGTGGAGATCACCGAGGGCCTGATGATGGACGACACCGCCGACATCGCCGCCAAGGTGCGCGCGCTGCGCGAGGCCGGCATCAGCGTGGCGATCGACGACTTCGGCACCGGCTACTCGGCACTCGCCTACCTGCAGCGCTTCCCGGTCAGCACGCTGAAGATCGACCGCAGCTTCGTGCGTGACCTCGAAGGCCCGATGACCAACCCGATCATCTCGGCCATCACCGGCATCGCACGCGGCTTCGATCTCGACCTCGTCGCCGAAGGCGTGGAGAATCTTGAGCAGGCCGACGCGCTGCGCGCGCTCGGCTGCGAGGTGATGCAGGGCTACCTGTTCGCCCGCCCCGCCCCGGCCGGCGAGGTGCCGGGCTGGCTGCGCCAGCCCGAACGGCTCTTCCTCGGCGCCGGCAACGCGGACCTGCAGGCCGCACCGGCGTAAAAAAGCCGGCTTGCGCCGGCTTCGGAGGCACGCGGGCCGGCAGCGCCGGCCCGGAATGCGGCATTACTTGAGCGTCAGGATCCAGTCGACGAGCGCCTTGGCGTCGGCGGCATTGACCTGCGGGTTGGGAGGCATCGGGACCTTGCCCCAGGCGCCCACGCCGCCCTTCTGCACCTTGTCGGCGAGCATCGCCGCGGCATCGGCCTGGCCGGCGTACTTGGCGGCGACTTCCTTGTAGGAAGGGCCGACCAGCTTCTTGTCCACCGCGTGACAGGCCAGGCAGTTCTTGGACTTGGCCAGCGCCTCGGACGCGAAAGCGGGCGAAGCGGAGAGGAGACCAGCAGCGACCGCAGCAGCAACGAAAGCCTTCATATTCCTTACCTCTTGGTGTTGGTTGTTACCGGCAGGTATTAAACCACCGCATGCGCCGGTTTGGGCAGGGCCCGCATACGATGTTGCACATTTGCCGCGCCTGCGCTCACTGGCGCACTTCCATGGCCTCGTCCGCCCGCAGCCCCGCCCGGCTGGCGCGGAAGGGATTGATGTCCAGCCCGCCACGGCGGGTGTAGCGCGCCCACACCGCAAGCTCCTGCGGCTTGCAGCGCGCCATGAGGTCGCAGAACACGCGCTCCACGCACTGCTCGTGGAACTCGTTGTGGCCGCGGAAGGACACCACGTAGCGCAGCAGGCCCTCGCGGTCGATCGCCGCCCCGCGGTAGCGCACGACCAGGGTACCCCAGTCGGGCTGGCCGGTGACCAGGCAGTTCGACTTGAGCAGGTGCGAGTACAGCGTCTCCTCCACCTCCGGTCCCGCGGCGCGCAGCGTCTCCGGGCAGGGCTGGTAGCGCCCGATGTCGATCTCGAGCGCGTCGATGCAGACGCCCTCGGGGTAGCCGAAGCTGCGCCCGGGGCGTTCCTGCAGCGGCCGCAACACCACCGCCACCGCGGCGCCGGCCGCCGCCGAAAGGTCGCGCGCGATGGTCGCGCGCACTTCCTCGACACTCGCGCAGCGCTGCTGGTTGAACGAGTTCAGGTAGAGCTTGAGCGACTTGGACTCGATCAGTCGCGGCGAAGCCGCCGGCACGCGGAACTCGCCGAGGGCCACCACCGGCTTGCCGCGCGCGTCCAGCCAGGAGAGTTCGTAGGCGTTCCACAAGTCCTCGCCGCAGAAGGGCAGCATGTCGGCGCGCAGGCCGAGCTCGTCGCGCTTGAGCTGGCGCGAAATCGGGAACAGCAGCTCGGGCGCGTAGGTGTCGCGGTAGGCGACCGCCTGACCGAGCGGGGAGGATTCGGCGCCGTGGCGGCGCGGGGTGTCGGTGTTCATTCGTGCGGATCCCGCAAGACTTCAGAGGCGATTCGGGGCGAACAGGGATGCCAGATCGACATGGGCCTCGATCGCGTCGGCGAGACGGTCGAGATCGGCTTCGCGGCGAGCGGCGAGGTCGACCGGCCCGGATCCTTCCATCGCCTCCGCGTCCAGCCCCGCCCAGGCGAGCAGCGCCGCCAAGGCCGCGGGGGCGTCGAACAGGCCGTGGACGTAGGTGCCGAGGATCTGCCCGTCCGCAGAGCGCGCGCCGTCGGGCCGGGTCGGCATGGCCTCGTCGCCGTGCGCCAACCACAGCGCCGGCCTCGCCAGCGCCGGGCCGGAGCTCACGCCCATGTGGATCTCGTAGCCGGTGACGGCCGCACCGGGTTCACCTGCACACTCGGACCCGTCTTCGCGCGACAGGTTCGCGAGGCGGCCGCGCAGGTTGCGCAGCTGCTTGTGTTGTTCGAGCACCGTGTCCACCTCGAGCAGGCCCAGCCCGGCCATCGTTCCCGGCGCGCCTTCGAGGCCCAGCGGGTCGGACAGCTCGCGGCCGAGCATCTGGAAGCCGCCGCAGATGCCGATCAGCTTGCCGCCATAGCGCAGGTGGCGGCGGATCGCCGTCTCCCAGCCCTGCGCGCGCAGCCAGGCGAGGTCGGCCTGCACGCTTTTGGAGCCGGGCAGCACGATCAGGTCGGCAGGCGGAATCGCCTGCCCGGGGCCGATCCAGCGGAAATCCACCTGCGGGTGCAATCGCAGCGGATCGAGGTCGGTGTGGTTGGAGATGCGCGAGTACACCGGCGCGATCACGCGCAGCGCAGCCTCGCCCGCGCGCACGTCGGCGGCGCTGTCGGCGAGCGCGTCCTCGGCGTCGAGGAAGAGCCCGTGCAGGTAAGGCAGCACGCCGAACACCGGCCGCCCCGTGCGCGCCTCCAGCCAGTCGAGGCCGGACTGCAGCAGGCCGAGGTCGCCGCGGAAGCGGTTGATGACGAAGCCCTTGACGCGCGCCTGCTCGGAGGGCGAGAGCAGCTCGAGGGTGCCGACGAGGTGGGCGAACACGCCGCCGCGGTCGATGTCCGCAACCAGCACCACCGGCACGTCGGCGGCTTCGGCGAAACCCATGTTGGCGATGTCGCGGTCGCGCAGGTTGATCTCGGCCGGGCTGCCGGCGCCCTCGACCAGCACCGCCGCGTAGGCGCTGCACAGGCGGTCCCAGCTCTGCATCACCGCGGCCATCGCGGTGGGCTTGTAGGCGTGGTAGTCGCGCGCCGACAGGCTGGCGACGGCGCGGCCGTGGATGACGACCTGGGCGCCGATGTCGGTGGAAGGCTTGAGCAGCACCGGATTGAAGTCGGTATGCGGGGCGACGCCGGCGGCGAGCGCCTGCAGGGCCTGGGCGCGGCCGATCTCGCCGCCGTCGATGGTGACGGCGGAGTTGAGCGCCATGTTCTGCGGCTTGAACGGGGCGACCTTGATGCCCCGTCGGCGCAGCACGCGGGCGAGTCCGGCGACCAGCGTGGTCTTGCCGGCGTCGGAGGTGGTGCCTTGCACCATCAGCGTGATCGGGGGGGACATGGCGTAGAATCCTGCGGGTTTTGCTCGAAGGGGCGGGATTATCGCCGATTCGGGAGGGTACGGTGGGCGCCCGGGCTTGCGCAGGCTGCCCGGCCCGGCCCGGCGCGGGCGGGGCCGTGGTGCTTGCGGTTGTGTTCGCTGCTTGGGGTGATTCGCCCACGTTCCTTTATTGACTGTTCCGATGCCCTCTTCATTGCTGCTCGTCCTCACGCTCAAGATGGCCGCCGGCCTGCTCGCCGATCGCGTATTCGGCGAGGCGAGGCGCTTCCATCCGCTGGTCGGCTTCGGGCGCTGGGCGGGCTGGGTCGAGCGGGCCTGCCGCCGGCTGTTCTTCGGCACCAACGAGACCGGCATGCGCCTGGCAGGATTGCTCGCCTGGGCGCTCGCCGTGCTGCCTTGGGTGGCGCTCGCGCTGTGGCTGCGTACGCTCCATCCGCACGCGCACTGGGGGGTGGACAGCGCGCTGCTCTACTTCGCCCTCGGCGGACGCAGCCTGGCCGAGCACGCGCTGGCGGTGGCGACGCCGCTCGCCGCCGGCGACCTTGACGCGGCGCGCGCGCGGGTGGGCTGGATCGTGAGCCGCGACACCCGCGCGCTCGACGCGGAGGGCGTGGCCAAGGCGGCCACCGAGTCGGTGCTGGAGAACGGCAACGACGCGGTGTTCGGCGCGCTGCTGTGGTTCGTGCTCGGTGGCGGCGCGGGGGTGGTGCTGTTCCGCCTGGCGAACACGCTCGATGCGATGTGGGGCTACCGCACGCCGCGCCACCTGCACTTCGGCTGGGCTGCGGCGCGCATCGACGATCTGCTCGGCTGGCTGCCGGCGCGCCTCACCGCGCTCACCTACGCCTGGCTCGGAGACACCCGGCGGGCGCTCGCGTGCTGGCGCGCGCAGGCGCCCGCCTGGGACAGTCCGAACGCCGGGCCGGTGATGGCGGCGGGTGCGGGCGCGCTCGGCGTGCGCCTGGGCGGCGCGGCGACCTACCACGGCCGCGCGGAGCACCGCCCGGCACTGGGCGAGGGCCGTGGCGCCGACGTCGACGCCATCCGCGCGGCGGTAGCCCTGGTGCGGCGTGGTGCGCTGCTGTGGCTGGGGCTGACCGCGGTCCTCGGCGTCGCGACGACGCTGGCGGGAGGCGGCGGTGCTTGAGCACGGCGGCCGCCTGCGCCGCGCCGCCGAGCACTACGGTATCGCGCTTGCCGACTGGATGGACCTGTCCACCGGGATCAGCCCGTGGGCCTATCCGGTGCCGCCGGTGCCGGAGACGGCCTGGCAGCGCCTGCCCGAGGACGACGACGGCCTGGACGAAGCCGCCGCGCGCTATTACGGCAGCGCCGAATTGCTCGCGGTGGCGGGTTCTCAGCCGGCGATCCAGGCCCTGC
The DNA here is from genome assembly GCF_000831325.1 of Thauera sp. SWB20. Lineage (NCBI taxonomy): Bacteria > Pseudomonadati > Pseudomonadota > Betaproteobacteria > Rhodocyclales > Zoogloeaceae > Thauera > Thauera sp. SWB20. The sequence continues at coordinate 325,971 of NZ_JTDM01000020.1, read as the reverse complement.
CGGCGGTCCTGCCCGGCGCACGCGTCCGCCTGCTGGCGCCAGGCTACGCCGAGCACGCCCACGCCTGGCGCGAGCGCCGGCCACGGTCGATCGACGCGGAGGAGGTCGAGGGTGCGATCGACGACAGCGACGTGGTGGTGCTGGTGCAGCCCAACAACCCGACCGGCGTGCATTTCGACCGCGATCGCCTGCTCGACTGGCATGCCCGGCTCGCCCGCCGCGGCGGCTGGCTGGTGGTGGACGAGGCTTTCGCCGACACCACGCCTGCGCACAGCCTGGTGCCGCTCGCCGGTCGCCCCGGCCTGGTGGTGCTGCGCTCGCTGGGCAAGTTTTTCGGTCTGGCCGGGGCGCGCGTGGGCTTCGTGTTCGCACCCACCGAGGTCCGCACGGCGCTCGCCGAACGCCTCGGGCCGTGGACGCTGGCCGGTCCGGCACGCTGGGCGGCGCACCACGCGCTCGCCGACACCGCCTGGCAGGCCGCGCAGCGCGCCCGGCTGGACGCCGCGGGCGCGCGCCTGCACCGCCTGCTGCAGGCGCATGGACTGGAAAGCTGCGGGCCGGCCTTGTTCCAGTACGTCCGCCTGCCGCACGCGGCGCAGGTGCACGCGGCCTTCGCCCGCCGCGGCATCCTGCTGCGCCGCTTCGACGCCCCGCCCGCGCTGCGCTTCGGCCTGCCCGCGGACGAGCCTCGCTGGGCGAGGCTGGAGGCCGCCCTCGCAGACTGCCCGAATCTCCTCAAGGAGCCGTGATGAGTTCTCTCCCCTGCCGTCTTTCCGATGCAGCGGCCTCGGCCGCAGCGGCCACGCTGCTCGCCCTCGGCGGCCCCGCCTCCGCCGCGGGCGTCGAGCTGGTGGACGACACCGGCCGCAAGCTCGCGCTGGCCGCGCCGGCGCAGCGCATCGTCAGCCTCGCCCCGCACGTCACCGAGATGCTGTTCGCCGCCGGCGCGGGCGAGCGCGTGGTGGGCGCGGTGGACTACAGCGACTACCCCGAGGCGGCACAGCGCATCGCGCGTGTGGGCGGCTACACCCGGATCGACCTCGAGGCGGTCGCGGCGCTGCGCCCGGACCTGGTGATCGGCTGGCAGAGCGGCAACCGCGAAGGCGATCTCGCCCGCCTGCAGGCGCTCGGCATCCCGGTCTACCTGAGCGAGCCGCGCAACCTGGAAGACGTGGCGCGCAACCTGGAGCGACTCGGGCAGCTCGCCGGCAGCGAACCCGCCGCCCAGGCCGCGGCGAGCGCCTTCCGCGCGCGCCGCGAGCACCTCGCCGCCACGTATTCGGCACGCGACAAGGTGCGCGTTTTCTACCAGATCTGGGATCGCCCGCTGATGACGGTGAACGACCACCACCTGATCGCCGACGTGATCCGCCTCTGTGGCGGCGCCAACGTGTTCGGCGGGGTCGCCCACCTGACGCCGACGATCGGCGTCGAGGCGGTGCTCGCGGCCAACCCCGAGGTGATCGTGGCCTCGGGCATGGGCGAGGCCCGTCCGGAGTGGCTCGACCAGTGGTCGCGCTGGCCGCAGCTCGAGGCCGCGCGCCGCGACAACCTGTTCTTCATCCCGCCTGAGCTCATCCAGCGCCATACGCCGCGCATCCTCGACGGCGCGGCGCGCCTGTGCGGCCAGGTCGAGACCGCACGCAAGCGCCGCGGCGCCGCCTCCGCGGCGCTCACGCCCCCTGCAGCACCCGCTCCGGCGCGCGCGGACTGAGCGCCGGCGGGCAAGCGTCGCGCAGGCTCTCCAACCAGATCCGGTCGAAATGCCAGGCCAGGAAAGGCAGGCTGTCGCCGAAGAAATGCTGCGCCGCAGAAGGACCCGACACCTGCAGCCGCTCGGGCATGGCGACGCCGATCGCCACGAGGCGATCCTGCAGCGCGGGGTGGAAGGGGTCGCCGGCGTCCGCGCGCAGCACGCGCTGCGGATCGATGGCAGCGCTCGATTGGGCGAAGCCGGCGGCAAAGCCGTGCCCCATCTCGCGGTAGGGCCGCACGCAAGACGCCTCGTCGCACTCGGCCAGGGCATGCACGCGCGGCAGGTAGTCGTTGGCGAGGAAGTCCGCCTTGCAGCAGAGCTCGACCAGGGTCCCGGCAAGCAGCTCGGCCCCTACCAGGCGCACCGCGGTGCGGTCGGCGGCGTACTCCTCCATTTGCGCCAGCAGCAGCATCCTCATGCACAGGGCGTCGCCCTGGGGGTCGAACCAGGGAAAGCCGGACGGCAACGCGGCCGCAAGCTCGTCCAGCGTGCGCATCCACCACGCCTGCAGCCAACCGCTCCGGCCGTGCATCCCGCGCTGGCGTGCGACCATGTGGCCGATCTCGTGGGCGATCACCGCCGCGAGCTGGCGGGGGCCGAGCGCATGGGCCAGCGGCAGGCCGATCAGCAGATCGGTCGCCATCTCGCCGACACCCAGGTGGCGCGGGCGCTGCACGATCGAGGCGTTGATCTCGCCCGTCACGTAGATGCGCCGGATCGGGCTCACCCCCGCCACGTGCGCGAGCGCATCGACCAGCGCGTAGAGCTCGCCCACCCGTTCGCGCGCGACCGCCAGCCCGCAGGGCCGCGGCGCGAGGCTCGCCAGGGAGGCCAGCGTGGCCCAGATCGCGGCGATGCTGCCGAGCATGAAGAGCACCCAGAACAGCGTTTCCACCGGTGTGCCCCGGCCGATCGCCTCCCAGGTCGCCACGGCACCCACGACCGCCCCGCCGAGCAGGACGAGGATCGAACCGGACACGGCGAGCAGGCCGGCGAGCGCGCGCGCGCCCAGATCGCGGGAGAGCCGATCGTAGCGGCCGTCGAGGTCTTCGGAGAGCTGGATTTCGCGCACGGGAATACCCCTGCCGGGAACCGGGTTGTGTCGGATTGTAACCAAACCTTCATTCCATGACACGATCCAGCGCAAGATTCGCCAGCGCCCCCGAGGCCGCGGGGGCGGATTCGCGGTCGCCAGCGGGCCGAAATGGCTCGCCATTCCGGTGTGGAGCGCTTATAGTGCCGGCTTCGCTGCGGTGCACCAGTCACCCGCCGCGTTTCCTGCAACGATCCGTTCGCCCCCATGCGGCGCGGATCCCTCCCGCAGCCCGGATTGGTGTCGCATCGATGCATGCGACGGGCTCGCGCCGGACCATCGAATGAATCCCCAAGTCACCTTCGCCAGCCTCGGGCTGGCCGAACCCATCCTGCGCGCGGTCTCCGAGGCGGGTTACTCCACGCCCACGCCCATCCAGGCCAAGGCCATCCCGCAGGTGCTCGCCGGCGGCGACCTGCTCGCGGCGGCGCAGACCGGCACCGGCAAGACCGCCGGCTTCACGCTGCCGCTGCTGCACATCCTGTCGCAGACCCACACCCATCCGCACCCGCCCGGGCGCCCGCGCTGCCTGATCCTGACCCCCACGCGCGAGCTCGCCGCCCAGGTGCAGGAGTCGGTCGACACCTACGGCAAGCACCTGCCGCTGTCCTCGCTGGTCATGTTCGGCGGCGTGAACATCAACCCGCAGATCAGCGCACTGAAGAAGCGGGTGGACATCCTCGTCGCCACCCCCGGCCGCCTGCTCGACCACGTCGGCCAGAAGACGCTCGATCTCTCCGGCGTCGAGATCCTGGTGCTGGACGAAGCCGACCGCATGCTCGACATGGGCTTCATCCGCGACATCCGCAAGGTGCTCGCGCTACTGCCGAAGAAGCGCCAGAACCTGCTGTTCTCGGCCACCTTCTCGGACGAGATCCGCGAGCTCGCCCACGGCCTGCTGCACAACCCGGCAGAAGTGGAAGTCGCCCCGCGCAACACCACCGCGGAGCGCGTCGACCAGGCGGTGTACCTGATCGGCCAGAAGCAGAAGCGCGAACTGCTCGCCCACCTGATCAAGGAAAAGCAGTGGTTCCAGGCGCTGGTGTTCACCCGCACCAAGCACGGCGCCAACAAGCTCGCCGAGTACCTCACCAAGCACGACATCGGCGCCGCCGCGATCCACGGCAACAAGAGCCAGGCCGCGCGTACGCGCGCGCTGGCCCAGTTCAAGGACGGCTCCCTGCCGGTGCTGGTGGCCACCGACATCGCCGCGCGTGGCCTGGACATCGACCAGCTGCCCCAGGTGGTGAACTTCGAGCTGCCCAACGTCGCCGAGGACTACGTGCACCGCATCGGCCGCACCGGCCGCGCCGGCGCCGCCGGCAATGCGATCTCGCTGGTCGACAACGAAGAAATCAAACTGTTGACCGCGATCGAGCGCGTCATCAAGCGCCGCATCGAGCGCGCCGTGGCCGAGGACTTCGTGCCCAGCGCCGGCGGCGAGGCCGCACACGACGCCGACCACCAGCGCGAACCGCTGCAGCGCCGCGGCGGCCGCAACGGCCAGGGCCGCAGCCCCGCCGCCGCGCCCGCGCGCAGCGAGCTCGCAGGCGGCGGACGTGCTCCGGCCCAGCCCGGCGGACGTGCCCCCGCGCGCACCCGCGGCGAGGCCGACGGCAATCGCGCGGCGCGCACGGGCGAGGCGCGCGAGCCCAACGGCAACCGCGGCTCGGCTCCGCGCCCGGACGTCGATGGCAACCGCGCCGTGCCGGCCCGCCGTGTCGAGGTGGACGGCAACCGCGCACCGTCCGCCAACCGCCGCCCGGAGGGTAACGCGCCCCGCCCCGCCGGCGCGAACCCGCAGCGCCGCCCGCAGCCCCGCGCCGCCCTGTTCGCCGCCAAGCCGGGCGGCGACAAGCGCTGAGCAGGACGACCGGAAACAGCGAGGCCGTCGGCGCGGGTCCGAGATTCGCATAACCCGCGCCGATGGCCGCATCGCGACTGGTGTCGCTCCCACGAAAACCGGCATCGCGACCGCGGCGCTCCCGTCCCCACCGCTGCACATCGCTTGCCTTCCCGCCCCAGCTTCGCTTATCCTTCGCTCCGCATTCGATCCGGGTGCCCTGTCATAACTTCATATGACAGGGTGAAACGGGAAGTCCGGTGACGTCGTCCGCCTTGCGCGCGCACGACCATTCCGGCGCAGCCCCCGCTGCTGTGAGCCTGACGAATCCGCCAACACGCCACTGAGCCTTGCGCTCGGGAAGGCCGGCGGAGGAGGAAGACGGCAAGCCAGAAGACCGGCCCGATCGAGTACGGAACCCGCACCCGCCTGCAAGTGGCGTCGTGCGCGGTTCCAGGTTGATGTGAGCCCCGGGGTGTGGGTTCGATCCGACTGGTTTTCCGCCGGCTGCCCGTGTGCGCCGGAAGCTCCAGCCGACTCGTCGTGCAAGCGGTCTCCAGGCAATGCCGTGCCCGGCGTGCGCTCGCGGTTTCACCGCGTGCGTACGCCCACCGGCAGCGCCGCGCCCGCATGCCGCCCCCCGCCCGCGTGGTTCGCATCGTCGTTCCATGCACTCGTGGGGAGTCATCATGCACATCGAACCCGGCATCCTTTCCGGCGCCAAGATCGCCGCCGCCAACCTCGCCGCCACCGCGCTCGTCGCCGCCCAGGCGCCGCAACTTCTCAGGAAGCCGCAGCGCTTGCTGCGCACCCTGCTCGCAGCCCTGTTCTTCTCCGTCTTCATGCAGAGCTTCCATACGCCCGCCGGCGCATCGGAGCTGCACTTCATCGGCGCCATGCCGATCTACCTGACGCTCGGCTTCGTGCCCACCCTGCTCGGCTTCGGCCTCGGCCTGCTGCTTCAGGGCGGGGTCTTCGAGCCCGCCGACCTGCTGCATCTCGGGGTCAATTTCCTCTCGCTGGCCGTACCGCTGGTGGCGCTGCATGCCACGCTCGGCCGCAGGCTCGCCAGCGGCGCCGCGACGCGGGTGGGATCGGTGCTGAAGCTCGACGCCGCCTACTACGCCGGCGTCGCCGTCATGGTCGGCTTCTGGCTGGCCATGGGCGAGGTCGCCACGCCCTTCGCGGCATGGGCCGCCTTCGCCAGCGCCTACCTCCCGGTGGCGCTGATCGAGCCGGTGCTGACGGTCGCACTCGTCCGCCTGCTGCAGTCGCAGGCGCATCGTCCCCTCGTGCGGCTCTGCTTCGCCGTGCCGGCGCGCGGCTGATGACCGCGCTGCCGGGTACGGTCTGGTTCGTCGGCGCGGGCCCCGGCGACCCCGACCTGATCACCGTGAAAGGCCGCCGCCTGCTCGAGCGGGCGGGCGCGATCCTGTTCGCCGGCTCGCTGGTCGACCGCAGCGCGACGCAGTTCGCGCCCGCCCACTGCGAGATCCGCGACTCCAGGGACATGACGCTCGAGGGCATGAGCGCCTGGCTGCTGGACGCCTGCGCCCGCCATCCCGTCGTGGTGCGCCTGCAGACCGGCGACCCCGGCCTGTACGGTGCCCTGGTCGAGATGACGCGCCCGCTCGACGCCGCCGGCATTCCTTGGCGGGTGGTGCCGGGCGTGTCCTCGGCGATGGCCGCGGCCGCCGCCGCGGGCGAGACCCTGACCCTGCCGGAGGTGACGCAGACGGTGATCCTCACCCGTGTCGCCGGGCGCACGCCGATGCCGCCGGGCGAGGCGCTCGAGGCGCTCGCCGCGCACCGCACGACGCTGTGCATCTTCCTGTCGATCACGCTGCTGCACGAGGTGCAGCGTGCGCTGCGCGCCGCCGGCTGGCCGGAGGACGCCCCCATCGTGGTGGTGCACAAGGCGAGCTGGGCGGGCGCGGAGAAGATCGTGCGCGGCACGCTGGCCGACATCAAGCGCCGTTGCCAGGACGAGAAGATCGCCAGCCAGGCCATGATTCTCGCCAGTCCGGCGCTCGGCGCCCGCCTGTGGCCCGACCTCGCACGCTCGAAACTCTACGACCCGGGCTTCGGCCACCGCTTCCGCAAGGCGTCGATGCCGGCCGCCGCGGCCGGCATCGCCACCGGAGAAACCGCATGAACAAGACCGCCATCCTTCTCGTCGGCCACGGCTCGCGCAACCGCGAGGGCAACAAGGAGATCCTCCACTTCGCCGCACAATGGCGCGAACGCCATCCCGGCTGGCGCATCGAGACCTGCTTCATCGAGCACGCCGACGTGCTGCTCGACGAGGGCCTCGACCGCGCCGCGCACGCGGCGCACCGTGTCGTCACGATTCCCTTCATCCTCAACGCCGCGGGCCACGTCAAGATGGAGCTTCCGGCTGCGATCGAGCGCGCCCGCGCCCGCCACCCCGGCGTCGCCTTCGCCTGCGCCCGCCACCTCGGCATGGGGCGCGAGCTCTTCGCCGTACTGCGCGGCCAGCTCGACCGCCTGCTGAGGCAGCTCGACATGCCCGACCCGCACACCACCGGCGTGGTGCTGCTCGGCCGCGGCTCCTCGGACGCCGGCGCCAACGGCGAGTTCGCCAAGATGGCGCGCTGGCTCTTCGAGGACGGCGACCACGAGCTGGTCGACCTCGCCTTCACCGGCGTGACCTGGCCGCGACTCGAGACCGTGGTGCAGCGCCAGGCCCGCCTGGGCATGACGCAGATCTGCATCGTGCCGGTGTACCTCTTCACCGGGGTGCTGATGGAGCGCATCCGGGCACAGGTCGAGCGCCTGCGGCGCCAGTACCCGCAGCTCGCCTTCGCGCTCGGCACCCACTTCGGCTTCGACGAGGGCATCTTCGCGCTGCTCGACCGCAGGGTCGACGACCACGAAGCACCCGAAGGCGGACTGCTGGAGTGCGACGGCTGCAGATACCGCCTCGCCGCCGAGGCCGCGCACCTGCACGAGCACAGCCCCACGCACGCCCGTCACGCCCCTGCGCACCACGAGCACGACCATGGCCATGCATACGCTCGCCCCCATGACCACGCGCACGCCTGAAGCCGAACCCGCCATGCGCACCAACACCGTCACCGAACAGCTCACCGCCGCCGGGCGCGCGATCGAGCACGACTCCTTCGCCATCATCGACGCCGAGGTCGGCCGTCACGCCTACACCGCCGGGCAGTGGCCGGTGGTGCGCCGCATGATCCACGCCAACGCCGACTTCGAGTTCAACGGCCTCACCGAATTCCATCCCGATGCGGTGGACGCCGGCCTGGCCGCCATCCTCGGCGGCGGCGCGCGGATCGTCGCCGACGTCGAGATGATCTGTGTCGGCCTGTCCGCCTCGCGTCTCGCCCACTTCGGCATGCGCACGCACCAGTTCATCTCCGACCCCGACGTCGTCGAGCACGCCCGCGCCGAGGACAGCACGCGCGCGGTGCAGGCCATGCGCAAGGCGCACCGCCTCGGCCTGCTCGACGGCGCCATCGTCGGCATCGGCAACGCACCCACCGCGCTGATCGAGCTGGTGCGACTGATCCGCGATGAAGGCGTGCGCCCGGCGCTGGTGGTCGGCATGCCGGTGGGCTTCGTGTCGGCGGCCGAATCGAAGGACCGGATGGCCGCGGTCGACGCGGTGCCGTGGATCGTCATCCGCGGCCGCAAGGGCGGCTCCACCCTGGTGGTGGCGGCGATCCACGCCCTGCTCGGGCTGGCCGAGACACGGCAGCGACAGGCCGTCCGGGGCTGAAGCGACACGATGGCGGCAGGACATTCCCTCCCCGACAAGGTGCGCAAGGGCGACGCCAGGCGCGCGCGCGGCAATCGTACCGGCCTCACCACCGGCGCCAACTCGGCCGCGGCCGCGGCGGCCGCCACGCTCGGCCTGGTGCGCGGCGCGGTGCCCGACGCGGTGGAGTGCGTGCTGCCCAACACGACGCGGGTGCGCTTCACGATCCGCGACGGCCAGGTGGACGGCGACCACGCCCACGCGGTCTCGATCAAGGACGCCGGCGACGACCCCGATGCCACCCATGGCGCCCGTCTCACCGCCGACGTGCGCCGCATCCGCGGGGGCGGCGGCGTGGTGATCCTCGCGGGCGGCCCTGGCGTGGGCGTGGTCACCAAGCCCGGGCTCGGGCTGGCGGTCGGCGGCCCCGCGATCAACCCCGTGCCGCGGCGCAACATCATCGACAACGTGCGCGCGGCCGGCGCACCCATCCTCGAGGTCGGCGACGGTCTGGAGGTGACGATCTCGGTGCCCGGCGGCGAGGAGATGGCGCAGAAGACGCTCAATGCCCGCCTCGGCATCCTCGGCGGCATCAGCATCCTCGGCACCACCGGCATCGTCCGCCCGTATTCCACCGCCGCCTTCCGCACCAGCGTGATCCAGGCCATCGATGTCGCCGCCAACCAGGGCCAGACCTGCGTGGTGTTCACCACCGGTGGGCGCACCGAGAAATGCGCGATGCGCGCCTTCCCGGACCTCGACGAGGCCTGCTTCGTGCAGATGGGCGACTTCGTCAAGGCCGCCTTCACCACCGCGGTGAGGCAGGGCATGCGCCACATCGTCGTCGGCGCCATGATCGGCAAGCTCACCAAGATCGCCCAGGGCCTGTCGGTCACCCACGCCTGGCGCGAGGAGGTCGATCGCGAGCTGATCGCCGCCGCCGCTGCCGAGGTCGGCGCGCCGCCCGCGCTCGTGGCCGAGATCCGCGCCGCCGAGACCGCCCGCTTCGCCGCCGAACGCCTGAGCGCGCTCGGCCTGGCCGTGGCCTTCCACCGCGCGCTCGCCGGGCGCGCCATCCGCAGCCTGCGCCAGCGCTACCCCGGCCCGCACCGGCTCACCGTGCTGGCGTGCAACTTCGAGGGCGTGCCGATCGTGAGCGTCGATGAGGCCGACCTGAAGGAGACCACGCATGCCTGAATCCACTGCCCCCGTCTGCAGCATCGTCGGCCTGCTCGACGACGGCTGGGACGGCCTCGGCGCCGCAGCGCGCCGGCGCATCGAAGCCGCCGCCAGCCTCATCGGCGCCGGACGCACGCTGGAACGCATCGCACCGCACGCCCCCAGCGCCCGCCTGCTGAACATGGACGGCGCGCTCACACGCGTGCCGGGCTGGATCGAGGAGGCCGTGCTCGAGGGCGACGCCGCCGTGGTGCTCGCCACCGGCGACCCCTTGTGCCATGGCATCGCCGGCTTCCTGATCGACAAGCTCGGCGCCGCGCGGCTCGAGGTACTGCCCGCAACCTCGACGCTGCAGCTCGCCTTCGCGCGCCTGAAGAGGTCGTGGCAGGAGGCCCGCTTCGTGTCTTGCCACGGCGCCGACGCCGACGAATGGCAGGCCGATCCGCGGCAACCCGGCCCCACGCCGGAGCACGGCCTGTACCGCGTGGTCCGCGCCGTCGCCGAACACCCGCTGGTCGCCTGCTTCACCAGCCCCGCCAACAGCCCCGACCGCATCGCCCGCGCCTTGCTCGCGGCTGGTCATGGCGCGCCGGGCTGCGACGAGGACCTGCGCCTGTCGGTGGTCGCCCGCCTGTGCCTGGACGACGAAGCGGTGTTCGCCGGGCTGAGCCTGCAGGAGGCCGCCAGCCGGCGCTTCCCGGAACCCAACGTCGTGGTGATCGAGCGCACGTGCGTCGGTACCGCGCTGTTCGGCGTCGACGACCTCGACTATGTGCAGCGCACACCCGAGAAGGGCCTGATCACCAAGCTCGAGGCACGCGCGGTCGCGCTGGCCAAGCTCGCGCTGCGCGCCGACAGCCGGGTGTGGGACATCGGCGCCGGTTCCGGCTCGGTCGGACTGGAGGCCAGCCGCATCGCCCGCCACGGCCACGTATGGGCGATCGAGAAGAACCCCGCCGACGCCGCCAATGCACGCACCAATGCCCGTCGGCTGCGCGCCAGCAACTACAGCCTGTTCGAGGGCAAGGCCCCCGCCGGCCTGGATGCCTGGCCCGACCCCGATGCGGTGTTCATCGGCGGCTCGGGCGGCGAACTCGGCGAGCTGATCACCCTCGTCCTGCGGCGGCTCGTTCCCGGCGGCCGGCTGGTGATGAACTTCGTCACCCTCGAGAACCTCGCCACCGCCACCTCCGTGCTGGCCGCGGCCGACACCGCCTGGGAGGTGACGATGCTCTCGGCCGCGCGCAGCCAACCCATCCTCGACATGCATCGGCTCGCCGCGCAGAACCCGGTGTGGATCGTCACCACCCGCAAGGAGGCTCCATGAATCCGCATCCCGCGAACACGGCTCGCTTCGGCCGCCTGATCGGCATCTCGCTCGGCCCCGGCGACCCCGAGCTCGTCACCCGCCGCGGCTGGGCCGCGCTGCAGTCGGACGCACGCTGGGCGTATCCGGTGAAGAAGGCGGAGGAATCCTCCTACGCGCTCGACATCGTCCGCCGCGGCGGTCTGTCCATCCCCGCGGACGCGGTGGAGCTCGTCTTTCCGATGACGCGCGACGCGGTCGCACTCGCCAAGGCCTGGGCGCGCGCCGCGACGCAGGTGGTGGCGCTGCTCGCGGAAGGCCGCGACCTCGCCTTCCTGGTCGAGGGCGACGCCTCCACCTATTCCACCTTCCGCCACCTCGCGCGCACGGTGCGCGAGCTCGCGCCCGAGGTCGAGGTCGACACCATCCCCGGGGTCAGTTCCTTCGCCGCCGCCGCGGCGGTGGCCGACCTGGCGCTGGCCGAAGAGGACGAGACGATGGCGGTGATCCCCGCCGCCTACGGCACCACCGTCATCGACCACCTGCTCGACGAGTTCGACACCCTGGTGCTGATGAAGGTGAAGCCGCTGCTCGACGAGGTGCTCGACCTGCTCGAGCGCCGCGGCCTGCTCGCCACGAGCTGCTTCGTCGAGAAGGTGGGGGCGCCCGCGCAGCGCGTGGTGCACGACCTTGCCAGCCTGCGCGGCGCGCAGGTCAATTACCTCTCCCTGCTGCTGGTGCAGAACCCCAAGCGCGCGCGCGGCGAGCTGCGCCGCGGCTGCCGCAAGCGCGCCGCGCAAGTGGAACCGCAAGCCACCGCGCAGGCCCCCTCCCCGGACACCGGAGGCGCCGCCGCGCACCCTGGCGAGTCCCCCGCGGCCACGGCCCTTTCCTGAGGTTCCGCCCGATGCCTTCGCAGCCCCTCCAGCCTCTGCCCTTCCCCTGCACCCGCATCGCCGTGGTGTCGATCACCCGCCACGGCATCGCGCTCGCCGGTCGCGTCATCGCCGCCTTGCCCGGCGCCACGCTGTTCGCACCGCGGAAGTTCGCCGCCGAGGCCGCCGCAGCCGCACCCGGCGCCTTCGCCTGCTACGAGGGCAAGGTGGGCGACCAGGTGCCGGCGCTGTTCGCCGGCTTCGACGGCATCGTCGCCATCGTGTCGCTCGGCGCGGTGGTGCGCCTGATCGCGCCGCATCTCGGCAACAAGGAGACCGACCCCGGCGTGGTGGTGCTCGACGAGGCCGGGCGCTGGGCGATCCCGGTGCTGTCCGGCCACCTCGGCGGCGCCAACGCCATCGCCGCCGCGCTGCAGCAGGCGGTGGGCGCCACGCCGGTGCTGACCACCGCATCGGACGCGCGCGCGACGCTGGCGGTGGACCTGCTCGGCCGCGAGCTCGGCTGGACCTTCGAAGCCAGCCACGACGAGATCGTGCGCGCCAGCGCCGCGGTGGTGAACGACGAGCCGGTGGCGCTGGTGCAGGAGACCGGCAGCACCGACTGGTGGTCGCGCCACGCCAACGGCCGCAGCGGCCCGCTGCCGGCGAACATCCGGCGCTTCGCGCGCCTGGAAGACGTCGAGCCCGAACACTTCGGCGCCGTGCTGTGGATCAGCGACCGCCCTCTGCCCACCGGCTACGCTGCACGCCTCGCCGGCAAGCGGGTGATCTACCGCCCCATCGCTGCGGCGAAGAAGCTCGCGCTCGGCCTCGGCTGCGACCGCGGCACGCCGGCGGCGACCATCACGCGTGCGATCGACGCGGCGCTCGCCCGCATCGGTGCGTCGCGCATCGACGTCGCCGCCGTGGCCAGCATCACGCTGAAGGCCGACGAAGCCGGCCTGCTGGAGGCGGCCACGGCCGCCGGCTGGACGCTGCGGTTCTACCCACCGGCCGTGCTCGCCGCGGTCGACGTGCCCAACCCGTCGGAGACGGTGCGCCGATACACCGGCACGCCCTCGGTCTCCGAGGCCGCAGCCTTGCTCGCCGCCGGCACCGCACTCGCCACCGACCCGGGCGCGCTGCGCGTCGAAAAGCACAAGCTGCGCGGCCCGGACGGCCGCAACGCCACCGTCTCCATCGCCCGCCTTCCCGCCTCCTCGCCCGCCCCGAACTGACGACCACCCCGAGCACCCGGCACCACCGCCGGGGCTCGACGCGCGCCCTCGCGGGCCGCGTTTCGCACCGGAGTCCCTCCCGCATGAACGCCCCCGAAACCATCGTCCCTCCCGGAACGTCCGCCCCCGCCGGCAAGATCATGCTCGTCGGCCTCGGCCCGGGCGCGCACGCCCACCTCACGGAGCGCGCGCGCGCCGCGATCGCCGAGGCCGACACGATCATCGGCTACGTCACCTACATCCGCCTCGTGGCCGACCTGCTCGAGGGCAAGGAGGTCATCCGCAAGTCGATGACCGAGGAGCTCGACCGCGCCATCGAGGCGCTCGAGCGCGCCCGCCAGGGCCGCAAGGTGGCGCTCGTCTCCTCGGGCGACGCCGGGGTGTACGGCATGGCGGGCCCGACCTTCGAGGTGCTCTTCCAGGCCGGGTGGACACCGCCGAGCGGAAAGCCCGGCGACATCGAGGTCGAGATCGTGCCCGGCGCCTCGGCCCTCAACACCTGCGCCGCGCTCGTCGGCGCGCCGCTGACGCACGATTTCTGCGCGATCTCGCTGTCCGACCTGCTCACGCCCTGGCCGGCCATCGCACGCCGGCTCGACGCCGCCGCCTATGCCGACTTCGTGGTCGCGCTCTACAACCCCAAGAGCGGCCGCCGCACCGGGCAGATCGTCGAGGCGCAGCGCATCTTCCTGCGCCATCGCGACCCGGCCACGCCGGTGGCGATCGTCAAGTCCGCCTACCGGCCCAGGCAGCGCATCGAGTTCAGCACCCTCGAGCGCATGGCCGAGGCCGACATCGGCATGCTGACCACGGTGCTGATCGGCAACTCCAACACCTTCGTGCGCGACGGGTTGATGGTGACCCCGCGCGGCTACGCCAACAAGTACGCGGTCGACGGCAGCGAGCGCGCGACCCGCGCGGGCGAACAGGCCGGGCGCTCACTGTCGAGCGGGCTCGACGGCTGGCTGGCGACGATCCGCGCCAGCGGGCGCAACGCCCGGGAGCTGGCCGCCGAATACCGCCTGCCCGAGGACTACATCCGCGCCGCCCTCGCCCACCCACCTGCTTGAGCGCGCACCCTTTACCATACGACTCCGTATGGAATACCCGTATAATCGGCTTCCTTCGACGCCAGACCACACGCCCGGGAGAACCGCGATGTCCAAGCTGCAGGCCCTCTACGACAGCAAGCGCATGACCGCCTCCGACGCCGCCGGCCAGGTCCGCGACGGCGACACCGTGGTCGTGCCCACCGGCGTGGGCGAGCCGCCGGCGCTGCTGCACGCCCTGTCCGCGCGCCGTCACGCGCTGCGCGACGTCGCGGTGAGCCAGATCCTGCCGCTGCGCAAGTTCGCCTATCTCGACCCGGAAACGCGCGCGAACGTGCGCCACGACGCCTACTTCTTCGGCGGTGCGAACCGCGCGGGCGGCCAGGCCGGCTGGGTGGACTACGTGCCGGCCTACTTCTCCGAGCTGCCGATGCTGATCGAGCGCGGCCTGTCACCGGCGGACGTGGTGGTGTCGCTGGCCTCGCCGATGGACGAGCACGGCTACTTCAGCCTCTCGCTCGCGCCCGACTACACCATGGCGGCGATCCGGCGCGCGCGCGTCGTGCTGCTCGAGGTGAATCCGAACGTGCCCTTCGCCAACGGCGACTGCCTGGTGCACATCTCCCGGGTCGCCGGCCTGGTGGAGAGCGACGACGAACTCTTCGAGGTCGGCCTGCCCGAGATCGGCCCGGTGCAGCAGGCGATCGGCAAGTACGTCGCCGAGCTCATCGACGACGGCTCCACACTGCAGATCGGCTACGGCGGCATCCCCGACGCGGTGGTGGTGCAGTTGCAGCACAAGCGCGAGCTCGGCATCCACACCGAGATGCTCGGCGACGGAATCCTGTCGCTGATCGAGTCCGGCGCGGTCACCAACCGCAAGAAGACCTTCATGCCGGGCCGCACGATCGCCACCTTCGCGCTCGGCTCGCGGCGCCTGTATCGCACCATGCACCGCAATCGGGGCATCGAGATGCACCCGGTGGAGTTCACCAACGACCCCTACCTGGCCGCACGCAACGACAAGCTGTGCGCGATCAACGCCACCATGCAGATCGACCTGATCGGCCAGTGCGGCTCGGAGAGCCTGGGCCACCTGCCCTACTCGGGCACCGGCGGCCAGGCGGATTTCGTGCGCGCGGCCAACCGCTCGAAGGACGGCAAGGCCTTCATCGTGCTGCCGTCAACGGCAAAGAAGGGCACGGTGTCGCGCATCGCGCCGGTGCTGTCGCCGGGCACCCACGTCACCACCAGCAAGAACGACATCAACTACGTGGTCACCGAGTACGGCGTGGCGCAGCTGCGCGGCAAGACCGCGAAACAGCGCGCCGAGGCGCTGATCGGCATCGCGCACCCGGACTTCCGTGGCGAACTGCGCGATGCGGCGCGGAAGATGAACCTGCTTTGAGGGGGAGGCTGCGGGCAGGCGCGATAGGCGGTCCGGCAAGGCGATGCGCGTGGGTGGATCTCGACCGCTGCATTCGCGCCTTGCGGCGCTCCTACAAGAGCCGCCGCGTTTCCGGCCCCCTGTAGGAGCGGCGCAAGCCGCGAACACGGCGCCTACAGGATGACCGTGATCTCCTCGCGCCGCACCAGCTCGGCGCCGAAGGTGAGCGCATCGAGCTGAAGCGCATCGCGCGCGGTGACGACACCGAGCGGGCGGCGGTTGGCGTCGACGATCGGCACGTGGCGCACGCCGTTCTCGTACATCAGGTGCAGGGCGTGACCAAAGGGGCGGTCCTCGGTCAGCGTCACCGGGTTGTGCGTCATCACCGCACCCACCGGCGTGGTGTCGGCGTCCAGGCCGGCGGCCAGCACGCCGAAGGCGGCATCGCGCTCGGTGAAGATGCCGGTGAGCACGCCGTGCTCGGTGACCAGGGCGGCGCTGCGCTGCAGGGCGTTCATCTGGCGGACCACCTCGCGCACCGGGGTGTCGGCCGACACGCCGACGAAGGGACGATCGGAAAGGATCTGATGGATCGGACGGCTGGGCATGATCTGTCTCCTGATGCTCGTTGTTGGACGGCACCCCATCCCTAGCTTCAATCGTGCCAGCTTCGGAGGTCGGCGCCGGGCGTTCCGGACGGAACGCCAAGCCGCTGTTCTAGCATGGGATTCTTTCAGCATCGTGACCGCAGGATGACGCCAGGGAATGCCCGCCGGAGCCATTCCTGGACACCATCACGGTGCATCGGCGAGTGCTGGCGCACCATCGGAGGGCGCGCCCGACTTCGCACGCGCCATCGGCTCGCCCATCCGCACCGGGCCGCCCGGCGCCCAGTCGGAGCCGAAGCGCAGCACGTCCTGCGGGAACAGCATCACCACCGTCGAGCCGAGCAGGAAGCGGCCCATCTCGGCGCCCTTCTCCAGCACCACCTCGCCCTCTGCATAGCCGCGCTTGACGATGTCCGGCCGGCGCGGCGGATTGACCACGCCGTGCCACACGGTGGCCATGCTGCCCACGATGGTCGCGCCCACCAGCACCATCACGAAGGGGCCGAATTCGCCCTCGAACACGCACACCACGCGCTCGTTGCGCGCGAACAGACCGGGCACGCCGCGCGCGGTGGCGGGATTCACCGAGAACAGTTCGCCTGGCACGTGGATCATCTGCGTCAGCCGCCCGGCGCAGGGCATGTGGATGCGGTGGTAGTCGCGCGGCGACAGGTAGATCGTGGCGAAGTCGCCGTTCTCGAAGCGCGCGGCGAGCGCCCGGTCGCCGCCCACGAGCGCCGTGGTGGAATAGAAGTGGCCCTTGGCCTGGAAGACCTGGTCGAACTCGATCGGCCCGAACTGACTGATCGCCCCGTCGACCGGGCAGACGAAGTCCGCATCGGCGATCGGCCGCACGCCTTCGCGCAGCGGGCGGGTGAAGAACTGGTTGAAGCTCGCGTAGCTCGCCGGATCGGCGTTCGCGGCCTCGGCCATATTCACCCCGTAGCGCTTCGCGAACCAGCGGATCACCGCGGTCGTCGCCTTGCCCCCCTCCAGGCCGGCGAGCTTTCCGGCAAGCTGGGTGAGCAGGCGCTTGGGCAGGGCGTACTGGAGGGCGACGGCGAGGCGTTCGGACACGGCGGAGATCCTGATCGGTGCGCGCGAGATGCGCGAGGGCATCGATTATAGCGGGCCGGGTTCACACGCTCCGCCCCCCGAACGATCCGTTTCAGGACGAAACCGACGCGTGGAATGCGCGCTGCGGTCGACCGGGCGCTGTGTTCGCGCCTTGGGGCGCTCCTACAGGGTCCCGAAACGCGGTCGCTTCCGTAGGAGCACCGCAAGGCGCGAAGGCGGCGAGGAAGATGGCGGCGCGCTCCGGCTACCCGAGCGCCGTCTTCGCGGCTTGCGCCGCTCCTACAGGGGGTCCCGAAGCGCAGTCGCTTCCGTAGGAGCACCGCAAGGCGCGAATGGGCGCTCACGCCCGCTCACCCCAGCAGCAGCGAGCCCGCGATCGCCCACAGCATCAGCGCCACCAGCGCATCGAGCACACGCCACGCCACCGGCTTGGCGAACAGCGGCGCGAGCAGGCGGGCGCCGTAGCCGAGCAGCAGGAACCACACGATCGAGGCGCTGATCGCGCCGACGGCGAAGAGCGGGCGCAGGTCCTCGGCCTGCTGGCTGCCGATCGAACCGAGCAGCACCACGGTGTCGAGATAGGCATGCGGGTTGAGCAGGCTGAAGCCGGCGGCCGCGAGCAGGGCCTGGCCGCGCGACATGCGCTTGTGCTCGGCCAGGTCCAGCGCGCGCCCACCGCGCAGCGCGGAGCGTAGCGCGCGCGCGCCGTACCAGGCGAGGAAGGCCGCCCCACCGTAGCGCGCCACCGTCATCAGGTCGGGGTTGGCGACGAACAGGCTGCCCACGCCGGCGATACCCAGGCCGATCAACAGAATGTCGCACGCCGCCGACACGCCGATCGTCAGCAGCACGTGCTCGCCGCGCAGGCCCTGGCGCAGCACGTGCGCGTTCTGCGCCCCGATCGCCATGATCAGGCCGAGGGTGAGGAGAAAACCGTTGAGGTAGACGTTGCTCATGATGCGTTCCGTTGTCGTCTCGTGTTGCCGTGGCCGCAGCCCTGTTCGCGACTGCGGGCGCTCCGGCAAGAACCGGCATGAGGCGGACCTGCAGAAGCGCCGGGAGGCGCGAATATAGGCGCCAGGCAGGCTTTTATTAAGTAGGATCGATTTATTTCGTTTTCGAGCAATAACGCTAATGATCGATCATCGCTTGCTGGCCTTCGAGGCGGTGCTGCAGGAGGGCGGATTCGAGCGCGCGGCGCGCCGGCTGGCGCTGACCCAGTCCGCGGTGTCGCAGCGGGTCAAGCTGCTCGAGGCCGAACTCGGCCAGGTTCTGCTGGTGCGCAGCAAGCCGGTGCGGCCCACGCCGGCCGGGCGCAGGCTGCTGCCCTACCTTGCACAGCTGCGCCTGATGGAGGCGGAGGCGCGACGCGCGCTGTCGCCACGCCAGGTGGACGGGCCGCTGCGTCTCGCAGTGGGCGTCAACGCCGATTCGCTCGCCACCTGGTTCATCGGCGCGGTCGCCGAGGTGGTCCGCGACGAGGGCATCGTGCTCGACTGCGTGGTCGACGACCAGGACCACACCCACGCGCTGCTCGCCGACGGCGAGGTGCTGGGTTGCGTGTCCACCCGCGCCGATCCGATGCGCGGCTGCGCCGCCGTACGCCTCGGGGCCATGCCCTATCTGTGCGCCGGCTCGCCCGACTTCCGCGCGCGCTGGTTCCCGCAGGGTCTCACCCCGGCGGCGCTGGCGCGCGCGCCGGCGATCGTCTTCGGCCACCACGACGACATGCACGAGGCCTTCCTGCTGCGCCACTTCGGGCTGGATTCGCGGCGCTATCCACACCACGTCGTGCCCTCGTCCGAGGGCTTCATGGCCTTCGCGCTCGCCGGCCTGGGCTATGGATTCGTCCCCGAGATCCAGGCACGTGCGCACCTTGCGCGCGGCGAGCTGGTCGACCTGGCACCCGAGCGCGAAGAGGTGGTCCTGTACTGGCACCACTGGCAGGTACAGTCTCCGGTGATGGCGAGGCTTGCGCAGGCGATCGGAGATGCTGCAGGGCGGGCACTCGGGGGTGAGCGGCGCGATCCAGCCGGGCCGGGCTGAAGGCCTAATGAGACCGATGCCTCCCGTGGGAGCGACGCCAGTCACGATTGCGGTGGCGAGGCGAACGCGGCGCGGACCGACGCGCCGATCGCGACTCGCGTCGCTCCTACGGCCCCTGATGCGCCGCGATGCCTCCCGTGGGCGCGACGCCAGTCGCGATTGCGGTGGCGAGGCGAGCGCGGCGCGGACCGACGCGCCGATCGCGACTCGCGTCGCTCCTACGGCCCCCGATGCGCCGCGATGTCTCCCGTGGGAGCGACGCCAGTCGCGATTGCGGTGGCGAGATGAGCGCGGCGCGAACCGACGCGCCGATCGCGACTCGCGTCGCTCCTACGGCCCCTCGATGCGCCGCGATGTCTCCCGTGGGAGCGACGCCAGTCGCGATCGGCGACACATCGGGTCGAGGCGCAATTTCGCCACGGACCCGATGGCAGACGGGTCATCCTCCGCCGAACAGCCCCGCCACCGCCACCGGATTCGACGGGAACCAGAAATGCACGTACGAGGCGGTGATCGGGCCGCGACGGTAGATCGCCTCGCCCTCGCCGCCGTCGGGGCGGCACGCGCGCAGCCAGGGCTCCAGCGGGGTCTCCGTGCGCGAATAATGAAAGGTGTGGCCGGTGAGCCGACCGCCGGGCAGATCGACTTCCTGCATGCCGAGCGCGGCGAGCCTTTTCTGCATCACCGCCCGGCCGGGCAGCAGGCCGGCGAACCCGTGCTCCACCCCAACCTTGTCGACGATGGCATCGAGCAGGCTCATCAGGCCTCCGCACTCGGCGAGCACCGGCTTGCCGGCGGCCACATGCGCTCGCAGCCCGACCCACAACCCGGCGTTGGCGGCCAGCGCGGCGCCGTGCAGCTCGGGGTAGCCGCCCGGCAGCCAGACGGCGTCGCACTGTGCCGGCAAGCCCTCGCCGGCGAGCGGCGAGAAGAAGGCGAGCTCCGCACCCAGCGCGCGCAGGGTGTCGACATTGGCCGGGTAGAGGAAGCCGTAAGCGGCGTCGTGCGCGATCGCGATCCGCTTGCCGGCGAGCAGTGGCGGAATCTCCGCCACTGCCACGACGGGAAACGCCACCGTCGGCGGCAGCTCCGCGGCGCCGGTGCGCTCGAGATGATCGGCGAGGCGGTCGAGACGCGCACCGAGGTCGTCGATCTCCGCCGCCTGCAGCAGACCGAGATGACGCTCGGGCAGCGCCGCATCCACATCGCGCATCACCGCACCGAACCAGCGCATGCCCACCGGCAGCGACTCGCGCAGCATGTCGGCGTGGCGCGCGCTGCCAACGTGGTTGGCGAGCACCCCGGCAAAGGGCAACCCGGGCTGGTAATGCGCCAACCCGTAAGCCACCGCGCCGAAGGTCTGCGCCATCGCGCGTGCGTCGATCACCGCCATCACCGGGATGCCGAAGCGGCGTGCGATGTCGGCGCCCGAGGGCGCGCCGTCGTAGAGGCCCATCACACCTTCGACCAGGATCAGGTCGGCCTCGCGCGCCGCGGCGTGCAGCCGCCTGGCGATGTCCGCCTCGCCGCACATCCCCAGGTCGACGTTATGCACCGGCGCGCCGCTCGCCACCGCGTGGATCTGCGGGTCGAGGAAGTCCGGCCCGCACTTGAACACCCGCACCCGCCGTCCCAGCCGCGTGTGCAGGCGCGCGAGCGCCGCGGTGACGGTGGTCTTGCCCTGGCCGGAGGCGGGTGCGGCGACGAAGAGTGCCGGGCACGAGGCCGCACCCGGGTCGACCGTTTCCGGCATCGCGTCCGCCACGCTCACTCGCCACCCTTTCCGTGCACCACCGCACAGCCGGCGTGCGGCAGCGGCGAGGCCTTGGGCTGCTCCTGCGGCTCGAACCAGGCCAGCCTGGGGTACAGGCCGACGACGCTGCCGACAACGGTCAGCGAGGGGGGACGCACGCCTTCGTCCAGCACGCGCTGCGCCAGGGTGGCGAGGTCGGCCACCACCACGCGCTGCGCATGGGTGGTGCCGCGCTCGATCACCCCCGCAGGCGTGGTCGGCGGCAGGCCGTGGGCGACGAGCTGGGCGCAGATGTCGGCCAGGCGCGAGATGCCCATGTAGATCACCACCGTCTGATGCGGACGTGCCAGCATCGGCCAGTCGAGGTCGACCTTGCCTTCCTTGAGGAAGCCGGTGGCGAACACCACCGACTGCGCGTGCTCGCGATGAGTGAGCGGGATCCCCGCGTAGGCGGAGACACCCGCCGCCGCGGTCACGCCCGGCACCACCTCGACGTGGATGCCGGCCTCGACCAGCAGCTCCATCTCCTCGCCGCCACGGCCGAAGATGAAGGGGTCGCCGCCCTTGAGCCGCACCACGCGCTTGTTCCGCCGCGCCAGCTCGAGCAGCAGCTGGTTGATCTCGTCCTGCGGCAGCGAGTGGTCGGCCGCCTTCTTGCCGACGTAGATGCGCTCGGCCTCGACCGGCGCCAGATCCAGGATGGGCGGCGCGACGAGGTTGTCGTAGACGATGACGTCCGCGCCCGCCACCAGGCGCGCGCCGCGCAGCGTGAACAGCTCCGGGTCGCCCGGGCCGGCGCCCACCAGATAGACCCAGCCCGGCAGCGGGCCGGGACGATGAACCGCGAGATCGGGAACTGCCATTCTTACCACTCCATGCCGGGCATCGCCTTCACCCCCGCGGCGAAGGCGTGCTTGACCGGCGTCATGTCGGTGACGGTGTCGGCAGCCTCGACCAGCGCGGGCGGCGCCCCGCGGCCGGTGACCACCACATGCTGCATCGGCGGCCGGGCGCGCAGGTCGGCGAGCACCCGCTCCACGTCGAGATACTGGTACTTGAGCGCGATATTGAGCTCGTCCAGCACCACGAGGCCGACTTCGGGATTCTGAAGCATTTCGCGTGCCAGCGCCCAGGCGGCTTCGGCCGACGCGACGTCGCGGGCACGATCCTGGGTCTCCCAGGTGAAGCCCTCGCCCATCACGTGCCAGCGCACGCCGGGCTGGGTACGGAAGAAGGCCTCCTCGCCGGTGTCCGAGCGCCCCTTGATGAACTGCACCACGCCGACCTGCATGCCGTGCCCGAGCGCGCGCGCCACTAGGCCGAAGCCCGCGCTCGACTTGCCCTTGCCATTGCCGGTGTTGACCAGCAGCACGCCGCGCTCGGCCTGCGCGGCGGCGATCTTTTCATCGACGACGTCCTTCTTGCGTGCCATGCGGGCGTTGTGGCGGGTGTCGCGGTCGGGGGTCTGGGTCATGTCGGGCCTGTCGTCCTGTTTTCGTTGTGAAGTCGGCGCGCGCTGGCACGCATGCCAGCGGCGATCGTGGTGAAGACATCCTCGGGGAAGGCTGCCGTCAGCCCGGCCGCAAGCCCGTCGAGCTGCGCCAGCACCGCCTCGACGACATCCTCCATGTCGGTCCCGAGGCCGCACTTGTGCGCCATCGCGTTGAAGTGCCTGCGTGCGGCGGCCCGCGGCTACCATTCACGCTCCACCTCGGCGGGCTTGCGGTCGCCGAGGGTCAGCTCGAGCCCGAGCACGCCAGCGAGCGCAAGCAGGCGGTCGAAGGTGAGGCGCTCGGGGCGCGTCTCGAGTTCGGAGAGCCGGTTCTGACTGATGCCGAGCCGGGCCGCGACCTCGGCCTGCGACAAGCCGAGCGCCTTGCGCCGGCCGACGAGCAGCTCGGCGGCCTGTTCCGGAGAGTAAAGCCTGGGCATGGTGTCGTATCGATGATCCCGATAAATCCAGGATATCGCCTTTCTCGATAAACGCAAGAAATCGCCAATGCCGATATCGAGCCCGGCACGCGCTCCGGACACGCCCGCTCAGTCCGGCAGGAACACCACCCTCCCCTCATGCTCGATCCGGCGCAGCGGGTGGCCGAAGGCCTGGCCGAGCAGGTCGGCGCGCAGCACGGCGTCGCGGTCGCCGGCGATCACGCCGCCACGGCCGTCGAGCAGGATGATGTGGTCGGCGTAGCGTGCGGCGAGGTTGATGTCGTGCAGCACCAGCACGCTCCCGCGCGCGGTACCCTGCTCGCGCAGCAGGCGCTGGAAGAGCTCGAGCGCGGCGATCTGGTGGTGCAGGTCGAGGTGGTTGAGCGGCTCGTCGAGCAGGAACAGGCGCGGCGCCTGCGCGAGCAGGGTGGCGATGCCCACGCGCTGGCGCTCGCCGCCCGAAAGCGTCTGCACGTCGCGCTGCTCGAAGCCGGCCAGCCCGACCGACTCCAGCGCCGCGCGCGCGATCGCCACGTCCTGCGGCCCCTCCCAGCCCCAACGCCCCAGGTGCGGGTGGCGGCCGACCAGCACGGTCTCGAGCACGCTCGCCGCGAAGGGGTCGGGCTGCTGCTGCGCGAGCAGGCCGCGGAACCGCGCCGCCTCCAGCGCCGGCCAGGCCGCATAGGGCAGGCCGCCGATGCGCACCTCGCCCACCGTGGGCTCGCGCAGTCCGGCCAGGGTGTGCAACAGCGTGGTCTTGCCCGCGCCGTTGGGGCCGAGCAGCACCAGGCACTCGCCCGCCGCCAGGCTCAGGCTGAACTCGCAGCACAGCCAGCGCTCGCCCACCTCGAGCGCGAGGCGCTCGGCCTCGAGCAAGGGGGCGTCATCCACGGGCAAGGCGCGGCGGGCGGCGTTCATGGCGTGCCGCGCGGGTTGCGCGAGAGCAGGAAGAGGAAGACCGGCACGCCGATCAGCGCGGTGAGCACGCCCACCGGCAGCTGCTGCGGCGCCATCACGGTGCGCGCCGCGGTGTCGGCCAGGGTCAGCAGGGTGCCGCCGGCGAGCGCCGCCGCGGGGATCAGCACGCGCTGGTCGTTGCCCAGCGCCAGCCGCACCAGGTGCGGCACCACCAGGCCGACGAAGCCCACCGAGCCCACGAGCGTGACCGCGGTGGCGGTGAGCAGCGAGGCGAGCACATAGAGCGCGACGCGCAGGTGGCCGACGCGCACGCCCAGCGCGCGCGCGCTGAGCTCGCCACGCGCGAGCACGTTGAGGTCGCGCGCGTAGGGCATCACCGCGACCAGCGCCAGCGCCAGCACCGCCAGCGCCGGCCACGGCCGCGCCGCCGCGCTGGCGTCGCCCATCATCCAGAACAGCATCGACATCACCCGCGTGTCGGGCGCGAGCGCCAGCATCAGCGACACCGCCGCGCCGCAGCCGGCGGCGACGATGACGCCGGTGAGCAGCAGGCGCGTCTGCGTCCAGCTGCCGTCGCCATGGGCGAGCCCGAAGACGAGCAGCATCGCCGCCAGCGCCCCGGCGAAGGCCGACACATCCACCCAGAACAGCGCCGCCCCGAGCATCATCGCCCCCAGCGCCCCCACCGCCGCCCCGCCCGAGATGCCCAGGATGTAGGGGTCGGCGAGCGGGTTGCGCAGCAGCACCTGCATCAGCGCACCCGCGGTGGCGAGCAGGCCGCCGCAGGCGAAGGCGGCGAGGGCGCGGGGGAGGCGAAGTTCGCGGATGACGGTCGCCCCCATGCCCTCCGCGCCGGCCAGCGCGGCGAAGACATCGGTCGCCGCGACCGGCAGGTCGCCGGCGACCAGCGCCCACAGCAAGGCCATGGCCGCCGCGGACAGCAGTACCGCAGCGATCGCCAGCGGCGCCCGCCTGCGGCGCATGGCCGGACTCAAGCGCGACTCCCCACGCAGGGCGACGGCGGGCATCGCCGGTCAGTGCATCGCGTAGCGCAGCGCGACGAAGGCACTCCTGCCCTGTGTTGCGAACCCCTTCGCAAGCTCATGGTCCTTGTCGAGTAGATTGTTGGCACGAACTTCGACGCTCCAGTCGCGCGCCACGGCGTAGTGCGCGTAGGCATCGACCAGACCGTAGCCGCCGAGGCGATTGGACACCGCGTTCGGCACCTGATCATAGCGCCGCCCCTTGCCGTTCCACTCCACACCCCAGGTCCACGCGCCCACCGCACGCTCCAGCGCGAGCGCCCCGCCGACGCGCGCGCGGCGGCCGAGCTGATCGCCGGTCTCGTCATCCTCCGCGTCGAGCAGGTCGACGCTGGCGCGCAGCCGGTAGTCGCCCAGGGTCGCGGACAGCGCCGCCTCGATCCCCTGGATGTCGGCCCTGCCCACATTGGAGGCGATGCCGGTGCTCCAGTCGATGAGGTTCTTGATGCGGTTGTTGAAATAGGTCAGGTCGACACCGACCCCGTTGCGCTCCCAGGCCACGCCCAGCTCGCGGTTGAGCGCCTCCTCGGGCTCCAGGTCCGGATTGCCGCCGAAGCAGCCCCAGGCACCGTAGCACTCCACCGGGAAGTACAGATCGTTGAAGGTCGGCGCCTTGAACGCCGTGCCGATGCTGGCATGGGCGCGCCACTCGGGCGCAAGCCGATAGCCGTAGGCCGCGGCGCCGGTGGTCTTGCCACCGAACTGCGAGTTGCGGTCGTGGCGCGCATTGAGCTGGACGTTGTGGCGGTCGAATTCACCACCCCAGCCGAGCAGGAAGGCGTTGATGTGGCGACGCGTCTTCTCGAAGTCGGAGGTGGTCTTCACGCGCTGCTGCAGAAACTCGTACGCCGCCATCAGCGAGCCGCCACCTACGGCGACGTCGTGCTGCCAGCTCAACTGGCGCTGCGTGGTATCGAAGCGGGAACGCGTGCTCGCGTTCGACTGGTTGTCGAGGGCATCCACCCCGTGACCGAAGCGCAGGGTGCTGGCCCAGTCGGCGGAATGCTGCTTGCGCAGATACGCGCCGAAGGTCTCGGCACGCTTGTCGAGGTAGGAGTCGAAAGGCTGTGCCGCGTCGTACCAGTTGCGCATGTCGGAATACAGCAGGTTGGCGCCGAGCTCGTCATTGCCGCCCAGGTCCAGCACCAGCGACGCGCCCAGATAATCCTCGCGGAAGCCGTCGTCGTCGGCATCCGCGGCGGTCGCCGAATTCGGCCTTGCGTTGAAGCCGTCGCTGCGCTCGTGACCGGCGGTCAGGCTGTAGCGCAGACGCTCGTTTCCACCCGCGAGCGTGGCGCTCGCCTCGCGCGCGCCGTCCGTGCCGGCCCCGACGCGCACGGAGGGCTGGAAGCCCTCGCGCCCCTTGCGGGTGAACACCTGGATCACGCCACCGAGCGCATCCGCGCCGTACAGCGCACTTCCGGGGCCGCGCAGGATCTCGATACGCTCGATGAGTTCGAGCGGGATCGTCTCCAGCACCGGAGAGCCGCTGGTGGCGGAGCCCATGCGCACCCCATCGACCAGCACCAGCGTGTGTCCGGAGTTCGCCCCGCGGATGAAGATGCTGCCGCTCGAACCAGGACCGCCATTGCGTGCCATCTGCACGCCCGGCCGCGAGGAGAGCAGGCCCAGCAGGCTCGAATGCCCCGCGCGGGCGATTTCGTCGCGCTCGATGACATCCACGCTGGCCAGGGCCGCATCGGCACTGATCGGCTGGCGAGTGGCGGTCACGACGACGTGGCCGAGCTGGGCATCGGCCGCATGAGCGGCCGGTGCGAGGAAACAGGCGAGCGCGCATGCCGAGGCGAGCGCGGAAACACGGATCTTCATTCGTTTGAACTCCCTTCGCCACACCGTGCGTCCCCGCACGCCATGGCAACCTCACATGGACGCACCGCGAGCCAGGTAGAACCGAAGAGAGCAGGAGAACCCACCGCGCCCGTCGCCGCCACCCCGCGGCACATCCGCCAATCCGCGTTCCGGCCGGTCTCCGGGCTCGTGCGCTGTGCCGGCGGGGCCGGACGGGTGGGTCGCCTTCCCGGGCATGGATGCCCAGTGGCTGCATGACGCACCTTGCGCGCACTTACCGTTGCGGGGGCAGCACAGGCATTGCGGCCTCGTTTGCGAGGGGCCGCGCACCTGTTTCCCGTTTAACCCGGGGCGAGAAACGCCCGTGGGCACCGATAACGCGTTGCCCCTTCCGGGGCAGTGGGGGCGGATGATACCGTACGGCCCGGTATCGTGCACTGCAAAAAAACGACGACGAATCCTCCATGCAGGACCCGCAAAGACCATGACCTGCGAACTCATCCTCGGCGGCGCCCGCTCCGGCAAGAGCCGCGAAGCCGAACGGCGTGCTGTCGAAACCGGCCTGGCGGTGACGGTGATCGCCACCGCCGAGGCCCTCGACGAGGAGATGGCGGCGCGCATCCGCCGTCACCAGGCCGACCGGCCGGCGGGCTGGCGCACGGTCGAGGCGCCGCTGGCGCTCGCCGATACATTGCGACGCGAGGCCGCGGCCGAGCGCTGCCTGATCGTCGACTGCCTCACGCTGTGGCTCTCCAACCTGCTCGCCGACGCCCACACCCTTCCCGCAGGCGCCACGGCCGAAGACCTGCCGCGCTTCCGCCACGAGCGCGACGCGCTGCTCGCCGTGCTGCCGACGCTGCCCGGCCGCATCGTCCTCGTCGCCAACGAGGTGGGGCTCGGTCTGGTGCCGGAGACGCCGCTCGGACGGCTGTTCCGCGACGAGGCCGGACGGCTCAACCAGATGGTGGCGAGCGCATGCCGCCGGGTTGTCTTCGTCGCCGCCGGCCTGCCGCTGGTGCTGAAGGAAGGCTAAACTTCGGGGCGAAGCACACTTTCCGGGAGAGGGCTGTGGGGCTGCCTGCACAGAAGCACAAGATGACGCTGGAAGACTTCCTGGCCTGGGAGGCGGAGCAGCCCGAGCGCTGGGAGTTCTTCAACGGCGAGGCCTTCATGATGGCGGGGGGGTCGGACGTGCATAACGTCGTGACCGGAAACATGTACATGGCTTTGCGGATCGGGCTGCAGCACACGCGCTGCAACGTCTTCATGTCCGACGTCCGTCTGCGCCTGGCCGAATCGGACGACCTCTTCTACCCCGACGTCTTCGTCACCTGCACCGACGCCGACCGCGCCCGCCGCCAGGTCAAGGAAGACCCTATCCTCATCGCCGAGGTGCTGTCGCCCTCGACCGAGGCCTATGACCGCGGCGACAAGTTCGCCGCCTATCGCCGCTTTGCGGGGCTGAAAACCGTGCTCTTCCTGTCGCAGGACCGTGCCCACGTCGAGTGCTTCACCCGCGGCGAGGACGGGCGCTGGGTGCTGAGCGAGGCGAGCGGAGAAACGGCCCGCCTCGCCCTGCCCGCCTTCGACTTCGAGCTCGCGCTCGCCGACCTCTATCGCGACCTGCCGGACGCGGACGCCTCCGACCCGGCGCCCATCCCCCCTCCCTCCACACCACCCCCGCCACCTGCCGCATGAAGCCCTACGCCATCGCCTCGCCCGACCCGCTGCTCTCCGCCGCGATCCAGCACAAGATCGACCGCAAGACCAAGCCGCGCGGCGCGCTCGGCCGCCTGGAGGGGCTCGCGCACCAGATCGCGCTGCTGCAGCAGACCCTGGAACCCGAACTGCGCCAGCCGCACATCGTCGTCTTCGCCGGCGACCACGGCGCGGCGCGTGCCGGCGTGTCCGCCTACCCGCAGGACGTGACCTGGCAGATGGTGGAGAACTTCCTCGCCGGCGGCGCGGCGATCAACGTATTCACCCGCCAGCTCGGGCTGGATCTCACCGTGGTCGATGCCGGCGTCAACCACGACTTCGGCAAGCGCCCGGGGCTGATCGACGCCAAGATCGCGCCCGGCACGGCCAACTACATCGAAGAGCCGGCCATGAGCGCCGCGCAGCGCGACGCAGCGCTCGAGCGCGGGCGCGGCGTCGCCCATGCGCTCGCCGACAACGGCTGCAACTGCATCGGCCTGGGCGAGATGGGTATCGGCAACACCGCGTCGGCCTCGCTGCTCACCCACTGTCTGGTGGGCGCCGAGCACGACGCCGAGCTCTATACCGTCACCGGCCGCGGCACCGGCCTGGACGACCCCGGCCTGTTCCGCAAGCGCAGCATGCTCGCCCAGGCGCTGCAGCGCGGTGGTCGACCACACGACCCGCTGGAGGTGCTGGTGCAGTATGGCGGCCTCGAGATCGCCATGATGGCGGGCGCCATCCTCGGCGCCGCCGAGCGCCGCATGCTGGTGCTGGTCGACGGCTTCATCGTCACCTCGGCCGTGCTCGTCGCCCACGCCCTGGCACCCGCGGTGCTGTCGTGCTGCGTCTTCGCGCATCGCTCGCAGGAGCCCGGCCACCGCGTGCAGCTCGACTTCCTGCAGGCCGAACCGCTGATGGAACTCGACCTCCGCCTGGGCGAAGGCACCGGCGCGGCACTCGCCTTCCCGCTCGTGCAGGCGGCGGTGAATTTCATCAACGAGATGGCGAGCTTCGAGTCCGCCGGGGTCAGCGACCAGGCCCGTCGTCCGGGCTGATGCGCGACCAGCTCGAACTCTTCTTCACCGCGCTCGGCTTCTTCACCCGCCTCCCGGTGCCCGCCTGGGTGCCGTGGTCGTCCGAGCGCATGCACCATGCGGCGCGCTACTTCGCACTCGTGGGCTGGGTGGTGGGCGGCGCAGGCGCGCTCGGCTACCTCGCCCTCGCCTGGCTGCTGCCGCCCGCCGTGGCGGTCGTCCTGTCGATGGCGCTCACCATCCGCCTCACCGGCGCCTTCCACGAGGACGGCTTCGCCGACAGCTGCGACGGCCTCGGCGGCGGCTGGGACAAGGCACAGATCCTGGCGATCATGAAGGACTCGCGCATCGGCAGCTACGGCACCATCGGCATGGTGCTGATGCTGCTCGCCAAGGCGGCGGCGCTGGTGGAGCTGGCCAGCCCGGCGGTGCAAGGGGCGGGCGTGGCGCTCGCCCTGCTCGTCGCCCATCCGCTGTCGCGCCTGGCCGCCACCGTGGTGCTGCACCGCCTGCCCTACGTACGCGCCGACGATTCGGCCAAGTCGGTCGCCGTCGCGCGCCCGCTGGCACCGGCCGGGCTCGCGCTGGCCGTCGCCAGCGGCCTGCTACCCCTGCTGCTGCTGCCACCCGCCACCGCGCTCTGCGCCCTGCTCGCCGCCGCTGCGGTGACGACGTGGAGCGCGCGCCTCTTCCAGCGCCGGCTCGGCGGCTACACCGGCGACCTGCTCGGCGCCACCCAGCAGGCGAGCGAGCTCGCCATCTACCTCGCCCTGCTCGCCGCATCGCGGCTGGCGAGCTGAGCCTGCACCGCCGTGCAATCCCCATGCGGCCTGGGCGGATCTTGACCCAGGACAAAAAATACTTGCTCCCGACAAGTCGGCAACCCAATATGAGTTGATCTGGAGTCTTTCTCCGGCAAGTCGGACACGTCTTCAGGCGTGCGCGGAAAGCATGGTGGAGCCCCGACCTGAAGCGCGGCTCCGCGCCCTCGACAAGAGGGGCAGGGGGAGACAAGCCATGCATCACCATCGCGAGCCCGAGCCGGTCGCAGCTGCGCCGCGCCTGAAGGAAATCGTCGTCCATGTCACTTGCGCGCTGATCGTCAGCCACGGCCTGGTGCCCGAGCTGGCGTGGGCGGTCGACATCGTCCCCGACGGCCGCACCGCGACCAGCGTGAGCCCGCTCGGCACGAACGCCGCCGACGTCCGCAACACCGACCGCCTCCTCGGCAACGGCAATGCGGTCAACTCCTTCAGCCGCTTCAATGTCGGCAGCGGCGAGACCGCCAACCTCCACCTGCCCGACGGCGCCGCCGCGCTCATCAATCTGGTGCGCGACCAGAAGACCACGATCGACGGCATGCTCAATGCCATCAAGGAAGGCCGGATCGGCGGCAAGGTCTATTTCGCCAACCCGCACGGCGTCGTCGTCGGCCCGAGCGGCAAGGTCAACGTCGGCAGCCTGCACGTGTCCACGCCCAGCCAGCGCTTCGTCGACGACTTCTTCGACGCCCCGGGCGGCGCCGAGGCCTCGGCCGCCGCCCTGGTCGAGGGCCGCGCGCCGCGCAACACCGCGGCCGAGATCCGCATCGACGGCGAGGTCAACGCCACCGACCAGGTCGGCCTGTCCGCAGGCTCGATCACGGTGGGCGGCAAGGTGCTGAGCGGCGCGAAGTTCGCCGGCGGTGCCCCCGACTTCAGCGACGTGGTCAACGTGCACGGCCTGGCGACGGGCGGCGCGGTGGTCGAGAACCAGGGCCGCATCGAAATCGTCGGCGACAGCGGCATCGAGCTCACCGGCACGGTCTCCTCGCGCCGGGTGAACGTCGGCGACGACGCCAGCCTGCGCAGCGGCGTGTCGATCGCCGCCTCGGGCGACATCGCCCTGCGTGCGCCCACGATCCGCATCGGCAGCGGCGGCAAGCTGCTCGCCGCGGGCAGCGACACCCACGCGGGCGGAGACGTGACGCTGCAGGCGCAGGCCGTCGGCGGCACGCTCGACGCCTTGTCCGACACCGCGGCGCGCATCGAGGCGAGCGGCGCGACCCTCACCGGCCGCGACCTGCACCTGCAGGCGAGCGCGGAACACCGTAGCACGCTGGCGCCGCTGGTCACCAAGACCACGAGCGCGACGATCGAGGTGGACGGATCCACGCTGGAGGCGAGCGGCCGCGCCACCCTCGAGGCCACCGCCACCGCCGCCATCGCCACCCCGGATGTCGTGCCGCTGGCGGTGGTCGATGTGGACGTCGCGGCGAGCGTGCGCGTCCAGGGCGACACCCGGATCACCAGCGCCGGTCCCGCCCGCCTCGGCGCCACCACCACCACGACCATCGACGCCCGTCCCGGCCTGCCCGACCTCGGCGCGCTGCCGGCCGACGCCGGCGCGGCGATCGTCATCGCCGACACCACCGCCAGCGTGGATCTGCTCGGCAACGCCGAGCTCGCCAGCACGGCGGACAAGACCGAGCTCGTCGCGAGCAACCGCACGACGGTGGACGCGGCGGTCGACGCCTCGGCCGCGGGCAGCAGCGCGGTGGGCGGCAGCGTGGCGGTCAGCGTGGTGCGCAGCACCACCCGCGCGCGCACCGCCGACAACGCGCGCCTGGCCGGCAAGACCGGTGTCGGCGTGCACGCGCAGTCGGATACCCGCGTCACCACCTCGGCCAAGGCCGCGGCCGGCGGCGCCAGCCCGCAGCCGGCAGGCACGAGCAAGACCGAGGAGACGCTCGCGGACTACGAGGACGAGGCCTCGACCTCGGACGGCAGTGTCAGCGTTGCCGCGGCGGTGGCGGTGAGCGACCTCGAGAGCACCACCCTGGCCGCGCTCGACGCCACCCGGGCGGCCACCAGCGAGGGCATGCTCGCGGTCGGCAGCGAGGCACTGACCCAGGCGGACGTAGTCGCCGACGGCAGCAGCACCGGCGCTGCCGTCGGCGTCGGCGCGGCGGTCGCGCTCAACCTCGCGCGCACGAGCGCGGAGGCGCGCATCGGCGGCAGCGCCGACGCACAGGGCATCGAGGTCGTGGCAACCCTGCCCACGGGCGACGAGATCAATGGCTTCACCACCGCCGCCACCTCGGGCGCGGGTGCCAGCGACGTCGGCGTGGCCGGCGCGCTCGCGCTCAACGTCATCGACGCGGGCAGCCGCGCCCGCATCACCGGCAGCGCCGACGCGAAGGGCGGCACCGTCCGCATCGGCAGCGACCACCGCAGCGAATCCTCGGCCAGCGCGACCCCCGCCGAGGACGCCACCGCCAGCGGCGACATCCTCGGCATCGGCGCCTCCGTGGCGGTCAACGTCGTCGCCAACGAGAGCCGCGCCGAGCTCGCCAACGGCGCGCGCCTGATCAACCCGGGCGCCGTCACGGTCGAGGCCGTCGGCGACTACCTCGTCCACACCGAGGCCGAGGCTGGCGCCGAGGGCGGCATCGCCGCCACCCCGGTGGCCGCGGTCGCGGTGGTCGACAACCAGACCCATGCCGTGATCGGCAGCGGCGAACGCGTGCAGGCCGGCGCCAAGGTCGGCGTCACCGCCACCCATTCCAGCACCGTCGAAACCTCGGCCACGGGCAGCGCCGAGGGCGAGAAGGCCGCGATCGGCATCGCCGTGGCGGTCAATGTGCTCACCGAACGCGTCAGCGCAAGCATCCAGCGCGACGTGTTCACCCCGGGCGCGATCGAAGTGGCCGCGCACAACGCCCACAAGGGCTCGGCGACTGCGAGCGCGAGCGCCAAGGGCGGCAAGGGCGAGGAAGAGGACGGCAGCAGCGCCGAGGACGGCGTGGACCTCGAGGTCCAGCGCCAGTCCGGCTTCGCCCAGGACAAGCAGAAGGACGGCAGCGCGAGCAAGACCCAGCAGCCGGGCTCGGCCGAATCGAGCGAGGGCAAGCTCAGCGTGGCCGCGGCGGTCGCGGTGAACGCGCTCGACAGCCGCAGCGAGGCCTACGTCGCCAGCGCCATCGAGTTGCAGGCCGGCGGCCGGCTCGCGGTCGAGGCCTGGAGCAACACCGACGCCGAAGCCGAGGCCGATGGCAGCGCGGCCGGGAGCACGGCGACGGTCGGCATCGGCGCCGCCGCCGCGGTCAACAGCATCGAGACCCACACCCTGGCCTGGATCGGCGACGCTCAGGTGACCGCGAACGGCATCGCCGTAAACGCCGGCACGGAAATCCTCGGCGACGACGAGGAAAACCGCTTCAGCGCGAGCGCGAAGGCTGGCGCCGGCGCGGGCAAGGTCGGCATCGCCGGCGCGCTCGCGCTCAACCTGCTCGAGACCCACACCCGCGCCGAGGTGCTCGAAGGCGCGCGCGTGGACGCCGAGGGCGGCGATGTCGAGCTCGAAGCCGGCAGCACCACGGAAACCAGCGCCACCGCCCTGCCCGACGAGCCGGTCGACGGCGGCGACTTCGGCGTCGGTGCCTCGGTCGCGCTCAACCTCTTCCGCGAGGACGAGGTGCGGGCACGCATCCGGCGCGGCGCCGAGATCACCGACCTCGACAAGCTGCGTGTGATCGCCAACGCCAGCAGCGACACCCGCGCCACCGCCGAGGCAGGCGCTGCGGGCAGCGTGGCGCTCGACGCCGCCGTGGCCCTGTCCGACCTCAAGCTGAACACGGCCGCCGTGGTCGAGGCCGGCACCGAAATCGTCGCCGCCGGCGCCGTCGAGATCCGCGCCACCTCCACCGGCGAGCACGAGGCCGAGGCGACGGGCGACACCGAATCGGAAAAGGTCGGCATCGGCGCCTCGGGCGCGATCGTGCTCAGCACGACCACGACCACCGCCAGCCTGCAGCGCTCGCTGCAGACGACCACCAGCGGCGGGGAGGGCAATCTCACCATCGACGCCGACGCCACGCGCAGCTACGAGGCGGTGGCCAAGGCCAGCGCCGCCGGCGGCAAGGCCGAGGAGGACACCACCGCCGCCGAGCGCGACAAGGCCAGCACCAGCTCGACCCTGAAGGACAACCAGGACGCCCAGGAGGGCACCCAGACCACCGGCAACAGCAACAAATTGGCGGTGGCGGCCGCGGTGGGCGCGGTGGTCATGGACGACGACGTGCGCGCGGACGTCGGGCGTGCGCAGGGGGCGGACAGCGACCCTGCCGTCCGCCTCGACGTCGGCGGTGAACTCGCGATCGGCGCACACAACCAGAGCGACTTCAGCGCCCGCGGCCTGGGCAACACCCTGGACGTGTCCAAGCTCGAGAGCAGCGCCCAGGTCGGCATCGGTGTCGGTGTCGGGTTGGCGATCGCGCGCAACGACACCGCCGCCACGATCGGCGACGGCACGCTGGTCGCGGACGCGGCGGGCGTGCAAGTTGCCGCCGGATCGTCGCAGAACACCTCGGCGGAGTTCGCCAACAAGCTCGCCGCAGAAGGCGTGGCGGGCGCCGGGGCGGAGAAGGTCGGCATCGCGGGCGCACTTGCGGTGGCATGGTCGCAATCCACCACCTCCGCCTCGCTGGGCGAGGGCGTCCGCATCGGCGATCGGACCACCGGGGAGTACGCCGGCGAAGTCAGCATCACCGCGGACAACGCCAGCAAGCTCGCGGCCAAGGCCTGGAGCGCGGCGCTCGCCGGCAAGGTCGGCGTCGGCGCCTCGATCGCCATCCTGCGCGCCAACAACAGCCAGCATGCCTGGATCGGCGAACAGGCCGAAGTCACCGCGGCCGGGCTGCAGCTCGCCGGGCGCAACCATCTGCTGAACAGCTCGCCGAGCTTCGACTGGACGATCCTCGACGACCTCGAGAACCGCTTCACCGAGGCCAACCTGCAGGTGCTGCTCGGCGAAAGCAACTACTACACCGAGACCATCGCCGGCGCCGGCGGCGAGCAGGTCGCGGTCACCGGCTCGTTCTCGGTCAATGTCTTCGACGAACGCACCGAGGCCACGATCGGCGACGGCGCGCGGGTGAACACCAGCGGCATGGTCGACCTGGAAGCCGCCAACCAGTCCTCCGCGACCGCCTTCGCCGGCGGCGTGTCGGCCGCGGGCAAGGTCGGCGTGGGCCTGTCCAGCGCCGACATCGTCAACCGCAGCCAGACCCGGGCCACGATCGGCGCGGACGCGCGCATCGAGCAGTCCGCCGCGATCGACATCGACGCCACGGCCGCGATGGATCTCGCCGCGGTCACCGCGAGCGCGGCCGCCGCGGGCAAGGCCGGCGTGGGCGGCGTGCTGAGCCTGATCGACTCGGAGAACCAGGTCGAGGCCGCCACCGGCGCACGCAGCTTCCTGCGCAGCGACGGCACCATCGACGTCGACGCCGGCAACACCTTCGATGCCCTCGGCGTCGCCGGAGTGGCCGGCGTGGGCGGAACCGCCGGGGTGGGCGTATCCGCCGGCACCTTCCTGGTCGACAACCAGACTCGCGCCTCGATCGGCGCCGCGGCCGACGTCGCCGCGGCGGGCTCGATCGGCGTGTGCGGCACCGCGGTGCAGGATGTCACCTCGGTCGTCGTCGGCGGCGCCGGAGGCGGCACCGCGGGCGTAGCCGCATCCGCGGCAGTGAACGACTACAACCCGCTCACCTACGCGTGGATCGGCGACGGCGCACGCATCAATCAGGGCGTGAGCGGCGCGGCCCTTGCGGGCCGCAGCCTTGCGGTGCACGCGCACGCCCGCACCGACTTGCTGTCCATCGTCGGCACGGTAGGCATCGGGGGCACCGCCGGCGTCGGCGGCGCCGCCGACGTGGTGGTGATCGACAAGGAGACCGCGGCCTGGATCGGCGAGGGCGTGATCGCCCGCAGCGGCGACAGCCTCGCGGTGGGCGCCAGCAGCGCAGAGGCGATCCGCTCGGTGGGCGTGGGCCTGAGCGCGGGCGGCACGGCCGGTGTGCAGGGCTCGGCTTCGGTGCTGGTGCTCGACATCGACACGCTCGCCTCGGTGAAGACGGGCAGCGCGCTGTTCTCCGACGGCAACCTGGTGATCGCGGCCGACGCCGACAGCGACCTCGACCTGCTCGCCGGCGCGATCGGCGCGGCGGGGACCGCGGCGGTGGGCGCCGGCGCGGCGGTCGCGGTGGTGGACAAGACCACCCACGCCTGGATCGACGACGGCGCCGCGGCGAGCGCGCTCGGCAACGCCGCCGCGGCACAGGTGGCGGACGGCGGCTTCGACATCGACTACGCGGCCACGGCTGCGGGTGAAGGCGAGGTCGCCGCCCCCGGCATCACCCCCTCCGACGGCGAGAACGACCTCGCCGGCGGCAGCGCGGCGCTCGACGCCACACGCACCAGCAGCGCGAGCACGAGCGCGCACCGCGGGCTCGCGGTGACCGCGGTGAACCGCGACGACATCAAGGGCTTTGCGGTCACCGGCGCCGCAGCCGGCACCGCGGCGGTGACCCTGTCGGGCGAAGTGTCGGTGCACCAGACCGACACCCGCGCCTCGATCGGCAGCATCGCGCTCGCCGAGGGCGCCAGCCACACCGGCGTGCAGGTCAACGCCGACAACACCGGCGCCAACGCCGCGCAATCGGTGCGCGTCGCCGCCGGCAACGACAGTTTCCACCTCGGCATCGCCGGCGCGCTGTCGGCCTCGGGCACGGTGGGCGTAGGCGTCGGCGCCGATGTGGCGGCGATGCGGCACGCCACCCATGCGGCCATCGTCGAGCAGAGCGACGTCAAGGCGCGCCGCGACGTCGAGGTCGCCGCCAGTTCCGGTCAGGAGGTGGTCTCGATCAGCGCCAGCCTGGGCGCCTCGGGCACGGTCGGGGTGGCGGGCAGCGTGTCGGTGCTGAGCTTCGACAACGCGACCTCGGCCTCGATCGGCGACGAAGCCGAAGTCGCCGCCGGCGGCAACGTGAGCGTGAAGGCGGACGACCACACCGCCACGACCCTGGTCGCCGGCACGATCGCGCTCGGCATCGGCGGTGGCGGAGTCGGCGCCGGCGTGGGCGTGACGCTGATCGAGAAGGACACGCGCGCCTGGATCGGCGCGGGCGCGGTCGTGGATGCCCTCGGCAAGGACACCGCCGATCTGGTCGTGCGCTCGGGCGAGAGCGTGGACGAGACCGCCACGGCGCGCGGCGTGCAGGTGCAGGCGGAGTCGAGCGAGGATCTGTTCACCGTCTCGGCCGCCGCCGCGGGCGGGCTCTACCTCGGCTTCGCCGGCGCGGTGTCGGTGGCGACGGTGGATTCGGACACCGCGGCCTGGATCGGCGCGGACGCCCGGGTGAACCGGGGCGGTGGCGACGCCGACGCGGCGCAGGACGTCAACGTCGGTGCGCGCAACGAGTTGGCGCTCTTCAACGTCTCCGGCGCGCTCGGCGTCGGCGCGGCCGGCATCGCCGGCGGCGTGGATGTGGGAGTGATCCGCAACGACACCACCGCCTGGATCGGCGACCGCGCCGAAGTGGGCGCCAAGCGCGACATCGGCGTGAGCGCGCTCGCGAACACCGACATCGAGAGCTACGTGGTGAGCGCCGCCGGGGGGATCGGCGCGCTCGCCGGCGGCGTCGGCGTGTATTCCGTGGGCGGTGGGCTGGGCGACGAGGCGCAGGGCCGGCTCGAGTCCGGCGACGACGATGCCGGCAGCTATGTCGATGGCCAGGCCACCGACGGCAGCGTCGCCACCCTGCTCGGGAGCTACACGGACAGCCGCATCGGCGAGGCCGCCGATCGGGTGGAGGACGAGCGTGGCACACTCGCCGCGAGCGGCCGCTTCACCGCGGCGGAAACCCGCACCCTGCCCGCCGGTACCGCCGCCTTCGTGGGCGAGAATGCGGACCTCGAGGCGGGCAGGGACATCGACCTCGACGCACGCACGGACGTCGAGTTCGATGCGCTCGACGGCGCCCTCGCCATCGGCGCGATCGGCCTCGGCGCCGGCGTGGGGGTCGCGGATTTCGACAACGACACCCTCGCCTCCGTCGGCCGGGGCAGCACCCTGCGTGCCGGCGCCGCCGGCAGCGTGAGCCTGACCGCGGCGCTCGACGAGGATGTGGACGTGACCGCCTTCGCCGGCACCGGCGGCATCGTCGCGGTCGACGCGGCGGTCGCACTGATCGGCTCCACCGGCGCGGTGCAGGCCGGCCTCGACGACGAGGTCGCGATCGAGCGTGCCAATGCGGTCGACATCGCGGCCGACGACACCCGCAGACTGGAGGCCGAGACCACCGGCGTCAGCGTCGGCGTGGTCGCCGCGGGGGCCTCGGTGACCGGCAGCACGATCGGTGGCGGCGCCACCGCCAGCATCGGCGACGAGGTGGCCATCGGCCAGGTCGCAGGCGACACGGTCGGCGAGCTGCATGTGCTCGCCGACGCCAGCCACACCGCCGTCGCCACCGCGCTCGCCGCCAAGGGCGGGCTCGGGCTGGCCGCCAGCGGCACGGTGGCCGACGCGGTGGTCGACACGAACGTCTCCGCAAGCATCGGCGACGACGCCCGGATCAAGGTCGCCCGCACGGTCGAGGTCGACGCGAACAGCGCCGGCGCGGCACGCGCCGACGCCACCGGCATCAACGTGAGCCTGGGCGGGGCGGTCGGCGCCTCGATCGCGCGCGCCACCCTGTCACCCACGGTGTCCGCCACGATCGGTCAACGCAGCCTCATCGACGCCGCCGACTTCACACTGGCCGCGCACCAGGTCCTGCCCGCCGGCGGCGGACGCAGCGCCTTCGCCAGCGCCAGCGGCGCCGCCGGCGGCCTGCTGGTGGGGGCGAACGCCTCGCGCTCCACCGCCTTCAACGACGCCGCGGTGAACGCCAGGGTGGGCGACGACAGCACGCTGAAGATCAGCGGCACCGCCACCGTGCAGACGCACAACACGCACTCCCAGCTCGCCTACGTGTCCGGCGTGTCGGCGGGCTTCGTGGCGGTCGGCGCCAACACCGCCAGCGCGGGCTCGAACACCGACAGCCATGCCGCGCTCGGCGACCATGTCCGGGTCGAGGGCGGCACGCTGAACGTGCTCGCCGACGGCCAGGCCACCAACCATGCCTACGGTGTGGCCGGTGCCGGCGGGCTGGTCTCGGTGCCGTTCTCGGCGAGCTACACCACGACCGTGAGCAGGACGAGCGCCACGACCGGCAGCAAGGCCGCGCGTCAGCCCGGCGACCCGGCGACGATCGCGGTCGACAGCCTGACGCTCGCGGCGACGCAGGGCTCCAGCTTCGACGCCTGGATGAGCAACACCAACGCATCGCTGGTCGGCGTGAGCGGCGCGCAGACCGAGAACTTCGCGCGCGCCACCACCACCGCGACGATCGGCGCCGAGGGCGAGATCGAAGCCGGAACGGTGCAGCTCGACGCCAGCACGACGCTGAGCAAGGGGGCGCCTGCCGGCCTGCTCGCCGGCACGGGCCTGGCACGCCCGGACTGGAACGTGGAGTCGAGCTCGGGCGG
Source organism: Thauera sp. SWB20 (assembly GCF_000831325.1). Classification (NCBI taxonomy): domain Bacteria; kingdom Pseudomonadati; phylum Pseudomonadota; class Betaproteobacteria; order Rhodocyclales; family Zoogloeaceae; genus Thauera; species Thauera sp. SWB20. The sequence continues at coordinate 286,233 of NZ_JTDM01000020.1, read as the reverse complement.
GCTCGCCGACTTCCCCGCCGCCGGCAGCCGCACGATCCTGCTCGCGGACACGCTCGCCGGGATCGGCGCGGGCGCGACCGTTTTCTCCACGAGCGGCAATGCCGCCACGCCGGGGATCCGCGTCGATGCGCGCAATGAGATCGGTGCCAGCGACCGGGTCAAGATGGCCTCGGGCGGCGCGGTGTCGGCAGCGAGCGGCGAGTCGGTCGTGTCGACCGTGTGCCCGCCGGAGCACGCCGCCTGCAACGCGGGCGAACGCCCGGCCGCGACCGTGCGCGTCGGCGACGGCGCCCACGTCGAGACCACGGGCGAGAGCGACATCGCGATGGGCTCGCGGACCAGCGCAAATCTCCATTCGCAGAGCGCGGTGGACGTCTACGGCCTGGTCGGCGTCGCCCCCGAGGGCAGCAGCACCGCGGTGTACGACGGCGATAACCGCATCGAGATCGGCGACGCCGATCTGCGTTCGGAACGCAACATCCGCCTGGCGGCCGGCGCCGCGAGCGACGGCACCGCGAACGCGCTCGGCGCGAGCGCGCGCACCGACGTCTTCAACAACACCGCGATCCCGGTTAACCGCGACCCGGTGGCCGACGCCTTCGTCACCAGCCGCAGCGCGGTGAGCGTCGCTGCCGGCGCCGACGTGGCCGCGGTGCGCAACGTGGCCCTGCACGCCGTGGAAGGCTCGGCGGGCGCCTCGGGCGTGGGCATCGGCAAGGACATCTACCGCGAGACCCTGGCGGCGATCGCGAGCTGGTTCAGCAACCTCTTCGGCGGCGGCGACGTCTCCTTCGAGACCCGCACCGGACGCTCCGGCGTAAGCCAGGACAGCACGGTCGACGTCCGCGGCACCGCGCGCGTGGGCATCGAGCGCAGGCAGCGCCTGCACATCGACTACGACGGTTCGGTGATCGAGCAGACCGACGGCATCGGCATCGCATCGACACGGATGCAGGACATCTACGCGGACATCCTGGCGCGCATCGAGACCCTGCGGGCGCTGATCCGCGACTATGCGGTAGGCCCGGGCGACACCACCAGCGATGCGGCGATCGCCACCGCGGCCTACCGGGCGGAGATCTCCTTCCTGGAGCACAAACTCCACGAGATGGGCTTCGGCGGCAACCCGGACGAGCCCGGCTTCAACGACAGCAATCCGCGCCAGATGGCCGAGGACCGCGTGGGCGCGCTCGATGGACAGCTGGGCGGCCTGCGCACCACGCGCACGCAATTGCAGGCCGAGAAGACCACGATCGAGGGCCAGGTCGCCACGCTCAACCAGCCACTCGACGAGGACAACGGCACGCGGACGGCGCAAAACACGACGCTGAGCAACCAGATCACGGGATTGAACGCGCAGATCGCGGCGCTGGATCCGGACGACGACGACTACGCGACCGATCTCGCCGCCCTGCGAGGCCAGGTCGCCACCCGGCAGGCGGCCATCGACGCCAACAACCGCGCGATCACCGCCAACAACCAGCAGATCGCCCTCAACAACGCGCCGCTCGACGCCAAGAATGCCCAGATCGCCGCGGTGAACACCGAGATCGGCAGCCTCGAGACCACGGTCGGGAAGATCCGCCAGGGCATCGCCGCCGGCGACTACGGCGATGCCAGCGGCGCCGGCCTGCAGGCGAAGTTCCTGCGCATCGGCGACAGCGTGGCCCGGCTGGGCGACATCGACGTGCGCGCCGACCGCCTCACCGGCACCGGCGAGCTCGACGCGCCGGGCGACGCCGGCATCCACATCATCAACGAGGGGCCGTCCTTCCTCACTCTGGGCAAGCTCGAGATCGCCTCGGACGCGGGTGGCCGGCTGGTCTTCAACGGCGTGGAGGTGCGCGACAACGCCGGCATCGCCGCGATCAACCGCGGCGCGGGCACGGCCGCGTTCGCGCGGATCGTCACCGCCGAGGCGGGCAGCGACGCCCCCGCCATCCTGGTCGAGAACCGCTTCAATCCGCTCGACGACGCCGACGCCACGCGCGCGATCGGCGCCGGCGTGGCGCCGGTGGCCCCCGACATCGTGCTCACCGACGCGATCACCAACCTGCGCGGCCTGGTCGGCATCCACAGCGAGGCCGGCGGCATCCGGCTCGAGCAGACCGCGTCGATCGCGGCCAACAGCGTCGAGGTGCAGGCCCTCAACGGCGACTTCGTGCAGAGCTACACCGACAGCTTCACCCACGTGGCCACCTCGCCGCTCAAGGAGGTGGTCGGCTCGGGGGGGACCCGCTCCATCGTGCAGGACACCAGCGGCAGCGGCAGCATCGTCGCCAACGGCAGCGTGCTGGTCGCGGCGCGCTACCTCAACATCAACGGCACCATCCAGAGCGGCCTCCCCGAGTGGGGCGTGCACGTCCCCGCGCAGGCCCAGGTGGAGCTGCCCGACGGCAGCAGCGTCGACCTCGCCACGGCGAAGGCCTGGTACGAAGCGCTCGACCCGAGCGCGCGCGCCCAGCCCGGCGCCGAGTTCTTCAAAGTCTCCAACGCCTCGGTGAGCGGCCTCACGTCCGCGCAGCAGGGGCAATGGACGCAGGTGACGGTCAACTACAATGCGCGCGAGGACCGCCTGGAGCTCGCCGGCGTGCAGGTGCAGGGCGGCTACATCGAGCTGTTCGGGCAGATCTTCAACACCAAGGCCGGCGGCGGCAAGCTGCGCGTGCTCGACGGCTACGGCCAGATCGAGGTGCGTAACGACAGCGGCAAGACCCTGCGGGTGAACACGCTCGACGCCGGGCGCGGCGCGGAAGGCAGGATCGTCATCACCGACCTGTCGGTGGACGCCAGTGGCGACACGGTGCCGGGCACGCCGCGCACCTTCACGCGCGCGGCGGGCGAGGCGCGCAGCGGCGTCGATGCCTACACGCCGACGACCAACCTGCGCTACGTGATGGCCACCGGCTTCAACTCCGTGCGCACCGACGAGTACCTGTACTCGCAGAACGGCTGGTTCGGCATCACCGCGGCCCCGGTGCAGGACCAGTACAGGGTCGGCACCACCGCGAACACCCTCGATCCGCTGCTGCAGGGCGAGTTCCTGCGCGTGCAGAGCCTGACCAACCCGGACGCGTTCGTGCCCACGACGACCACGGTCAATGGCTTCCGGTCCGTCACCCAGGGTGCGAGCTGGAAGAAGTGCAACTGGTGGACCTTGTGCGCCAATGCGACGTACTACATGCAGTACTTCGTCACCACCGGCAACAAGACCACGGTCACCGGCAGCGTACGCGCCGACCACCCGATCCCGATCGAGTACATCGGCTTCGACACCGCCCGCATCGCCATCGACTCGGTCGGCGACGTGGTGCTCGCCGGCAGCCTCAACAACCGCAGCGGCACGACCTCGGTCGACACCGACGGCCACCTGTCGCAGGGCAACGCGACCGCCACCGTCGGCGGGCGCACGATCGAGCTGTCGGCCGGCACCGGCATCGGCAGCACGACGCCCGCGGGCGAGCCGCAGCAGGCCCTGCGCATTCGCCAGCTCGAAGGCGGCGTGGTCCATGCCGACACCACCAGCGGCTCGATCCACCTCGATCAGGTGGTGGGCAACCTGAACGTGGGCCGCATCGGCAGCGCCGGGGTGGACAGGGTGACCCTGGAGTCCGCCGGCGACATCCTCGCCAAGGATGCCGACGCCCTGGTGCAGGCGCGGCGCATCGACCTGGTCGCCGAGAACGGCCGCATCGGCACGCTGGATGAGGCCGGCAACGGCACGCCGCTGCGCATCCGCAGCGGCGACAGCACCAGCCTCGACCCCGACGTGCTCGCCCGCCACGGCCTGTCGGCGCGCGCGCGCGGCAACATCCACCTCGCCAACGAGGCCGACCCCGACCCGGCGGCGGCAGGCACCTATACCGGCGATCTGCTGCTGATCGGCGTGGAGTCGGGCGCGGGCGACGTGCGCATCCGCACCAGCGGCAGCGCGATCGACAACAACCCCTACGGCTCGGTCGACACGCGCACGGAGGACCAGCTCGCCGCGCTGTGGGACGAGCTGCGCCTGCGCGTGAAGGCCGACCCCGACCCGAACGACGGCGTCGCAGTGGGCGCCGATGCCAAGGCACAGGAGGCGGTCGCCGCCTTCGCCAACGGTCGCAGCAACAACTACCGCCTGTACTGGCAGCTCCGCGGCCGCCAGGCCGACGGCGGCGCGGCCTACGACCCGGGATACCAGTACGTGCCCACCGCCACCGAGCGCCGGGTGCTCGCCGATTCGGGCATGAGCGACGCCGAGATCGCCGCCTTCGCCGCCAACCGCAGCGCGCAGTACCACGCGCTGCACGCCGAGGTCGGCGGCTACACCACCGCCTTCGACGAGGATTTCCGCTACGTCGCCACCGACGCCGAGCGTGCCGCGATCACCCGCGGCTCGAGCTGGACCGAGGCGCAGCTGCTGCTGTCGGTCGGCGCAGGCCTGATCAAGAAGGTCACCGACACCGTCACCACGATCCAGGAACCCAACGTCGTCGGCCGCAAGGTCACGCTCATCGCCGACGGCGACATCGGCGCCTATGGTCCGGACCTGGTGATCGACACCACCGCCGGCATCGACACCCTGAGCAAGGCCGAGCGCGCCGCGCTGGCCGCGGCCGAACGCGGCGACGCCCAGGTCGACGACCCGGACAACCCGCGCATCGTCACCCTGCGCCCGCCGCAGGCGGTGAACCTCGCGGTCGCGCCCGACGGCGCGCTGAGCGCGCGGGCGGGCGGCCATGTCCTGATCGGCGCCGAGCAGGACCTGCGCATCGACCGCATCGTCGCCGGCGGGGAGACGCGGATCAAGGTGGCGGGCGGCCTCAGCAGTCTCGCCAGCGCGACCGACGCGGTCAACGTGAAGAGCGGCGGCCGCCTCATCCTGGAGGCCGCCAGCGCCGGCATCGGCGGAACGCTGGACCCCGACGGGCTGTTCCTGACCCCGTTCGGCATTCAGCTCACCTCGCCCGACGCCGGCCTGATCCTGCGCGCCGGTGGGCACGCCTGGGTCGCGGCCGAGTCGGGCCTCTTCGTCGACACGGTGTTCGCGCTCGGCGACGTACGCCTCGACGCCAGCGGCGCCATCCTCGACTTCCAGTTCACCGAGGCGCCCCTGGCGCCCGAGCTCAATCTGCTCGCGCGCAATGTGGCGCTGGCTTCGCGCACGGGGGCGATCGGCTCGTCCGTCAATCCGTTCGATGTCGCGGTCTCGCACGAGGACGGGCGCATCTCCGCCAGCACCGCTCGCTTCGGCGAAGGTGCGCACCTGAACGGGCCGATGGGCGAGTTCTTCAACATCGCCAATGTCACGTCGGGCGACGCCGTCGCGCTGTCCTCGGCCACCTTCATGTTCATCGACGGCCGCGTCACCGGGCCGGGCCCGATCAGCCTGGTGTCCGGCGCCAGCATGGTGCTGACCCCGTTCGCCGACATCCACGCCACCACCCTCGGCGTGTTCCTGCAGGCTTCCGACCTGCTGATGCAGGAATCGGCGGACGGCGCAGATGCGGCGCGCATCCAGGTCGACGTCGGCACCATCGACCTGCGCACCGTGGGCCACCAGGCTGCACCCGACGCGCCCCGCAGCGGTGGCGACGCGGTCATCACCGGCATCTTCACCGGCAACCCGACCGAGAGCGCGATCCTCATCGACGCCTTCGGCAGCGTGCTCGACGGTGGCGACAAGCGCCTCGACATCATCGCTCGCACCGCCCCCGCCGCCACCCTGACGATCCGTGCCGGCGGCCAGATCGGCGGCAACCCGCTCGAGATCGACGTGCTCCACTTCAACGCCGACTCCGGCGGCCTCATCCACCTCGACTCGCCGGGTTCGCTGGCCATGGGTGACGTACGCGCCGAACGCGAGATCGACATCCGCGCCGCCGGCTCGATCAGTGCGGACTCCGTCACCAGCGTGACCGAGGACGTACGGCTCGCGGCCGATGGCGGCGACCTGCGCGTCGGCGCCATCGCGGGACGCGACGTCGAACTCGGCGTTCAGGGTGGCAATGCGGAGATCGGCTCGATCGACGCGCGCGACCTCGGGCTCCGGGTGGAGAACGGCGACGCTCGCATCGGTTCGATCGACGCCCGCGACGTCGACCTCGGCGCGCGCGATCGCCTCGACATCGATCGTCTCGACGCCGGCCGCAGCCTGCGACTGGGCGGCAACGACATCGTCGCCCGGGTCTTCGCCAGCGGTGGCGCGCCGATCGTCGGCTCCATCGGGGGCTATGGCGGCGGGATGGCCTCGGTCGCGGACCTGACGCTGAGCGGCCCGGGCGGATTCCACTTCGACGACATCGCCGCTCGAACCGGCCGGCTCGACCTGCCCCTCGGCACCCTGCAGGTCGATCGCTTCCAGGTCGGCGAGCGCATGGTCGTCACCAATCCGCAAACTCGGCTGCTGATCGACCAGCCAGAACTTCCGCCTGCAGGGCTACGACGTGCAGCTCTACTCCGGCGGGGCCCCCTTCGCCCTGGCGCTCGATCGCAACCTGATCGCCACCGACAGCTTCGTCATCGACCGTCGCGCCTCGCACGAGGTGCGCGGACCCGATGGCCCGCTGGCGAGCGTGGTCGAGTACACCGAGCGCGTGCTCGCCGACATCCATCTCCGCCCCGCCGGCTGCCGGAGCGCCCCGCGAGGACGGGGAAGAGAGCCTGGTCCGCATCGCCCCCACCCCCGTCGCGCTCGGAACGGAGGGAGAATGAGGCCGAAACGACCAATCCCCTCCAGTGGAGAGCCCGCAATCGTGAAACCCATGCTGATCCTGGCTGCAGCGCTCTCGGCGGCCCCCGCCCTGGCCCAGACCCTGCCCTCGGCGGCGAATCCCGGCGCGTTGCAGCAGCGCCGGATCGACGAGGAGGAGCGCCGCCGCCAGCTCGAACAGCTCGAGCGCCGCGAGATCACCGATCCGGTCCGGCGCGAAGCCGCACCGCCGCCGGCTGCCCCCCCGGCAGGCGAGGCGGTGCGCTTCACGGTGCGGGAGATCCGCTTCACCGAGTCGGCCATCCTGCCCGCCGAGGCGCTCGCCGAGCTCGCCGGGCCCTACACCGGGCGCGAGGTGAGCCTCGCCGAGCTGCGCGAGCTCGCCGCGCGCATCGACGCGGCCTACCGCGAACGGCGCGTGGTCACCGCGCGCGCGGTGATCCCGCCGCAGGACGTCTCCGACGGTGTCGTCGACATCCGCCTGGTGGAAGGCCGCGTGGGCGAGATCGCGGTAGAGGGCAACGCCAGCACCGACGCGGAATTCATCACCCGGCGCATCGGCCTCGTCCCCGGCGAGCTGGTCGACCTGCCGGTGCTGGAGCAGGACCTGCGCCGCTTCAACCGCACCCAGGACGCGCAGCTGCGCGCGGACCTGGCTGCGGGGCAGCGATTCGGCACCTCGGACCTGAAGATCCTCGTCGAGGAGCCGCCGCGCCACAGCCTGCGGCTGAGCCTGGACAACGGCGGCAGCGAGGGCTCGGGCGAATGGCGCACCGGCCTGCAATACACCAACCGCAGCCTGCTCGGCTTCCGCGACGAACTGAGCCTGGGCGTGGTCGGCGCCAAGGGGCAGGAGAGCTACTCGATCGGCTACAGCTTCCCGGTGAACCGCAGCGGCGGCCGCCTGAGCCTAGCGGCGTACAAGGACCACGTCGAGATCGAGGACGGCCCGCTGCGCGAGCTCGACATCAGCGGCCGCTCCACCGGCACCATCATCGCCCTGCGCCAGCCGGTGCATCTGGGCGAGCGCTCGCGCACCGACCTGGTGCTCGGCAGCAAGCGCCGCGAGACGCGCAACTGGATCAGCAGCGTGCCGCTGCAGGAAACCCAGACGGTGGACGGCCATCTCGGCGTCGAACACCAGGCCGCCGACGACCACGGCTACTGGCTCGCCACCTACACGCTCACCGCCGGCCGCGCCAAGGGCTTCGAGCGCAGCAACTACACGCTCGGGCGCGCCTTCGTGCGCCGCGTCCACGCCCTGGCCCCGGGCTGGTCGGCGCAGGCCAGCCTCAACTACCAGCACAGCGGCCACAGCCCGCTGCCGAGCGGCGAGCAGCTGCAGATCGGCGGCGAGTACAGCGTGCGCGGCTACCCGGTGGGCGTATGGTCGGGCGACCGCGGCTTCATCGCCAACCTGGAACTGCATCACCCGCTCGGCGAGCTCGCCGCGAGCGAAGGCCTGCCCGGCGTGCGCGCCACCGGCTTCTTCTTCGCCGACCACGGCCGCGTCACCCCCGACCGCGCACCCAACTCGCTCGAACCGAACCACCGCCAGCTCGGCAGCGCGGGCTGGGGCGTGCGCGCCGCGCTCGGCGAGCGGGTGGACGCCCGCCTCACCTTCGCCCGCGCCTTCAACCGCCTGCCCGACGAGGACCGGCGCTACGAGGTGCATTTCATGCTGGTGGCGGAGTTCATGTAGTCCACCCGCATCCGTGCCTTCCGTCGCTCCTGCAGGGCCCCGCCATGCTTCCCGAGACTCCGATGGGAGCGCCGCAAGTCGCGATCGCGGCGTACGGACAGGTCGGTGCATGTTCCATGCGCCGCATCGCGACTTGCGTCGCTCCCACAAAAACCATCGGGGCCGCATCGCGACTTGCGGCGCTCCCACAAAAACCATCGGGGCCGCGTCGCGACTTGCGTCGCTCCTACGAAAACCATCGGGTAGGGCGTGGCATGATCGGGGGGTCAGATCTCATCCACCCCGCCCCCGATGCAACTTCACCTGATCCGCCACCCCCGCCCGGCCGTCGAGCCGGGAATCTGCTACGGCCAGACCGACCTCGGCCTGGCCGAATCCCCCGCCGCGGTGGCCGAGCGCCTGCGCCCGCTGCTGCCCGAATCCTTCGCACTGCATGCCAGCCCGCTCGCGCGCGCGCGCCTGCTTGCCGAGTCGCTGGGTAGGCCGCGCCTCGACGAAAGGCTCAAGGAGATCCACTTCGGCGACTGGGAGGGGCGCAGCTTCACCGACATCGGCAGCGCCATCGACGATTGGGCGGCCGACCCGCTGGGTTTTCGGCCGCCGGGCGGAGAGTCCCCGCGCGAGATGGCGGCGCGCGTGCTGCAGTGGCTGGCGGAACATGGGCTCACCCCTCGAACGCCCGATGCGGCGGGAATCAGGGCCTGCCCCCCATTGCCAGACGCGCTGGTCGTCGTGGCCCACGGCGGGCCGCTGCGGGCGATTGCCGGGCACTTGCTGGGCATGCCGCCCGAACGCTGGATCGGGTTGGACTTCGGTTGCGGGCAGGTGACGCGGATCGACGTGGAAGACTGGGGAACGGTGCTGAGGTGGTTCAATCGCTGAGGCCGCACCCGAGGCGTACAAATCTGCAGTTCGACTTTGGATCTGCAAGCCGCTTGGGCTACACGTGAACGCAATGGCCGATCACATCCGCCTCCCACAATGGACTGCGGTCAAAGCCTGAAACCGATCACCGGCATCTGCTCCGACATGACCATCCTCTGGCTCGTCACCGACAACAAGCCCGGCCACCGCAGCCAGCTGCATGGCCTGGCGCAGGCGCTGGCCGCACGAACCCCGGTCGACACGCACTGGATCGACGCCCCATCCGGGCGTGCGGCGCTCTGGCAGTGGGTCGGCGGCCGCTTCCCGCCCGGCGCCGGCCTGCCCGATCCGGACCTCATCCTCGTCGCCGGCCATCGCACCCACCTCGCGGGCCTGGCGGCGCGGCGCGCGCGTGGCGGCAAGCTGGTCGCGCTGATGCGCCCGAGCCTGCCGCTGGCCTGGTTCGACCTGTGCGTGATCCCGCAGCACGACGCCCCGCCCGCGCGCGCCAACGTCATCGCCACCCGCGGCGTGCTCAACACCGCGCGCCCGAGCGCCGAGCGCGCGGCCGACCGCGGCCTCTTCCTGATCGGCGGGCCGTCGAAGCACCACGGCTGGGACAGCGCCGGCCTGCTCGCCCAGCTCGACGCCATCCTCACCGCCACGCCGGGCATGCGCTGGACGCTGACCACCTCGCGACGCACGCCCGCCGAGACCGAGTCCGCCCTGCTCGCCCTGCGCGAACGCGGCGTGGACGTGCGCCCGGTGCGCGACACCCCGCCCGGCTGGGCGATGGAGCAGGTCGCGCGCAGCGCGCAGGCCTGGGTATCGGAAGACAGCGTGTCGATGGTGTACGAGAGCCTCACCGCCGGCGCCGCCACCGGCCTGCTCGCCGTGCCACGCCTGGGCGAGACGCGCATCGCCGCAGGCGTGGCCGCGCTGCAGCGCGAAGGCTTCGTCACCCCATTCGTCGATTGGCAGCGCACCGGCCGCCTGAGCACGCCCCCCGAGCGCCTGGCCGAAGCCGAGCGCGTGGCCGAGGCGGTGCTGGCACGGTTCGGAGCGTGAGCACAAGTTCGAGCCCCCCGCACCGCGACGGTTTTCTGTAGGAGGCGTCCATATAAGCGCCGCAAGGCGCGAAAGCGGCGGTTGAGCTTCGTCCGCCCACGTCGCGCACCCGACGGCCGTATTCGCGGCTGGCGCCGCTCCTACACGAAACATCGCGTATACAAGGCGGGCCCGCCGCCGGCCTACAATACCGCTATCCCCCGAACCGGATCGGAGCACCGCCATGGGCCTCGCGCTGCGCAAGGAAAAGCACTACACCTACGCCGACTACCTGCAGTGGCCGGACGAGACACGCTACGAGCTGATCGACGGCGAAGCCTTCCTGATGTCACCTGCACCGCTGGTCGAGCATCAGGAGGTCGCCGGCGAGGTCTACTATCAGCTTCGCAACCAGCTCGACGGCCAGCCCTGCCGCCCCTACATCGCCCCGGTCGACGTCCGCCTGCCGCGCAAGGACGAAGCCGACGCTGCCATCGACACCGTGGTGCAGCCCGATATCCTCGTGGTATGCGACCCGCGCAAGATCGACCGCCGCGGCGTGCGCGGCGCGCCCGACTGGGTGCTCGAGGTGCTCTCCCCCAGCACCGCCGCCCACGACCAGATCGCCAAGCGCCGCACCTACGAGCGCGCCGGCGTGCGCGAATACTGGCTGGTGCACCCGGGGGACCGCACCCTCACTGTCTATCTGCTCGACAACGGCCAGTACGGCCGGCCGGAGATCTACGAGCTGAAGGACGCGACCCCGATCGGCGTGCTGCCGGGCGTGTCGATCGCCTGGGACGCGCTGGTCGCACGCCTGCCCAAGCCGGAGTATTGATCTGGCCGACCCGGCTTCGCTCCCGCCACAGGAACCGCCTGGCTTGATCGCATCTCATATGCGATACATAATTCGCACTCCGCAAGCGAGGAAGCCATGGCACAGAGTTCAATGCTCCACATCCGCGTCGACGACGAAACGAAGACCCAGGCCACCGAGGCGCTGGCCGCCATGGGCCTGTCGATGTCCGACGCCGTGCGCATCTTCCTCAAGCGCGTCGTCAACGACCAGGCCTTCCCGCTCGAACTCAAGGTCCCCAACGCCGAAACGCGCGCCGCCATGGAAGAGGCGCGCGCCATGATGAAGGCACACCAGGCACGTTTCGAATCGACCGACGCCCTCTTCGATGAGCTCGAAAAAGCCCGCTAAAACCAAGCGAGCATCGCTGCCGCGCGCCGCGGATTTCAGCAAGGCCTTCCACAAGGACTGGGAACGATTCAGCCGCTCCGGCCGTTTCGACCTCAAGCGGCTCAAGGAAGTCATGCTGCTGCTCATCGCCAACGACGCCCCGCTCGGCCCGGAGTGGTTCGACCACCCGCTCAAGGGCGAGTGGGCCGATCACCGCGAATGCCACGTCGGCGGCGACTTCCTGCTCATCTACAGCGCCGATGACCGACAGATTACCTTCGTCCGGGCGGGCACCCATGCGGATCTCTTCGAGGGATGAGGCACGAATGAAAGCCCTCAAGGTCCTGCAACTTCTCCCCGCGCTGGACAGCGGCGGCGTCGAGCGTGGCACGCTCGAGATCGCGCGCGCGCTGGTCGCGGCCGGGCACGAATCGGTGGTGCTGTCCAGGGGCGGGCGCCTGGTCGGGCAGTTGCAGGACGAAGGCTCGCGCCACCTCGCGCGCGACCTCGGGCGCAAGTCGCCGACCACCTTCCTGCACTACCGCGCGCTGCGCAGGCTCTTCGAGGCCGAGCGCTTCGACATCGTCCATGCCCGCTCGCGCCTGCCCGCCTGGGTGGCTTGGCTGGCCTGGCGCGGCATGCCGGCTGACGCCCGCCCACACTTCGTCACCACGGTGCACGGCATGCACTCGGTCAGCCGCTACAGCGCCATCATGTGCGCGGGCGAGCGCGTGATCGCAGTCAGCGACACGGTGCGCGACTACCTCCGCAGCCACTACCCGCCGACACGCTGGCCGCATCTCGCGGACGAGCGCATCACGGTGATCCCGCGCGGCATCGACCCGGCGGAGTTTCCGCGCGACTATCCGCCGTCGGACGAATGGCTGGCGCGCTTTCATGCCGAATTCCCGCAGATCGGCCAGCGCAAGGTGCTGACGCTGCCCGGGCGGCTGACGCGCCTGAAGGGTCATCACGACTTCATCACCCTGGTCGCCAGGCTGGTCGCCGAGGGTGTCGACGTGATCGGGCTGGTCGTCGGCGGCGAAGACCCCAAGCGGCCGGGCTACGCGAAGGAGATCCGCGCACGCGTGCAGGCGGAAGGCCTCGCCGGGCGCATCCTCTTCACCGGCCACCGCAGCGACGTGCGCGAGATCTATTCGGTTTCGGATTGCGTGCTGAGCTTGTCGAGCACGCCGGAATCCTTCGGGCGCACGGTGCTCGAGCCGCTGGCGATGGGGCGGCCGGTGGTGGGGTACGCGCATGGCGGGGTGGCGGAGATCCTCGCGGAACTGTTCCCGCATGGGGCGGTGGGGAAGGGGGACGTCGCCGCCGCTACCGTGCGGGCGGCAGACGTGATCGCCGGACGGACCCCGGTGGTGGAGCACAACAGCCGCTTCCTGCTCGCGAACATGCAGGCGCAGACGCTGAAGCTGTACGGGAGCCTCGCATGACCGAGTGGCTCGCCCTCTCCGCGGCGCTCGCCGCCGGCTGGTTCTCCAACCGCTACGCCTGGTGGCGCAAGCCGGTCGATCTGCGCCATCCGCGCGTGCTGATGTACCACATGGTCAGCCCGCACCGCCCGGGCGCGAAGTTCAACGGCCTGCGCGTCCCCCCCGAACGCTTCGAGGCCCAGCTCGACTGGCTGAAGCGCAAGGGCTGGACATTTTTCACCGTCGGCGAGCTGTGGGCGCAGTGGGACGAGCTGCCCGAGAAGAGTGTCGCGATCACCTTCGACGACGGCTACGCCGACAACCTGCATAACGCCCTGCCCTTGCTGGACAAGTACGACGCCAAGGCAACGATCTACATCGTCGTCGACCGCCACGACCGCGACTGGTCCACCGCCAAGAAGGCGCACCACAACACCGGCGAGCTCGCGCGCGAACCCAAGCTGAGCGACGACGAGCTGCAGCGCCTGGTCGCGAGCGGCCGCATCGAGATCGGCTCGCACACGCTCACCCACATCAACATGGGCACCACTTCGGCGGCAGACAAGCGCCACGAGCTGGCCGAGTCCCGCCGCCTGCTGCAGGCGCAGACCGGCCAGGCGGTGGCGAGCTTCGCCTATCCGTTCGGGATCTACGGCGAGGAAGACGTCGCGCTGGCGCGCGCGGCCGGCTACACGACGGCGGTGACGACCATCGACGGCATCGACGCACGCACCCCGCGCCCCGATCCGCTGCAGCTCAAGCGCATCAAGATCAGTGGCAAGGACAAGCTGCTCGCGTTCGCGCTGCGCATGCGCGGCGGGAAACGGGGGTGGAAGAAGTGAGGCCGCTCGCCATCTGGCTGCTCAGCGACGGGGCCCCCGGGCACCTCAGCCAGAGCCGCGGCGTCGTCGATGCGCTCGCCACCCGGCGGATGGTGGAAACGCGCACCATCGAGCTGAAGATCCGCAGCCCTTTCTGGAAGCGCCTGGGCCGCCTGCTGCTGCCGCGCATCCGCGACACCGACACGTGGCTGCGGCGGATCTACGGCCTCACCCCACCCGCCGGCCAGCCCGCGCTGATCGTCTCGTCCGGCGCCAACACCCTGCTCGCCAACGCCCTGCTCGCGCGCCGGCACGGCGTGCCCAACGTGTATAGCGGCACCCTCAAGGGCTACGACCCGGCCGCCTTCGCCGGCGTGTTCACCGTGGTGCCGCTCGGTGTCGCGTGCAATCACGTGCTGCCCCTGCCGCCGGTGCCGGGCGAGCTCGCCCGTCCGCTGCCTCCCCCGACCGGCGAACCACGGATCGCGGTACTCGTCGGCGGCGATGGCGCTGGCTATGTCTTCAAGGAAGCCGACTGGCGCGCCTTCGGCGCCGGCCTCGCCGCGCTCGCCCGCCGCGACGGCGCCCGCCTGCTGCTCACCACGTCCCGCCGTACCGGCGCTGTCGCCGAAGCCTGGCTGCGCGAAAGCATCCCCGTCGAACTGATCGCCGACGCCGTGTGGTGGTCGCAGGCGCCGCGCAAGGTCATGCGCGATTTCCTCGGCGCGGCAAGCGCGATCGTCGTCACCGAGGACAGCCTCAGCATGGTGGCCGAGAGCCTCTACTCCGGCCGGCCGGTGGTCTCGGTCTCGCCCGTGGTCGCCCAGCCCAACGCCAACGATGGCGCCGCGTTGCAGGCTTATGCAGAGCGCGGCCTGCTGGTGCGCCAGCCGCTCGCGGGCCTCGCCTACATCGCATTCCCCGACTGCAGCACGCCCGTGCCCGACGTGCAGGCCGAGATCGCCGACGTCGTCCTCGCGCTGCTGGAGCCGACAACACCATGAAGAAGGTGCTGATCTGGGGCCGCTACGGCAACTACGGGCCCGACTACCCGCGCAACCGCGTCATCGAGTCGGTGCTGCGCAGCCTCGGCTGCGAGGTGAGCCGCTTCCTGCCCGCGCTGTCGGCCACCGCCGACCTCGAGTACGCCCTGCGGAACCTCCTGGAGCGCAGCCACCGCCCCGACCTCGTCTGGGTGCCGTGCTTCCGCCAGCGCGACCTCGCCGCCGCCGCGCGCTACGCCCGCCGCCAGCGCGTGCCGCTGGTCTTCGACCCGCTGATCAGCGCCTACGACAAGCAGGTGAACGAAAAGCACAAGTTCGCCGCGGACAGCGCAAAGGCGCGCAAGCTGCTGGAGTGGGAATCGCGCCTCTTCCAGCTGCCCGACTGGCTGATCGCCGACACCGAGGGCCACGCCGACTACTTCCACGCCACCCACGGCGTGGCGCGCGCGCGCATCCGCGTGATCCCGGTCGGCGCCGAGGAGTCGCTGTTCACCCCGCAGCCCTGGCCGCACAAGCCCGCCGATGCGCCGCTGGAACTCGCCTTCTTCGGCACCTTCATCGGCCTGCAGGGGGTGGATGTGCTGGCGCAGGCCATCCTGCACTACGACGGCCCGCCCACCCACTGGCGCCTGATCGGCGAAGGGCCGATGAAGGCGGAGTGCGAACGTCTCCTCGCGCCGCTTGCCGGCGCCACCGGCCCCAGCCGCGTCAGCTTCGAAGGCTGGGGCCCGCTGCCCGAGCTCCCCGGCCGGCTCGCCAGCGCCGACGCCATCCTCGGCATCTTCGGCACCAGCGACAAGGCGCTGCGGGTGATTCCGAACAAGGTGTATCAGGGGCTGGCGATCGGGCGGGCGGTGCTCACCGCGGCAACGCCGGCCTTCACACCCGAACTGCGGGCGGACGAAAATAACGGGCTGCTCTGGGCAATACCGGGAAACCCGGATAGCATTCGCACCGCGGTGGAGCGCCTGCACCAACGTCGCAGCGAAACGCGGGCGATCGGTGCCGCGGCGCGCAGCACCTACGAACAGCACTTCTCCAACCGGGTCATCCGCGACGTGCTGAGCATCCTGCTCACCGCGGACACCCGGCCCACCGCACGATGAAACCGCTCATTTCCGTCGTCATCGCCAACTACAACTACGGCCGCTACCTGGCAGAGACACTCGAATCCGTCCTCGCCCAGACCTATGCGCCGGTCGAGATCGTCTTCATCGACGACGGCTCCACCGACGACAGCCTGGAGATCGCGCGGAGCTACCCGATCACGGTGCTCGCACAGCAGAACCAGGGCGTGTCGGCCGCACGCAACAACGCCGCCCAATATGCGCACGGCGAATACGTGCTTTTCCTCGACTCCGACGACCTGCTCTACCCCGACTCGCTCGAAGTCCTGCAGCGGCGGCTCGAAGCAGAAGGACCACGGGCAGGTTTCGCCTACGGCCAGTTGCAGTACTTCGGGGAGAAGAACACCGTCTTCGCCTCGCGGCCCTTCGACCCGAAAACGCTGAGCCGGGAGAACTACATCCAGACCAGCGCGCTGATCCGCCTGGACGCGTTTCGCACCGTCGGCGGCTTCGACCGCGGCTTCGAACTGCGCGAGGACTGGGAACTCTTCGTCCGCCTGTGGCACGCCGGCTGGACAGGCGCCCATCTCGCCCGTCCGGTGATCAAGTACCGCAAGCATCGCCCCAAGGCGCAAGTACGCGCGCATGGCAAGTTCCGCAAGCGTCTTTCCGACGCCAAGCTCATCACACTCTATCCACGTTTCTTCTGGCGCAAGCTCGCAACGCATCCGCTGCGCTATCTCCTTTACCGAATGCGCTGGAAAGTCCCTGGTCTGGTCGGCCATTACGGCCCAACCGGCGCAGCCACGCTGATCCAGTCTGCAGATCGACCGCTCTCCTGAATGTCCTCGTCCCCCTTCGCAGACCACGACGCCGGCAGCCCGCTCGAGCGCACTCTCCACACGGTGAACTCGGCACTGGTGTTCTGGTTCTTCGCGTTCCTGATCACGGGGCCGAAGAACTCCCACGCGACGACCGCCCTGCTGGCCTTGAGCCTGGTGACCCTTCCGGCGACGGTTCGCGTCGCCCCCAGGGTCTGGGCCCACGCAGCGCCCTGGCTGATCGGCCTGGGAGCATACTGTTCGTATCAGATCGCCTACCGATTGATCGACGGTGGGCTCGAGGCTCGCATCGACCCTCCTGCACGCTACCTCGGTGCAATCCCGATCCTCTTCTACCTCGCGCGCTACGGTTTCAACATCAAGGCACTGTGGGCGGGGATGGCCGTTGGCAGTCTCATCGGTGGCGTGGCGGGCGCGCAGGAAGTGTGGATCGAGGGGGCACAACGCGCAGGAGCAGGAATCCACCCGATTGCATACGGCAGCATCCTGGCGCTGCTGTCGATGATCCTGCTGTACGGCGCCACGATTTTCCGCGAAACCACCTGGCGTATCTTTCTCTCGGCTGCATTCGCCGTCGGGCTGACGGGGGTGCTGCTATCCGGCACACGTGGGCTCTACCCGGCGTTGGCGGTCTGCATGGCGTTCATCGGCTATCGCGCATTGAGGCAGGAAGGCGTTTCTAGCAGAGCCCTGATGCTCACCGTGGCAGGCATCCTGGCGATGTTGACCGTGGCTGTATTCTGGATTCCCTCCATACAGCAGCGCTTTGAGGAAACCCGCGAGGAATACGTGCAGATCCGCACGGGGAACCTCAACTCCTCGTCCGGTCATCGTCTGCAAATGTGGCATACCGGCCTGCACCTAATCTCGGAGTACCCACTCTTCGGACTCGGCCCAGACGCAGGCAAGCGACAAGCACTGGCGAGGGGTTTCATGGTGGAACAGCATTATGACCTCTCGGTCCTTACCACCTACGACCACCTCCACAACCAGTACATCAACGAAACCACCAGGTTTGGCCTGGTCGGACTGGCCGCGCTCTTAGGGCTCCTGT
This sequence comes from Thauera sp. SWB20, assembly GCF_000831325.1. Classification (NCBI taxonomy): domain Bacteria; kingdom Pseudomonadati; phylum Pseudomonadota; class Betaproteobacteria; order Rhodocyclales; family Zoogloeaceae; genus Thauera; species Thauera sp. SWB20. Next base: position 268,522 of record NZ_JTDM01000020.1, on the reverse strand, counting down.
ATGGGGCGATCGGGCGGACGACCGACCCGCTGCGCGGCACAATCGCAATCGCGCTGGCAATCATCCTGATCGAGGGGCTGACCGAGACGGTACTCAATCATCACCGCCTGATGATGGCCTTCGTGATCCTCGTGACCGTGCTGCGTGCTCGGCTCGCCACCGAAACCATCGGTGCCCGGAATCTCACTCTCTCCGGTCAGGCCAGCCTTTCGGCATTCGATGGTGCAGAAGGCCGAATACCGGGCGATAGTAGACCGCATCCATGATCTGCCGCTGCCACTTCTCCACCCGAGCCTTCAGGCTCTTGGACCGTCCCGACGCGGTCTCCACCCGTCGCCGGTCGTATTCCAGTTGCGAAGGCGCCGTGTCCAGATACCCGATACAGAACGGATCCAGTCCACACAGCTCGATAGAACCGAGACGTCGGTAAGCCACCCAATCGTCGGCCGAAAGCCACGCCGGCGAATTGATCCTCCGCATCGCGTCCGCCGCAGCGCGGTTAACGAGATAACCATAGCCTTCCCACGCCCGTCGGACCTTGACCAGCCGATAGCCCGCGGCAAACGGCACCGCGCCCCGGGCAAGGAAAGCCCGGATCGGCGTCATCAGGAGCAGGCGTGGCTCGGCACACTCCAGCCAAGCACTCATCCGCGCGCTGGCGAGCAGATCCGCCGCGTCCGGCAGCAAAACCGCATCGTCCTCCAGAATCAAGGCGAAATCGTGCCGACTGCCCAGAAACTCCTCGTACGCGCGCACGTGGCTCATCGCGCACCCCAACTCACCCGGAGTCAGGACCCGCCCATAGCGCTCCACGGAGCGTGCATCGTCCGCCACCAAGGCACGCTCATCCTCCGACAATCGGCTGCCACGCACCGCCTCGACGACGTTCGCGTCGAGGCCCAGCGCGACCAGATGGGCAAGTACCCGTTGCCGACGCTCGACGGCCTCGGGCAAGTTGATGACGAAGATGCCGAAACTCAATCGTGGTCTCCTGCCGAGTGTGCTACCCCAAAGTGCTTCACTGTAAGCCTCTCGCTTCAAATATCCACGATGCGCGCTCCGGCCGCCGAGCTACCGGTCCGCGCTGGCGAGCCGACTGAGAATGGTCACCGCTGCGGATCGCTCTGAGCGGCGGACTGGTCACATTGCGATGAAGATCGGCGGGCCATTCATTATCGCGCGCCCCCCTGACGTGCATCCGCGACCAAGCGGCGCAGGCTGCGATCCAGCAGTTCCGCGATGGCCTCGTTCGAATACCGCTCGATCGCCACTTGGCGCCCGTTGTCGGCCAGGCGTCTGCGCAAGGCGGGGTCGTCGTGCAGCCGGCGCAGCGCGGCCGCGAGTGCGGGCGGATCGGCCGGTGGAACGACGAGCGCCGTCACGCCATCCGTGTAACAGCTCGACGGGCCGTCGATCGCCGTGCCGATCAGGGCCTTGCGCCAAGCGAGGCTCTCCAGGATGACGATGCCCTGCATATCCCACTCCGAGGTGAAGCACATCACGTCGAGCGAGTTGAAGAACGCCGGCTTGTCCGCCGGATCGAGCCAGCCCAGGAACCCCACCCGATCGGCCAACCCCAGTTCGTCCGCCCGCTTCTGCAACGCCGCACGCTCCTCCCCATCGCCCGCGATCTGCGCCCGGAACGCCACTCCGTCCGCCGCAAGCAACGCAAGCGCATCGAGCAAATGTCGAAACCCCTTGTTGGGCACCATGCGGCCGATCGCGCCGATCGAGAACACACCACCCGTAGGGTCTGCCAGCGCCTCTTCCGGCGGGATGCTCACCGCGTTGCTGATCACGAACGACGGTTTCGCACCACCCGTGGCCGCCTCGACGATCTGCTGCATGTAGGGCGTGATGCAGAAGAAGGCGTCCGCCTTGAGCGTGCGCTTGATGTTGTGGCTGTGGTTGAAGGCGATCACCGGTACCGTCGGCGGCGCCGCCCGCTTGAGCATGTGGATCGCCCGACCGCTGTGGGCGATCACCGCATCGATGCGACGGGCGCGGAGAAGACGCGACGCCTTCCAACTCGCGATCAGGTCGTAGTGTCCGGAGTTGCGCAGCGTGACGACATCAAGCCCCGGGCCGACGAAGTCCGCCGGCACGTTGGGCAGATCGACCGGGTCGATCAGCAGCGTGACCGAATGCCCCTCCTCCGCGAGCAGACGGGCGGTCTTGAGCGTCGCGCCCCAACGCCCGCCGGTCGAGTCGCCGAAGACCGCGTTGAGAATGTTCATTGAAAGTTGATCTCGGACCGCGTAGGCCTGAAATTATAGCCGCACGATCGCTCGGCACGCCGAAGCGCTCCCGCGTGACGGCAGAGCCTCTGCACTCGCATGAAGGCAGCAGCGGCGCAAATGGCATCGCAGACCTGCGCGAGGGGCTGCAGGCCCCCAGCCTCCGCAGGTCCGTATAGAATCTGACCCTCCCCATGTATTCAACAATCTATTCATCGCATGTCACGTCACGCCGATGCCATCCGTCTCCAGCTCGCAAAAGCGCCGCTTCCCGGACGACAACTCTTTGAACTGATTGGAGTCAGTCAGCCGACGGGCTCGCGCGCCCTGAGGGCGCTCGGCAGCGAGATCGTTCGGCTCGGTGCCGCGCGATCCATTCAGTACGCGCTGCGCGACAACGCCAGAGGGTTGCCGGACATCCTGGTTCATCGGATCGACGCGGAGGGGCAGATTCGACGACTCGGAACGCTCATCCCTGTCCGGCCCGAGGGCTTCGTGATGCTTCAGGACAACGGTGTGGCCCTGCACAGCGACGGGCTCCCGTGGTGGCTGTTCGATATGCGCCCCCAAGGCTATCTTGGGCGTGCCTATGCAGCGCGGCACGGCGCGGCACTCGGACTGCCGGAGCGCCTGAACGACTGGACGGATACGCACGTCCTGCGCGCGTTGCTGGCACATGGTCACGACCTCGTAGGCAATCTTTTACTGGGTGACGTTGCGCGGGAGCGCTTTCTCGCCGCCCCCCCCCCCAGCCCAATCGAAGAAGAAGGCAAGGCGGCCCAATATGCACGGCTGGCAGGGGAAGCCGCCAGAGGCGAAGTGCCTGGATCCTCCGCAGGCGGCGAGCAACCCAAGTTCACCGCCTTCGCGGCAACACCGAACGGCCCCTGCCACGTCATCGTGAAGTTCAGTGAAGTCGTGGAAGGGCCGGTGAGCGAGCGCTGGAGGGACCTCCTGCTGGCCGAACATCTCGCCCTCGAGACACTGCGAGAAGCCGGCATTCCTGCCGCTGTCACGCGCGTCGCCGACCATGGAGCCCAGCGCTTTCTCGAAGTGGAGCGTTTCGATCGCGTGGGCCCGACCGGTCGGCGTGCGCTGATCTCCCTGGCCGCGATGGACGCGGAATTTATCGGCGCCGGAACCGGCGGCTGGCCCGGCATCGCGCAGCGCCTGGCTAAAGCAGGGCAGATCGTTACCGAAGCCGCGGACGCGGCAAACCTCCTGTGGTCATTCGGCACCCTGATCGGCAACACCGACATGCACAGTGGAAACCTGTCGTTCATCTCGGAGCACGGCCGGCCTTATGCCATCGCGCCAGCCTACGACATGACACCGATGTGCTTCGCCCCCCGAATTGGCGGAGGCTTGCCCGACACCATTGCAGACGCGGCGCTTCATCCCGGTATCGCCAACGAAGTCTGGCGGCGCGCCGAGCCGCTGAGCCAGGCCTTCCTTCACCGTCTCCGGGCGGCGAGCGGGTTCTCCCGCCGCTTTGCTCCCTGCATCGCGGCACTGGAAGATCACATCGCGCGGGTTGGCCGCAAGATCGCCAGGCTGGGTTAGGGCACCGGCAAGGCATTGAGCGGCGACCGCGATGGTCTTGCCGCCCACGGATCCCGCCTCTCAAGAAGGGGAGGTCCTCGACCGTGTCGCATTCCGAGTGCGGAGCCCCTGAAGTCACCCCCAACCCGCGCATCACCCTATTACCTTCGCTGAATAGCCAAGTGCTGCAGTGCAGTGCGACAATATGATGTGTCGAAATCTAGGGTTCCAAATGCTAACAACCGTCATCTTCTCGGGCGGATCCGGTACCCGCCTCTGGCCATCGTCGCGCGAAAGCCGGCCCAAGCAACTTCTCGCCCCCACTGGCCAGCACACCATGCTGCAGGAGACTGCCCGCCACCTGAACGGGTTCGGCGGAGGCAATCTCGGGGGTACGCCGACAATCGTGGTCTGCAACCACGAACATCGCCTCATGGTTGCGGAGCAGTTGCGTGCTACAGGCGTCGAGGGTGTGCGTATCGCACTCGAACCCATCGACCGGAACACCGCGCCTGCGCTGACACTCACCGCATGTCTGCCAGTGCGGGACGGCAGGGCCCCCACGGTGCTCGTGATGTCGGCCGACCAGGTATTCACCGATAGCGACGCCTTCCACGCCGCCGTTTCACTCGGGCACGACGCTGCGCGCTCAGGCGCGCTCGAAATCGCCGCCTTCGTCGAAAAACCAGACTCGGAGCGAGTTCGGAAATACGTCTCCCTGGGACAGTACTTGTGGAACAGCGGTTTGCATACGATGCGAGCCACGGTCTGGGTCGAGGCCCTTGCGGCCCTGCAGCCTGGGATGTCGGCCGCCTGTCGCGACGCGCTCGAACACAGCAGCGTCGATGCCGACTTCGTACGCGTCGACAGCGCCCCCCTTGCCTCCTGCCCGTCGGATTCCACCGACGACGAAGTCATCGAAAAACTCTCCCGGCAGCCTTCAGCCGGCATCCCGGGCGGCGGCGTCCCGATGTCCGCAGGCTGGCCCGACGTCGGTGCTTGGGGCACGACCTCTGAAGTCATGTCCAAGGGCGCGCACGGCAACACCACTCACACCGACACGATCCTCGACGGCTGCGAAGACAGCCTGCTGTATGGCGGCAAGCGCTTGGTCGCCGGCTTCGATCTGAAAGACGTCATCGCCGTCGAAACTCTGGACGCCGTGCTGGGCGCCGACAAGTCCCGCACCCATGTCGTCAAGGGGATCGTCACCCGCATCAAGGCCGAAGCATCGCCGACACGCACAACAAGATCTACCGCCCTTGATGCAGGTACGACTCCATCGATTTCGGTAACCGCTTCCAGGCCAAGCGCCCCGCGGCCAATCCGGACGCCAAGCTCAACCCACCGATGCACCACCAATCCGCCGAACACCGGGTCGTTGTCAAGGGCACGGCCGAAGCCACCAACGGTGACAGAGTGATGATCCTGCCGGAGCACGAATGCACCTTCATCCCGCTCGATCACGTTCATCGCATGGCCGACCTACGCAAGTTGCCACTTGAGATCATCGAGATGCAGGTGGGGAGTTATTTCGTAGAGGACGACATCATTCGTCTCGAGAACATTTACCGCCGTACTGCTCGGAATGAGCTCGCGCAGGAGCCTTCCCTGTGTGACGACTCCAGCCCCGCCAAAACCCACCATTCAAGAGCTTGAATTTCCAATATGCCATCCCCAGCGCAAACCTCTCGCCGACAGCAAGAAGAAATCAGCATCGTTGATATCTGGAAAATTTTTCTCAAGCGCAGAGCACTGATGTTCTGGAGCTTCATTATTTGCATAGCAGGAGGCGCAGCCTACGCTTTCTTGAAACCCCCAATCTATGAAGTCACCGCTCAACTCAGCATCGGTCAAATTCAAATTTCCAGCGAAAAATCGCCCCTACCACTCGAAAAGCCAGAAGAGCTTGAATACCGCCTGCTGTCTGCATTCGGAAAAAAAGTTGCCGAAGGAGTCGAGCGCGAGCGTCCCTTCCTCACGAAAGCAGGTCCGCGAAAAGAAGGCTCCACCACCCTCGAACTGACAGTCGAGGGGGACACTCCAGATGACGCGAAAGAACTTCTAAATAATATCGTAAAAAGTGTTTTGGAGAACCACCTCGATATATACAAGGGCAACATAGATCCACTTTCGGGCCGTATACACAACCTGGCAGCCCAACGCGAAGCGCTACAACAACAATACGAAGACGTGAGCGCCCTTTCCAAAAAGATATCCGAACACGACCCCGTTCAGGCCTCTCTTCTCATGCTCGAGCGGGGGCCGCTCACTCAATCCCTTGATCAACAAGACGCCGAGCGCCTCCGCCTAACCCAACAAACTCTCGCCCCACAAACTCGCCCTTCCACGGTATTAGGCGAAATCACAGCGCCAATCGACCCCTCTCATCCGAAGAAAGCACTTGTCCTCGCGGTCGCGGCAGTCTTGGGTCTAATGACGAGCATCATGCTCGCATTTACAGCGGAATTTTTCTCAAGGGCCAGAGAACAGAGCAGATAAGGGCCATTCACCCAAAGTTCCAAGAATTCCGACAATCAGCGCACCGACGATGCGCAGCACTCCATTGGATTCCCACCAGACCACTCAATGAGCAAGAAGAGACTTCTTGAAAACATCTTTTCCTTGGGCGCTCTACAAGCAGCCAACTACGCCCTTCCTTTGCTGTTGCTTCCATACTTAGCACACACCCTTGGGGTCGAAAAACTCGGGCTGCTCGCCTTCGCGATATCCCTAATGCAGTTGTTTTCTGTATTAATTGATTACGGCTTCAATCTTAGCGCCTCCCGCCAAGCCGCTGTCCACCGCAACGAACCAACCGCGCTAAATCACCTTTTTGCGGCTGTTACAACACTCCGCATAACCTTTGCCAGCGCGGGATTATTACTGCTATACCTCCTGATTCAAACCATACCGCGACTACAAAGCGACGCCAATTTATACTTGGCGAGCTATATCCTCGTCGCGGGCAACGCCCTCTTTCCTCTATGGCTTTTCCAAGGCCTAGAGCGCATGAAGCTGGCAAGCCTGATCCAGATTGGAACAAAATTCACTGGATTCATTGCAACAATCCTTCTTGTCAAGAGCCCAGACGACATCGTCCTTGCTGCATTCTTGCAAGGTTCCACCAACCTGGCAGCTGCCTTTATTTGTTTACCTCTAGTTCCGGGCGCCATAGGCGCCACTCGGATTGTCCCGCCGAAACTCGAGAACATATCGCAGCAATTGAAGGAGGGCTGGCACATCTTTCTTTCGTCCGCAGCCATCAACCTCTACACGAGCAGCAACCTTTTTATTCTTGGCGTACTGACGAACCCCAGCACTGCGGGGATCTATCATGTAGCAGAAAAAACGGTCAGGGCGGTTCAATATCTTTTTGAACCCATCAATCAAGCAGTTTACCCATATATCAGCAAATTAGCCCAAGACAACCCTCAGGCCGCGCTTGACTTCAATCAAAAAATGCTCAAATGGGCCGGAGCTGCAAGTCTTCTCTCAAGCATTTCGCTTGCAGTTACCGCGCCATGGATCGTCCCCCTGCTATTCAGCCCCGACTTCTCCGCCTCAGTTGAAATCATCCAGGCAATGGCACCTCTTCCATTTATTATCGTAATCTCCAATATCATCGGAAAGCAAAAACTCCTGGCGTTTGGCTTCAGCCGGGAGTTCAGCAGAATCATCATACTTGGCGCAGGACTGAACTTCGCGACATTCCCCCTCATGGCGCATTTCTTCGGCGCTCTCGGCGCCGCTCTTGCCAACGTCGCGACCGAAGCAATGATCACCACCTTTTTTATCTTAAAATCCCGAAAAACAAACTTTCTAAAACATTAACATGCAATAACTACCGCACTTTCTTTAATCAAAAAACTTTAAAATGAACCCCAGCAGAAAGCCCAAGATAGTCGTTCTTTCAAGAAAAGAAGACACCACCAGAAGAGTGTCCATAAGCAGACAAATGGCCTCACTCGGACTCAGTTGCGAATTTTATGACGCAATAACTCCGAGCCAGCTTTCCTCAGACACGTCGAACACCGCTCACACCCCAGGCGAGAGGTGTTGCTTCCTCGGCCACTACGGGATCATCAAGGCCTTCTCCACCTCGAGTACCGACGATAGTTTAATCGTTTTGGAAGATGACGCAGAACTCTCCCCCGAGTTCAAAGAACTAATACCACACCTTTCCGCGGCCCTGGAAAGAAGTGACATCTTGATTCTCGGCTACTCGAAGGTTCCTCCCGAGCTTCGCCAAGCAATACAGCGCTTTAGGCCTGTAAAACCGCTTTACCCGTTAGACCGAACTCATCAAGTCTCACGCCCATACGCTCAATGGAAATGCGGTGCCGTTGCGTATGCAGTATCGAAAAGCGGAGCTGAAAAATATACGCGAGCACTAGAGGGCGCAGATATTGTCGCCGATGACTGGCAGTTTATCGAAAGGCAAGGCATTTCCGTGCACCACGTGAAACCACTTTGCGCACTGGAAAATTACGAAATTTTGGGAAGTAATCTTGAGGCCGACAGGAAGACCCACATTGTCAGACCACTATGGCTCCGACATATCGCAGGCCTTGTAAGAAGCGCCCTCCTGATTTTTAAATAGCGATGAATTAAAAACCGTTGCAACAGCACGTTCTATATTTATTTTAGTAACCATACAGGGCGCCTCGAAAAACCTCGGCACCTCTGTGATTGGTAAAATTGGATTGTCCTGATTTCGTTCTCTGCCGCCAGCCATGAAGAAACGCACCGCCATCAAGACCGACCTGTTCGCCGACGAGCATCACCGCAAGAAGATCGACACGCTCGGAGATCCACTGGCCGAGATCGAGTCGTACATCGACTTCGGGGCGTTGGCGGCGGAAGTGGATCGGGTGGCGCCGCGTCCGGTGAGTCCGCAAGGCGGTCGTCCGCCGTATCCGACCGAGACGATGGTACGCATTCTGGTGTTGAAGCGGCTGTACAACCTGTCGGACGAACAGATGGAGTACCAGTTGCTTGACCGGATGAGCTACAAGCGCTTCTGCGGGTTGGCCAGCGCGGTCAATATTCCGGATCGAACGACGGTGTGGACGTTCGAGAACCGCATCGGCGAAGCCGGCGCGAAGGTCCTGTTCGACGGAGTCACGACCCAACTGCTCAAGCACGGCTACATCGCTCGGGGCGGTCAGATCATCGATGCGACGCTGGTGCCCGCGCCCAAGCAACGCAACAGCCGTGAGGAGAACAAGCTCGTCAAGGAAGGGGCGATGCCGGCTGACTGGAAGCCGGCCAAGCGGCGCCAGAAAGACACCGATGCCACTTGGACCAAGAAGCACGGCAAGAGTCACTTCGGCTACAAGCTCTCGATCAACGTGGACAAGAAGTACAAAGTCATCCGCAAGATCGAGACAGGCACGGCCAGCACCCACGACAGCCAGCACTTCGAGAACGTGTTCTACACGCTCAACACGAGCCGAGACGTCTTTGCGGACCGGGGCTACACGTCCAAGGGGAGTGAAGACTGGTTGAAGGACAAGGGTTACCGGAACCAGATTCAGAGAAAGGGTACGCGCAACAAGCCGCTGTCTGAGTGTCAGCAAGGGCGTAATCACCGTATCGCCAAGACGCGCGCCCGTGTCGAGCACGTGTTCGCGGCCATCGATCAGATGGGTGGCAAGCTGATCCGCACGATCGGCCAGGCGCGAGCGAACTTTGCGATGACGATGATGGCCGCCTGCTACAACCTGAAGCGGCTGGTGTACTTCCAGAAGGCCGGAATCGAGGCTTTCTGACGCCCGAAATGGGCCGAATCGCCGATTTCCCGGGCGATTCGAAGAGAAAACGGGGCGACACCGCAGAGAAAAGCGGTGATTTGCCGGAGAAATTGAACCGAGTTCGGTCGCTGTCATTGTTTGGCGGCGGGATTCAACGAAAACCTCGCGTTATTCGAGGTGCCCTACAGAGTCTCCGCCGTCCGCCCCAACGCAAAAACCGTCTCAAAAGCGCGCCCACACATACTCGCAAAAATATGGAATAAATTCATGCTCAGCCTTCGCGAGCGCCTCTTTCTGCTCATCATTGCTGGCTTCTTGATTCTTGGAAACCTGCCGCGTTTCTTGCCGATGCCCACGGCTTTTGGCAACGTAAACTTGTCAGAAGTCTTGCTCTATGCCATTTCACTCTTAATATTTCCGATTCGTTCCTTCAGCATCTTTCGGACAAGCCTGGGTGTAACTTTAATCCTCGGGACAGTTTTTTCAACCTGCGTCGGCCTGCTAAAGTGGGGAATTGACTTTACGGCCTTGGTCTACTCATCTAGACTGTTAATACAAATTACAATTGCTCATCTTGTAGCCGGCATTCTTGCCGAAAAGCTATATTCGCCTCAGAATCTGATTGTAAGAAATTATCTACTCACCTACACTGCAATGGCTGCCATCGCGATTGCACTACTTATTCTGTTCCCAAATTCGACCGATCTCTGGAAAACGCTTTCCTCCTTTGGCGTCGAATTTGCGGGAGACCCGCATATAAATCGCCTTGTATCCCTTTACTTTGATCCAAATTTTTACGCAACAATAATCGTCTTACCAACAATCATCGCGCTCCACGGCGCGCTGAGCGAAAAGAAGCTCTCCTACATCGCCTCTTCTGCTCTATTGATTTTGACCTTATTCCTGACTGTTTCAAGAAGTGGAATCTCTCTCCTTTTCCTAATTGCCATAGGTTACGCCATACTCCAGTCTCCCAGACTGCACCTAATAAAACTGCCACAGATAATTCTTCCCGCCGTACCCCTTTTGATCTTCTCCCTCTCAACCGCGACTCTCTTGAGCTTTGAGCAAGTGGAGAGGCTTGCAATGCGACTTGCGCAAGGGCTTGGGGATGGCAGCTCCACTGCGCGATTCGAGTCCTTTTCGCTCGGGCTAAGATTAATGGAAGATGAATTTCTGCTTGGGTATGGTTACAACTTCGCACTATCTTTTATTCGAGAAAGTGGACGCAACGGCATCGACTCATCATTACAGCTATTTTTTCTAACGTACGGCGCCCTGCCAGCGACGATTATACTAATAATATTCGCAATCAAGTTCTACATTATAGATCGAAATTTAAGACAAATATCCAACACCCCCACACTCCCGTCGCTGACTTCTGCTCATGTCCTGTGGCGAATCGTGGCCTCCTACTTTGTCATGACTTTGCTATGGGCTGCCCACTTCAATCAAGTTCTTTTCTACCCATTTTGGCTCATCCCAACGCTTGCCTTTATATTTCTATTTGAAAGAGTTAGCGACAACCATGTCAGACAGTGTCAAAGAACGGATCTATTTTGATGAGCGATGGATGGGTGACCATGGGATCGGCCGTTTCGCAAGAGAAGTCAATCAACGCTTAAAATTCCCCCCTGCCGACCTGAAAGGATCACCGGTTCAACCACTTGACCCTTTGAGGCTTAGCTTTTATCTAGCTTTAAATGATGTATATTTGATTTCACCTGGATTCAATTCACCTTTATTTGGAGGCAAACGGTTCATCCCGACAATCCACGACCTCAACCACATCGACACGGGATCGGGGCTGTTGAGGTCTTTGTATTATCGGCTGATACTCAAGCGAGCATGCCAACGAGCGCCGCTCATCCTGACGGTATCCAATTTCTCGAGAAAGAAGATCGTCGACTGGGCCGGAGTTTCGCCTGCAAAGGTGGTCAATGTAGGAAACGGGCTATCGCCAGCTTTTGCAACGACCGGGACGATTTACAATCCAGGCTACAGATATTTGCTTTGCATCGGCAACCGAAAGCCGCATAAAAATGAGGAGCGCGTCGTTCAAGCATTCGCTCGAGCGGGCATAGACCCCGCGATCCGGCTCGTTTTTAACGGAGAACCCTCACCGCGCCTGATTGACGTTGCAATGCAGGAGAGGGTTGATCGACGTATTGTCTTTCTCGGACCGATGGATGACGAAAAACTTGCATCGGTATACCGAGGCGGAATAGCGCTTATTTTTCCGTCGCTTTATGAGGGATTCGGCTTTCCTGTAATTGAAGCGATGGCGTCGGGGATCCCGGTGTTGACCTCAAGCACCACTTCACTGCCAGAAGTGGCTGGCAGTGCGGCACTACTTGTCGAACCAAGCAGTACCGAGGAGATCGCAGCGGGAATTCACGAGATCGTCACGAACATGATGTTACGTGAAAGTTTGATTCAGAGAGGATTTGAACAATCAGCCCGTTTCACTTGGGACAAGGTTGCGGATAAGATCCTAGAAGCTCTGACCCAGTCCCTTGGAGGGCATTTATAATCATGAAAGTTGCTATCGTACATGACTGGCTTGTAGGCTATGCTGGGGCGGAGCGCGTTCTCGAACAGCTGATTTTCATTTTCCCCGATGCAGACTTGTACACAATCTGTGACTTCCTGCCTGACGAGGAGCGGTTTTTCCTTCAGGGAAAACGCCCTTCAACAAGTTTCATACAGAAATTGCCAAAGGCCCGGAGTCATTACAGGTCCTACCTTCCCCTTATGCCTCTTGCAATTGAGCAATTCGATCTTTCCGGCTATGACTTGATAATATCAAGCTCCCATGCGGTAGCCAAAGGAGTCCTCACAGGACCAGATCAGCTGCACATCAGTTATGTGCACTCCCCGATTCGTTATGCTTGGGATTTACAGCACCAATATTTACGCGAATCAAATCTCGAAAGAGGAATGAAGGGTTGGGTAGCCAAGTGGTTACTCCATAAGATCAGACTGTGGGACTCCCGAACAGGGAACGGCGTGGATCACTTTATTGCAAACTCTGATTTTATAGCGAGGCGCATCAAGAAGGTCTACAGAAGAACTGCCGATGTCATTTATCCGCCCGTGGACGTTTCCAGTTTCACGTTACGGGATAAAAAGGACGCGTTTTATCTTACGGCCTCACGTCTTGTACCCTACAAGCGGATCGATTTGATCATTGATGCCTTTCGATCCATGCCGGATAAACAGCTGGTGGTGATCGGGGATGGCCCAGACATGGAAAAGGTGCGGTCGAGAGCCAGTCCGAACATCCAGCTTCTCGGATATCAACCATTCGACGTCCTACGTGATCACATGCAACGCGCCCGAGCATTTCTTTTCGCTGCAGAGGAGGATTTCGGCATCGCGCCGGTCGAGGCGCAGGCTTGTGGCACTCCGGTAGTGGCATTTGGAAAGGGAGGAGCCCTCGAAACAATCCGCGGACTCGGGGAATTGGAGGCGCCAACCGGTGTGTTTTTCGAGCAACAGACGGTACAAAGCGTGGTGGAAGCAGTGAAGCTTTTTGAGCGCGAAATGGAATGCTTTTCGGCTGCGAACTGTCGTGAGAATGCAATACGATTTTCCACTGACTCTTTCTGCAACCAGTTCCGGGCCTTTGCTTTGACAAAATATGAAAGCTTTCTGAAAGATAAGCAGTATCGCTACAATAGAGCAGATCAAGCCTCATAGAACCAGGAACGTTTATATTTCACCATCACCCTCTTACAGGAAGAGAGCCAAGGTGTTCACGCCCGCACGCCAGCTGCATGGCAATCATGCCTACACTAAAGCATTTTCGCGAGCCGTAGATTTACTGTGCGTTCTATCTGGCGGATGGGCTGCATATTGGATTCGCTTTGGTCAGCTAACAATAGACTCTACTGGATATACAAGCGCGCTATTGGCCGGCGCGTTGCTCGCTCTGATAATCTTGCCTGGTTTTGGCGTGTACAAATCCTGGCATGGTCAGCTACAGATCGGGCTCGTTGCGAAACTGGTTACCGCATACTGCACAATTGGTGCGGCGATGACAGCGCTGCTTTTTTTTACAAAGCTTGGAGCGGACTTTTCACGTCTCTGGTTGGTCTATTGGATTGGTAGCGCGGCAGCGGGGTCAATTGGATTTCGCTTGATCGCATATCCTCTTATAAAGAATCATCGCCTGCAAAGCCGCAATCGCCGCCGAGTTCTTCTAGTCGGAGACGCCCATTCTTGTTCGACCGCAATACGTCATTTGCGAAAGGTGCCGATTGCGGGCTTCGATCCCGATCGCGTGATCGTTATCGGCGACGACCCCGCCATGGAACTAAGCGGGGTCCGGTACGAAGCGTATCAGAAGGACTCACCGATCGATCACGACGAGGACGAGGTCTGGATCTGCCTGCCGCTATCCAAAGGAGAGATCGTCAAGGAGATCCAGTCTGCACTGAGCTTGTCGACCGCGAACGTCCGTTACATGCCCGACATGCGCGACTTCCGGCTGATCAACCACAGTGTTTCGGACGTGGCCGGGCTCTATCTCCTCGATTTGAGCTGTACGCCGATGACAGGCTTCAACGCCTTCCTGAAGGCGCTGGAGGACCGCTTGATCGCCGGCGCGATCCTGCTCCTGATCAGCCCGCTCATGATCATTCTCGCCGTCGGTGTCCGCCTCAGCTCTCCCGGTCCGATCTTCTACCGCCAGGAACGCGTGAGCTGGAACGGCAAGCCGTTCATGATGCTGAAATTTCGCTCCATGCCGGTGGACGTTGAGAAAAACGGTGTCCAATGGGGTGGCGCGGGCAGCGCCAAGAAGACCACGCCCTTCGGCGCGTTCATCCGCCGAACCAGCCTCGACGAATTGCCTCAGTTCATCAACGTACTCAAAGGCGATATGTCCATTGTCGGACCGCGTCCCGAGCGCACCGTGTTCGTGGATCAGTTCAAGCACGAGATCCCGGGCTACATGCAGAAGCACATGGTGAAGGCGGGCATCACGGGATGGGCACAGATCAATGGCTGGCGCGGCGACACGGATCTGCAGCGACGGATCGAATGCGATCTCTGGTACATCGAGAACTGGTCGCTCTGGCTCGACCTGAAGATCATCTTCCTGACGGTGTTCAAGGGCTTCGTGAACCCGAACGCGTATTGAGCCGGGTCACCCGGCCGTTGCCTGTCCGTACAGATCGGCCAGCATGCACGCGAAGGCGACAACCGAGGCCCCGCTGAGAACCAGGACGGCAGCCGCGGGCGCAGTCCTTGGCGACCTGGACGAAGCACGCGTGCTCGGGATGGAGGCCGTCGAGAGCGGCTTCGAGCGCGGTGTTGATGAGCTCGGCAGCCAGCACGAGGGCGATCATCACGACGACGATGGCGGACCATAGCCAGCCGGGGCGCAGCACCGCGAGCGCGACGAGCGCGGCGAGCGCCGCAAGGCATTGGCTGCGGAAGCTGGCTTCCAGCCGCCAGGCGTCGCGCACGCCAGCCCAGGCGAAGCCAACACGGCGGGAGAAGGGAAGGCCCTTGGCGGGAGGTCGCATCTCTTCACTCCAGCGACGAGACGAGAGTCAGACGGTGTTGTAGGAGCGACGCGAGTTGCGATCTCAGCGGCTGTGATCGCGACTTGCGTCGCTCCTACGGGGGCGTCGAGCCATGGCGCCTATTGCAGGAGCGACGCAAGTCGCGATCCAGGCGACTGTAGTCGCGACTTGCGTCGCTCCTACGGGGGCGTTGAAGCGTGGTGCGCGGGGCGGGCTCGTATCAAGACTTTCTCACGCCCGCCAGGACATATATTTCTTGAACAACTGCATGCGCTCCGCGCTTTCGGGGTCTTCGGCGGCACGCTGGGCGGCTTCCTTCATGAAGGCGATCAGCACGGCGACGAAGCCGGCGGCGAGCACGGCGAGGATCACGATCAGGGCGCGCTTGGGCTTGGACTTGCGCTCGGGCGGGATGGCGGTGTCCAGCACCTGGATCAGCGCGCTGTCCTTGGCCTCCTCGATCTTGGCGAGCTCGAACTGCTGCGCCAGCATCTGGTACAGCGTCTCGTAGTACTTCACGTTGCGCAGCAACTGCAGGTTGGTCGCACCGGCGCTCGATTCGCCACCGACCTGGGTGTCGCGCAGCGCGCTCGCGCCCTCGATTCGTGCGAGCTCGGTCTGCAGCGCAAGCAGCTCCTGCTGCGCAGCCTTGAGGCGGGGGTTTTCCTCGGCGGCGAAGGCGCGCATGGCGCCGATCTCGACCTCCTTCACCGAGATCTGCCCGCGCAGCCGCGCCGTCACGCCGATCATCGCCTGGCCCTGGGCGTCGATGCTCGCCAGGCCGCCCCGCTCCATCGCCGAGCGCGCCTCGATCTCGGCCGCCACGAGGCGGTCACGCGCGTCGACCATCTGGCGCTCGAAGAACAGGCGCTTCTGCGAGGCCTCGGTCACCGCCAGCACCTCGGTGAGCCTGTTCAGCTCCTCCACGTAGGCGTTGGCCATCTTCGCGGCGAGCTCGGGGTCCTTGTCATCGACCGAGACGGTGATGATGCCGTCCTTGCCGGCGGTGAAGCTGGATACATCCTCCAGCGACTTGCGCGCATCCTGCGTGAGCTCCGCCTCGTAGTAGTTCACCAGGTCGAAGCGCGCGATCATCGCATCGGCCACGGTGCGGCTCTTCAGCATGCCGACGTAGAGGTCGCTCGGGTTCTTGATCCCGGCCGCCGCGCCGGCGATGCCGGCGAGCCCGCCGAGCTGGCCGAGCAGCGCCGAGGCGGTCGACTGCGACTGCTGCGGAGGCAGGATGGCCGTGGTCGCGGTGAAGATCGGCGTCATCAGAAGCGTCGCGCCCACCGTCAAGGCCCCCACCAGCACCGGCAGGCCGAGGATCAGCTTCTTGAACTTGGCGAGCACGATCGCGAGATCGAGCAGAGAGATCTCGTCGTCGTCCTCGACCACCACCATTTGGCCCTGCGGGTTCTCGATCGCCGCCTTCTGCATCGTGCTTTCGTTCATGGTCATCGCTCAGTCGTTCTCGATCGAGCGCACCGCGGCCACACCGAGGCCGAGGTTGGCGAAGATCTGCGTCCAGTCCTTGGCAATGCGCGCGAAGGCCGTCCAGCCCGACTCGCGATCGATCAGCTCCGGAATCACGATGATGTCGCCCGGCAGCACCGTCGTCCCCATCACGCTGCTGAACCAACTGCCCGTTTCGGCCACCACCGTGCCGTCGGCGCGCAGCACGAAGGCCGCGCTACGGTCGCCCTCGCGGCTCATGCCGGCCTGCTCCAGGTAGTCGGAAACGGTGCGGCTGGGCCGCCACAGCAGGGCAGACTCGGTATTGACCGCACCGAACACCTGCACGAAATCGGGCCGGTTCGGGATCACCAGGCGGTCGCCGTTCTCCAGCCGGAAGCCGGGAATCTGCGCGAAGCTCGGCTCGTCCGCCGGCAGGCCGAGCGACATCCGGCCCGAGGACTTCAGCGTGCGCATGCGGGCGAGGAAACGCCCCCGCGCCTCGCGCTCGGCGCGCAGCTGGGTCTGCGCCTGGGCCACGGCCTGGGCGTCCCCGATGATGTTGGCGGAAACCCGCGCCGACTCGGCAACTGCCTGCTGCTCCAGGCGCTGCACCAGCTTGTCGAGGTTGGCCTGCTGCGACCTGCGCACCGACTCGCGATAGAACTCGGCGCCGAACAGGTAGGCGTCCGCGGTCGGCCCGCCCGCCTTCTCGATGATGTTCACCAGGGTCTCGCCCGGCTCGGCCACATACACCCCGGGGCGGTTCACCTCGCCCTCCACCCGCATCACCACGCGGCGGCGGCT
The DNA here is from genome assembly GCF_000831325.1 of Thauera sp. SWB20. NCBI lineage: Bacteria > Pseudomonadati > Pseudomonadota > Betaproteobacteria > Rhodocyclales > Zoogloeaceae > Thauera > Thauera sp. SWB20. The sequence goes on along the minus strand of NZ_JTDM01000020.1, from coordinate 251,191 downwards.
CACCGGCACGCGCACGTCGCCCGCGGTGAAGATCGAGATCGTGTCGCCCGCCTGCAGGCGCAGGTTGTCCGGGCCGTTGGGGTCGGCGAACAGCCCGTTGAGGCTGAACGGGATCAGCTTGAGCGCCATCTGCGGGCGCTCGAGCCGTTCGACCACCGCGTAATCCATGTTGATGTCGACGAAGAGGTTGCCGACATCGCCGACGAAGCTGCCGCGATCGAGCAGGCTGCGGTTCTGGTTGTCCACCACGTAGCGGTTGATCAGGGTGGCCTTGTCCGGAATCAGATCCGAGATCCGCATGCCGGCGCGGTAGGGCAGGCGCACCGGTGCGCTCACCCCGCCGCGCAGCGTCACCGCGTTGGCGAACTCGGCCAGGATGGGCTGCACGGCGATCACATCGCCCGACTTCAGCTGGAAATCGGGCTGCCCCGCCTGCAGCGACACCTCGAACACCGAGCGCGGCTGATCCGCGCTCGGGTCCAGGCGCTCGACGAAGGCCAGGCGCGGGTCGGCCACGACGGGCAGCCCGCCCGACACCGTCAGCACGCTGCGCAGCGTGTCCGCACGGTCCTTGAGCTCGTAGATCGCCGGCGCCTTCACCTGGCCGGTCAACGCCACGTAGCCGTGCGCCGGCGGAATCACGATCACGTCGCCGTCCACCAGGCGGATGTCGGCCGAGGTGTCGCCGTTGGCGAGGAAACGGTACAGGTCGATCTCGGTGATCACCTGGTTGTCGCGCTTGACCTGCACGCGGCGCAGCGAACCATTGGCCCCCGGGCCGCCACTCTGGAACAGCGCGCCGATCAGGGTCGAATTGCCCGACACCGTGTAGGTGCCCGGACGCCGCGCCTGGCCCACCACGAACACGGTGATGCCGCGCACCCGGTCCAGGCTCACGCTGACGCTCACGTCGCGGTAGATGCGCCCCACCTGGTTCTCGATGACCTGCACCGCATTGGCGATCCGCACCCCGGCCAGGCTCACCGGGCCGATGGTCGGCAGCGTGATCATGCCGCTGCGGTCGATCTGCGCCCGGGTCTGCGACTCGAAGGCCCCCCAGATCCGCACCAGCACCTGGTCGCCCGGACCGAGCACGTAGTCGTCGGCGACCGGCGCGGTGGGGCTGTTGAACACTCGCGAGCCCGCGAAGAAGCCCGAACCGTACAGCGGCAGCACCTGCCCGGTGCTGCGCGCCACGAATTGCTGGAAGTCGTTGAGCACCCGCGCGGCGCGCACCGTGCCGCCCACGCGGTCGTTGCCGTCGGCGTCGACCGTCACCGCCTGGTCGAGCGCGGCATCCTGGGAGGGGCTCAGGCCTTCACCGCCGATCACGGTCGGAGCAGCCTGGGTCTCGAATCCGTCCGCGGCACCGGCAGATGCCGCAGCACCGCTGGCGGCACCGACGGCCGCACCCGGCGCGCCACCGGACAAGGCAGGGGCCCCCATGCCCAACCCGCCGCTCCCCACGGCAGCCGGAGCACCGCCCGCCGCCGCGAAGCCCGCTGCAGCGGGGGCGTTCTGCGCCATCGTCACGGACGAGCAAGCCAGCGCCAAGCCCAGGATCAGCGCCTTCGCAGCGCTCCGCAGGCGGTTGCAATGTTCGGTGGTATTCATTTTCTGACAACATAAGGACGCTTGAGGGCGTGGATTGTAGCTGGAAAAAGTCGGCTGACTGGCTGCGCTCGGTCACGGCTTGGCGGGGCAGCCGGAATCGGGCGGCCTCGATTGTCGTATTCTTCTCCTTCAAGGACTTGTTCATGTTTCAACCACGGTCGGCACAAGCTAGAATAGTTGCGTCCGAAACAAACTTTTCCAGCGCTCGGCCAGCCGGTCGCGCTTTCCTCGACAGGAGTTTCCATGAAAAAAACCGCTCTGATCGCCGCGATCCTTGCCTTCTCCACCGCGCCCGTGCTGGCGCAAACCGCCCCGCGCCCCGGCACGGGCGCTCCTGCCCAGGCAGCCCCTGCGCCGGCCCAAGCGGGTGCGACCGGTGCGCAAGCCGGTGCTGCGGGTAGCGGAGCGGGCGCCGCCGGTGCCAGCGCGGCTGCGGTGGGTGGTTTGACCGCAGGCACGGTGGCCGCCGTCGCAGTCGGCGTGGCGGCCGTGGCCGCGGCGGCGAGCAGCGACAGCAGCTCGGGCACCACCGGCACCACCGGCACCACGCGCTAAGCCGTCGCGTCAGGCTGGTGGGTCGATAGCCCGACGGGAATTCGCGCAGATCGCGACTCGCGTCGCTCCTACGGCGAGACTGCTGCGGCAATGCCTTTGCAGAAGCGGCGGAAGCCGCGAACGGCTGCGCTCGACGAGCACCCGACTCGAAGCACAAGCCCCCCGGGGGTCACCCTTTGGGGGCTTTTCGTTTGATGAACGCCGTACCTTCTGTTCCGATGTCGCGCGCTTTACCAGAGCGACTGGCCGTGCTGGCGATTCTCGCCTGCGCGGCCTGCAGCACCGACTCGACCAACATCTCGCGCACCTTCGAGCTCGCCTACCGCGGCGGCTCCTTGGCGGACCGGGCTGCGCCGAATCCGGCCTATCGCTACCTGCGCACGGTGGTCGACGGTCGCAGCGCGCTGCTCGTGCTGGGCTACACCGATCCCGATCCAGCGACGCCCGACGCGCCTCTGATCGAGGTCTGGTATAGCGCGGAGGGCGAGGTCGTGCGCCTGCAGCAGGGGCGCGTCGTCGGCACCAGCGGGCTCAGCACCGACTGGCGCAGCACCCGCGCACCAGACGCCCCCACCTGGGGCAGCCTGGTCGCGAGCGCAGCTCAGGACCGAGCTGCCGGCCAAGTGCTCGCCACCTGGCAACGCACCCGCGACGAATCCGCCTACCGCTCGGGGGTCATCGACCGCATCAGCGTGCATGCCATCGCCGCCCCGCGCGGCACCGAGCTCGCCGGCCTCGCCCCCGAAAGCCTGCAATGGTTCGAAGAGCGCGCCGAACCGATCGTCCCGCCCGCCGGCACGCCGGGCGCCGTCCGCCTCACCGCGCGCTACGCCCTGCGCGTCGACAGCGGCGCGATCGAGGTCGTCTACACCGAACACTGCCTCGGCCCGGAGCTCTGCCTCTCGCTGCAGCGCTGGCCGGCACGGTGACTCGATGACGCGCCCGCTTCCCGCCGCGACCACGCTCGCACGCCCCGTCCGGCCATCACGTCTGTGCCTCGCCGTGGCGCAGGTCTGCATCGTGCTGGGGATGCCGACCGCGGCCGGCAACGCCCAGGCCGGCGGCGGCGCGACCGCGTCCGTGGCGTCCGCACAAACGGCCATCCGCGCGGGCGAACGCCTCAGCGACTGGCTGCTGCGCAACCCGCCCGGCGCTGGCGACGACCCCGCTGCACTCGCCTGGCAAGTGCCAAGCGCCCGCCAGGCCCAGGCGGAGCTCAAGCAGGCCTTGCTCGCCCAGCTGTGGTCTGCACGTGACCTGCAGGCCGACGAGACCACCCGCCAGCGCCTCGCCGACTGGCTGCGCAGCCTGCCCGTCACCGGCCGCGTGCCGCTGGCGATCGTCGACGCACGCTGGCTGCAGGCCAATCCGGACCAGGATCCGATCCTCGCCCCCGGCCACGCGCTCGTGCTGCCACAGCGCCCCGGAACCGTCACCTTGCTCGCCGACGACGGCCGCCCTTGTGCTGTCGCGCACCGGCCCGGCACCCAGGCCCGCGGCTACCTGCAGGCCTGCATCGGCGAAGCGGCCAGCGAGGCCGACATGGCCTGGATCGTGCAACCAGATGGTCGCGTGCAGCGGTTCGGAATCGCCACATGGAACGCCGAACCGCAATCGGAACCGGCTCCCGGCGCCTGGATCTGGGCGCCGCGCCGTAGCGCCGCCTGGCCCGAGGATTTCTCCGACCGCCTCGCCACCTTCCTGGCGACGCAGTCCCCCACGCCGATCGCGGCTCGCGCCGCTCCTACACAAACCACCACGCCGCTCGCGGCTCACGCCGCTCCTGCACAAACCGGCACGCTTGCTACCGCCCCCGTAGGAGCGACGCCAGTCGCGATCCCGCCGTCGGACCCCACGCCCGCCGCCGGTGCGCACGACGAGCGCCCGATCGCGGCTCACGCCGCTCCTACAGAAACCACCGCGCCGGCCACCCCTCCCGTAGGAGCGACGCAAGTCGCGATCTCCCCGTCGGATCCCGTCGTGGCCCGGCCAGGGGTATATACCGCCAACGACTGGGGCTTCATCGGCCTGCTGCAAACCCCCACCGCGCGCATGTCGCCGGCGGGCGAGCTTCGCTTCCACCTCAGCCGCGTCGAGCCCTACACCCGCGGCAGCGTGGTGGCGCAGCCCTTCGACTGGCTGGAGGCCGGCTTCCGCTATACCTCGGTCAGCAACCGCCTCTACGGCCCCGAAATCGCCGGCAGCCAGAGCTACAAAGACAAGAGCATCGACTTCAAGCTGCGCCTGGCGCAGGAAACCGCCCACACCCCCGCGCTCGCCATCGGCATGACCGACATCGGCGGCACCGGCCTGTTTTCGGGCGAATACCTCGTCGCCAGCAAGCGCAGCGGAGATTTCGACTGGTCGCTCGGCCTCGGCTGGGGCTACGTCGGCAACGCGGGGAGGGTGAAGAACCCCTTCACCTGGTTCGACGACAGCTTCGCCGAGCGCGAGGAGGGTGCCGGAGGCGGCTCTGGCGGCGAGTTCAGCGCGAGCAACTACTTCAAGGGCCGAACCTCTTTCTTCGGCGGCGTCCAGTACGCCCCCTCCGACGACTGGGTCCTCAAGCTCGAATACGACGGCAACGACTACCAGAACGAGCCCCAGGGCAACAACCAGAAGCACGACAGCCCCTTCAACCTCGGCGTCGTCTATCGCTACGCCTCCGGCCTCGATCTCACCGCCGGCCTCGAGCGCGGCAACACGCTGATGCTGGGCCTCACGCTGCACGGTAGCCTGGCCGACCTCACCGTGCCCAAGCTGCTCGACCCCAGCTACCCCCGGCCGCTCTCCACCTACCCCGCCGGTCCCACCGACTGGGCGCGCATGAGCGCCGAGTTCGCCGAGCAGACGCGCTGGCCGGTGCGCGAGGTGCGCCGCCAGGGCACCGACCTGCAGCTCGTCGTCGAAGAGCCCTACACCATCTACCTGCGCGACCGCATCGACCGCGCCGTCGCTGTGCTGCACCTCCACGCCCCCGCCGACGTCCGCCGCTTCGTGCTCAGCTTCCACGAACGCGGCATGCCGCTCACCGACTGGGTCGTGCTGCGCGACGAATGGGTGGCCCGGCAGACCCGCTATCGCGCCCATGCCGAGCAGTTCGAGGCCGTGGTCGCCGCCGAGCACTGGCCCGCGCACAGCCAGGAAAAGCTCTGGGCCGGCCCCGCCGAACGCTTCAGCACCGGGCTCGAGCCCAGCTACAGCCAGAGCCTGGGCGGCCCGGACGGCTTCATCCTGTTCCAGCTCGGCATCACCGCGCCCACCGAGCTGCGCCTCGCCGACGACACCTGGCTGTCCGGCCGCGCCAACCTGGGCCTCGTCGACAACTACGACAAGTTCGAGTACGACGGCCCCAGCAACCTGCCGCGCGTGCGCACCGACATCCGCAAGTACGTCACCGAGTCGGATCTCACCCTGCCCACGCTGCAGCTCAACCACGTGCGCGCGCTCGGCACCAACCAGTACGCCAGCCTCTACGGCGGCTACCTCGAGCCGATGTTCGCCGGCATCGGCGGCGAATGGCTCTACCGCCCGTGGAACAGCCACTTCGCCTTCGGCCTCGACCTCAACCACGTGCGCCAGCGCGAGTTCGACCAGCACTTCGGCCTGCGCGACTACGACGTCACCACCGGCCACGCCACCCTGTACTGGCACACCGGCTGGCAGAACACCCTGGTCAAGCTCAGCGCCGGTCAGTACCTCGCTGGCGATCGCGGCGTCACCGTGGACATCGCGCGCCAGTTCGACAACGGTGTCAAGATGGGCGTCTTCGCCACCAAGACGGACGTATCGGCCGAGGAGTTCGGCGAGGGCAGCTTCGACAAGGGCATCTACCTCAGCATCCCCTTCGACGCCATGCTGCCCTTCTCCAGTGCACGCACGGCCGACATCATCTGGCGCCCGCTCACCCGCGACGGCGGCGCCATGCTGTCGCGCACGCTCAGCCTCTTCGACCTCACCCGCCTGCGCGACCGCCGTGTCGGCCGCTACGCCCCCGCGGGCTCGCAGGCCTGGCTGGCACTGGACGACGACCGCGAGGACGGCCGCTCGATCTGGGGCGAGCTCGGCCACACCGGTGGCTGGCTGGCCGACAAGATCTTCTCGCCCGAGGCCGTCCGCCCCCTGCTGCTCGGCGCCGGGCTCACCGGCCTCTCGGCCACGCTCGACCGCCCCCTCGCCGACTGGGCCGACGAGCACCAGGGCGGCACCTGGGACACGCTCGGCGAGGCCGCCAGCCTCATCCCCTTCGGCCTCGCCGCGGGCGCCGGCGCGCTGTGGATGGGCCTGGCCGACGACGCGGCAAGCGACACCGCGCGCACCAGCCTGCTCGCCGCCGGCTGGACGCTCGGCGCCCAGCTCGCCACCAAGTACGCGGTCAACCGCGCCCGCCCCGAAGCCGGCCTCGGCCCACACGAATTCCGCGGCCCCGGCAACGGCGGTTCGGATTCCAGCTTTCCCTCGATTCACATGGGCGTAGCATTCGCACTCGCCACCCCGTTTGCACAAAAGTATGATGCGCCGTGGCTGTATGGCCTCGCCGCCGCCACCGGCTTCGGTCGCATCCAGGAACGCCAGCATTTCTTCTCGGACGTGGTCGCCGGCAGCCTGATGGGCTACGGCATCGCGTCACTGCTGGTGGATGAGCAGCGCACCCGCAACGGGCCGGCGATCACCCTCGGGGCCGATCGCAGCCTGCAGGCGCACTGGAAGTTTTGAACCGACATGTGCTTCCCTCTTCAAACCTCTATACCGATTGTCCTTACGTAAAATGCAGTCTCTTTCAAACATCAACCTGGCCATCATCGGCCTAGGCTACGTCGGCTTGCCGCTCGCCGTCGAATTCGCCAAACAGCGCGAGGTCCTCGGCTTCGACATCAACCGGGCTCGCATCGACGCCCTACGCGCCGGGCACGACAGCACGCTCGAGGTCACTGACGAAGAGATGCGCGAAGCCAAGGGCCTGCGCTACTCCGCCGATCCGCACGAACTCGCCGCCTGCAACCTCTTCATTGTCACGGTCCCTACCCCGATCGACGAGCACAAGCGCCCCGATCTGACGCCCTTGATCAAGGCCAGCGAGACCATCGGCAAAGTGCTGAAGAAGGGCGACATCGTCATCTACGAATCCACGGTCTACCCCGGCGCCACTGAGGAAGACTGCGTCCCGGTGCTGGAGAAGTTTTCCGGCCTCAAATTCAACGTCGACTTCTACGCCGGCTACAGCCCCGAGCGCATCAACCCAGGCGACAAGGAACATCGCGTCTCCACCATCAAGAAGGTGACCTCCGGCTCCACCCCCGAGGTGGCCGAGGTGATCGACCAGCTTTACCGCAGCATCATCGTCGCTGGGACCCACAAAGCCAAAAGCATCCGTATCGCCGAAGCCGCCAAGGTCATCGAGAACACCCAGCGCGACCTCAACATCGCGCTAATGAACGAGCTTTCGGTGCTCTTCGCCCGCCTGGATATCGACACCTTGGCCGTGCTTGAAGCCGCCGGCACCAAGTGGAATTTCCTCCCGTTCCGCCCCGGCCTGGTTGGCGGCCACTGCATCGGCGTCGATCCATACTACCTGACCGACAAGGCCGAGAAGGTCGGCTACATCCCGCAGGTCATCCTCGCCGGGCGTCGCATCAACGACAACATGGGCCGCTACGTCGCCCGCACCACCATCAAGAAGATGGTGCAGAACAAGATCGACCTCTCCAGCGCAACCGTCGGCGTGCTGGGCCTGACCTTCAAGGAAAACTGCCCCGACATCCGCAACAGCAAGGTCATCGACATCATTCGCGAGTTCCAGGACTTTGGCATCCGCGTCGTCGCGACCGACCCCTATGCGGACCCTGCCGAGCTCGCGCACGAATACCCGGGTGTCGAAATCGGCATTGTCGATGCGGACCATCCTGTGGACGCGCTGGTCGCCGCAGTGGCCCATCGGGAGTACGCCACCCTGTCCTCGGGTGATATCAAGGACCTGCTGAAGTCGCCCGGCGCTGTCGTAGCCGACGTCAAAGGTCTGTTCGACCCGGATCAACTCAAGCAAGCCGGCATCTGCGCCTGGAGACTATGACATGCATTTCGCCCCCGCCATCACCGACCGCAAGATCCGCTTCGCCCTCGTCGGCTGCGGTCGCATCGCGCAGAACCACTTCGCCGCGATGGAAAAGCACGCCGACCGCTGCGAGCTGGTCGACGTCTGCGACACCAACCCCGCCGCGCTGCAGGCCGCCGTCGCCAAGACCGGCGCGCAGGGCCACGCCAGGCTCGCCGACCTGCTCGCCGCCACCACGGCCGACTGCGTCATCCTCACCACCCCCAGCGGTCTGCACCCCGCGCAGGCGATCCAGATCGCCGAAGCCGGCAAGCACGTGATGACCGAGAAGCCCATGGCCACCCGCTGGCAGGACGGCCTCAAGATGGTCGAGGCCTGCGACAAGGCCGGCGTGCGCCTCTTCGTGGTCAAGCAGAACCGCCGCAACGCCACGCTGCAGCTGCTCAAGCGCGCCGTCGAGCAAAAGCGCTTCGGCAAGATCTACGCGGTGTCGGTCAATGTCTTCTGGACTCGCCCGCAGGAGTACTACGACAGCGCCAAGTGGCGCGGCACCTGGGAATTCGACGGCGGCGCCTTCATGAACCAGGCCAGCCACTACATCGACCTGCTCGACTGGCTCATCGGCCCGGTCGAGTCGGTCATGGCCTACACCGGCACCCTCGAGCGCGACATCGAGGTCGAAGACTCCGGCGTCGCCGCCATCCGCTGGCGCAGCGGCGCCATGGGCACGCTCAACGTCAGCATGCTCACCTACCCCAAGAACCTCGAAGGCAGCATCACCATCCTGGGCGAGAAGGGCACGGTGCGCGTCGGCGGCGTCGCGGTGAACGAGATCCAGCACTGGGAATTCGCCGAGCAGCGCCCCGAGGATGAAGACATCAAGCAGGCCAGCTACGCCACCACCAGCGTCTATGGCTTCGGCCATCCGCTGTATTACGACAACGTGATCCAGACCCTGCGCGGCGAGGCCGAGGCCGAGACCGACGGCCGCGAAGGCCTGAAGAGTCTCGAATTGCTCATCGCCATGTACCTATCGTCGCGCGACGGCAAACGCGTGGCCCTGCCGCTGGAGTACTGAGCCATGGAGGTGGCGGTGGTCGGGGCCGGCATCGTGGGGGCGTGCACCGCCTGGGCGCTCGCGCGCCAAGGCGCCGAGGTCACGCTCTACGAGCGCGGGCAGCCCATGGGCGAGACCAGCCGCGCCTCGTCCAAGCTGCTGCACGGCGGCCTGCGCTACCTCGAGACCGGCCAGTTCCGCCTCGTCGGCAAGGCGCTGCACGCCCGCACCGACTGGCTGGAGCTCGCCCCCCACCTGTGCCACCGGCTCGAGATGCTGCTACCCATGTACCGCGACAAGGGCCGCTCGCAGTTCACCATTTCGGCCGGCATCCGCATCTACGACGTGCTGGCCATGGGCAGCGGCTTTCCGCGTGCGCGCGCGCTCAAGCCCTCCGAGGTGCTCGCCCTGCAGCCCGGCCTGTCGCCCGACGGCCTGGTCGGGGCGTGGGCCTTCTTCGATGCGCAGATGGACGACCACGCCCTCGGCAACTGGGTGATCGAGCAGTTCCGCCAGCTCGGCGGCGAGCTGGTCACCGATTTCGAGGTCCGCGACCTCGCCGTGCTCGACGGCTTCGACCGCATCGTCAACGCTACCGGCCCCTGGGCCATGCAGTTGCGCGAGACCGCGCCCGGCAAGCCGAGCTACACCCTCGACTGGGTGCGCGGCAGCCACATCGTGCTCGACCGTGTCTGCCCCGCGGCGATGCTGCTCGAGGTGCCCGGCTCCAGCCGCATCTTCTTCGTGCTGCCGTACAAGGGCCGCACGCTCATCGGCACCACCGAGGTGCGCCAGTCCGGCCCCAACAACCCCGGCCCGAGCGAGGACGAGATCCGCTACCTGCTCGACGCCCACAACCACTACCTGGCCCCCGCCGCCATGCGCTGCGACGTGGTCGAGGCCTTCTCGGGCGTGCGGCCGCTGCTGCGCAGCGCCGACAACCCCTCCGAAGCCACCCGCGAATGGGCCTTCGAACGCACCGGCAACGTGCTCCACATCTACGGCGGCAAATGGACCACCGCCAAGCTCCAGGGCGACGAAGCCGCCAACAGGATCCTGCAATGACCGAGAACACCCCCCACACCTCGTACACCGTCCACCCCAGCGCCATCGTCGACGACGGCGCCCAGATCGGCGAAGGCTCGCGCGTGTGGCACTTCGCCCACGTCTGCGGCGGCGCCCGCATCGGCAAGGGCGTCTCGCTCGGCCAGAACGTCTTCGTCGGCAATAAGGTCGTCATCGGGGACAAATGCAAAATCCAGAACAACGTCTCGGTGTACGACAACGTCACCCTCGAAGAAGGCGTTTTCTGCGGCCCCAGCATGGTGTTCACCAACGTCTACAACCCGCGCTCGCTCATCGAGCGCAAGAGCGAATACCGCGACACCTTGGTCAAGCGCGGCGCCACCTTGGGCGCCAACTGCACCATCGTCTGCGGCACCACTATTGGCGAATTCGCCTTCGTCGGCGCCGGCGCCGTCATCAACAAGGACGTCAAGCCCTACGCCCTCATGGTCGGCGTGCCCGCCCGCCAGGTCGGCTGGATGAGCGAATACGGCGAACAGATCCCGCTGCCGGTGAAAGGCAAGGGCGAATACATCTGCCCGCACACCGGCCAACAATATCGACTCAACGACCAAATCCTGGAGCGCATCAGCAAATGAGCATCCCCTTCATCGACCTCAAGGCGCAGTACCGCGCACTGCAACCGCAGATCCAGGCCCGCATCAATGCGGTGCTGGAGCACGGCCAATACATCATGGGGCCGGAAGTGCGCGAACTCGAAGAGCGCCTCGAGGCCTACACCGGTGCAAAGCATTGCATCACCGTCGCCAGCGGCACCGAGGCACTCCTGATCAGCCTGATGGCTCTGGGTATTGGCCCGGGAGACGAAGTCATCACGACTCCGTTCACCTTCGTGGCCACCGCAGAGGTCATCGTCCTGCTTGGTGCCAAGCCAGTCTTCGTCGACATCGAGCCCGACACCTGCAACATCGATGCGAACCTGATCGAAGCTGCAATCACCCCGCGCACTAAGGCCATCATGCCGGTCAGCCTTTACGGCCAGCCCGCGGACATGGACAAGATCAACGCCATCGCCGCACGCCACGGCAACATCCCGGTGATCGAAGACGCCGCGCAGAGCTTCGGGGCCGAGTACAAGGGACGCAAGAGCTGCAACCTGTCCTCCATCGGCTGCACTAGCTTCTTCCCGAGCAAACCGCTGGGCTGTTATGGCGACGGCGGTGCGGTCTTTACCAACGACGACGCCATCGCACAGGCCTGCCGCGAGATCCGCGTTCACGGCCAAAGCAAGCGCTATGTGCACACCCGCGTCGGCGTTGGTGGGCGCATGGATACGCTGCAATGCGCGATCGTACTCGCAAAGCTGGAGCGATTCGATTGGGAAATCGCACAGCGGCTGGAGATCGGTGCGCGATATAACCGACTACTCGACGAAATCGGTTTCAAACGCGTAATCCAGCGTCCCGACTGTACTTCGGTATACGGCCAGTTCACGGTGCTCTGCGAAGACAGGGAAGCGGTTCAGTCGTCATTCCAGAAAGCGGGCATCCCGACGGCGGTGCACTACCCAGTTCCGCTGAACGAACAGCCGGCCTACAAGCATCTCTGCTGTCCGGATTGCACGCCGATTGCCAAAGAAACAGCAAAGAAGGTTATGAGCTTGCCGATGAGTGCAGACCTTACTAATGAAGCCCAACTGCGAATTATCACTCAGTTATCAACTGATCCAATCCCAGCCAGCGTAGAAAACACGTAAGCTGTGATAATTTTTAACTACCCAGCAAACACCACAGGGGTTTGGGCCTTGGCGGTCTATCGCTATCTCTGCCACCCCGTTGCGCCCTCGACATTTAATCTCGATGCAGCACCACTTACTACTGAACAATCGGAGCGTCAGCGGTGAGTACGTTCTGGAGGAACGTGGGCTCCGTCCTAACCGGAACGGTATTGGCCCAGATCGTTCCACTAGTAGGCTCTCTGGTTCTCGCCCGGCAGTATGCGCCAACCGAGTTCGGCATCTTTTCTGCTTGGCTCGGCATCGTCCTATTGCTGGGTGTTGTGCTCACCGGCCGATTCGAAACCGCCCTTGCCATCGTACCCGACGGAGAACCTCGTCGACTCGCAGCTCTGTCCACGCTCGCTACCACCTTGCTGGCCGCATGCGTAGCGGCGGTCGTTTGTGGCATCAGCGTTCAACTCGTGCCGACTATTGCGGATCATTTTTCGCCTTCAATGGTGATTCTTCTGGTTCCGACCGCCCTTGCTATTGCAGTTGCCCAAACCTGGCAATCATGGGCTGCGGCCGAGGGTCGATATCGGCAACTCTCAGCCATGCGGATTACACAAGCGGCTGCGGTGACGGGCGGTCAAGTCACGATCGGGACCCTCAATCCGTCCGCCACTTCGCTCGCCCTTGCTCACGTGGCTGGAGTGATCGTCGGCTTGGCACTATCCATCTATCTGATGCCACCCGGCGTTTTTCCGCGCAATCAGGCCAAGCAAACGGTCCTCAACTTCTGGCGCCAACACCATCGTTTCCCGACGCTTTCTCTGCCGGCCGATGCAATCAATACCGCGGCCGCCCAACTCCCTGTTCTGCTCGTTGCGGGTCGCTTCGGCGCCGATATTGCCGGGTTGCTTGCGATGACGATGCGCATCTTGGGTGCGCCGATCGCGTTGCTCGGAAAATCCGTACTCGACGTTTTCAAGCGCCATGCGGCTAAAAGTTATCGCGAACGCGGGGAATGCCGTGCAGACTACGTCCGCACGTTCCGTGTCCTCGCGATTGCCTCTCTCGGGTTCTGTGTGGTCATGGCAAGTATAAGCGAGCCATTCTTTGCACTGGCCTTCGGAGAGAATTGGCGCGGATCCGGAACGATCGCTGTATGGCTTCTCCCCCTCTTCGCACTGCGCTTTATTGCAAGCCCCTTGAGCTACATGGTCTACATTGCCGGTAAGCAACATGTCGATCTCGTATGGCAGATCGCCCTTTTCGCGATGACGATCGCCGCCCTAAACATCCCCCACGTCCACGACATCGCCCTGCAGACGTACAGCGCCGGTTACAGCTTGCTTTACGTGATTTACCTCGCAATGTCCTATCGATTCAGTCTCGGAAACCGTAGATGATCGCAATCATCGATTACAACATCGGCAACATCGCTGCTGTTGCCAATATGCTGCGTCGAATTGGTGTGTCGTGCAGAATCACGGCCGACCCGTCCGAGGTTGCGGCCGCGGCACGAATCATCCTGCCGGGCAACGGGTCTTTCGATGCGTGCATGCGCAACCTCCGCGCGAGCGGTTTAGTCCCCGTACTGGAGAATAGGGTCCTGAACGAAGGAGTGCCTCTGCTAGGGATCTGCGTAGGCGCCCAAATGCTGGGCACCGAGAGTGAAGAAGGGCAGGAACGCGGACTCGGCTGGCTCGACATGCGGGTACGTCGCTTCCCGGACCTGTCAGGCCTGAAAGTACCCCACATGGGCTGGAACCAGGTGACGCTAATGCAGCCCCACAACCACCTTACACAGGGGATGACGGAAGACACCCGTTTCTACTTCGTTCACAGCTACTTCATGGAGCCCACCAATCGCGGCGACGTGCTTCTGCAAGCAAGCTATGGCATCGAATTCGCCGCAGGCGTCTGCCGCGGCAACATCGCGGGCGTCCAGTTTCATCCTGAAAAGAGCCATCGGTTTGGCAAGCAACTGCTTATGGCATTTGGAAAGGGTGAGTGAATGTACCGCGCACGTGTGATCCCCTGCCTACTGATCCGGGGCAATGGTCTCGTCAAAACACGCAAGTTCAAGGATCCGGTTTATATTGGCGATCCAGTCAATGCGATGCGCATCTTCAGCGAGAAGGAGGTCGACGAGATCGTTGTGCTCGATATCACCGCGTCGCGCGAAGGGCGCGAGCCCAACTATGAGTTGATTGAGGAGATGGCTGGCGAAGCCTTCATGCCCATGGCTTACGGGGGCGGAATCCGGACCCTCGATCAAGTCCGCCGGCTCATTCGGTGCGGTATCGAGAAGGTCGTGATCAACACTGCCGCAACGGAATCCACGGCTGTATTGCGCGCTGCCGCTGCCGAATTCGGCAACCAGGCGGTCGTTGGAGCAGTGGATGTCCGGAAGCCGCTGATCGGCCGCTATCGCGTGCTAAGCAAATCTGCAACAGTCGAGACAAAACTCGACGTTCACGAGCACATTAGAAATCTGGTCCGCTCGGGTGCTGGTGAGATTCTGCTTAACAGCGTGGATCGCGATGGAATGATGAATGGCTACGATCTCGAGTTGATCCGAATCGTCACGCGGATGGTCAACGTACCAGTCGTCGCATGTGGGGGCGCCGGAACCCTGGAACATCTCTCGCAGGGGATTCGAGATGGCGGAGCTTCAGCCGTCGCCGCCGGCAGCATGTTCGTGTTCCATGGAAAACATCGTGCAGTATTACTCAGCTACTTGAAGCCCTCTGAGTTGCGCGACTATTTCTCGTGAGCGTCATGGATTTAGCCACCGACTCGAAGCCCCTACAGGCTCGCACCGGGCAAGTGCCGCGGGCGGGGACGATTCATCCCGTATTCGCATTCTTTGCATGCGCAGCCGTGCTCTTGCCTGCTCACCCATCGCTTCAGTCCGTTTTCCTCGCTTATGGAATACCAGCCCCATTCGTTTCCGCGGCTTTTTCCGTATCTCTTCTGTACTTCCCAGTAACGCGGAGAATACTCACACGAAGAAACCTCGGCGCTCTACTCTTATTCCTAGTTTATATATCTTGGCTGCTAGCGCGCGCGACGTTATCACCTGCGCTTGGACTGCCAAACTTCATCGCATCAGTGCGAGGAACTACGGCTCTGGTTCCCCTTGCCCTTCTATGCGCCGCAATTGCGTCCCAAAATCCGCAATTCGCCACCAGAACGATTTTTGTTTTTAGCTTGGCTTCAATAACGCACTTTTGCGTTATTGCCATTTCTGGCGGAACGCTCAGCACGCCATCGGAACTCCGTTCACTCTCGGCCGACCCAGAAAGCCAGAACTATCAATCAACATCTTTTTATTTTGGCCTAGCCGCCGTAGCCATGGCTTCCATCGCATTTCGCGCTCGGGGCCCATGGGCAATTTTTGCCACTTTAGGAGCGCTTTTTATTACTGCGTTGATGGGAGTAGTGGGCGGGCGCGCCGCACTCATCGCACTAATCGCAAGTGCCATGTGGATCGCGGCAACGTTATCCTTTCGCAGCCTGATTCGAAAAGCGATCTTTGCATCCCTGGCATTGACGTTTGTTCTTTTCGGCGCATTTCTAAGTGACCTTCTCGACTTCGAAGAAATACTGAATCGAATTATTGTAATTGACCGCCTTTTGGCTTTAACGGAAGAAGGGGATTCATCCCAGCGCATTCGGCTATTTGGGGCTGCACTTTCGATGTGGCTTGACTCACCAAGGAATTTCCTGTTTGGCGGCGGAATCGGCGCGTTTCCCAATTTTATCGGCGAGTCAAACGAAGGCTGGTACCCACACAATTTTATTCTGGAGAGTCTAGCAGAGGGGGGGCTAATCGCCGGCGTACTCATCCTTCTCATCGGGCTGCATTTAACCAGAGAGTTCGCAAAGCTTCACTCAACCCACACAGCAGTTGAGGACGTCATTCTCGGGGCGCTAGCTTTCTACGCCACTATAGCGTATCAATTCATCGGTGGGCTCCAGACACTTTGGATGCCGACCTTCTTTGTTGCCCTCTTCCTCTTCAGAAGTTCTCAAAGCAAAACATGAGCCAAGCAATCCATCAATCCTGTGCCCGATGCGTGATGGACACTTCGGACCCCGAGATTACTTTCGACGAAAACGGGGTGTGCAATCATTGCATCGAGTTCGAGACCGTCACCCGAAAGAACTGGTTTCCCGACGAGGAAGGCCGAGCACGCTGGGCTGCGATCGTTGAGCAGATCAGGATAGCAGGAACGGGCAAGGAGTACGACTGCATCCTCGGCCTGAGCGGGGGCGTCGACAGCTCCTTTCTCGCGATCAAAGTTCACGAGTGGGGTCTGCGCCCTCTCGTGGTCCACGTCGACGCTGGCTGGAACAGCGAGCTCGCCGTCGCAAACATTGAGGCACTGGTCAAGCACTGCAATTACGACCTGCACACTCACGTAGTTGATTGGGAAGATATGCGGGACCTGCATCTTGCCTATCTGCGCGCAGGAGTCGCCAACCAAGACGTTCCTCAAGACCACATATTTTTCGCGAGCCTCTACCACTTCGCAACGAGCAATGGAATTCGCTATATCCTTTCCGGCGGGAATCTCGCAACAGAGGGTATTTTCCCTAGATCGTGGCACGGCAGTGCAATGGATGCGATCAATCTCAAGGCCATACACAGCAAGTATGGCGAGCGTCCGCTACGGCAATACAAGACGATCAGCTTCTTTGAGTACTACGTCTGGTATCCGTTCGTGAAGAAGATGCGCACAGTGCGCCCTTTGAATTACATGCTGTATGACAAAGCGAAAGCCCTCGAGGAGTTGGAGCGCACCGTCGGATACAAGCCGTATGCGCGCAAGCATGGCGAGTCCCTTTTCACTAAACTCTTCCAGAATTACTACTTGCCTCAGAAGTTCGGATACGACAAACGTAAACCTCACCTGTCAAGTCTCATCGTCTCGGGCCAGATGACGCGGAACGAAGCCCTGGAAAAGCTTGCAGAGCCACTCTATGAACCTGATGAACTCGAGATCGATATTGCCTACTTCTGCAAGAAACTGCGCATTTCACGAGCACAGTTTGACGAGCTGATTAAAACACCAATCCATCATCACACCGACTTCCCAACCTGGGACGGACGATACCGGCTTCTGAAGCGAGCCCAGGATATATTTGCGAGGATTACCGGCCGGCAGATTAGAGTTTATTCGTGATTTGCCCTAGATTGCTTATGACCCATACAAGCGATCAAGGCGTTTTACCTTTGAAAGAGCCAATGAGAATCTGTCACTTAACTTCGGTCCACTCCCGTTTCGACACTCGGATCTTTCTCAAGGAGTGCCGGTCCCTGGCCAACGCTGGTTACCAGGTCTTCTTGGTTGTTGCCGATGGGAAGGGCGATGAACTCCGTGATGACGTAGACATCAACGACGTTGGAACATCGTCAGGGCGACTCGATAGAGTTCGCAACATCACTAGACGGGTGCTCGCAAGGGCAATCGAGATCGATGCCTCCATATATCACTTCCACGACCCGGAGCTCATCCCGGCCGGACTGAAACTGAAACGTTTAGGCAAGCGGGTGATCTTCGATTCGCATGAAGATGTCCCGCAACAACTCTTAGGAAAGCCTTATTTGAACAAGATTTCCAGGAGAATTCTTGCGCATGCAATGACCGCTTATGAGACATGGTCCTGTCGTCAGTTCGACGCCATTGTTGCCGCAACACCCTTTATCCGGGACAAATTCCTGAGGATTAACAACCGCGCCGTCGATATCAACAATTTTCCGCTGCTAGGCGAATTGGCCTCTCCCGAATGGGAAGCTGAAGCACGAACGAAAGTCTGCTATGTGGGCGGGATCGCCGCAAATCGTGGGGCCAGGGAGATCGTCCGTGCCATGGAGTCAGTGCAGTCAAATGTGAGGCTCGAATTGGCCGGCAGATTCTCGGAACCGACTCTGGGCCTAGAAGTTCGACAGTACGCCGGCTGGCGCCGCGTCGACGAACTGGGATTCCTCAATCGGGATGGCGTCCGCAGTGTCCTCGGGCGCTCATTCGCAGGATTGGTGACCCTTCATCCACTAACAAATTATTTGGACTCGTTGCCAATTAAGATGTTCGAATACATGAGCGCTGGCATCCCGGTCATCGCATCGAGCTTTCCGCTATGGAAGGAGATCATACGGAAGAACGACTGCGGCGTGTGCGTCGACCCGATGGATCCGCAAAGCATAGCGCAAGCAATTAATCACCTATTCCTGAACAAGGATCAGGCTAAAATTATGGGTGAGAATGGGCGCCAGGCTGTGCTCGAACGATACAACTGGGGTGTCGAGGAAAAGAAATTGCTTAGCCTCTACGGAACGATCGCGAACATACATTTTTGACATGACAATCTTAACTATCATTGGGGCTCGCCCACAGTTCATTAAGGCTGCGGTGGTCTCCCGCACTCTTGGAGCGAAGGGTGTCAATGAAATGCTTGTACACACTGGGCAGCATTACGACGCGAACATGTCAGACATTTTTTTCGATGAGCTTGAGATTTCGCCCCCGGAGCATCACCTCAGAATTGGCGGCGGTACGCACGGCCAGAATACGGGGCGCATGATTGAAGCCATCGAGAAAGTCCTCCTTGATACAAGGCCTGACTGGGTACTTGTCTACGGAGACACTGACTCGACGCTGGCAGGAGCAGTCGCAGCGGTAAAGCTCCACATCCCTGTCGCGCATGTTGAGGCAGGCCTTCGTTCGTTTAATCGCCGGATGCCCGAAGAGATCAACCGCGTTCTCACCGACCACGCAGCCAGTCTGTTGTTTGCGCCTACCGAGACTGCGGTTGAACACCTTTCCCGCGAGGGTATCTCCGGCGCTAGCGTTCATATGGTCGGCGATGTGATGTACGACGCCGCGTTGTTCTATGGCGAAAAGGCGGAGCGCACAAGCTCGATCCTGGTGCGCTTGAATCTTGCACTTGGGCAATACGCGCTGGCGACGATTCATCGGGCTGAGAATACGGACAACCGTCAGAGGCTTGCAGCCATTCTCGAGGGTTTCTCTGGATTTGATTCAGAGATCGTTCTTCCGCTACACCCTAGGACCCGGGGGCGGCTTGCCACGCTGGGCCTTGCGCTGCCTGGTAACGTACGCGCCATCGACCCGGTTGGCTATCTCGATATGGTGATGCTTGAGAAGAGTGCAGCGCTGATTGCAACCGACTCTGGCGGGGTACAGAAAGAGGCCTTCTTCTATCGCGTGCCGTGCGTGACGTTGAGAGACGAAACCGAATGGTCAGAGCTTGTAGCTGGTGGCTGGAACCGTTTAGCCCCGCCGACCTGCGGGAGCGACATCTCACTTGCGATGAAAGAAGCGCTAGGGAGCAAAGGACTCGAAATCAGCCCGTACGGAGACGGAAACGCCGCGTCGCGTATCGCGGACAGTCTGATTGGGGGCGTTGGCACGTGAAGAACGTCTGGATTCTTAACCACTACGCGCAGGAGCCAGGTGGTGCCGGCGGTACGCGGCATTACAGCCTTGCACGTCATCTTCTCAAACATGGTTGGCAGTCATCCGTGATCGCGGCAAGCGTCGAGCTCAACACAGGGCGCCAGCGGCTTGCAGATGGCGAACGCACGCGTATTTCGGATTTCGATGGAATCCCGTTTCTTTGGGTCCGCACTCCACAATACGAGGGTAACGGTGGCGGGCGAATGGGGAATATGCTGACCTATGCCGCACGTGTACTGCTTCCCGGTGTCACGAAGGGGCTGGAGAGACCAGACGTGATCGTCGGCTCGAGCGTACATCCATTCGCTGCGTGGTCAGGTTCCGTCTTGGCTAGGCGGCTTCGGGTTCCATTCGTTTTCGAAGTCAGGGATCTCTGGCCCCAGACCCTGGTCGATCTCGGCCGGCTGCAGGAGCAGAACCTGATTACTAAGGTTTTGCGCAAGCTCGAGAAGTGGCTTTACGTTCGGGCGGACCGTATCGTCGTCCTTCTGCCACAGGCGGACGAGTACATCGTCCCGCTAGGAGTACCGAAGCGCAAGATAGTGTGGATACCAAACGGGGTTGAACTCGAGGGTTATCCGGAGCCCACGCAACCACTGATCCATGACGGTTTCACACTGATGTACTTTGGCGCCCACGGGCAGGCCAACGGGCTTGATTGTGTTCTAAGAGCAATGGCCGAACTCCAGGAGCGACCGGACATGCGTCACGTGCGGCTGCGCATGATTGGCGATGGCCCACTCAAACCTTCACTGCTCAAGTTGGCCGAGGAACTCCAACTGCGCAATGTGGAATTCGCAGACCCAGTGCCGAAACGCGAGATTCCCGCTGTGGCCGCCGAGGCCGACGCGTTCGTGTTCAACCTGATCGATGCTCCTGTGTTCCAGTACGGCATCAGCTCGAACAAACTTTTCGATTTCCTCGCGGGTGCCCGGCCAATCATTTTCTGCTGCAAGTCATCAAATAATCCCGTGGCAGACGCACATGCGGGCATCACGGTACTGCCCGGCGATCCCCTCGCGCTCTCGCAGGCTATCGCAACGCTTGCGACCATGCCGGCTGGCGACCGCAATGAGATGGGGCGAGCAGGCAGAGCCTACGTCGAGCGGAACCACAGCTTTGACTCGCTCGCGGCCCGGTTTGCGGCAATGTTGAAAGAACTGGTCGCTGAATATCGATGAAACGATTGTTCGACATTTTTGTGTCGGCGGTCGCTCTGTTGCTGTTGGCTCCGTTGATGCTCTTCGTTGGGTGGATGACCCGTCGCAAACTCGGCTCCCCCGTCCTCTTCCGCCAGACCCGCCCCGGCCTGCATGGCAAGCCCTTCCAGATGATCAAGTTCCGCACCATGCGCGACGCCATCGGCCCGGACGGCCAGCCGCTGCCCGACTCCGAGCGCATGACGCCCTTCGGCAGCTTTCTGCGTTCGGCCAGCCTGGACGAGCTGCCCGAGCTGTGGAACGTGCTCAAGGGCGATATGAGCCTGGTGGGGCCGCGTCCGCTGCTGATGGAATACCTGCCGCTGTATTCGCCTGAGCAGGCGCGTCGCCATGCGGTGCGTCCGGGGGTGACGGGCTGGGCGCAGATCAACGGGCGCAATGCGCTGAGCTGGGAAGAGAAGTTTCGCCTGGACGTGTGGTACGTGGACAACCGGTCGTTCTGGCTGGACCTGAAGATCCTGGCGCTGACGGTGAAGAAGGTGTTCGTGCGCGAGGGGATTAGTGCGGCGGGGGAGGCGACGATGGCGAAGTTCACCGGATCTCCGCGAGAGGGACTTTGATGGACGACGCGCTGTACTGCGTGTTTGGGGCGAGCGGCTGTGGGCGCGGGATCATGCCGCTGGCGCGCGCTAAGCTCGAGCGCTGTAGCGTCCCGCTCGATCGGCTGGTGTTTGTAGATGACGCGGCGCAGCCAGGGCAGGAGGTGAACGGATATCGGGTGCTGACCTGGGCGGACTTTCTGGCCGAGCCTGCGAAGGCTCGATTTGCTGCGTTGGCGATCGCGAGTAGTGCAGTACGCGAGAAGCTTGCGGCGCGGCTGGAGGCGGACGGCGTGGCGCCTTGGTCGGTCGCTGCCTGGAACGTGGTGGTGATGGACGAAGTAGACCTGGGAGAAGGCGCGCTGCTGAGCCCCTTCGTGACCCTGACCTCGAACATCCGCATCGGGCGTTTCTTCCACGCCAATTTGTATAGCTACGTCGAGCACGATTGCGTGATCGGCGATTTCGTGACCTTTGCACCGGCCGTGAAGTGCAACGGCAACATCGTCATCGAGGACCACGCCTACATCGGCGCCGGCGCCGTGATCAAGCAGGGTAAGCCCGGCCAGCCCCTGGTGATCGGCCGCGGCGCGGTGGTGGGCATGGGCGCGGTGGTGACGAAGAACGTCCCCCCCGGGGCGACGGTGGTCGGCAACCCCGCGCGGGTGATGGCCAAGGCCGGTTGAAGTTTTGGTAGGAGCGGCGCAAGCCGCGAATGGGCGGTTGTGCCGGCGCCGGCGGTCGGTGGGTGGTGCGACGCCGTATTCGCGCCTTGCGGCGCTCCCACGGGGAGCGGGGAGCGTTCGCGCCTTGCGGCGCTCCTACAGGGGACATTTTTGTCGTGGGTGCGTGCGACGTGGATATTTTTTTAGAACGGGCGATTTTCGATGCTGAACACTCCTTTTAGCCCCTGGCCTTCCTTCACCACCGAAGAGGCCGACGCGGTGCGCGACGTGCTGCTGTCGAACAAGGTGAATTACTGGACGGGCACCGAGTGCCGCGAGTTCGAGAAGGAATACGCCGCCTGGGCAGGCACGCGCTACGCGGTGGCGCTGGCCAACGGCACGCTGGCGCTGGACGTGGCGCTGCACGCGCTGGGCATCGGCCCGGGCGACGAGGTGGTGGTGACGCCGCGCACCTTCATCGCGAGCGTTTCGTGCGTGGTCAATGCGGGGGCGACGCCGGTGTTTGCGGACGTTGACCCGGACAGCGGCAACCTTTCGGCCGAGACCATCGCGCGCGTGCTGACGCCGCGCACGCGGGCGGTGATCTGCGTGCATCTGGCGGGCTGGCCGTGCGACATGGACCCGATCATGGCGCTGGCCGAACAGCATGGGCTGAAGGTGATCGAGGACTGCGCGCAGGCGCACGGGGCGCGCTACAAGGGGCGCAGCGTGGGCTCGATCGGGCACGTGGGGGCGTGGTCCTTCTGTCAGGACAAGATCATGACCACCGGCGGCGAGGGCGGGATGGTGACGACGAACGACGAGGCGCTGTGGCGCGACATGTGGTCGTTCAAGGACCACGGCAAGAGCTACGCGGCGGTGTACGAGCGCGAGCATCCGCCGGGCTTCCGCTGGCTGCACGAGGGCTTCGGCACCAACTGGCGCATGCTCGAAATGCAGGCGGCGGTGGGGCGCATCCAGTTGCGCCGCATGGCGGCGTGGCATGAGGAACGCCTTCGCAATGCTTCGCGGATCTGGGCTGCGGCGAGCGACCTGCTCGGCCTGCGGGTTCCCCCCCTGCCTGCCCACTGCGAACACGCTGCGTACAAGTGCTACGTATATGTCGAACCCGAACGGCTGCGCGAGGGTTGGGATCGCGACCGTATCGTCGCCACGATCAACGCGGCAGGCGTACCCTGCTACCAAGGCTCATGCTCGGAGGTCTATCTCGAAAAGGCCTTCGACGGTAGCTCGTGGAGGCCTGCGGAGCGCCTGCCGGTGACACGAAGGCTGGGCGACACCAGCTTGATGTTCCTGGTTCATCCTGGCCTGACGGACAGCCAGATCGCGCTGACATGTGATGCGCTGGTGCAAACGATGAATCAGGCAAGTGCTTGAGGATATGAAGGAATGTCCGTAGTGAACCTGACCGCGCGGTCCATGCTGGTCTTCCTGTTCGACCTCGCAGCCGTTGGCGTTGCATGGCTGGGGGGGCTCCTCATCCGCTTCAACTTCGAATGGCCGATGGGGTATGGCGGAAAGCTGTTTGTCGACCTGCTGATCCTGATGGCGATCCACGCGCTCGCCTGCCGCTGGGCTGGCCTCTACCGCGGCATGTGGATCTTCGCCAGTCTCCCCGACCTGAAGCGCGTACTGCGTGCGGTCGGGGTCTCGACCGTGGCGCTGATGGCCCTGCTGGCACTCGATCATGGCCCTGGGCCCATCATTCCCGGTCGATGATCGTGCTGTATCCGCTATTGCTGCTGATCGTCATGGGTGGTGGACGCGCTGCCTGGCGGATGTGGAAGGAACACCGCACGTTCGGTGATCTGCGTGCAGCAGGGAAACCGGTGGTAGTCGTGGGCGCGGGCTCGGGCGGCGCGATGCTGGTGCGAGAACTGGAACGTAGCCCCGACTGGCGAGTGGTGGCGCTGGTCGATGACGATCCGGCGAAGTGGGGATTGGAGCTCAATGGCCACCCGGTCGCAGGAGCGATCGAGGTGTTGCCGGATGTGCTGCTGAACTACAAGGCGCACCATGTGATCCTTGCCATGCCTTCGGCTGCCACGGAAACGCGCAAGCGTGCAGCCGATCTGGCTGTGCGCGCCGGCGCCCACGTCTTCACCGTCCCCGGCATCGACGACCTGATGAGCGGCAAGGTGGCCATCAACGCCATGCGCCCGGTCGACATCGAGGACCTGCTCGGCCGCGAGCCGGTGAAGATCGACTCGGCGCACGTGCAGGCCATGATCACCGGGAAGACCGTGCTGATCACGGGCGCGGGCGGTTCGATCGGTAGCGAGCTGTGCAGGCAGCTCGCGCGCTTCGCTCCTGCCCGCCTGGTGCTGTTCGAGGCGAGCGAGTTCGCGCTGTACAACATCGAGCAGTGGTTCCGCGTACACAAGCCCGAAACGGCGATCGTGCCGCTCGCTGGCGATGTAAAGGACGCGGCGCGCCTGGAGGAGGTGTTCGCGGAATGGAAGCCGCAGGTCGTCTTCCATGCGGCAGCCTACAAGCACGTGCCGCTGATGGAGGTGGGCAATGCCTGGCAGGCGGTGCGCAACAACGTGCTCGGCACCCTGATGGTGGCCGCGCACGCACAACGCGTGGGCGCGGAGCGCTTCGTGCTGATCTCCACCGACAAGGCGGTGAACCCCACCAACGTGATGGGCGCAACCAAGCGCCTCGCCGAGATGGCCTGCGAGGCCTTGAGCCAGCTCCGCGGCGAAGGCACACAGCTCGAGATGGTGCGCTTCGGCAACGTGCTCGGCAGCACCGGCAGCGTGATCCCGAAGTTCGCCGAGCAGATCGCCCGCGGCGGGCCGGTGACGGTGACGCACCCCGAGATCAACCGCTACTTCATGTCCATCCCCGAGGCGGCGCAGCTCGTGCTGCAGGCCGCTGCCATGGGCCAGGGCGGCGAGGTCTTCGTGCTCGACATGGGCGAGCCCGTGAAGATCGTCGACCTGGCGCGCAACATGATCCGGCTCTCGGGCTACAGCGAGGACGAGATCCGCATCGAGTTTTCCGGGCTGCGGCCGGGGGAGAAGCTGTACGAGGAGCTGCTGGCCGATGCCGAGGAGACGCGCGAGACGCCGCATCCGAAGCTGCGCATCGCACGTTCGCGACCGGTGCCAGAGACCTTCCTCGACGAGCTCACCCAGTGGCTATCGCAGCCGGGACCGGTGAGCGACGACGAGGTGCGAGCGGGACTGAAGCGCTGGGTGCCGGAGTATGAGCCGGCGCGGCATTGATTCGAATAGCGTGCAGCAGCCGGGATACACTTCGTGCTCGCA
This sequence comes from Thauera sp. SWB20, assembly GCF_000831325.1. Taxonomy (NCBI): domain Bacteria; kingdom Pseudomonadati; phylum Pseudomonadota; class Betaproteobacteria; order Rhodocyclales; family Zoogloeaceae; genus Thauera; species Thauera sp. SWB20. Next base: position 225,957 of record NZ_JTDM01000020.1, on the reverse strand, counting down.
GCAATAGCAGCGAACAATGCTGATTGAGGAGACAGGGTGCCGACGATCTTGAGGGTTGAGGGCTATCGACTGTACTTCTACAGCCACGAACCCGGAGAGCCTCCTCATGTCCATATCGACAAAGGGTCTGCAACTGCGAAGGTCTGGCTGCACGATGCGTCGGTTGTGAGAAGCTCAGGTTTCACGGCCCAGGAGTTGGGCAAACTGCAACGCCTTGTGCGCAGTGAACAAGTCGTGTTGAAAGGAGCATGGGATGCATTCTTTGGCTCATGACACCGACGTTCGGGTGATGAACGTGAGGGTGGATGAAACTCGGCTAGAGGTCGACCTCATGGACGGTCGCACGATCGCGGTACCGCTGGCGTGGTACCCACGGCTTGCGAACGCAACGGCCGACCAGCGCAGCCACTGGGAATTGGCCGGAGGCGGGTACGGCATCCACTGGCCGATGATCGATGAGGATTTGAGCACGGAAGGCTTGCTGCGCGGCGCACGGGCGCCGCAATAGTTGTGGCGATCTCTACCGGGCCAGAAGAAATCGGGGTCTGACCACTATTTCCCGCTCTGACCTCGATTTCTCCGCCACATCTCGTAGACTCGCGATCTTGCGGTATATTGGTGCGGTATTTCGAGTAGGAGCCTAGCCATGGCATCTGCCATCAAACGCAAGACGTCCCTGACGCTGGACGCCGAGGTGCTTGACTCCGCCAAGTCACTGGAGATTAACGTATCGGCCGTGGCCGAAGCGGCGCTCAAGAGGGCGGTGGCCGAAGCCCGTCGCAAGCAGTGGCTGACTGAAAATGCAGACAACTTTGCTGCACAAGCTGCGTGGCACGAGCGCAATGGGCACCCGCTGGCCGACATCATGAGTGCTCCAGGGGCCGCTTCGTGGAACACCTGAACCGCTACAGCGTGGCGGAATACAAGGGCGTGGCGATGGTTGTGGTCGAAAGCGACCTTTTGCCGCCCGACCCTGCGGTGGTTGTGATTCCGTTGCTGCCCGACTATCCCGCCGTCAAGGGCTTGAACCCCGAAATTCTTTATGACGGCAAGCGGTTGATTCTTGCCACCCGACTCATCGCGGCGGTGCGACGAGCCAATGTGCGTTGCGTCGGGAGCGTGGCCGATCAGGGTGACAGCATCAATCGAGCGGTCGATATTCTGATGTCTGGTGTTTAGTGGCGATCGACTAAATGCGGCGAATCCTGCACGAAATCGGGGTCTGACCCCGATTTCCCCCGGCGGCCATTCCACCGCCACCTTCGCGCCTGCCGGCGCTCCTACCTTGGACAGAAGCGCGCCGGTTCATGTAGGAGCGCCGGCAGGCGCGAACGCCGCTCAGAGCTCGACGTCCTCATACAGTCCATCCATCGCCAGCGCCGCCCCGACGCTCTCCAGCCTCACCACGTCCCCCTCCCCCGCCGGATGCAGCACCCACAGCCCTTCGCTGTTCTTGCGGAAAAGGTCCGCGTGCTTGCGGTCCTGCTCGATCAGCAGGTATTCCTGCAGCGTGTCGATCTGCTGGTAGTGCTCGAACTTGCGACCGCGGTCGAAGGCGGCGGTGGAATCCGAGAGGACCTCGATGATCAGCGCCGGGTGCTGCTTGGCCAGGCTGGCCTCGGGCTGGCGGTCGCGCGGGTCGCAGGTGACGAAGACATCGGGGTAGAAGACGGCGTCGGCGCGGTCGACGCGCAGCTTCATGCCGGAGAGGAAGGCGCGGCAGGGCTTGCCGGAGAGTGCGACCTTAAGGCTCGTCGCGGTGTTGAGCAGGATCGTGTAATGCGCATCCGTGCCGCCGGACATGGCGAAGACCTCGCCGCCGAGGTACTCGTGACGTTCGGGCTGATCCTCTTCCCACGCCATGTAGGCGTCGACGTCGAATTCGGGTCTGCGCTTGGGCAGTTCCATGGTGGGAACTCCTTCTTTTGGTCGAGCATAGCGGGTCGATTCGGGAAAGAAAACCGGAGGAAGGAAAACCGGATTCAGGTCTTTCATCTGCTCACGGCCGGCCCGCGGCCCGCGGCGCCCATCGAGCAGCCCGCCCTCACCCTGCTAGACTTCAGCCATCTCACGGATCGGGAGCTCGCCCATCATGGCCTTGCCTCAACCCGCCGCGCGCTTCGAGCGCGCGGATTTCTTCGCCTGGGAGGCCGAACAGCCCATGAAGCACGACTACGTCGCCGGCGAGGTGTTCGCCCAGGCCGGGGCACGGCAGGATCATGTGGTCGTGGCACTCAACATCGCCGCCTCGCTGCGCCAGAAGCTGCGCGGCACGCCCTGCCGGGCCTACATCTCCGACATGCAGCTCGAGGTGATGCAGGCGGATGCGGTGTTCTACCCCGACCTGATGGTGAGCTGCCACCCCGAAGACCTCGCCGCCGAGCGCGTGCTGCATCATCCGCGCGTGATCATCGAGGTGTTGAGCGACAGCACCGCCGCCTACGACCGCGGTGCGAAGTTCGCCGCGTATCGCATGCTCGACAGCCTGCAGGAGTACGTGCTGGTCGATCCGGAGCGACGCAGCGTCGAGATCTTCCGCCGCCTGCCCTCCAACGACTGGCTGCTCGCCACCGGCGACAGCGCGCGCGGCCTGGTGCTGGCGGCGCTGGAGCTGGAGATCGGGCTGGACGAGGTGTTCGAGGACGTCGGCGCCTGAGTCGCGGCAGCAAGAACGGTGCCCCCGGTTCTGCCTCTTGTAGGAGCGACGCAAGTCGCGATCCCGACGCCCCGGATCCCAATACGCCTGGTACAGCCGCAGCGCCGAATCGCGACTTGCGTCGCTCCTACAAAACACCGCAGCGCGCCCGGCACGCGAAGACGAGATCGATTTTCTCCACCCCCCGATTCACCGACATCCGATGAACACACGACTCCACCACCTCGCCGAGGCCCACAACGCGCGCTTCGGCACCAGCGGCGTGCGCGGCCTCGTCAGCGACCTCTCCGACGCGGTCTGCTACGCCTACGCGCAGGCCTTCCTGCGCAGCATTGCGACCGACAGCGCGCGCGTCGTCGTCGGCCACGACCTGCGCCCGAGCAGCCCGCGCATCGCCGCGGCCTGCATCCAGGCAATCCGCGACGCGGGACGCGAGGCGGTGTTCGTCGGCGCCCTGCCCACGCCCGCGCTCGCCTACTACTGCGCGCTGCAGCGCGCTCCGGGCATCGTCGTCACCGGCAGCCACATCCCCTTCGACCGCAACGGCATCAAGTTCTATCGCGCCGACGGCGAGATCGACAAGGCGGACGAGCAGGCGATCCTCGATGCGGAGGTGGCGGTGCCCGATGCGCTGTCGCCGGCGCCCCTGCCCGCGGTGGACGCCTCCGCGCTGGAGGCCTACGTGGCGCGCTACACCGCCTTCTTCGGCGAAGGCGCGCTCGCCGGGATGCGCGTGGCGCTGTACGAGCACTCGAGCGTGGCGCGCGACGTGCTGCGCACGGTGTTCGAGCGCCTCGGCGCCGAGGTCCTGTCGCTCGGGCGCACCGACACCTTCGTGCCGATCGACACCGAGGCCGTGCGCTCCGAGGACATCGCGCAGGCGCGCGCATGGGCGCAGGCGCATCGCTTCGACGCCATCCTGTCGACCGACGGCGACGCCGACCGTCCGCTGATCGGCGACGAGACCGGCACCTGGCTGCGCGGCGACGTGGTGGGCATCCTGTGCGCGCAGTATCTGCACGCCGACGTGGTGGTGACGCCGGTGAGCAGCAACACCGCAGTGGAGAAGTGCGGCGCGTTCCGGCAGGTGCTGCGGACGCGCATCGGCTCGCCCTACGTGATCGCCGGAATGGACACGCAGCGCGGCGCGGGGCGGGTGGTGGGCTACGAGGCGAACGGGGGATTCCTGCTCGGGAGCGATGTCGAGTACGGGGAGGCGATCGGGGCAAGTGCGGCGGAAACCGCCGGCGTTGGGGCGGGCAGCGTTGGGACGGGCGGCTTTGGATCTGCCGAGCTTGGATCTGCCGGCTTTGGATCTGCCGAAGTTGCGACGGATGGGCCCGAGGCGACGCAGAAATGCTTGCCCGCCGGCGCAGCACGGCTCAAGGCCCTGCCCACGCGCGATTCGCTGCTGCCGATGCTGGCCCTGCTGGCCATGGCGCGCGCCAAGGGCTGTCCAGTGTCGCAGCTGGCCGATGCCCTGCCGCGCCGCTTCACCGCGAGCGACCGCATCCAGAACGTGCCGACCGAGTTCAGCCGCGCCCTGATCGCGCGCCTGCAGCAGACCCCCGCGGAGGCGGCCGCGCTGATGGCGCCGGACGCCGGCGACGTGATCGCGATCGATACCACCGACGGCTTGCGCACGAGCTTCGCCACCGGCGAGATCGTGCACCTGCGCCCCTCCGGCAACGCCCCCGAGCTGCGCTGCTACGCCGAGGCCGCCGACGAGCCCCGCGCCCGCGCCCTGTGCGATGCCTGCCTCGCCCGCATCGCCGCCTCCGCGTAGGAGCGACGCAAGTCGCGATGGGCCGTCCAGACACCGATCCGCTGCGGACATCCGAACGCCGCGATCGCGACTTGCGTCGCTCCTGCAGGCCAAGCCGAGCGCCAATGAACGCGCCGGTTCCCGTAGGAGCGACGCAAGTCGCGATCGCGGCGCCTGACCACGCAAGGACCGCATCGATGGCTCCCCGCACGCACGACGTGCATCGCGCCCTCCGACGGTCACGCCGGCGGCTCGATGGCGTAGACTTCCAACCGGAAACGACTCGCACCCCATCGCCGCACGCACTTCGTCACCAGACCGTCCGCTCCCTCTCACCCAGGACCTTCGAACCATGAAAGGCATCATCCTCGCCGGCGGCTCCGGCACCCGGCTGCATCCGATCACGCGCGGCGTCTCCAAGCAGCTGCTGCCGATCTACGACAAGCCGATGATCTACTACCCGCTGTCCGTGCTGATGCTCGCCGGCATCCGCGAGATCCTGGTGATCTCGACCCCGGACGACCTGCCCAACTTCCGCAAGCTGCTCGGCGACGGCTCGGACTTCGGCATCGCGCTGAGCTACGCCGAGCAGCCCTCGCCCGACGGCCTGGCGCAGGCCTTCCTGATCGGCGAGGATTTCATCGGCGACGACCACGTCTGCCTGATCCTGGGTGACAACATCTTCTACGGCTACGGCTTCAGCGCCATGCTGCGCGAGGCGGCGCGCCGCGAGCGCGGGGCGACGGTGTTCGGCTACCACGTCTCCGACCCCGAGCGCTTCGGCGTGGTGGAGTTCGACGCCAGCGGCAAGGCGATCTCGATCGAGGAGAAGCCCAAGGCGCCCAAGTCGAACTATGCGGTCACCGGGCTGTATTTCTACGACAACTCGGTGGTGGAGATCGCCCGGCAGGTGAAGCCCTCGCCGCGTGGCGAGCTCGAGATCACCGACGTCAACAACGCCTACCTGCAGCGCGGCGATCTGCACGTGAGCCTGCTCGGACGCGGCTTCGCCTGGCTGGACACGGGCACGCACGATTCGCTGATGGAGGCGAGCCACTTCGTGCAGACCATCGAGGCGCGCCAGGGCCTGAAGGTGGCCTGCCTGGAGGAGATCGCCTACAACCAGGGCTGGCTGTCGGCCGCGCAACTGGCCCGCCAGGCCGAAGCGCTGAGCAAGACCGGCTACGGCCAGTATCTCAAGCGCCTGCTGCGCCAGGAGGGCGGGCAATGAAGGTGATCGAGACCGCACTGCCCGGGGTGCTGATCATCGAGCCGAAGGCCTTCGGCGACCACCGCGGCTTCTTCCTCGAGACCTTCCAGGTCGAGCGCTACCGCGAGGCGGGCATCACCCTGCCCTTCGTGCAGGACAACCACTCGCGCTCGCAGCGCGGCGTGCTGCGCGGGCTGCATTTCCAGACGACGCGCCCGCAGGGCAAGCTGGTGAGCGTGAGCCGCGGGGCGGTGTATGACGTCGCGGTGGACATCGACCCGAGCTCGGCGACGTATGGCAAGTTCGTCGGCGTCGAGCTCAACGACGACAACCACCGCCAGATGTGGGTGCCACCGGGCTACGCGCACGGGTTCTGCGTGCTCAGCGAGGTGGCGGACTTCCAGTACAAGTGCACCGATTTCTACTTCCCGGCGGACGAGGGCGGTCTGGCATGGAACGACCCGGACGTGGGGATCTCGTGGCCGATCGAAGCGCCGCAGCTGTCGGCGAAGGACGCGAACAACCCCCGCCTGCGGGATCTGAAGCGCGCGTAGGAGCGACGCGAGTCGCGATACACGGCTCCGATGCGGATCGCGGTCGGTCCATCGCCCGATCGCGACTTGCGTCGCTCCCACGAAAACCGGCGCGGGCGTAGATGTAGGAGCGACGCGAGTCGCGATGCACGGCTCCGATGCGGATCGCGGTGGGTCCATCGCCCGATCGCGACTTGCGTCGCTCCCACGAAAACCGGCGCGGGCGTAGATGTAGGAGCGACGCGAGTCGCGATGCACGGCTCCGATGCGGATCGCGGTGGGTCCATCGCCCGATCGCGACTTGCTTCGCTCCTACGAAAACCGGCGCGGGCGTAGATGTAGGAGCGACGCGAGTCGCGATTGCGGCGGCGGAGCGATCGCTGCGCGGCTCGATACGCGCACGATCGCAACTCAAGCTGCGGCGTCCGGCTCGATCCCCATCGCCTGCAGGCGCGCGTAGACGCCGCCGCGGGCCACCAGCTCCGCATGCGTGCCGCGCTCGACGATGCGGCCGGCCTCCATCACCAGGATCTGGTCCGCCTTCTCGATCGTCGACAGCCGGTGCGCGATGACGATGGTCGTACGTCCCTCCATCAGGCGCTCGATCGCCGCCTGGATCAGCCGCTCCGACTCGGTATCCAGCGCGGACGTCGCCTCGTCCAGAATCAGGATGGGCGCGTTCTTCAGCAGCGCGCGCGCGATCGCGAGGCGCTGGCGCTGGCCGCCGGAAAGGAGCACGCCGTTCTCGCCGATCTCGGTATCGAAGCCCTGCGGCAGGCGGTCGATGAACTCGCGCGCGTTGGCCGCTTCGGCGGCGGCGACGATCTGCTCGCGGCTGGCGCCGGCGAGCTCGCCGTAGGCGATGTTCTGCGCCACGGTGCCGTTGAAGAGCGTGACCTGCTGCGTCACCAGCGCGATATGGTGGCGCAGGTTGGCCAGCCTGTAGTCCTCGACCGCAACGCCATCGACCAGCAGCCGGCCCTCGTCGTGCTGGTAGAAGCGCGGGATGAGGTTGGCGAGCGTGGACTTGCCGCTGCCCGACTTGCCCACCAGCGCGATCATCTGGCCGGGCTCGGCCTTGAAGTCGATGCCTTGCAGCGCCTTGCCTTCCGCACCCGGGTAGCCGAAGCCCAGCCCTTGCGCTTCGACACGGCCGGCGATGCGCTCGCGCTCGACCGTGCCGCCATCCGGCTCGGGCGCCTCGTCGAGCTGCTCGAAGATGCTGTCGGCCGCGGCCACGCCGCGCTGGATGCGCGCGCTGACGCCACCCAGCAGCTGGATCGCGCGCGGCAGCAGGCCGGCGGCGGTGATGTAGGCGACCACGTCGCCGGCCGAGGCGTCGCCGCGCACCTTCAGCACGGTAAAGAGCAGCAGGCCCATCGACGAATACACGATCAGGTGCATCAGCGCCGAGAAGGTCTCCTGCGTGCGCACCATCTTCAACTGGCGCCGGGTGTTGTCGGTGCTCGCCTTGCGGAAGCGCGCGGATTCGTAGGCCTCGCCACCGAAGCTGCGTACCACGCGGTAGCCCTGGATGGTCTCGGAGGCGACGTGGGTGACCTCGCCCATCGAGGTCTGGATGTTCTTCGACAGGCGGCGGAACTTGCGGCTGGCGTTGGACACCAGCCAGGCGATCGCGGGCAGCACCACGAGCAGGGTCAGGGTGAGGCGCCAGTTCATCCACAGCAGGTAGCCGAGCAGCGCGACGACGGTGAGGCCCTCGCGGAACAGGATCTTGACCGCGTCGGTGGCCGCGTCGGTCACCATCGACACGTTGTAGGTGATCTTGGAGACGAGGTGGCCGGAGTTGTGCGCGTCGTAGAAGCGGTTGGGCAGCACCAGGAAGCTGCCGAAGAGTTGGGTGCGCAGGTCGTGGATGAGGCCGAGCGAGACGCGCGAGATGCCGTAGTTGCCGAGGAAGGTGCCGAGGCCTTCGACCAGCGCGATGACGACGATCATGAGCGGGATGGCGAAGATCAGGTCGAGCGCGTCCAGCCAGGGCAGGCCGGTGGCGATCGGCGCATCGGGCGCGGCGAGACCGTCGATGAAGTACTTGAGCACGCTCGCCAGCCCCGCCTTGCAGGCGCCTGCGATGGCGAAGCCGAGGATGCTGAGCGCGAAGTAGCCGAGGAAGGGCCGGGTGTAGCCGAGCAGGCGGAGGTAGACCTTCATGCTGCTCGAGGGCGGCTTCTCGACGGCGGGGGCGGGCGTGCTGGATGCGATCGGTTCGGGTACGGCAGTCATGGCCCGGATGATATGCCAAGCCCGCAAGCGCGCGGCAGCAACGATGGCCGCGGCGTTTCTCGTAGGAGCGACGCGAGTCGCGATCACGGCGCTTCCGGGACCGCCTGCGTCATTCGACCGCCGGATCGCGACTTGCGTCGCTCCTACCGGAGATTTCGGAAGCCCGGCGGTTCTCGTAGGAGCGACGCGAGTCGCGATTGCGGCGCTTCCGCCTCAGTGGGCCTCGTCCCAGTTGTCGCCGGCGCCGACCTCCACCAGCAGCGGCACCTTCAGCGTGGCGACGCCACCCATCAGCCGGGGCAGCTCTTCCCGCACCGTCTCGAGCTCGGCCCCGGGTACCTCGAGCACCAGCTCGTCGTGCACCTGCAGCACCAGCTTCGACTTCAAGCCGGAGGAAGCCAGCCAGGCGTCGGTCGCGATCATCGCCTTCTTGATGAGGTCGGCGGCCGTGCCCTGCATCGGCGCGTTGATCGCCGCACGCTCGGCGCCGGCGCGGCGGCCGGCCTGGCTGGCACGGATGTCGGGCAGGTAGAGGCGACGGCCGAAGACGGTCTCGACGTAGCCCTGCTCGCGCGCCTCGGCGCGGGTGCGGTCCATGTACTCTGCAACGCCGGGGTAGCGCGCGAAGTAGCGGTCGATCCAGGCCTGCGCGGCGGCGCGCTCGATGCCGAGGTTCTTGGCCAGGCCATGCGCGCTCATGCCGTAGATGAGACCGAAGTTGATCACCTTGGCGTAGCGGCGCTGCTCGCTCGTCACCTCGGCCGGCGCCACGCCGAAGACCTCGCCGGCGGTGGCGCGGTGCACGTCCTCGCCGCGGGCGAAGGCTTCGAGCAGGCGGGCGTCGTCCGACAGGTGGGCCATGATGCGCAGCTCGATCTGCGAGTAGTCGGCCGAGACGATGAGATGATCGCGCGGCGCGATGAAGGCGGCGCGGATGCGGCGGCCTTCGGGCGTGCGGATCGGGATGTTCTGCAGGTTGGGCTCGGAGCTCGACAGCCGGCCGGTGACCGCGGTGGCCTGCGAGAAGCTGGTGTGCACGCGGCCGGTGTGCGGATTGACCATGCGCGGCAGCTTGTCGGCGTAGGTGCTCTTGAGCTTGGACAGGCCGCGGTGCTCAAGCAGGAGCTTGGGCAAGGGGTAGTCCTCGGCGAGCTTCTCCAGCACCTCCTCGTCGGTGGAGGGCTGGCCGGTGGCGGTCTTCTTGACCACGGGCAGGCCGAGCTTGCCGAACAGGATCTCGCCGAGCTGCTTGGGCGAGCCGAGGTTGAAGGGCTGGCCGGCGAGCGCATGTGCCTCGCCCTCGAGCGTGTACAGGCGGCGGCCGAGCTCCTCCGAGTGCTGGCCGAGCAGGAAGGGGTCGATCAGCACCCCGGTGCGCTCCATGCGCTGCAGCACGCCGAGCACCGGCATCTCGAGCTCGCGGTAGAGGGCGTCGAGCTGCGGCAGGGCCTGGAGCTGCGGGTACAGGTGGCGGTGCAGGCGCAGGGTGACGTCGGCGTCCTCGGCGGCGTATTCGGTGGCGCGCGCGACATCGACCTCGTCGAAGCCGATCTGCTTGGCACCCTTGCCGCAGACATCCGTATAAGGGATCGTCGCGAGGCCGAGATGGCGCTTGGCGAGCGAATCCATGTCGTGCGCCTTGTCGCTCTCCAGCACGTAGGATTCGAGCAGGGTGTCGTGCGCGATGCCGCGCAGCGCGATGCCGTGGTTGGCGAGCACGTGGGCGTCGTACTTGAGGTTCTGCCCGAGCTTGGCGTGCCGGTCGGATTCGAACCAGGGCCTGAGCCTGTCGAGCACCTCGTCCAGGGGCAACTGCTCCGGCGCCTCTGGCAACTGCGCGGCACCGCGGTGCGCCAGCGGCAGGTAGGCCGCCTCGCCCGGCTCGACCGCGAAGGACATCCCGACCAGCCTGGCCGCCATCGGGTCGAGGCTGGTGGTCTCGGTGTCGAAGGCGGTGAGCTCGGCAGCGGAGATCTTCGCCAGCCAGGCGTCGAAGGTCGGCCAGTCGAGGATGGAAAGATAGACCGGGGTCAGGTCTTTCATTTGCTCATCCGCGGAGATTGCGCACACCCCGCCCCCCCCTGGCGTCGTGGTCGCAGCCTCGGAAATCGGGGTCTGTCCCCGATTTTCCTGGCGGTCGAAGCGGCGCGCATCGGACGCGGCCTTCGAGGCGGCGACACTCTCCGCACCGCCATCCAGATCCTTCAGCCATGACTTGAACTCGAAGCGCTCGTAGAGCGCGCGCAGCGCCGCCTTGTCGTCCGCGCGCGCCGGCAGCTCGTCCAGCCCCACCGGCAGCTCCACATCCGTCGCCACCGTCACCAGCTTCCGGCCCAGCGGCAGAAAGTCCAGATGCCTGCGCAGGTTCTCGCCGACCTTGCCGCCCACCTTGTCGGCGTTGGCGACGAGGTTGTCGAGCGTGCCGTACTCGGTCAGCCACTTCACCGCGGTCTTGGGGCCGCACTTCTCCACGCCCGGCACGTTGTCCACCGTGTCGCCCACCAGCGCGAGGTAGTCGACGATGCGCTCCGGCGGAACGCCGAACTTGGCCGCCACGCCGGCCTCGTCGAGCACTTCCTCGCTCATCGTGTTGACCCAGCGCACGCCGGGGCGCACGAGCTGGGTGAGGTCCTTGTCGCCGGTCGAGATCACCACCTCCCAGCCGCGCTCGAGCGCCAGGCGGGTGAGCGTGCCGATGACGTCGTCCGCTTCCACGCCCTCCACCGACAGCAGCGGCCAGCCCTCGGCCCGCACCGCCTCGTGCAGCGGCGCGATCTGCGCGCGCAGGTCGTCGGGCATCGGCGGGCGGTGGGACTTGTATTCGGGATACCAGTCGTCGCGGAAGGTCTTGCCCTTGGCGTCGAAGACGCAGGCGCGAAATTCTGCCTTGTAGTCGCTTTCCAGCCGTCTTAGCATCGACAGCACCCCCCGGATCGCGCCCGTCGGCTCGCCCTGCGAATTGCGCAGGTCGGGCAGGGCATGGAAGGCGCGATAGAGATAGCTGGAGCCGTCGACGAGCAGCAGGGTGGGCATTCCGAATCCTAGAGAACAACAACATGACCGCGAAAGACAAACTCCCCCGCAGCGTGCCCGACAGCACCGCACCGCGCTTCAACGCGCGCGAATCCTGGCGAATCTTCGGGATTATGGCAGAGTTCGTGGAGGCGACCGAACGCCTGGCGGCGATCCGGCCGGCGGTCTCGATCTTCGGCAGCGCACGCACGCCGCCCGACCACAAGTACTACATGCTCACCGAAAAGATCGCCCGCCTGCTGTCGGATTCGGGCTTCGCGGTGATCTCGGGCGGCGGTCCGGGAATCATGGAAGCGGCCAACAAGGGCGCCTTCTTCGGCAAGAGTCCCTCGGTGGGGCTCAACATCCAGCTGCCGCTGGAGCAGGCCGCCAACCCCTACCAGGACATCTCGCAGACCTTCCAGCACTTCTTCGCGCGCAAGTTCATGTTCGTGAAGTTCGCCACCGCCTACGTGGTGATGCCGGGCGGCTTCGGCACCCTCGACGAGCTGCTCGAGGCGATGACGCTGATCCAGACCAGGAAGAGCCGCAAGATTCCGATCATCCTGGTGCACCGCCCGTTCTGGCAGGGCCTGCTCGACTGGCTGCGCGAGCGCCTGGTCGCCGAAGGCATGATCAACGCCGAAGACCTCGACCTGGTGCAGGTGATCGACGAGCCCGAGGAGGTGGTCGAGGCCATCTTCAAGCATTACGAGCGGCGCGGTTTCCAGCCCCTTCCGGCCGAGCGCGAGATGATGCTGAACCTTTGAGTGCCGCATTACCGGCTAGAATTGCAGCATCTTCCGGAGAACATCATGCGCCGCACCCTGATCGTCCTGTGGCTGGCCGCCGCCGTGCCGGCCTTCGCCCAGCAGCCCGCGAACCTCGAACCGATCCCCGAGCCGCCGCCGATGCCCGCCGAGGGCGCAGCCGACGAACCCGAGGTCACCATCGTCAAGCGCGGCGAGGACACCGTCACCGAATACCGCCTGCGCGGCAAGCTCTACATGGTCAAGGTCACACCGCCCCACGGCGTGCCCTACTACCTGATCGACAAGGAAGGCAACGGCCAGATGGTGCGCCACGACGGCACGCCCGAACTCGCCGTGCCGATGTGGGTGATCAAGTCCTGGTGAGCACGACCGCCGCACCGCTGGTGCGCAGCTTTGCCCCGCTGTTCCGCGCCGACGCGCGCGTGCTGGTGCTCGGTAGCATGCCCGGCACGGCCTCGCTCGCCGCCGCGCAGTATTACGCGCATCCGCGCAACGCCTTCTGGCCGATCATGGGCGCGCTCTTCGGCGCCGGAGCGGAACTCCCCTACGCGCAGCGGCTCGAGCGCCTCGCCGCCGCCGGCGTCGCGCTGTGGGACGTCATCGGCCGCTGCGAGCGCGCCGGCAGCCTCGACAGCGCGATCGCGCCCGACAGCATCGAGGCCAACGACTTCGCCGGCCTCTTCGCCGCCTGCCCCGACATCGGCCACGTCTTCTTCAACGGCACCGCCGCCGAGACCGCCTTCCGCCGCCATGTGCGCGGCCGCATCGCGCTGCCGCCGCTGCACTTCACCCGCCTGCCCTCGACCAGCCCGGCGCACGCCGCGCGCGGGCTGGAGGCCAAGCTCGCCGCCTGGCAGGTCGTGAAGGCGGCAGCGCACCGCGCGGCCGCAGCCCGCATCGACATCCCGGCCGCCCAGGCCGCCTGACCCCATCCGACCGTCTTACCCGGAGTCCGCATGTCCGTCTTCACCCCCGTTCCCGAATCCGTGCTCGCCGACTGGCTCAAGGACTACGCCATCGGCCGCCTGGTGGAACTCGAGGGCATCTCGGCCGGCGTGCAGAACAGCAACTTTTTCGTCACCACCACGCTCGGGCGCTACGTGCTGACGCTCTTCGAGGGCATCCCGCGCGCCGAGCTGCCCTACTACCTGCACCTGATGGCGCACCTGTCGCGCCACGGCCTGCCCGTGCCGGGCCCGATCGCCAACCGCCACAACGAATACCTCGGCACCCTGCAGGAGCGCCCCGCCGCACTGGTGGTACGGCTCTCGGGCCGCTCCGAGATGAGCCCCGGCCTGGCGCACTGCGGGAGGGTCGGCGCCATGCTCGCCGGCCTGCACCTCGCCGGCCAGTCCTACGGTCGCCGCCAGGAAAACCCGCGCGGCGCCGCCTGGCGCGCCGCCACCGCGCAGGTGCTGCGGCCCTTCCTGTCCGCCGACGAACAGACCCTGCTCGACGCCGAGATCGCCTTCCAGGCCACGGTCGACGTCGCCGCCCTGCCCGCCGGCGCGATCCACGCCGACCTCTTCCGCGACAACGTGCTGTGGGACACCGATGCCGACGGCGGGGTGCGCATCGGCGGCGTCATCGACTTCTACTTCGCCGGCTACGACGCGCTGCTGTTCGACGTCGCCGTCACCGTCAACGACTGGTGCTCCACCCCCGACGGCGGGCTGGATGCCGAGCGTGCCGCCGCGCTGCTCGACGCCTACCACGCCGAGCGCCCTTTCACCGACGCCGAGCGCGCCGCCTGGCCGGCCATGCTGCGCGCGGCCGCGCTGCGCTTCTGGATGTCGCGCGCGGCTGACTTCCACCTGCCGCGCGCGGGCGAGATGGTGCTGGTGAAGGACCCGAACGAGTACCGCGACATCCTGCGCCTGCGCATCGCCACGGCGCCGCCCCTGCCGCGCTGACGCCGCCCCGCCCGCTCTGTCACGCCCGCCCATCCCCGACCCGACGCCGATGAATGCCACCCTGCCCCCGCCCCGCCGCCCGCATCCGCCGCCGCCCGCCCCCGGCGACGTGGTGCCCGGCCACGCCCTCGACTGGCTCGCCGCCGGGTGGCGCATCTTCATGCGGGCGCCGCTGGTGTGGGCGCTGCAGGCGCTGATCTTCTTCGTGATCCTCGCCGCGCTCGGCATGGTGCCCTTCCTCGGCTGGGCGGCCGCACCCGTGACCCTGCCGGTGCTCGTCGCAGGCATGCTCTCCGGTGCGCGCACACTCGACCGCGGAGAGCGCCTGCACGTCGGCCAGCTCTTCGACGGCCTGCGCCAGCATGCCGGCAACCTGCTGCTGGTCGGCCTCTTCCACCTCCTCGGCCTGCTGCTCGCGGCGCTGGCCGCGGCCGCGATCGGCGGCAGCGCGATGCTCACCGGCGCGGCGGCGGGCGCGCTCGGCGCGATCGCCGGGGCGGGCGTCGCCGCCGGCGGCATGATGCTCGGCGTGGTGGTGTTCACCGTTTTGTGGGCCCTGCTGATGATGGCGCTGTGGTTCGCCCCGGCGCTGGTGATGCTGCACGAGGTCGCGCCGCTGGATGCGATGAGGCTGTCCGCGCGCGCCTGCTTCCACAACCTGCTCGCCTTCGTGGTGCTCGCCGCGCTGCTCTACGTGCTGGTGTGGGTGGCGATGATCCCCGCCGGCCTGGGCATGCTGGTGCTGGTGCCGATGATCGCCGGCGCGCTTTACGCGGCGTGGAAGGAGACCTTCTCGCCGCTGCTGCCGGCCCCCGCGGCCCCGCCCGCGCCCGCAGCGGGGGCGACGTCGGGCGAAAGCGTCCCGCCCGCCCCCGTGCTGCTCGCGCCTGCGGCCGACCCCGCGGCCGATGACGCAGCCCCCTCCGCGGCACCGCCCGCTCCCGAACCGGGCCCCCACCCGGACCTCGCGCCCGGCTCCACTCCCGCCCCCGCGCCCGGCCCCGAATCCGATCCGGCTCCCGACTCCGCGCCAGCGGACACGCCCCCGAAACCCTGACCCCTGGAAACGAATGCAAGCACGACAACTCCCCATGCCGCGCGGCTGGGCCTGGCTGCGCGAAGGCCTGCAGCTGTGGCGGCGCAATCCGGCGCTGCTCACCTTCGCCACCTTCGGCTACCTGCTCTCGATCATCGTGATCAGCCTGGTGCCGCTGCTCGGCCAGCTCGTCGCCTCGCTGCTGATGCCTGCGCTCTCGGTCGGCGTGCTGAACGCCTGCCGCGCCATCGACGGCGGACGCAAGACCGGTCCCGACGTGCTCTTCTCCGGCTTCAAGTCCAACCTGCAGGGCCTGGTGGTGGTCGGCGGGCTCTACCTCGCGGCCACCCTGGTGGTGCTGATGCTGGTGATGCTGGTCGACGACGGCAGCCTGGCCGCGGTGATGCGCGGCGAGGACATGGACGCGCAGGCCGCGGCCGACTCCTCGCTCGGTTTCACCCTGGTGGTCGGCCTGGTGCTGAGCACGCCGGTGATGATGGCCTACTGGTTCGCGCCCGCGCTCGCCGGCTGGTGGAAGCTGCCCGCGCCCAAGGCGATGTTCTTCAGCTTCTACGCCTGCCTGCGCAACTGGCGGCCCTTCGTCGCCTACGCGCTCGGGCTGGCGATCTTCGCCGGCCTGCTGCCCGGCCTCGTGGTCGCGGTGCTCGGCCTGCTCTCGCCCACGCTGGGCAGCGTGGCCGCGCTGCCGGTGCCGCTGATCATCCTGCCGATCGTGTTCGCAAGTTTCTACACCGCCACCCGCGACGTGTTCGGCCTCCCCGAGAGCAACCCCGCGCGCGATCCCGCCGCACACGACGACGCGCGCGATGGCGACTGAGCCCGCGCCTTCGCCGGCCAGAGCCGCTTTCGAGCCGCCCGTCCGGGCCCCGCTCGGCGTGCTCGGCGGCACCTTCGACCCCATCCACACCGGCCACCTGCGCCTCGCCGAAGAAGCGCGCGAGGCGCTCGGCCTCGACGGCGTGCGCTTCATCCCCGCCGGCCAGCCGCCGCACCGCGGCGAGCCCGGCAGCACCGCCGAGGACCGCCTCGCCATGGCACGGCTCGCCACCGCCGGCAACCCCGGCTTCAGCGTGGACGACGGCGAGGTGCGCGCGCAGCAGAAGAGCTACACCGTGCCCACCCTCGAGCGCCTGCGCGCCGAGATCGGCCCGCAGCAGCCGCTGGTGCTGATCCTCGGCGCCGACGCCTTCGCCGGGCTGCCGACCTGGCACCGCTGGACCGATCTGTTCGCGCTCGCCCACATCGCGGTCGCCAACCGCCCCGGCTACGCGCCCCACGGCCGGCGCTGGCCCGCCACCCTGTCGCCCGCGCTCGACGCCGCCTGCGCGGGCCGCCACACCGCCGACCCCGCGGATCTGCGCCGCGCACCGGCGGGCCGCGTCGTCCCCTTCGACATGACCCCGCTGGCGATCTCCGCCTCGCTGATCCGCGATCTGGTGCGCGACGGCCACAGTGCCCGCTATTTGCTGCCGGAATCGGTTCTCGACTATATTGCCGCGCACCATCTCTACCGCTGAGCGCCCCGCGCCGGCCCACACAGGATCCGAATGGACACCCCCACCCTCGAAAAGATCGTCGTCGCCGCCCTCGAAGACATCAAGGCACGCGACATCGAAGTCATCGACACCTCGAAGCACACCCCCCTCTTCGACCGCATCGTCGTCGCCAGCGCCGAATCCGGCCGTCAGACCCGGGCGCTCGCGCAGAACGTGCACGACAAGGTCAAGGAAGCCGGCGGCGAGATCATCGGCACCGAAGGTCAGGAGACCGGCGAGTGGGTGCTGGTCGACCTCGGCAACATCGTGGTGCACGTGATGCAGCCCGCGGTGCGCGCGCACTACAAGCTCGAGGAACTCTGGAACACCCCGCCGTCCAGCCGGCGCAACGCCGCCTGACGAGTAGCGCCCCGCGCGAGAGGCCGCCTGCGTACGGCGCGGGTGGCGGTCGCGTTTTTCGACGCATGCTCGTCCACGCACGCGCGCAGGTTCAACCATGAAACTGATCATCGTCGCCGTCGGCCACCGCATGCCCGCCTGGGTGCAGGCCGGCTTCGACGAGTTCGCCCGCCGCATGCCGCGCGAGCTGCAGTTGCAGCTCGTCGAGGTCAAGGCCGAGCCGCGCAGCGGCGGCAAGACGGTGGAGGCGATGATGGCGGCCGAGGCCGCGCGCATCGAGGCCACCCTGCCGCCGCGCTGCCGCCGCGTGATCCTCGACGAGCGCGGCGCCGACCTCAGCACGCTGGCGCTCGCGCGCCGGCTGGAGTCCTGGCAGGGCGCAGGCGACGACGTCGCGCTCATCGTCGGCGGCCCCGACGGCCTCGCCCCAGCGTTCAAGGCGGGCGCCCACGAGGCCATCCGCCTCTCCAGCCTCACCCTCCCCCACGCCCTGGTGCGCCCCCTGCTGGCCGAAGCCCTCTACCGCGCGTGGACGGTGCTCAAGAACCACCCCTACCACCGCGAGTAGCGCCTGCAGCATCGGCCGATCGCGACTTGCGTCGCTCCCACACGAACCACCGCGTCTCCGAAGGCGCCCGTGGGAGCGACGCGAGTCGCGATTGCGGCGGTGATGCCGGCACGGCGGCGCGGGCGGGCGGTGAAACCCGTTAGAATCGCGCCACCCGAGCCCGACCGGCGCCGACCGGCGTCGCGGATCCTGCGGAACGCCATGCCATGACCCTCACCCCGCGCATCTACCTTGCCTCCACGAGCCCCCGCCGCCGCGAACTGCTGCGCCAGATCGGGATCAATTTCGACGTGCTGACCTTTCGCGCCGGCGAGCGCGGCGAGGACGCCGACGTCGACGAGACCCCGCTGCCCGACGAAGCGGTCGAACGCTACGTCGAGCGCCTCGCGCTCGCCAAGGCCCAGGCCGGGATGCGGCGGGTGCTGTGGCGCAAGCTGCTGCCGCATCCGGTGCTCGCCGCCGACACCACGCTGGAGGTCGACGGCGAGATCGTCGGCAAGCCGCGCGAAGCCGCCGAGGCGCACGCCATCCTGGAGCGCCTGTCCGGCCGCCGCCACCGCGTGCTGACCGCGGTCGCGATGAGCGACGGCGAGCGCACGCGCAGCCGGCTGTCGGTCAGCGAGGTCGCCTTCCGCACGCTGAGCGAGCACGACATCCGCCGCTACATCGCCACCGGCGAACCCTTCGACAAGGCCGGCGCCTACGGCATCCAGGGTCACGCCGCGATCTTCATCGAGGAGATCCGCGGCAGCTACTCGGGGATCATGGGCCTGCCGCTGTTCGAGACCGCCGCCCTGCTCGAGATCTTCGGCCACCCCGTCCTGTGAGCACACCCCGTCCATGAGCATCGAATTCCTCATCAACTTCACCCCGCAGGAAACCCGCGTCGCGATCGTCGAGCAGGGCGTGGTGCAGGAGCTGCACGTCGAGCGCACCGCCAGCCGCGGCATCGTCGGCAACCTCTACCTCGGCAAGGTCGTCCGGGTGCTGCCCGGCATGCAGTCGGCCTTCATCGACATCGGCCTCGAGCGCACCGCCTTCCTGCACGTGGCCGACATCTGGAGCGACCGCCAGAACGGCGAGGGTGCGCGTCCGATCGAGAAGATCCTCACCGAAGGCCAGAGCCTGATGGTGCAGGTGCTCAAGGACCCGATCGGCACCAAGGGCGCACGCCTGTCCACCCAGGTCAGCCTCGCCGGCCGCCTGCTCGTCTACCTGCCGCAGGAAAAGCACATCGGCATCTCCCAGCGCATCGAGGACGAGGCCGGGCGCGAGGCGCTGCGCAGCCGGCTGGTCGCGCTGGTGCCCGAAGACGAGCCGGGCGGCTTCATCGTGCGCACCATGGCCGAATCCGCCACCGACGCCGAGCTCGCCGCCGACATCGCCTACCTGCGCAAGCTGTGGCGCGAGATCTCCGGCTCGACCGTGGGCCTGTTCCCGCCGAAGCTGCTGCACGAGGACCTCGGGCTGGGCCAGCGCACGCTGCGCGACCTCGTCACCGACGAGACCTCACGCATCCGCGTCGACTCGCGGGAGAACTTCCAGAAGCTCGCCGCCTTCGCCGCCGAGTACACGCCGCAGGTGCTGCCGCTGCTCGAGCACTACAGCGGCGATCGCCCGCTCTTCGAGCTCTACAGCGTGGAGGAGGAGATCCAGAAGGCGCTCGCCCGCCGCGTCGATCTCAAATCCGGCGGCTACCTGATCATCGACCAGACCGAGGCGATGACCACCGTCGACGTCAACACCGGCGGCTTCGTCGGCGCGCGCAACTTCGACGACACCATCTTCAAGACCAACCTCGAGGCCAGCCAGGCCATCGCCCGCCAGCTGCGCCTGCGCAACCTCGGCGGCATCATCATCATCGACTTCATCGACATGGAGAACGTCGAGCATCGCGAGATGGTGCTGGAGGAGTTCCGCAAGGCGCTGTCGCGCGACCACACCAAGATGAGCATCAACGGCTTCACCGCGCTCGGCCTGGTGGAGATGACGAGGAAGCGCACGCGCGAATCCCTCGCCCACCTGCTGTGCGAGCCCTGCCCCACCTGCAGCGGCCGCGGCGAGGTCAAGACCGCGCGCACGGTGTGCTACGAGATCCTGCGCGAGCTGCTGCGCGAGGCACGCCAGTTCAACGCCCGGGAGTTCCGCGTGCTCGCCGCGCCCAACGTGATCGACCTCTTCCTCGACGAGGAGAGCCAGTCGCTGGCGATGCTGTCGGACTTCATCGGCAAGAAGGTCTCGCTGCACGCCGAGGGCAGCTACACCCAGGAGCAGTACGACATCGTGCTGCTGTGAGCGTGGCGGGGCTCCCCGCCCGCAGCGCCCCTTGGCGCGAACACCCGGCCGACACCGCGCGCTGCCGCGCGGTCCGCGGGCGTGCTGGCTGGCACGAGGACTGCCACCGTATCATTCGTCGTCGATCTGCCGCCCACCTGCCGCAACGGAGGCCCTCATGAGCAACGCCCTGGCACGCCCCGCCCCGATCAGTGTCGAGGACTACCTCGAAGGCGAGACCCGGAGCGAAATCAAGCATGAATACCTCGACGGCGAGGTGGTGGCGATGGGCGGCGCCAGCGCGAGGCATGGCCTGGTCGTCACCAGCCTCGGCCTCGCGATCGGACCGCACGCCCGCCGCAAGGGCTGCCAGCTCTTCATCGCCGACATGAAGGTCCGCGTCGAGCACACCGGCCAGACCTACTTCTATTACCCCGACATCGTGCTGGCCTGCGCGCCCGACGACCGCGAGACCTATTACCGCCGCAGTCCCTGCCTGCTGGTGGAGGTGCTGTCGCCGAGCACCGAGCGCATCGACCGCCGCGAGAAGCTCTTCGCCTACCAGGCCATCCCCTCGCTGCGCGAATATCTGCTCGTCGATCCGGACAAGCGCTCCGTGGAGATCTACCGCTTCGGCGACCCGGTGCGCCACGAGACCTGCGCCGAGGGCGCCTTCCGGCTGGACTGCCTGGATACGGAGATCACGCTGGACGAGGTGTACGCCGACGCCGAAGCGCCCTGAAGCCCGCCGGCTCGGCCCCCCCCGGTCGCGCCGCGAAGCGGGAGCGTCCGCCCCGCTCACACCCCCAGGTAGCGCCCCCACAGCTCGCGCCGCGCGTCCAGCTCGGCCGAGCTGCCCTGCCAGGTAATGCGCCCGCGCTCCAGGATGAGGTTGCGGTCGGCGAGCGCCATCAGCCTCTCGACGTATTTATCCACCACCAGCGTGGTCTGCCCCTGCGCCTTGAGGAGCGCGAGGCAGCGCCAGATCTCCTCGCGGATCACCGGGGCGAGGCCTTCGGTGGCTTCGTCGAGGATCAGCAGGCGCGGGTTGGTCGACAGCGCACGCGCGATCGCCAGCATCTGCTGCTCGCCGCCGGAGAGCTGGTTGCCGAGGTGGTCGGCGCGCTCGGCCAGGCGCGGGAAGAGCGCGTAGAGCCGCGCCGGCGTCCATGGCTCGGCGACGCCATTGCGGCGCGCGGCGAAGGCGACGAGGTGTTCGTGCACCGTGAGATTGGGGAAGCACTGCCGGCCCTCGGGCACGATCGCCACGCCGAGGCGGGCGATGGCGTCGGCGCGCTCGGCGTGGATCGGACGGCCTTCGAAGACGATCTCGCCGCGCTGCGGGCGCAGGCCGCCGACGATCGTGCGGATCGTGGTGCTCTTGCCCATGCCGTTGCGCCCGAGCAGCGCCACCACCTCGCCGGCGCGGATGTCGAAGTCGAGGCCGAACAGCACCCTGCTGGTGCCATAGCCGGCCTCCAGGCCGCGGCAGCACAACAGCGGCGCGTTCATCCCGCCACCTCTGTCCCCAGATACACCGCCTGCACCTCGGCATGCCCCTTGATGTGGGCGGCGTCACCCGAGGTCAGTACCTTGCCGTACACCAGCACCGAGATGCGGTCGGCGAGCTGGAACACCGCGTCCATGTCGTGCTCGATGAGCAGGATCGCGGTCTCGCCGGCGAGACCGCGGATCAGCGCCACCATCTGCTGCGAATCCTCCGGTCCCATGCCGGCCATGGGCTCGTCGAGCAGCAGCAGCCTGGGCCGCGCGGCGAGCGCGAGCGCGAGGTCGAGCCGCTTCTGCAGGCCGTGGGCCAAGGTGCCGGCGTTGCGCTCGAGAACCTCGGCCAGGCCCGTGCGCTGCGCCAGCGCCTCGGCGCGCTCCTGCAGCGCGTGCTCGGCGTCGCGCCGCGACAGGCAGCGGAAGCTCGACCCCGCCTGCGCCTGCACCGCGAGCAGCAGGTTGTCGCGCACGCTGTCGTTGCGGAACACGCTGCTGATCTGGAAGCAGCGCGCCAGGCCGGCACGGGTGCGCGCGTGCGGCGTCAGCGCGGTCAGCTCGACACCGTCGAGCACGATGCGCCCGGCGTCCGCCGGCAGCAGTCCGGAGATCAGGTTCACCAGGGTGGACTTGCCCGCGCCGTTGGGGCCGATCAGCGCATGGATCTCGCCCGCCTCGACGGCGAGGGAGACATGGTCGGTGGCGAGCAGGCCGCCGAAGCGCTTGACCAGGCCCTCCGCCCTGAACAGGCTCATCGCGCGCCCTCCTGGCCGGCGCGGCGCTCGAGCAGCGCCGCCACGCCCTGCGGCGCGTGGAACACCACCAGCAGCAGCAACAGCCCGAGCGGCCAGTGCCAGTAGTCCGTGTACAGCTTCAGCACCTCCTCCAGCGTCAGCCACAGCGCCACCCCGAGCGGCGCGCCCCAGCGCCGGCCGGCGCCGCCGAGCATCACCATCACCAGCAGCAGCGCGGACTGCGTCCAGTGCATGATCGACGGGCTGACGAAGGCGTTGTGGCTGGCGAGCAGGCCACCGGCCAACCCCGCCACCGCGCCGGCGGCGACGAAGCCGGCGAGCTTGAGCCGATAGACCGGGTAGCCGAGCGCCACCATGCGCGTCTCGTTGTCGCGGACGCCGCGCAGCGCATGGCCATAGCGCGAATGCGCGACCCGGCTGAAGAGCGCGAACACCGCCGCGGCGATCGCCAGCACCACCCAGTAGAAGACCTGCGCATGCGCGCCGTCCAGCCAGGCACCCAGCGCCAGCGGGGTGTACAGGCCGTAGCCGTCGTCGCCGCCATACGTGCGCAGCGACACCGCGAGGTAGTGCAGCATCTGCGCGAAGGCGAGGGTGATCATGATGAAGTACACCCCGCGCGTGCGCAGCGACACCGCGCCGATCGCCGCTGCGAACAGCCCGGCAAGCACCGCCGCGCTGCCCCAGGCCAGCCAGGCCGACGAGACCCCGGCCTCGACCAGCGCCACCACGGTGTAGGCCCCCACGCCGATGAAGCCCGCATGGCCGAGCGCCGCCATGCCGCCGTAGCCGAGGATGAAGTTGAGGCTGCTTGCCGCGATCGCCACGATCAGCACCCGGCGCACGAAGCCGACGTAGTACTCCAGCCCGAGGGCGGGCGCGAGCAGCGGGAAGGCCGCGAGCAGGGCCAGCACCAGCCAGGGCAGGCGGCGCGCGAGGCCGGGGAAGCGTTCGGGCATCGCGTCCCTCAGCCGCGCGCGGGGAACAGCCCCGCGGGTTTCAAGCTCAGCACCGCCGCCATCAGCACGTACATGGCGATGCCGGCGAGCGCCGGGCCGAGGTCGGCCGCCACCGCGGGCGGCAGCACCGCGCGCAGGGCCGGCGGCAGGAAGGCGCGCCCGGCGGTGTCCACCAGGCCGACCAGCAGCGCGGCCACGAAGGCGCCGCGCACCGAGCCGATGCCGCCGATGACGATCACCACCAGCGCCGGGATCAGGATCGCCTCGCCCATGCCGATCTGCACCGCGCTGATCGGCGCCATCAGCGCCCCCGCCAGCGCCGCGAGCGCAGCGCCGAGCGCGAACACGAAGGCGAACACCCCGCCCACGCGCACGCCCATGTGCTCCGCCATCTGCCGGTTCGAGGCGCCGGCGCGCACCAGCATGCCGATGCGGGTCTTGTTGACCAGCAGGTGGAGCCCGAGCGCCACCGTCAGCCCGGCGCCGATCAGCAGCAGGCGGTAGGACGGATAGGGCAGGCCTTCGAGGAGCGCGACCGGCCCGGCCAGCGCCGCCGGGGTCGAGGCCAGCAGCGGCGCCACGCCCCAGATCGCCTTCACCGCGTCGTCGGCGATGAGGATGATGCCGAAGGTGGCGAGCACCTGGACGAGGTGGTCGCGCCGATACAGCCGGCGGATGACGAGGAACTCCGCCACCGCCGCGATCGCCACCGTCACGCCGACCGCGACCAGCACGGCGAGCGCGAACGCGCCGCTCGCCTCATGCACGCGCGCGGCGACGTAGGCGCCGGCCATGTAGAGCGAACCGTGGGCGAGGTTCATGGTATCCATGATGCCGAACACGAGCGTGAGCCCGGCGGCGATCAGGAACAGCATCAGCCCGTAGCCCAGGCCGTTGAGCAACTGCTCGAAGACGAAGATGGCATCCATCGGATTTCAGCCCGGCGCGTCCGAAGCCTCTGTGTAGGAGCGACGCCAGTCGCGATCCGCCCATGGAGCATCCCGCCGCACTCGGGGCAGCAGTGAGCTCCAAATCATGAAGCTGCCGTTCGGATGGTGCATCGCGGTGAATCGCGACTTGCGTCGCTCCCACGGCGGCCCCATGCCCCGCGCGCGCGGACCTCGGGTCTCACATCCTGCACGCGCCCACGTAGGCGTCCTGGTGCTTTTCGAGCGTGGTGCCGACCAGCTTGTTGGTGATGCGGCCCTCGGCGTCCTTGCCGACCTCGCGCAGATAGTAGTTCTGCACCGGGAAGTTGTTGGCGCCGTACTGGAATTCGCCGCGCAGGGACTTGAAGCTGGGATTCTTGAGCGCCTTCAGCACCGCGTCGCGGTCGTCGATCCTGCCACCGACGTCGCGCACCGCGGCGTCCATCGCCATCAGGGTGTCGTAGGCCATCGCCGCATACACCGACGGGTAGCGCCCGGCGTACTTCTGGCGGAAGGCGGCGACGAACGCGGCGTTGGCGGGGTTCTGCAGGTCGTGCGTCCAGTGCGCGGTGTTGAGCACGCCGAGCATCGGCTCGCCCACCGCCTGGATCACGTCCTCGTCGGCCGAGAAACCGGGGGCGATCAGCGGGATGTCCTCGAGGCCGCCACCGACGAACTGCTTGACGAAGTTGATCCCCATCGCGCCGGGCAGGAAGAAGAACACCGCGTCCGGCTTGGCGGCGCGGATCTGCGCGATCTCGGCGGCGTAGTCGATCTGGCCGAGCTTGGTGTAGATCTCGTCCTTCACCGCGCCCTTGTACAGGCGCTTGAAGCCATTCAGATGATCCTTGCCCGCCGGGTAGTTGGGCGCGATCAGCAGGACGTTCTTGTAGCCCTTCTCGTTGGCGACCTTGCCGGCGGCCTCGTCGTAGGTGTCGTTCTGGTACTGGGCGAAGAACCAGGGGCTGCACTTCTCGCCGGCGTAGGCGCTCGGACCGGGGTTGGCCGACAGGTAGGGCACCTTGGCGGCGAACAGCGCCGGGCCGACGGCGAGCGCGGCGTTGGAGCCGATCGGGCCGGTGAAGAAGTGGATGCCGTCGCGTTGCAGGAAGCGCGCGACGAGCTGGTTGGCCTGCTCCGGGTTGCCGCCGAAGTCGCTGCGGATGAACTCCGCCGGCTGGCCGCCGAGCTTGCCGCCGAGCTTCTCGATCGCCAGCTCGAAACCGTCGCGCGCCTCGGCACCGAGCGCCGAGAAGGGACCGGAGAGGTCGAGCGCGATACCGACCTTGATGTCGGCGGCGTGGGCGGTGGCGTTGAGGGCGGCAGCGCCGCACAGGGCGAACGCGACGGACAGCTTCTTCATCTGCAGCATGGGGTCTCCTCGATTGTTCTCTTTGCCGCTCGCAACGCCGGCGTCGAAGCGCCGCGCCACGCGCGAAGGCCGCCGATTCTACCCCAGCCCGGCCGCGCCTCGCGCCGCCGGCCGCCCCTGGAGGAACGACATGGCTTCGGCAAACTCCGCAGGATCGATGCAGGTCGCGATCGGCCCCTCAACCGGGCATCGACACGAATCTCCCGGGCCGCACTCGCGACTCGCGTCGCTCCTACAAGAACGGCAGGTTCTCCAACGCGCCCGTAGGAGCGACGCAAGTCGCGATCGGCTCCTCGATTGGGCATCGATACGAATCTCCCGGGCCGCCATCGCGACTCGCGTCGCTCCTACAAGAACGGCGGGTTCTCCGACGCGCCCGTAGGAGCGACGCGAGTCGCGATAAGGCGATGAATGGAGCGGTAGCGCCGCACGAAACGCCGCACCCCGGCCCGCGCTGCTGTATGAAACCGCAGGCCGCACGCCTGCGGCCTGCTAGACTTGCACATCCGCATTTCGCACGCCCGCCCCTCATGATCGGACGCATCACCGGCACCCTGCTGGAAAAGAACCCGCCGCAGATCCTCGTCGACGCCCACGGCGTCGGCTACGAGATCGACGTGCCGATGAGCACCTTCTACAACCTGCCCGCCACCGGCGGCACGGTCAGCCTGCACACGCACTTCGTCGTGCGCGAGGACGGCCACTTCCTGTTCGGCTTCGCCACCGAGGAAGAACGCGCCACCTTCCGCCAGCTGCTCAAGGTCTCGGGCGTGGGCGCGCGCATGGCGCTTGCGGTGCTGTCCGGGCTGTCGGTGAACGACCTCGCCCAGGCGGTGGCGCTGCAGGAGGCCGGGCGGCTGGTGAAGATCCCCGGCATCGGCAAGAAGACCGCCGAGCGCCTGCTGCTCGAGCTGCGCGACAAGCTCGGCAAGGCGCTGCCCAGCATGACGGGCGCGCGACTCGCCGCGGCCGCACCGGGCGCAGCCCCGGACGCGAAGAGCGACATCCTCAACGCCCTGCTCGCGCTCGGCTACAACGAACGCGAGGCGCTGTCCGCGATGAAGGGGCTGGCCGAGGACGTCGGCGTCTCGGACGGCATCCGCCAGGCGCTGAAGGCGCTGTCGAAGGCATGACGCGCATGCACCCCGCTCGCCACGCCGTCGGCTGCCGCCCTGCAAGCTCGGCCAGGACACGCCCATGATCGAAACCGACAAGCTCAAGGCTGCCGCCCCCGCCGAGCGCCTGATCTCCGCCGCCCCCGCCGACCGCCAGGAAGACGCGATCGAGCGCGCGCTGCGTCCCAAGCGCCTGGCCGAGTACGTCGGCCAGGTGAAGATCCGCGAACAGTTGGAGATCTTCATCCAGGCGGCGCGCAATCGCAGCGAGGCGCTCGACCACGTGCTGCTGTTCGGCCCGCCCGGGCTGGGCAAGACCACGCTCGCCCACATCGTCGCCGCCGAGATGGGCGTGAACATGCGCCAGACCTCCGGCCCGGTGCTCGAGCGCGCCGGCGACCTCGCCGCGCTGCTCACCAACCTCGAACCGCACGACGTGCTCTTCATCGACGAGATCCACCGCCTGTCGCCGGTGGTCGAGGAGATCCTCTACCCGGCGCTGGAGGACTTCCAGATCGACATCATGATCGGCGAGGGCCCGGCGGCACGCTCGGTGAAGCTCGACCTGCCGCCCTTCACGCTGGTCGGCGCCACCACCCGCGCCGGCATGCTCACCAACCCGCTGCGCGACCGCTTCGGCATCGTGTCGCGGCTGGAGTTCTACACCGCGGACGAGCTCGCCTTCATCGTCGGACGCTCGGCGCGCCTGCTCAATGTGGAAATCGAGGACAACGGCGCGCTCGAGATCGCCCGCCGCGCGCGCGGCACGCCGCGCATCGCCAACCGCCTGCTGCGCCGGGTGCGCGACTACGCCGAGGTGAAGGCGGGTGGCCGCATCACCGCCGCGGTCGCGGACGCGGCGCTGCGCATGCTGGACGTCGACAACCTGGGCCTCGACCTGATGGACCGCAAGCTGCTGTCGGCGATGCTGGAGAAATTCGGCGGCGGCCCGGTCGGCCTCGACAACATCGCCGCGGCGATCGGCGAATCGACCGACACCATCGAGGACGTCATCGAGCCCTACCTGATCCAGCAGGGCTACCTGCAGCGCACCCCGCGCGGGCGCATGGCGACGCAGTCGATCTGGCAGCACTTCGGCCTCGTGCCGCCGCGCATCGGCGGCGACCTCTTCCAGTAGGCGACGGGGCCGACCGTGCGCTCGCTGCAGGTGGTGATGCTGATGCTGTGCGTGCTGGGCGGGATGTTCCTGCTGGTGCGAGCGCCCGAGTTCTTCATGCCCGCACAGTGGGACCCCTCGATCGGGCGCAGCTTCGATCCGCTCGCCTCGCGCCTGCTCGGCGCCGGACTGCTGGCGCTCGCCACCGCGGGAGCGGGCTATCTTCACGCGATGTACTACTCGATGCCGCGCCGCCTGCCCGGCCCGGCAGCGCAGCGCCGCCACTTCGCCCTGCTGCTCGCCGCCCTGGTGCTGATCGGCGCGGCGCTGGCGCGCGCCGAGGTGGGGCCGAATCCGGAATATCGAGCGCCCTTGCGCACGGGTTCGTAGGGAGCACTGCGGCCGCAAAGCCACACGTTGCCCGGCGCGAGGCTGCTGCGGCTCGCGTCCCTCCTGCAGAAGCCTGCACGCCCCTGCGCGCGGCCTGCTTCAGTCGTGCTCGTCGTCGAGCAGGGTGCGGACGTGGTCGGCCGTTTCGAGGAGCTCGCCGAGCGCGCGCGAGCTGAGCATGGAGCCGAACTGCTCGAGCGCGATCTCGGTGATGAAGAGGTGTCCGTTGTCTTCGCGACAGATCCAGCCCAGCTCGATCAGGCGCCCGATCTTGCGCCGCACCGTCTCGCGCGGCAGACCGGTGGCGGCGGCGATCGAGTAGGCGTTGCAGGGCTTGAGGCCGCAATCCGCCGGGCGCGTGTCGCGCGGCACCGAGGGCGTCGCGGTGATCGGACGGGTGCTCTCGCGGCGCGCGACGCCGTTCTGCAAGGCGCCGATATTATGCAGTGCGATCTCGCCGAGCAGGATGGGGAGCAGGATGTCGCGGTCGAAGTCTTCGAACCAGCGCCGCAAGCTGCGGATCTCGTGGCGCGCGAGCACGAGCGCGACCGCCTTGATCGTGCGGCGTGCCGACGCCGCATTCGGGTGTTCCGGGTGCGCTGTTGGGCTCATTGGGCTGTCATGGCACGCTTCACCCTTTTTTGTTGATTCCGGGAGCTAGCGGCGTTTTTTAGAAAATTCTTAAATTAACAGACGCCATGAGCATAACCCAAGCCGAACGGGCTCAATACTCGGGAATACCCATAATGGGGAGAGTCATATTGTGACCCCAACCGCCCTCTTCTGCCGCTGCGATTCCCCGGATCGGGGCGTGCGCGCCGGGGTGGCGAGCGCGTGACGGACTACTTGCGCGCGCGCGGATGTGCCGCGTCGTACACCGCGGCGAGATGCTGGAAATCGAGATGCGTGTAGATCTGCGTGCTGCGGATGCTGGCGTGGCCGAGCAGTTCCTGGACAGCGCGAAGATCGCCGCTCGATTGCAGAAGATGACTCGCAAAACTGTGCCGCAGCATGTGCGGATGCACATGCACGCCGAGCCCGAGCGCCTGAGCGCGCGTGCCCAGCCGGCTGGCGATGCCGCGGGTGCTCAGGCGGTGGCCGTCGCGGGTCACGAACAGCGCGCGCTCGCCCGCCGCAGCGAGGCCGGCGCGGATCTCCAGCCAGGGGCGCAGGGCCGCGATCGCCTTGCCGCCCACCGGCACGGTGCGCTGGCGCTGGCGCTTGCCGGTGACCGTGACCAGGCCCTCGGCGAGGTCCAGCCCGGAATCGATGTCGAGTCCGGCGAGTTCCGCAACTCGCAAACCGGAAGAATAAAAAAGCTCGAACATCGCAATATCCCGAATTTCTAGCAAATTCTGCGGCTCTGGATCGAGCAGCGCGTTCGCCTGCTCGGGCGAGAGCACGCGCGGCAGCGTCGAGGGGGATTTGGGCGGACGGATGCCGAGCGCCGGATTGATGCGCACGCCGTGCTCGCGCACCAACCAGCGGTAGAAGCCTCGCCACGCCGACAGATGGCGGGCGATCGAGCGCCCCTGCTGGCCCTCGCCATGCAGGCGGGCGACGAAGCGGCGGATGTCGGCGGGCTGCAAGGATTCGGGCGGGTGCTCCTCGGCGAGGCGCAGCAAGGCCTGCAGGCCGGCGCGGTAGGCGGTCAGCGTCAGCGGCGAGACCCGGCGCTGGGTGGCGAGCCAGGCCAGCCAGGCCTGCATGCGCTCGGGCAGCGCGGCCGGCGCCTCGGCGGACCGCCGCGGGCCCATGGATTCAGCCCGCGCGCGCCGCCAGCGCCGCGGCGGCGAGGTCGGCGATGCGGCCCAGGTAGAGCGTGCCCATGCCGGCGTAGAAGCGCTCGGGCTCGGCGCTGCCGAGCGCGAGCAGGCCGATGCAGTTGCCGCCTACGCGCAGCGGCATCAACGCCAGCGAACGGATGTGCGGCGCGGCCTCGCCGAACCAGCTCGTCATCTCGATGCTCTCGGGCACCCCGCACCATGGGTGGCGCAGGTTCTCGACCTGGCGGCGCGCCGCTTCGCCGACGCCGAAGGCCTCGGTGTGCACCACCCCGCCCCCGACCTCTCCCCACAGCTTGAGGCTGACGTGCGGCACGGAGAAGTCGTCGCGCAGGCTGTCGGCCAGGCCCTGGCGCACCGCGGCGGCCGAGCCCGCCTGCAGCAGCGCGACCGACAGGCGGTGCACCTTGGTGCTGATGTCGTCGTTCTCCTCCCCGAAGCGGATCAGCTCGGCAAGCTTGAGTTCGAGCGCACGGATCTTGTCGCGCAGGGCATGGAGCTGGCGCTCGGCGAGCGAGATCGCCTGGCCGCCATGCTGCGGATGCGGCACGGTGAGCTCGCTGAAGAGCTCGTGATGCTGGTTGAGGAAATCGGGGTGTTCGCGCAGGTAGCGTGCGACATCTTCTGCATTCATCGATGCTGCTCCAGGCGAGGCGGCTGCCGCCCCGCGTCGATCGTTCGTGGATGGCCGCCGCATCCGGCGCGGTCGGCCGCGAGTCGGCCGGCACGATGCCGCACAGGCGCATCGCGTCCGGCCCGGCAAAATCCGGACTCGGGCGGGCTCCCTCAGGCGAGCTCCATCTCGCCCTCGAAAACCGTGACCGCCGGTCCGGTCATGCGCACCGGCGTGCCCGGGCCGTCCCAGGCGATCTCCAGCTCGCCGCCGCGGGTATGCACCCGCACCGGCGTCTCCAGCAGGCCGCGCAGGATGCCCGCCACCACCGCCGCGCAGGCGCCGGTTCCGCAGGCCAGGGTCTCGCCGGCGCCACGCTCGAACACGCGCAGACGCACCTCGTGCGCATCGACCACCTGCAGGAAGCCGGCATTGACCCGCGCCGGGAAGCGCTCGTGGCGCTCGATCCGCGCGCCTTGCTCCACCACCGGCGCGGCATCGACGTCGGCCACCACCTGCACCGCGTGCGGGTTGCCCATCGACACCGCGGTGATCGCCACCGTGTCGCCGCCCACCTGCAAAGGCTGCACGACCGCGTCCGAGTCGGACACGAACGGCACCTTCGCCGGCGCCAGCTCCGGCACGCCCATGTCCACCGTCACCAGGCCGTCCGCGCGCAGGCGCGGCGCGATGATGCCGGAGCGGGTCTCGACACGGATTTCGGCCTTGTCGGTGAGCCCCTTGTCATGCACGAAGCGCACGAAGCAGCGCGCGCCGTTGCCGCACTGCTCGACCTCGCCGCCATCGGCGTTGAAGATGCGGTAGCGGAAATCGACATCCGGCCGCGCGGCGGGCTCGACCACCAGCAGCTGATCGCAGCCGACGCCGAAATGGCGGTCGGCGATCGCCTTGACCCGCGCCGGGGTGAGGTCGACCGGCGCACGCGTGGCATCGATGACGACGAAGTCGTTGCCCAGGCCGTGCATCTTGGTGAAGCGCAGTTTCATCTTGCTGTTCCAGTGTTTCAGTAGATCCGCGGCTCGCCCTCGGGCCTGGTCTTGAAGCGGCGGTGCACCCAGTAGTACTGCTCGGGCATGGTGCGCACCACGCCTTCGAGCCAGGCGTTCATGCGCAGCGTGTCGGCCTCGACGTCGTCCGAAGGATAGTCGGCCCAGGGCGCGCCGAGCTCCAGCACGTAGCCCTGTCCGCCGGGCAGGATGCGGGTGATGCAGGGCACCACCGCCGCACCCGCCAGGCGCGCCAGGCGCGGCAGGCCGGTGATGGTCGCCGCCTGCACGCCGAAGAAGGGCACGAAGATGGACTCCTTGCGGCCGTAGTCGAGGTCGGGCAGGTAATAGAAAGGGCGGCCGGACTTCATCGCCTTGACCGTGGCGCGCACGCCATCGTGGCGCGACAGCAGCAGCTGGTCGTTGAAGCGGCTGCGGCCATGGTGCAGCCAGTGGTCGAAGACCTTGTCCTTCTGCGGCGAATACACGCTGACGAAGTCGCCCTCGAGCGTGAGCCGGGTGCCGGCCATGTCGAGGCCGAGGAAGTGCGGCGCCAGCAGCAACACCGGGCGGCCCTCGGCGCGCAGGCGCTGCAGGTGCGCCAGGCCCTCGATGCGGACGGTGGCGCGCAGGCGCTCGGGGCTCGCCCACCAGGCCAGGCCGCGCTCGAGCATGCTGCGTCCGATGAGGGCGAAGTTGCGCCGCGCCAGCGCGCGCCGTTCGGGCTCGGAGAGCTCGGGAAAGCACAGCCGCAGGTTGGTCAGCGCGACCTTGCGGCGCGGCACCACCACCCAGTAGAGCAGCCGGCCGAAACCGCTTCCCACGCGTGCGAGCAGCACCAGCGGCAGCCAGTGCAGCAGCCAGATCAGGCCGATGACCAGGCGGCTCATGGCGCGCGCTCCGCGTCCGTGCCGGCGGGGTCGGCGGCGGAAGTGGTCGCCGAGGGGTTGGCGGCATCGGCGCCCGCATCCCCCTGCGGGGCGGCGTCCTCGCGCTCGCGCCGCGGACCCTTGTAGCGGTTGTAGCCCCACAGGTACTGCTGCGGGCACTGCAGGATCATGCGCTCGACCTCGCGGTTGATGATCGCGACGTCGGTGTCGATGTCGCCGGTGAGCGCCTCGGCAGGCGCCTGCAGGCGGAACACGTAGCCCTCGCCGCGCGGCAGGCGCTCGGCCCAGGTGTAGATCACGCGCACGCCCTTCACCGCCGCCAGGCGCGCGGCCAGCGTCATCGTCCACGCCGGCTTGCCGAAGAAGGTCGACCACACGCCCTCGCCCGCGCCCGGCACCTGGTCGGGCAGCATGCCCACCGCCTCGTGGCTGCGCAGGGTCTTGACCAGCTTGCGCACGCCGGATAGATCGGCCGGCGCGGTACGCATCTGTCCGCGCGCCCGGCCCGCCTCCATCAGCGGTTGCAGCACCTCCTTGCGCGGAGGGCGATAGAGCACGGTGATCGGAATCCTGGCGGCGATGCACTGGGCGGTGATCTCGAAGCAGCCCAGGTGCGGGGTGATGAAGAGGATGCCGGCGCCCTCGGCGCGCGCGGCCTCGACCAGCTCCCAGCCCTCGGTGCGCACCGCGCTCGCCACCACCTCGGACGCCGGCCGGCCCCAGATGAAGGGCAGCTCCAGCGCCTGGCGGCCGGCCTCGACGATCGCCGCACGCAGCACCGTCTCGTCCTCGCGACCGATGGCGTTGAAGAGGTTCTCGCGCACGCGGCGGGCGTAGGACGGCGAAGCCTTGTAGGTCAGCCAGCCCGCCCAGCCACCGAGGCGGTGCAGCCAGGACAGGGGCAGGCGAGAGAGGAGGCGGAATGCGCTTTGCGACAGCACCAGGTTGAGATCCGATATGGATGCCGGAACCGGCTTCAGGCCCGAATGCTTACACAGCCGGGCGTCCCGGTCTATAATCCGCGCTCCACCGCCGAGTTAACTCGACAACTTGCAGGGCGGTGGGGCGGCCGCGGTGCCGCCCGAACCAAGTACTGCTAAAGCGTCGGCTGCTCGACGAAATCCCCGGAGCTGGCCGCAGACGCAAGGCCATGGCAACGGGGATTTTTGTTTTCCAAGGAGCAGCACGAATGGCTGAATTTCTCTTCACCTCCGAATCGGTCTCCGAAGGTCATCCCGACAAGGTCGCCGACCAGGTCTCCGACGGCGTCCTCGACGCCGTGCTGGCCGAAGACCCCAAGGCGCGCGTCGCCTGCGAGACCCTGGTGTCCACCGGCCTGGTGGTGATCTCGGGCGAGATCACCACCACCGCCCACCCCAACTACCGCGAGATCGCGCAGGACGTGATCCGCCGCATCGGCTACGACAACTCCGACATCGGCTTCGACTACAAGAGCTGCGCGGTGCTGGCGGCGATCAACCGCCAGTCGCCCGACATCGCCCAGGGCGTGAACAACGCCAACGACGACCCGCTCGACCAGGGCGCCGGCGACCAGGGCCTGATGTTCGGCTACGCCACCAACGAGACCGCCAGCCTGATGCCGCTGCCGATCCACTACGCTCACCGCGTCATGCAGCGCCAGGCCGAGGTGCGCAAGGATGGCCGCCTGCCCTGGCTGCGCCCGGACGCCAAGAGCCAGCTCACCGTCAAGTACGTCGACGGCAAGCCGGTGGCGATCGACACCGTCGTGGTGTCCACCCAGCACGACCCCGACGTGACCCAGGAGCAGATCCGGGAGGCGGTGATCGAGCTGATCATCAAGCCGGTGCTGCCGCCCGAGCTGATGCAGGGCGACGTGCGCTACCTGGTGAACCCCACCGGCCGCTTCGTGGTCGGCGGCCCGCACGGCGACTGCGGCCTCACCGGGCGCAAGATCATCGTCGACACCTACGGCGGCGCGGCCCACCACGGCGGCGGTGCGTTCTCGGGCAAGGATCCGTCCAAGGTCGACCGCTCGGCCGCCTACGCCGGTCGCTACGTGGCCAAGAACGTGGTCGCCGCCGGCCTCGCCGACCGGTGCGAGGTCCAGGTCGCCTACGCGATCGGTGTGGCGCGCCCGGTTTCGCTGATGGTCAACACCTTCGGCACCGGCAGGATCGCCGACGAGAAGATCGTCGATCTCATCGGCCGGCATTTCGACCTGCGCCCGAAGGCGATCATCCAGACGCTCGACCTGCTGCGCCCGATCTATTCCCGCACCGCCGCCTACGGCCACTTCGGCCGCGACGAGCCGGGCTTCACCTGGGAACAGACCGACAAGGCCGCCGCCCTGCGCGCCGACGCCGGACTCTGAGCCGGAAGCGCCCTCAGGAACGACGCGAGTCGCGATCGGGCGGCGCTGCGGCGCTGGCGCGGGTTCCGAGCGCTGCAATCGCGACTTGCGTCGCTCCTGCGCAGGTCAGCCACGCTCGGGAATGCGCGCGCGGGAACGCCGCGAGTCGCGCTCGGGCGGCGCTGCGGCGCTGGCGCGGGTTCCGGGCGCTGCAATCGCGACTTGCGTCGCTCCTGCGCAGAACCGCCGCGCGTCCGTCCCGGTAGAATCCGGAACTCGCGGACGCCCGCCCCGGTCTCTGCCCCACCACGTCGCCCAGAGTCGCCCATGCTCCAACAAGTACTGATGTTCGCCCTCGGCCTCACCGTCCTCGTTGTCGGTGCGGACGTCCTCGTACGTGGCGCCTCGCGGCTGGCGGTCTCCTTCGGCGTTTCGCCGCTCGTCGTCGGCCTCACCGTGGTCGCCTTCGGCACCAGCGCGCCGGAGATGGCGGTATCGGTGGGCTCGGCGCTCGCCGGCAGCCCCGACCTCGCGCTCGGCAACGTGGTCGGCAGCAACATCTGCAACGTGCTGCTGATCCTCGGCATCTCGGCGCTGATCACCCCGCTGCTGGTGGACGAGCAGATCATCCGCCAGGAGATCCCGATCATGATCGGCGTGTCGGCCCTGCTGGTGGTGATGGCGCTCGACGGCCATCTGGGCCTGGTCGAGTCGATCGTGCTGTTCGCCCTGGTGATCGCCTACACGGTGTTCCTGATCGTGCAGTCGCGGCGCGCCTCCAAGGCGGTGCAGGAGGAGTTCGGCACCGACCTCCCCACCTCCGCCTGGGACCGCCACTGGGCGGTGCAGGTCGGGCTGATCGCGACCGGACTGGTGATGCTGATCGTCGGCGCCGACTGGTTGGTGGAAGCGGCGGTGGCCTTCGCGCGCGCCTTCGGGGTCAGCGACCTGGTGGTGGGCCTCACCGTGGTCGCGGTGGGCACCTCGATGCCCGAGATCGCCACCTCCATCGTCGCCGCGATGCGCGGCCAGCGCGACATCGCGGTGGGCAACGTGGTCGGCAGCAACATCTTCAACATCCTCGCCGTGCTCGGTGCCTCGGGCATCGCCTCGGGCACCGGCCTGCCGGTGTCGGAGGCGGCGCGCAACTTCGACCTCTGGGTGATGCTCGCGGTGGCCTTCGCCTGCCTGCCGATCATGATCACCGGACGCGAGATCGCGCGCTGGGAGGGCGGCGTGTTCCTCGCCTACTACGCCGCCTACACCGCCTGGCTGGTGCTGCAGGCCCAGCAGCACACCAGCCTGCCGGCCTTCTCGGGGATCATGCTGGGCTACGTGATGCCGCTCACGGTGATCACCGTCGTGGTCAGCATCGTGCGCAGCAACGGCAGGCGCGCATAGGCGGGGCGATCGGCTGCGTGCCTCGCATGCCGGGCCGCCTGATCGCGACTGGCGTCGCTCCTGCGAGAACCGGCGGCGACCGGGGCCGGATGTGGGAGCGACGCCAGTCGCGATCCCCGCGATCGTGATGCCCGCGGCAGCAACCGACCCCTCGAGTCCACGCCCGCCTGCCGCTTTGGTATCATTCGCTTGTTTCCGAGGAGCGCTGCGAGGCGCCGGCCGCATCCGCTGCTGCCAGGCCCCCAGGCTCGGACCCCGCCCTGCGGCGGGTATCAGTACAACGGCGCTCACCTGCGAATCGTCTTCAACCCTGCCGGGTTCGGGATGTCGGGTGAGCCGCCTGCAGCGACATGCTGCCCTCCCCCCGCTTTCCGCCCGGCCATAGCATGGAGCTTCACATGAACGCCGTGGCTGACACCCAATTCACCGATTTCGTCGTCGCCGACCTGTCGCTTGCCGACTGGGGCCGCAAGGAAATCCGCATCGCCGAGACCGAGATGCCCGGTCTGATGGCGATCCGCGAGGAATACGCCGCCAGCCAGCCGCTGAAGGGCGCACGCATCACCGGCTCGCTGCACATGACCATCCAGACCGCGGTGCTGATCGAGACGCTGACCGCGCTCGGCGCCCAGGTGCGCTGGGCCTCGTGCAACATCTTCTCGACCCAGGACCACGCCGCCGCGGCCATCGCCGCCGACGGCATCCCGGTATTCGCGGTCAAGGGCGAGTCGCTGAAGGACTACTGGGACTATACCCACCGCATCTTCGAATGGTCGGACGGGGGTTACAGCAACATGATCCTCGACGACGGCGGCGACGCCACGCTGCTGCTGCACCTGGGCGCGCGCGCGGAGCAGGACCTCTCGGTGCTGGCCAAGCCGGGCTCGGAAGAGGAGACCATCCTCTTTGCCGCGATCAAGGCCAAGCTCGCCACCGCCCCCACCTGGTACTCGACGCGGCTGGCGCACATCAAGGGCGTGACCGAGGAGACCACCACCGGCGTGCATCGCCTGTACCAGATGCACGCGCGCAGCGAGCTCAGGTTCCCGGCGATCAACGTCAACGATTCGGTCACCAAGTCGAAGTTCGACAACCTCTACGGCTGCCGCGAATCGCTGGTCGACGGCATCAAGCGCGCCACCGACGTGATGATCGCCGGCAAGGTCGCGGTGGTGGCCGGCTACGGTGACGTGGGCAAGGGCTCGGCCCAGGCCCTGCGCGCGCTGTCGGCCCAGGTGTGGGTGACCGAGGTCGACCCGATCTGCGCGCTGCAGGCGGCGATGGAAGGCTACCGCGTGGTCACGATGGAATACGCCGCCGACAAGGCCGACATCTTCGTCACCGCGACCGGCAACTACCACGTGATCACCCACGACCACATGGCTAAGATGAAGGACCAGGCCATCGTCTGCAACATCGGCCACTTCGACAACGAGATCGACGTCGCCAGCATCGAGCAGTACCAGTGGGAGGAGATCAAGCCGCAGGTCGATCACGTGATCTTCCCCGACGGCAAGAGGATCATCCTGCTCGCCAAGGGCCGCCTGGTGAACCTCGGCTGCGCCACCGGCCACCCGAGCTACGTGATGTCGAGCTCCTTCGCCAACCAGACGATCGCACAGATCGAGCTGTTCACCCGCACGGCCGACTACCCGATCGGCGTGTACACCCTGCCCAAGCACCTCGACGAGAAGGTCGCCCGCCTGCAGCTGAAGAAGCTCAACGTGCAACTCACCGAGCTGACCGACGCGCAGGCCGCCTACATCGGCGTGCCCAAGCAAGGCCCGTACAAGTCGGACGCGTACCGCTACTGAGCCCGGGGGCGGCGCAGCCCCCGGCAGGAGCGCCTTCCGGCGCTCCTGTACAAAGGCTTTTCACGCCTCACCCCCTGACTCCTCACGCCCATGAGCATGAACTCCTTCCACGCCCGCCAGGGCAAGCCGCGGCCGGCCGCGCAGGGCAAGGGCCCGGCGGACCGCCACGGCCTGCTGCGCGTCGACCAGCTGCTGGTGGCGCAGGGGCTGGCGGCCTCGCGCACCGCGGCGCGCGCGCTGATCGAGGCCGGGCGGGTGAGCCACGAGGGCCAGCCGGTCGCCAAGCCGGCGCTGGAATTGCCGCCCGACGCACGGCTCGCCGTCACCCCCGCCGACAGCGACCGCTTCGTCTCGCGCGGCGCGCTCAAGCTCGAAGGCGCGCTCGCGCGCAGCGGGCTGGACGTACGCGGCGCCACCTGCCTCGACATCGGCCAATCCACCGGCGGCTTCACCGACTGCCTGTTGCAGGCCGGCGCAGCGAGGGTGGTCGGGGTGGAGGTCGGCCACGACCAGCTCCATCCGCGCCTGCGCGCCGATGGGCGCTGCGTCACCCTGGAGGGCGTCAACGCCCGCCAGCTCGACGCCGCCGCGCTCGGCGGACACTACCCGCCGCACGGCTTCGACCTGCTGGTGTGCGACGCCAGCTTCATCTCGCTCGCCCTGCTGCTGCCGCAGTGGGCCGCGCTGCTCGCACCCGCCGGCCACGTGCTGGCGCTGGTCAAGCCGCAGTTCGAGGTCGGCCCGCAAGGCCTGGGCAAGGGCGGCATCGTGCGCGACCCCGCGCGCTACACCGAGGTCGAGGCCCGCCTGCGCGCCGCAGCGGACGCCGCCGGCCTCGTCATCCTCGACTGGTTCGACTCGCCGATCACCGGCGGCGACGGCAACCGCGAATTCTTCTTCCACGCCATCCGCAGGCCGGGCGGCGACACCCACCGAAGCGAACCATGAAACCCGAAATCTCCATCGAGTTCTTCCCGCCCACCACGGCCGAGGGCGCCGAGAAGCTGCATGCCACCCGGGAGAAGCTCGCCGCGCTCGAGCCGGCCTTCTTCTCGGTGACCTACGGCGCCGGCGGCTCCACCCGCGAGCGCACCTTCGCGACCGTGAAGGAGATCGCCGCTGCCGGCCACGAGGCCGCGCCACACCTGTCCTGCGTGGGCTCGTCGCGCGACAGCATCCGCGAGATCCTGCAGGAATACGCCGCCGCCGGCATCCGCCGCATCGTCGCGCTGCGCGGCGATCTGCCCTCGGGCGCCGGCGCGGCGGGCGAGTTCCGCTACGCCAGCGAGCTCGTCGAGTTCATCCGCAGCGAGACGGGCGACCGCTTCCGCATCGAGGTCGCAGCCTACCCCGAGTGGCACCCGCAGGCGAAGAGCCCGAAGGACGACCTCGCCGCCTTCAAGCGCAAGGTCGAGGCCGGCGCCGACTCGGCGATCACGCAGTATTTCTACAACCTCGACGCCTACCTGAACTTCGTCGACGCGGTGCGCAGGATGGGCGTCGACGTGCCGATCGTGCCCGGCATCATGCCGATCGGCAGCTTCAGCAAGCTGGCGCGCTTCTCGGATGCCTGCGGCGCCGAGATCCCGCGCTGGATGCGCAAGACCTTCGAGAGCTACGGCGACGACAGCGACGCGATCCGCGCCTTCGGCCTCGACGTGGTCACCCGGCTGTGCGAGAAGCTGCTCGCCGCGGGCGCGCCCGGCCTGCATTTCTACAGCATGAACATGGCCGGCCCGACCACCGAGATCTGCCGGCGGCTGGGGCTGACTGCCTGATCTCCCGGCAATCCTGGACGGGATCGTAAGGTGGGTGTGACGTATGCGGCTCAAGCCCCTGTGGCGTATGCCGTATAGTCCTTCGATCAGCACATCTTCTTCCGCCCCACGCCTCGTGCTGGCGGCCAGGATCCGCCACCATGTATTTCGCGCCTTTCTCCTCCGGTCCTGCCCAAGGCATTGATCGGTGCGTGGCTGGCGCGGACCTCTGCATATCTGCCCGGCGCCAACTGGCCCGGCTGCTGTTGACCGGCGCCCTCGCGCTGCCCTTCGCCGCGGCAGCCGAGGCGCCCCCTGATCTGAGCCTGGAGCAGTTGATTGCGCTTCCGGTGGAGAGCGCG
Organism: Thauera sp. SWB20; assembly: GCF_000831325.1. NCBI lineage: Bacteria > Pseudomonadati > Pseudomonadota > Betaproteobacteria > Rhodocyclales > Zoogloeaceae > Thauera > Thauera sp. SWB20. The sequence continues at coordinate 185,957 of NZ_JTDM01000020.1, read as the reverse complement.
GCAGAGTACGAGCGGGTCGCGGTGGTCGGCGCCTCAAAATACGAGCAGACGAAGGACCGCGTTGCCGCCGCCGTCACCGCGATCACCCGCGACGAGATCCGCAGCTTCGGCTGGCGCACGCTCGACGAGGCGCTCGCCACCCTCCCCGGCGTGCATACCACCTACGACCGCCAGTATTCCTACGTCGGCGTGCGCGGCTTCGGTCTCGCCGGCGACTACATGACGCGCGTGCTGGTCACCATCGACGGCGTGCGCGTCAACGAGCCGATGTACGACGGCGCCCCTTTCGGTCGCATGCTGCCGCTCGACATGGACCTGGTCGAGCGCATCGAATTCATCCCCGGCCCGGGCGGCGCGATCTATGGCCAGAACGCCATGTTCGGCGTCGTCAATGTGATCACCCGCAAGGGTGCGGCACTCGACGGAGGAGAGTTCTCGGCTTCGTGGCAGTGGCCGCAGGCGACGCGCAAGGCGCGGGCGAGCTGGGGCAAGCGCCTCGACAACGAGCTCGAGCTGCTGGTCTCGGCCACCGTCCTGCGCAGCGACGGCGACGACCTGTGGATGGACTTCGGCAATGGCGACAGCGCTACGGTGCGCGGCCAGGACGGCGAGCGCGACCAGGAGTTCAACCTCAGCGCGAGCCGCGGCCCGTGGTCCTTCGGGCTCGCGCACGGCGACCGCCGCAAGGACGACCCCACCGGCGTGTTCGGCACCGACGCCTTCGCCTCGGGCACCTTCCAGGGCGACCGCTACACCGTCGCCCACCTCGGCTACGGTGCCACGCTCACCGACACCTTGTCGCTGTCGGCGCGCGCCTTCGCCGGCGACTACCGCTACGAGAGCACCCTGATGTATGACGGCGAGGGCTACGAGTACCCCGCCTCCGCCGCCTGGCACGGCGCCGAGCTGCAGCTCGTGTCGACCGCCGTGGCCGGCCATACGCTCCTGTTGGGTACGGAATACCAGCGCAACCAGCGCATCGACCAGAACATCGTCCATCCGGACATCGGCTACCTCCTGCGCGACCGCCGTGACGGTTACCGCGCGGGACTCTTCGTGCAGGACGAATGGCAGATCACCGACGCTTTCGCCAGCACGCTCGGCCTGCGCGCCGACCACAATGACCTCACCGGCACCGAGTTCAGCCCGCGCGCTGGCCTGATCTGGAATGCCGGCAAGCACAACACGCTCAAGCTGCTGTACGGTCGTGCCCACCGCGCGCCCAACGCCTACCAGATGTACTACGACGATGCCTACCTCATCGAGGATGGCACGATCGGGGCCTGCCAACGCGCCAACCCGAGCCTGGGTGGCGAAGTGGTCGAAACCACCGAGCTGGTGCTCGACCATATCGCCTCGGCCAACCTGCACCTGCGCGCCTCCCTCTACCGCTGGAAGATCGACGACCTGATCAATCTTGTCGCCGACGCCGATAGCGTCGGCCAATATCAGGCCGTCGGCAGCGTCGAGAGCCGTGGCCTGGAGCTCTCCGCCGACCACACCTGGCGCAACGGCGCCCGCCTGCGCGGCAACCTGTCCTTCCAGCACGCCACCGGCGCGGCGGGCGAGCGCGTGGAGAACTCGCCGCGCATGCTCGGCCGGATGAACTTCTCCACTCCGCTGGCAAATCTGCCACTGCGCATGGGCGTGGAGTTCGCCTACGACAGCAAGCGCCGCAGCCCGGCGGGCAACACGGTCGACGCGTACTGGCGTTCGAACCTGCACCTGGTGGCCGAGCGCTGGATCCAGGGCGCCGAGGTGTCACTGAGTGTGATGAACCTGTTCGACGAAGACTACGCCCATCCGAGTGGCGGCGCGCCCATCCACACCATGGACCGCATCGCCCAGGACGGCCGCAGCCTGCGGGTCAAGTTCGACTACCGCTTCTGACCCAGCATGCTCTCACTTTCCATCCGCCCGCCACGACGCCGGCTGCGAGCGTTCATCCTCGGGGCGCTGCTGGCTGGCGTGGCGAACCTCGCACATGCGGGCGACATCACCGCCGAAGAGTACAGGGTCAAGGCATCCTTCCTGTTCAACTTCGCCGCCTTCACCTTCTGGCCGGAGGGTGGAGGTGAAACCCTGTCGATCTGCGTCTATGGTGGCGACCCGTTCGGCTCGCATCTCGACGCGCTCATGGACCGCAAGGTGGGCGAACGCAGCGTGCGCGTACGGCGTGTGGGCAGCGTCGACGCCCTCGTGGACTGCCAGCTCGTGTTCGTCCCCCGACAGATGATCGGCAACCTGGGCCGGGTGCTCGACGGCGTGGACGGCCAGCCCGTCCTCACCGTGGCCGACAGCCCGGGCGCCCTGGCGAGCGGCGTGGTGTTGAACATGGACAGCAGCGCAGGTCAGATCCGCTTTTCTGTCAACCTCGCGGCGGCCCGCCGCCAGGGGCTCGGGCTCAGCTCGAAGCTCCTCAATCTGGCCACCGAAATCAAGCGATGAAGATGTCCCACGACGAAGACGACAACCGCATCACCCTCGGCGAAAAGCTGCGCCGCGTAAGCCAGCGCGCGCTCGGCGCCGCGGTGGCGATGCTCGCGGTGGCGATCACCCTCGGTAGCTTCTTGATCAGCACGCTCGCGCTCGAGAGCAATACTCGGGTGATGGCGCGGGTGCTTGCCGACAATGCCGCCGCCGGCCTGATGTTCCTCGACCACGACGCCGCCACGCGCGTGCTCGCGACCCTGGAGCGCCTGCCGGACGTACGCGGCGCAGCGATCTTCGATGTATCCGGAGCCCCTTTTGCGCGTTACGGCAAGTTCATCGAACAAGGCCGGGAGACGGTGGACTTTTCGGCCGAGCACGCGCACTTCAGCTTCGAGACACTGCACCTGACCCAGCCGATCGTCGAGGGCGGGAACGTGGTCGGGGTGCTCGACCTCGACCTCGATCTGCGTCCGCTCTACCTCCAGGTGCTCGCCCACGGCTCGATTACGGTGCTCGCCGCGGCGATCGCGCTGCTGCTCGCCACCCACACGCTGCGCCGGCTCAACCGCGCGGTGTTGCAGCCACTGTCGACCCTGTCTGCGCTGATGGAGCGCGTCGCCCACACCGAGGACTACAGCGCGCGCGCCGAACCCAGCCGTATCATCGAGCTCGATTCCCTCGCCAGTGGCTTCAACCGCATGCTCGGCCAGATCGCCGAGCGCGATGCACGCCTGGCAAGCCATCGCGACCACCTCGAGGACGAGGTCGCCACACGCACCGAGGAGCTCCTGCGCGCCAAGGAGGCCGCAGAGGCTGCCAGCCAGGCCAAGAGCGACTTCCTCGCGACCATGAGCCACGAGATCCGCACGCCGATGAACGGGGTGCTCGGCATGACCGAGCTGCTCCTCGACAGCGGCCTCAACCACGAGCAACGCCACTTCGCCGAGGCGGTCGAGAACTCCGGTCGCCACCTGCTGGGCATCATCAACGACATCCTCGACTTCTCGAAGATCGAATCCGGCCACCTCGAGCTCGAAGCGGTGGAGTTCGAGCTCGGCGACCTGCTCGAGGACACGCTGGCGATGTTCGCCCAGCCAGCCGAGAAGAAGCGCCTGGAGCTGATCGCCGACCTGCCCCCCGAGGTGCGGCGCTGCGTGCGCGGCGACCCCTTCCGCCTGCGCCAGATCGTCGGCAACCTGGCCAACAATGCGATCAAGTTCACCGAGCGTGGCGAGGTCGTGGTGCGTGCCCGTCTGCTCGGCGAGGGCACTGACGGCTATCGCCTGCGCATCAGCGTCGAGGACACCGGGATCGGCATCCCGCCCCATGCGCAGCAGAAGATCTTCGAGCAGTTCTCCCAGCTCGACGGCTCCACCACCCGCCAGTTTGGCGGCACCGGCCTCGGCCTGGCGATCTGCCGCCGCCTGGTGGGCCTGATGGGCGGCGAGATCGGTGTCGACAGCCGGCCCGGAGCGGGCGCCTGCTTCCATATCGACCTGTGCCTGCCGGCGGGGCAAAGCACCGCCGAAGCCCTGCGCTGCGACGTCGCGCTCGAGCGTGTGCACGCCCTCGTCGTGGATGACAATGCCACCAACCGCGAGATCCTGCTGCGCCAGCTCCACGGCTGGGGCATGCAGGTGGAATGCTCTGCCGACGGCGCGGGCGCGCTGGATCGGCTCGCACGCGCCGCCACGGCCGGCGAGGGTTTCGAGCTCGCCGTACTCGACATGCACATGCCGCACATGGACGGCTTGCAGCTGGCCACCGCGATCCGCGCCAACCCGGCGCTCGCCGGCGTGCGCCTGGTGGTGCTGACATCGAGCTACTCCAGCGCCAGCGTGCGCGAGCGCGAACGCGCCGGCATCCTGCGCTGCGTGCACAAGCCGATCCGCCAGGCCGAGCTGTTCGAGGTTCTATGCAGCGCATTGCGCGCTGTGGACGCAGTGCCAGCGGCCACCGCAGTTGCGGACGAGTGGCGACCGACGCGCGGCGGGCGCGTGCTGCTGGCCGAGGACAACCCGGTGAACCAGCAGGTCGGCCTCGCAATGCTCGCCAAGCTCGGCATCGCGGTTCGTGTCGCCAACGACGGCGAAGAGGCAGTGAAGCTGGCTGCGACCGAAGCCTTCGACCTGATCCTGATGGACTGCCACATGCCGGTGCTGGACGGCTACGAGGCGAGCGCGGCAATCCGCGCATCGGAGCACGCACCGCGCGTACCGATCGTCGCGCTCACCGCCAACGTCATGGAAGGCAACCGCGAACGCTGCCTGGCGGCCGGCATGGACGATTTTCTCGCCAAGCCCTACGCGCTCGAGCAGCTCCAATCCACCCTGCAGCGCTGGATGGCGGCAACGCCCGCGAGCGCGCCGGCGACGCCTTGCGACGCCGCGACCGAAGCCGAGGCGACCGAGGTGACAGAGGCGGCGATCGATCGGACCTTCATCGAGCAGTTCCGCGAGCTCGACCCCGACGGCGGCATGGCACTCGCCGCGCGCATCCTCCGCGTCTATGCCGAGAGCAGCGCCCCCCCCTTCGCCGAGATCGAGCGCGCCACCGCCGCCGGCGACGCCGCGGGACTGCGTCGCGCCGCGCACAGCCTCAAGTCGAGCGCGGGGAACGTCGGCGCCAGACGCCTCGCGGCCCTCCTCAAGGACTTCGAGAGCCTCGGCAAGGACGGCCGGATCGACGACGCGCGCGCCGGCCTCGCCGCGCTGCGCACCGAGCATGCGCGCACGCTCGACGCCATCCATGCCCTGATCGAGGAGTTCGGTCGATGAGCTCGACTCGCATCCTGGTCGCCGACGACGATCCGACCGCACGCCTGCTGATGCAAGCCGCGCTCGGCAAGAGCGGCTTCGAGGTCGCCGTCGCCGAGGATGGCGAGGAGGCCTTGCAGGCCTTCGCGCACGCCACCTTCGACATGGTGCTGCTCGACGTGGAAATGCCGCGCCTGGACGGCTACGCGGTCTGCCGCGAGCTGCGCCGCCGCTGTGGCGACGCGCTGCCGATCCTGATGGTCACCGGCATGGACGACACCGCATCGATCGAGGCCGCCTTCGAGGCCGGCGCGACCGACTTCGTCGCCAAGCCGATCAGCTGGCCGCTTCTTGGCCACCGCGTCCGCTACGTGCTGCGCGCCACCCGCGCCGCCACCGCGCTGCGCATGGCCAACGCGCGCAACGCGGCCATGCTCGACGCCTTCCCCGACACCCTGCTGCGCCTCGACGCGGCCGACCGCATCGTCGAGCTGCGCGCAGCCCCGACGGGCGTGCCCAGCTGCTGCATGCCGGCGGTCGGCCAGACCCTGGCCGAAGCCTATCCGCACGAGGTGGCGACGCTGCTCGCGCAAGCGCTCGACGAGGCCCGCCGCAGCCGGCAGCCGAGCACGGTGGATTTTCCTCTCGCGTGTCGGACCGGACGCCCCTGCCACCAGGAAGCACGGGTGAGCGCAATCGACGACGGCGAGGCCCTCTGCCTGCTGCGCGACATCACCGAGCGCAAGGAGTATGAGACCCGCATCCACCACCTCGCCTATTTCGACAGCCTGACCGGGCTGGCGAACCGGCGCAGCTTCCTGGAGCGGCTCGAGCGCGAGATCCGCCGCGCCCTTCAGAACAAGTGGCGCCTGGCCGTGCTCTTCCTTGATCTGGACCGTTTCAAGAGCATCAACGACACCCTCGGCCACGCTGCAGGGGACGCCCTGCTGCAGCAGGCCGCCGAGCGCCTGCGTGCGATCACCCGCCCGGGCGACATCGTGGCGCACGACACTGATCGCATGGGCACGGCCGAATTCGCTCGCCTCGGCGGCGACGAATTCACCATGCTGCTGCCGACGATCTCCCGACCGGACGACGCGCTGGCGATCGCCGAGCGCATCCGCGCCAGCATATGCGCTCCATTCGCGATCGAGGGCCAGGAGCTCTGCGTCACCACCAGCGTCGGCATCGCCGTCTTCCCGGACGACGGCGAGGACGCCGCCACGCTGATCAAGCACGCCGACATCGCGATGTACGACGCCAAGGCCAACGGACGCAACGGCTGCCGCTACTACAACCCTGCGCTGACCGCGGAGGCGGTGCATCGCGTGGAACTCGAGGCCGGGCTTCGCCGCGCGCTCGCCCACGACGAGCTCGTGCTGATGTACCAGCCGCAGGTGGAGGTGCGCGACGGCAGTATCGCCACCGTCGAGGCCCTGGTGCGCTGGCAGACGCCCGACGGCAGGCTGGTGCCGCCGCTCGAGTTCATCCCCTTCGCCGAGGAATGCGGCCTGATCGACGCCATCGGCTCCTGGGTGCTGCGTCACGCCTGCCATGACGCAGCACAATGGCAGCGCCGCGGGCTCGACCTGCGCGTCGCGGTCAATCTGTCGCCGGTGCAGTTCCGCGCCAGCGGGCTGCTCGACAGGATCCGCGAGGCCCTCGCCGACAGTGACCTGCCCGCCGAACGGCTGGAGCTCGAGATCACCGAGAGTGCGCTGATGGCCGACGATGCCGACACCCATGCCACGCTGGCCGCACTGCGCACGCTCGGGATCGGCATCGCACTCGACGACTTCGGCACCGGGTACTCGTCACTGAGCTGCCTCAAGCGCCTGCCGCTGGACAAGCTGAAGATCGACCGCAGCTTCGTCAGCGGCCTGCCCGACGACGTCGACAACCACGCGATCGTGCGCGCGATCGTCGCGCTCGCACGTCACCTGGGCTTCCGCATCACGGCCGAGGGCGTCGAGACCGCGGCGCAGGCCGAGCTGCTCGGCGAGCTCGAGGCCGACAGCCTGCAGGGCTACCTGTTCAGCCGCGCGGTGCCGGCCGCGGAGCTCGAAGCGCTGGCCTCGCGCAGGTGGCCGCCGGCGCGCGGCACCCAGTTCCGCATCGACTTCAGTTGAGCGGCTGGCGCAGGTTGCGCGCGAGCCCGAGCAGCGCCGCGCTGGGCTTGAGCCCGGCACGGCGGCTGCGCTCGACATCGATCTCGAAGGCCAGGCGCCGACCCTCGGGCACGATCACCACCGCGACCGGTTGCGGCTGCGTTGCGTCGGTCACGGTCAGCACCGGCGCATCGCCGAGCAAGGCTGCGATGTGTGGCAGGCTGGGCGCCTCGTCCCTGCCGACGTAAAGCAGGTCGCAGTCACGGATCGCGGTCAGCGCACCAAGCCGCGCCACCGCCACGCTGCGCCCATGCACGGACTTGCCCTGCAGCCGGCGCATCGCCTCGGCCACGCCGTCGTCCCCATAGACGCAGAAGTTGAAGCTCGCGCGCGTCGCCGGCGGCCACTGCGTGAGCACGGCGAAGTTGTAGGCGTAGGTGGCCTTGAGGTCGAACTCGGGCAACGCCTGTGCGAGCACGCCCTGCGAAGTCGCCAGCGCGAGCCCGAAAAACAGGTTGCGTGCGCTCATAGCGCGTACCCGACCTGCAGCCAGACGCTGCGCCCGTCCATGCGCAGGCCGTCCTGTGCCACGTCACCGGGCCGCCAGTCGAAGCCCGACACGGTCTCGTAGTCACGATCGAACAGGTTGCGCACGCTCAGCGAGGCCGACAGGCCATGCCAGTCGCGCTCGGTGGACAGGGTCAGATTGGAAAGCGTCACCCCGCCCAGCATGCGCCGCTCGCGGGTCAGGCGCGGGCCGAGATATTGCGTCTCGAGGCCGGCACGCAGCGCCTCGCCCGGCAGCAGGAAGGTGAAGGCGAGCTTGCCGAGCAGGTCGGGCGAGTTGACCGCGTCGCGCCCGAACACATCGCGCGAGCGCTGCCAGGCCACGCTGGCGCGCGCACGCGCCCCGCGCTCCCAGGCATGCTCGATCTCGGTCTCGACGCCGCGCGCGCGGCTGCTTCCCTCGGGAACCTCGTCCCCGTCCGCGTTCTCGATCGGCAGGTCGCTGCGCCGGTAGCGGTACAGGGAGCCAGTGAAGCGCGTGTGCGGCGCGAGCTGGCGCTGCAGCACGAGCTCGGTGGCGGCGACGTACTCGGGGACGGCCGTGTCGTCGGACGTCCACCGATCGTTGGCGTTGGGCATCTTGAAGGCCTCGCTGTACGAAGCCTTCCAGGTCGTCGCCGGATCCTGCTGCCAGATCAACGCGGCACGCGGGCTGAGGTTGCCGTCGAGATCGTCGGCGTCGTCGTGACGCACGCCCAGGTTGAGCGTCCACTGCTGGTTCAGCCGGTAGTCGTCGGCGACGTAGAGACTGAAGGTGCGGCGCGAAAGCTCGCCGTCGTCACGATCCGTGACTTCGCCAGCGGGCGAGAGGAAGCGGCGGTGGAAGGACTGGCGGTGGTCGTCGCGCAGCTCCGCGCCGAACACCAGCGTGTGGTCGACGAACCAGCGCCCGACGAACTTCTGGTCGAAGCGCCACCACGCGCCGTGGTAGTCGCGCACGCCGTACTTCTCGCCGTCGTCGTACTCGCCGTCCTCGTCGAGGGCGTATTCGCGCTGGTTCCAGTAGGCGTAGCGTCCCAACATCAGACTGGACGAGGAATACAGCTGCAGACCGAGGTCGGTCTCGTGGCGCACCCCGAGGAAGGCGCTCTCGTCGCGCGTCGGGAACGGCGTGTTGAAGGCGGTGTATGCGGAGGGGTTCGTGGGTACGCTCTTCTCGCGCTCCACCCACGCCGCCTGAACGGTCCAGCCCGACCACGACAGCTTTCCGAACACCCGCTGGTTACGCTCGCCGTCGAGCCCCTCGGCCACGCCGAAGTTGGTCGCGGGCGTGTCGTAGGCGGGGAAGTACAGGTTGCGGCCATCGACGTCGAGCGTCGAGGCCGAGAGCAGGACCTCGGCGCCGTTGTTGAAATGCTTGCCCCAGGTGGCGCGCTGGCGGCTGGCGCCGCGGCTGGAGATCTCCGCCGACACGCGCGCACCGTCGAAGTCGCGCCCGCGCCGGGTGACGACATTGAGGATGCCGAGCAGCGCGTTGTTGCCGTAGGTCACCGAGCCGGTTCCCGGCACGTACTCGACGCGATCGACCAGTTCCAGGTCGATCAGGCCGGATTCGTCGATGTAGGCCTGGTCGAAGAGGTTGTCCTGCACCGCGTAGCCGTCGATCAGCAGCATCACGCGGCCGGCGTAGTCCTCGACGTCGCCGAAGCTGCGCCCGCCCATGTAGTGGTAGGTGCGCTCGTCGGTGGTGTAGAGGCCGCGCATGCCGTTGATGACGTCGGCGAGCGTGCGGTAGCCGTAGGCGCGGATGTCGTCGGCGGTGACGATCGCCACCGCCGCGGGCGAGTCGCTCACCTGGCGTGCGAGCCGCGACGCGGACACGAAATCGCGCAGCAGCAACTCATCGAAGGGCAGCGCGGTCAGGTCGTCCTGCGCGGCGCCAGCCTCGGGCGGGAACGCGAGCAGCACGCCGAGGCCCAGCACGGCCAGCTTCAACCGACGAGGATCCACGACCTTTTCAGCTCCCCACTCCATTCCTGCATATTGGCTGACGCCCGAATCGGGTATCTTATCAGGTTGGTCCCGCGCCCGGCCGTACCCCCGATGAAAACCCTCGAACACATTCCCCTGAACGGCGAACTCCCCAGTCCGAAAGGCGTCGCGCTGGCGATCCTCGAACTGTGCCGCAAGGACGACGCCACGATCGCCGAAGTGGCGCGCATCGCGCAGACCGACCCGGCGCTGGCGAGCCGCCTGATCCGCCAGGCCAACTCGGCGGCGCACGGTGGCGGACGGCCGGTGGCCTCGGTCACCGAGGCGATCATGCGCCTGGGCATGGGCACGGTGCGCAACCTCGCGCTCGGCTTCTCGCTGGTGGACCAGTACCAGAACGGGCCCTGCGGACAGTTCGACTACCAAAGCTTCTGGTCGCATTCGCTGCTGATGGGGCTGGCGATGCAGAGGTTCAGCAACATGACGGGGGTCGGCTCGAGCGAGGAGCTCTTCGCCTGCGGCCTGCTCGCCCAGGTGGGCCGGCTCTCGCTCGCCACCGTCTATCCGGTCGAGTACGGCCGCCTGCTCGACGGCCAGGACGGCGCCGCGCGCAGCCTGGTGGCGCTCGAGCAGGAGCACCTGCAGACCGATCACAACGAGCTCACCGCCGCGCTGCTCGGCGAGTGGGGCATCCCCGGCGCGCTGATCGAGCCGATCTACCACCACGAGGACCCTGAAAGCTCCGGCTTCTCGCGCGGCTCACGGCCCTACCAGCTGGTACATCTCTTCTACCTTGCGCGCCGCATCGCCGACCTCGGTCTCGCCGGCGAAAGCGAACGCAACGCCTGCACCGCCGAGTTGCTGCTGCTCGGGGGCAGGATCGGCCTCGACGCCGAACAGCTCGGCGCCACGGTGGACGACCTGGTGCAGCAGTGGCGCACTTGGGGCGAGCTGCTGCGCGTGCCGGCCTCGGCGCTGCCCTCGTTCGCGCACATGTCGGCGGCGCACGCGATGCGCGACGAGAAGAGCGATGGCGCGGCGGCGCTGCGCGTGCTGCTGGTCGACGACGACCCCACCACGCGCTGCATGATGGAGGGCGTGCTGTCCGGGGCGCTCGGCCACGCGGTGGTGTGCGCCAACAACGGTCGCGAGGCGCTTGCGCTGGCGGTCGAGACCCAGCCGCAGATCGTCGTCACCGACTGGATGATGCCGGGCATGGACGGGCTGGACCTCGCGCGTGCGCTGCGCGCGACCGAGTGGGGGCAGACCATGTACCTGATCATGCTCACCGGGCATGAAAACGAGGACGAGGTGAGCGAGGCCTTCGAGGCCGGGGTGGACGATTTCCTGGTGAAGCCGGTCAACGTGCGCACCCTGCGCGCGCGTCTGCGCGCCGCCCGGCACTACGTGCAGCTGCTCGAGGCGTGGGAGCGCGACCGTGCCCAGCTCAAGCAGTTCGCGGCCGAGCTGGCGATCAGCAACCGCCGCCTCGCCCACGCGGCGATGACCGACCTGCTCACCAACCTGCCCAACCGCCGCTCGGGCATGAACGCGCTCGCCAAGGCCTGGGCCGCCTCCAGCCGCTTCGAACAGCCGCTGTCGGTGATGATGCTCGACATCGACCACTTCAAGCGCATCAACGACAGCCACGGCCACGCGGTGGGCGACACCGTGCTGCGCGACGTCGCCCAGGCCATCCAGCACTCGGCGCGCAAGGACGACAGCATGTGCCGCATGGGTGGCGAGGAATTCCTCGTGATCTGCCCGAACACCGACCTCAAGGCGGCGGTCCAGGCCGCCGAGCGCCTGCGCCGCATGGTCGAGCGCCTGCGCATCCAGGCCGGCGAAACGGAAATACAGATCTCGGTGAGCATCGGCGTGGCCACCCGCGAGGTCGGCATGACCGAGACCGACGCGCTCGTCAATGCCGCCGATCGCGCCCTCTACCGCGCCAAGCAAGCCGGCCGCAACCGCAGCTGCGTGGTGGTGCAGGGGCAGATGCGGTGCTTTCCGTGAGGCGTCGGGAACCGGCCTGCGCGCGGCGCGAATCGGCCGCGGCAGCGCTGAAGCGCGGGATCGCGACTTGCGTCGCTCCTACGAGACCGCCGCGCTCCCGAAGGCGCCTGTAGGAGCGACGCAAGTCGCGATCCGGTAATGGACACCGCGGCGCGCGGCGCTTGCCCGCGCGGCCGCCGGAAGGGATGCAATCTCCCTCCCGTCCCCTTCAGCGCTTGCCGCCCAGCAGCGAGCCCAATATCCCGCGCACGATCTGCCGCCCCAGGCTGCTGCCGATGGTGCGCGTGACCGTCTTGGCGGCGATCTGCACCAGTCCGTCGCGCTTGCCGCCACGCGGGCCGGTGGCGCCGAAGAGGATGTCGCTGACCACACTGCCGGTATCGTCGCCGCCGACCTCCTTCGCCGCCGCGCGGCCTGCCTCGACCGCGGCCTTGGTCGCGGCGCTGGCCTTGAGCAGCTCGTAGGCGGATTCGCGGTCGACCGCCTTCTCGTAGTGGCCGTAGATCACCGAGCCGGCGATCGTCGCCCGGCGCTCGGCGGGCTCGAGCGGACCGAGGCGCGAATCGGGCGCGATGACGTTGCAGCGCTCGGTGATCTGCGGCCGGCCTTTTTCGTCGAGGAAGGAGATCAGCGCCTCGCCCACGCCGAGTTCGGTGATCGCCGCCACGGCGTCGAAGGCCGGGTTGGGGCGCATGGTGTCGGCGGCGGTCTTCACCGCCTTCTGGTCGCGCGGGGTGAAGGCGCGCAGCGCGTGCTGGACGCGGTTGCCGAGCTGGCCGAGCACGGTGTCGGGCACGTCGAGCGGGTTCTGGGTAACGAAATACACGCCCACGCCCTTGGAGCGGATCAGGCGCACCACCTGCTCGATCTTCTCGATCAGCGCCTTGGGCGCGTCGTTGAACAGCAGGTGGGCCTCGTCGAAGAAGAACACCATCTTCGGCTTGTCGGGGTCGCCGACCTCGGGCAGCTGCTCGAAGAGCTCGGACAGCATCCACAGCAGGAAGGTGGAGTAGAGCTTGGGCGAGTGGTAGAGCTTGTCCGCGGCGAGCACGTTGATCACGCCGCGGCCATCGGCGTCGGTCTGCATCAGGTCGGCGATGTCGAGCATCGGCTCGCCGAAGAACACGTCGCCGCCCTGCTCTTCCAGCGCCAGCAGGTTGCGCTGGATGGCACCGATCGAGGCGCTGGAGATGTTGCCGTACTCGGTGGTGAAGCTCTTCGCGTTCTCGCCCACGTACTGGACCATCGCGCGCAGGTCCTTGAGGTCGAGCAGCAGCATGCCGTTGTCGTCGGCGATCTTGAACACCAGCGTGAGCACGCCGGTCTGGGTGTCGTTGAGGTTGAGCAGGCGCGCGATCAAGAGCGGGCCCATGTCGGAGATGGTGGCGCGCACCGGATGGCCCTGCTCGCCGAACACGTCCCAGAACACCACCGTGTTGGCACGCGGGGTGTAGTCGTCGATGCCGATTGCGGCCAGGCGCTGCATCAGCTTGTCGGACCTGACGCCCGCGGCGCCGATGCCGGAGAGGTCACCCTTGATGTCGGCGACGAACACCGGCACGCCGATATGGGCGAAGGATTCGGCGAGCTTCTGCAGGGTCACCGTCTTGCCGGTGCCGGTGGCACCGGTGATGAGGCCGTGGCGGTTGGACAGGCGCGGCAGCAGGCAGATGTCCTTGAACTGGTCCTTGTCGTGCGCTCGCGCGATCAGCATCGGGTCGGCCATTTCATGCTCCTCGGGATTCGGTTCGGAATGCGCCGAGTTTAGCAGCCTCGCCCGCGGCCTCCCATGGCCCCCGCAGGCGCGGTGGTTCTTCGTGGGAGCGACGCAAGTCGCGATTGCAGCGCATGAAATCCGCGCCAGCGCCGCAGAAACCTCCGATCGCGACTTGCGTCGCTCCTACGTCGCGGTGGCGCCCGCTGCACCCGAGGCGCACACACGGAGCGGGCGCTATAATGCGCGCCTCTTCAATCGCTCGGGCAGCACAGAGGTTCCAATATGGCGGGTCACTCGAAATGGGCCAACATCCAGCACCGCAAGGGTCGTCAGGACGAAAAGCGCGGTGCGGCATTCTCCAAGCTGGCGAAGGAGATCACCGTCGCCGCCAAGATGGGCGGAGGTGATCCCGGCTTCAACCCGCGCCTGCGCCTGGCGGTCGACAAGGCCAAGGGCGTCAACATGCCCAAGGACAAGATCGACAACGCGATCAAGAAGGGCACCGGCGAGCTCGAGGGCGTGAGCTACGAGGAGATCCGCTACGAGGGCTACGGCATCGGCGGCTCGGCGGTGATGGTCGACTGCCTCACCGACAACAAGACCCGCACCGTGGCCGACGTGCGCCACGCCTTCTCCAAGTACGGCGGCAACATGGGCACCGACGGCTGCGTGTCCTTCCAGTTCAAGCACTGCGGCCAGCTCCTGTTCGCCCCCGGCACCAGCGAGGACGCGCTGATGGAAGCCGCGCTCGAAGCCGGCGCCGAAGACGTCGTCACCAACGACGACGGCTCGATCGAGGTCATCACGGGCCCGTGGGAGTTCACCACCATCAAGGAAGCGCTGGAAAAGGCCGGCTTCACCGCCGAGTTCGGCGAGGTCACGATGAAGCCGGAGAACGTCATCGAGCTCGCCGGCGACGAGGCCGCGCGCATGCAGAAGCTGCTCGACGCGCTCGAAGGCCTGGACGACGTGCAGGAGGTGTACACCTCCGCCGAATTCGACGAGTAAGCTCTCCCGACTGCCCCCCAGGAAAGCGGCGCCCGGCGCCGCTTTTTGTTTTTCACGGACCCACCGCGATGCCGACTCCGCCCCTGCTCACCCGCCTGACGCCGCTGCTGTTCGTGCTGCTGTGGAGCACCGGCTTCATCGGCGCCAAGTTCGGCCTGCCCTACGCCGAGCCACTCACCTTCCTGAGCAGCCGCTACGTGCTGGTGATCGCTCTGATGAGCCTGCTCGCGCTGGCGATGCGCGCGCCCTGGCCGGCCAGCCCGCGCGAGGCGCTGCATATCGGCGTCACCGGCGTGCTGGTGCAGGCGCTGTACCTGGGTGGCGTGTTCATGTCGATCCACCGCGGGCTGCCGGCGGGCATATCGGCGCTGGTGGTGGGCATGCAGCCGCTGCTCACCGCCGCGCTCGCCGGCGCGCTGCTCGGCGAGCGGGTATCGGCGCGGCAGTGGGCCGGGCTCGCGCTCGGCTTCGGCGGCGTCGCGCTGGTGGTGGGCAGCAAGGCGAACGTGGATGGCGTCGATGGCGGCGCGCTGATCCACATGCTCGTCCCCGCGCTGGCCGCGCTGCTCGGCATCACCGCCGGCACCCTGTACCAGAAGCGCTTCTGCCCGCGCTTCGACCTGCGCACCGGTTCGGTGATGCAGTTCCTGCCCAGTCTGGCGATCACCGCACTGATCGCCAGCCAGACCGAGACGATGCGGATCGAGTGGACCGGCGACTTCGTCTTCGCGCTCGGCTGGCTGGTGCTGGTGCTGTCGATCGGCGCGATCAGCCTGCTCAACCTGCTGATCCGCAGCGGCAGCGCGGTGAACGTGGCGAGCCTGTTCTACCTGACGCCGCCGACCACGGCGCTGATCGCCTGGGCGATGTTCGACGAGAAGCTATCCGCACTCGCCATCGCCGGCATGGCCATCGCCGTCTCGGGTGTATGGCTGGCGCGCAAGGGCTAGAATCGGGGCTCCTCCCACTCCGCAGGAGCATGCCATGCTGATGACCACCACCTCGAGCCTCGACGGCCAGCCGATCCGCCAGTACCTCGGCGTGGTCAATGGCGAGGCCATCATCGGTGCCAACCTGTTCAAGGACATGTTCGCCTCGATCCGCAACGTGGTCGGCGGCCGCGCGGGCAGCTACGAGCGCACGCTGGCCGACGCCCGCCGCATCGCCATGGAAGAGATGGAAGAAGCCGCGCAGAAGCTCGGCGCCAACGCGGTGATCGGCATCGACGTCGACTACGAGGTCCTCGGCCAGGATAACGGCATGCTGATGGTGTGCGTGAGCGGCACCGCGGTGAAGATTTGAGCGCTGCCGCAAGCACGCACGTCGCCACCCGCATCCTCGGCCTCGACCCCGGGCTGCGCATCACCGGCTTCGGCCTGGTGGACCAGCTCGGCACCCAGCTGCGCTACGTTGCCAGCGGCTGCATCAGGACCCGGGACGGCGAGCTCCCCGGCCGCCTCAAGACCCTGCTCGACGGCGTGCGCGAGATCGTCGCCACCTACCGCCCCGACGTGGTCGCAGTCGAGAAGGTCTTCGTGAACGTCAACCCGCAATCCACCCTGCTGCTCGGCCAGGCCCGCGGCGCGGTGATCTGCGGCGCGGTGGCCTGCGACCTGCCGGTGGCCGAATACACCGCGCTGCAGGTCAAGCAGTCGGTGGTCGGCTACGGCAAGGCGCACAAGGAACAGGTACAGCACATGGTGCAGCGCCTGCTCGCCCTCGACGCCAGCCCCGGCCCCGACGCCGCCGACGCGCTCGCCTGCGCGATCTGCCACGCCCACGGCTCGCGCGGCCTCGGCGCCCTCCCCGGCGTCGGCACGCGTCGCCGCGCCGGCCGCATCCTGGGCTGAGCGCGGCCGGGCCTCCGGAAGCGTGGCATTTCCAGCGGAGTGCCAGAAGGCGCAAGCGCGGTGGCCGGGTTCCGCGCCTGCGCCGGACGAAAAATCTGTTGCACTGCGCCAAACCTGCGCGTATAATGCGCGCTCTTCGATCGGGCGCCAATCCGATCCGCCGCAAGGCACGGGGGTATAGCTCAGTTGGTAGAGCAGTTGACTCTTAATCAATTGGTCCTAGGTTCGAGTCCTAGTGCCCCCACCAACAAATTCAAGCACTTAGGCCAATCTTTCGAGGTTGGCCTTTTTGCTTTTTGGCGTTTGGGTAGGAATGGAAAACGTCGGCCCTTCCCGATGCCACGCGCTCGGCCACCTCCGCCTAGCAGCAGCGCCAGCATGTCCGCGAAAATGTCCGGCCTCGGTCTGGGGCGCGTTTCGCTACCCTCTTGCCCTGGCGGCGTGCCAGAAAAGAAACCCGGCGCGGGGCCCGTCTTGGTGGTGATGCTGGCGCTGGTCAAGCGTGCGCGGCCTGTCGGGTCAGTTGTGTGCGTCAAGTTGTGCAAAAGGGTTGATCAGGTAATCGGTTGATTCCGGGTTGCCGGGCGCGGGCGGTGAATGCGGGTGCCCGGCCCGGGATGCCCTTCGGCGTGTTCGATGGCCTCTTGCAGACCGAGCTTGATGCTCTCGAATGCGGCTTTCATGGCAGTCTGACTGCCGCCACTTCTGGCGCTCGCTGCACCACAGGCGCACCAGCGGCGCGAGCCTTCCACAAGCCATAGGCGTCTTGCTGCGCAATCCAGGCGTCTGCACTGCCTCCGTTCTCCACGCCAAGCCAACCTTCGAGGCGCAAGGCCATTTCCGGCGATATTGCAGCGCGGCCGTTCAGCACGTGAGACAAGGCGGCGCGGGTCACGCCAAGTTGCGCGGCGGCGTCGGTCACGGTCAGGCCCAGAGCAGGAAGAACATCCTCCCGGAGCGCTTCGCCAGGGTGCGGCGGGTTGTGCATCCTCGTCATGGTGCTGCCCTCAGCATTCGGTCAGGCGCTGCGCTCCAGGCGCACCACCGCGCGGCTTCCGGTCGCCTCGGCATAGCGGGCCAGCGTGCGCATGCTCGGCATGGTGCGGCCACTCTCCAGGCGGGCGATGGTCGACTGCGTCGTGTGCATGCGCTCGGCAAGCTCGGATTGAGTCAGGCCGGCGCGGGTGCGGGCGGTGATGAGTTCGCGGGCAAGCTCGAACTCCGGCGCTTGCGCGTCGTACTCGGCGCGGGCCTCGGGGTTCGCCAGAATGCGGGCCTTCAGGGCGGCAAGCTCAGTCATTGGTCAGGCTCCTCAGTCGCGCTTGGGCCGTTTCGATGGCCTTGCGCGGAGTTTTCTGGGTCTTCTTGGTGAAGACGTGCAGGACCGTCAGGCGCTGCCCGGTGCGGGCCACATAGACGGCGCGGGCGATGCCGTCGCGGCCGGTCATGCGCATTTCCCACAGTTTCCCTTCCAGCGGCCGAATATGCGGCATGCCCACCTTCTGCGGGCCGAAGGATTCCAGCAACTCGGCAATGTGCAGGAAGCGGGCTTGCATGTCGGCGGGCAGCGCCAGCAATTCGGCCTCGGCCTCCGGGATAACGGTAACGGTCCAGTGCATAGAGTATCGCATTTCTGATATGTTCCCGCGCATGTCGTCAGGCGGCGCGCTGCCCCAGGGCGGACCACGTTCGAGGGCGCGCGCTCCGCTTGGCGGATGGCCTCTAGCCGTGCCTCCCAGGCCACCAATGCGGCGCACTTCTCGTCGGTGCAGGCGTGCCGATCGTAGTGCGCGGCCTGCACTCCGCGAATGCCGTGGGATAGCGGTTGCGCGCGGGTGCCCTTGCGGATACCCAGGCCGGCAAGCATGGTCTCCACCGTGCGGCGGATGTCGCGCATCTTGAAGGACTCGCCACCGATGCCGGCGCACCCTTCGGCGGTGCGGTTGCTCACCAAAAAGGCCAGCTCTTCCGAGCCGGCCTTCCTGCGTTCCACGGCGGGTGGATTCCCCCGCCTCCACTGCCAGGTCCCCGCTCCGGCGGGTCCGCCTCGCTCAGGCCGCGCTGCGGATGAGCGAGACCGTGGCGCTGGTGCCGCGGTCGAGGGCTTCGAGCGCGGCGCTGGCGGCCTGGTCGACGTGGGTGCGCGCGGTGGAGCTGGCGTGGGCGGCAGCACGGGTGACGCCGTCGTAGGCGGTCGAGGCATTGGCGACCACGGAGCGCAGGGCGTGCACCGCGAGCGCGGAGCCTGCGGGGGCGCTGCGGTTGAGCAGTTCGAGGGTGAGGATCACACCCTGCAGCCATTGCGACATGCCGGCCTCGAACAGGCGCAGCGCGTCGGCCTGGGCCTGGGCGGCGACCGTGCCCGCGGTGGTAAACCAGGCGTGGCCGTGACGCAGCACCGGGGTGATCGAGCCGATCTGGAGTTCGACCAGGGTGCGCGGCTCGCGCGCCGCGGCGGCCGCCTGGGTGAAGGCGATGGTTTCGTCGAGCAGCGCGCGGCCGGTGTTGAGGTTGAGCGCGGTCAGGTGCTCGACCCCGGAGAGCAGGCCGTCGCTCGCGGTGGCGAGTTCGTGGATACGGACCTCCGCGGTGTTGCGGAAGGCGGAAAGCATTTTCTCGGGCGAGACGTTCATGGTGTACTCCTTGCGGTGGACGACACCTGGGTGCCGACTCGGCGTGATGGAACTTGCGGCATTATGGTGCACTGCAACAAAAGACAATGCAAGTCCTTTTGGAAACGTTCCAGAATCATGCACTTGCCTTCCTTCGGGGAGCCCCGTCGATGAGCCTTTCCGGCACCCAGATCGCCAGCCTCGTACTGTGCTGGCTGGCTTACGCCGCGCTGCACTCCCTGCTCGCCTCGCTGCGGCTCAAGCGCGTGGTGGCGGCGCCCTGGCCGCGGCTGGCGCCGGCCTACCGGCTAGGAGTCTGCGCGGCAGAAGCCAAGCGTCGGTGAGTTAAGTCCTCGCGGGCGTTTCGGGGCCGGTAGACTGTCGAGATGACGAGCTATCTGCCCTATTGCCCGCAGCAGCAGATGCTGCTGCCCCAGGCGCTGCAGGAGTGGCTACCCGAAGGCCACTTGGCGTACTTCATCAGCGACGCGGTCGACGGGTTGGATCTGAGCGCGTTCCACGCCCGGTATGCCGGTGGCGGACCGCGCAACCAGCCGTTTCATCCGGCCATGATGGTCAAGGTGCTGCTGTATGCGTACGCCACGGGCGTGTTCAGTTCGCGCAAGATCGCGCGCAAGCTGCACGAGGATGTGGCGTTCCGGGTCCTGGCGGCAGACAACTTCCCGGCCCACCGCACGCTGAGCGACTTTCGCGCGGTCCATTTGAAGGAGCTGAGCGAGTTGTTCGTGCAGGTGGTGCGACTGGCCCGCGAGATGGGGCTGGTCAAGCTCGGGACGGTGGCCATCGACGGCACCAAGGTCAAGGCAAACGCCAGCCGCCACAAGGCGATGAGTTACGGCCATATGGTGAAGGCGGAGGCCGAGTTGAAACGGCAGATCGAGGCGCTGCTCAATCGGGCCAAGGCCGCCGACGACGCCGAGCGGAACGAGCCCGAGTGGGATGTGCCGGCCGAGATCGCGCGGCGCGAGGCGCGGCTGACGGCGATTGCTGAAGCCCGGGCGCGGCTCGAGCAGCGCCAGCGCGAGGCCGATCAGGCGCGCGGGCGCAGCGACGATGACGAGCGTCGCCCGCGCGGCGGTGACGGCAAACCGAAGGGCGGGCGCTACAAGCGCGACTTTGGAGTGCCCGAGGACAAGGCGCAGGAGAACTTCACCGATCCGGACAGCCGCATCATGAAGCGCGCCGGCGGCGGTTTCGATCCGAGCTACAACGCCCAGACGGCGGTCGACGAGACCGCCCACATCATCGTGGCGGCCGAGCTGACCAACAACGCCAGCGACGCCGGGCAACTGGCGGGGGTACTGCAGGCCGTGCGCGACAACGTCGAACACCGACCGCGCCAGGCGCTGGCCGACACCGGCTACCGCTCGGAGCAAACGTTCCGGGAACTCGACGGGTGCGGGACCGAACTGGTGGTGGCGCTGGGCCGGGAAGGTAAGCGCCGACTCGGCTTCGATCGCGAACGCAATCCGCACACCGCGCAGATGGCCGACAAGCTCGAGAGCGAGGCGGGCAAGAGCGCCTACCGAAAACGGAAATGGATCGCCGAACCGCCCAACGGCTGGATCAAGAACGTGTTGGGATTCCGGCAGTTCAGCCTGCGGGGCCTGGAGCGCGTCAAAGCGGAGTGGAAGCTCGTCTGTATGGCGCTGAACCTGCGCAGGATGAGCACATTGAGGACGGCATGACGGGAAAAGGGGGCAAACCTGTCCCCGTTGCCGTCCGGCATGCGCGCCGCGCCGTCGCAAAGCAACTTGACCACGGCCTCAGTCTCGTGCCGCACCTCGCGGTTCGCCAATCATTCTGCTAGAAAACACGCTCTGGAGTTCTGCCGCGCAGACTCCTAGCCTTCAACCTGCTCGCGGTGGTCCTGCTGCTGCCGCCGCTGTGGCTCACCTTCGCCTGGCGCGCGCCGCTGCTGTGGTCCTGGCAGGGCGGCTGGGCCTGGCTGGCGAACGGGTTGGCGGTGGCGGCGGCGGCCGGCTTCCTGTGGTCGACGCGCTACTACGACATGGGCGTGTTCTACGGCAGCACGCAGTGGCGCACACGCGAGCACGCCGCCGAGGATCCCGGGGGCCTGACGCTGTCGCCGCTGCACCGCCACGTCCGTCATCCCTGGTACAGCCTCGGCCTGCTGATCCTGTGGACGCGCGACATGGACGAGGCGCGGCTGACGAGCGCGCTGTGCATCACGCTCTACCTGTGGCTGGGCTCGCTGCTCGAAGAGCGCAAGCTGCTTGCCTTCCACGGCAAAGCCTACGCGCGCTACCGCGAGCGCGTGCCCGGGCTCGTGCCCTGGCCCGGCCGCAGCCTGAGCGCGGACGAGGCGCATGCGCTGTGTACTCGACGACAGGCTCGGGACGCCACTCCGATGCACGACGACGCCTGATCCTCGCCCGGCAAGCCCATAGGCGCGGCCCGAGGCCATCACCCGCCGGCCCTCGTCGATATCCTCGGCCGGCCAGCGCACCGAGCACGCGGGTCGGACCAGCCTCACGCTCACAGGCCAGGATGCCTGCGCAGACAAGGCCCGGCAGGTGGTCCTTTGCCTCTACGGCCAGCCCCAGGCCTGGGCAACAGACGCTGCCGCCCCGTTGAACACCCGTTTGGACTGGATCTGATAGATTGTTCGCATAGAAAATGTCGATGCGCGAAAATTGGGGTGTGAGGACCGGTAGACGCTACGCAGGAGGGTGCTGCGGATGCCCCCCTCCAGACTCGACGCAGTCGGATTGGCGCAGATCGGAGCGGGCCTTTCCCTTTGCCTCCTTACGCGCCCGCGCCCAACCCGGCCGCGTGCCTGAACCACGACTTCAAGACCACATCACGCTTGGAGCCGCCCATCCGCGATCACAACACGCTATTGCAGAAGTCGGAATCATCATGGAGCGCGTCACCGGCCTGCGAGAGGAAACTCGCTCCTGCTCCAAACATTCGGCCGCAGCCTACGCTGCACGGCAAAGATATTCGAGGGCCGGTTTAATGATCATGGAAGCAGAGAAACCGGACATGTCCGCAGCACCCACGATATTCGTCATCGATGACGATGAGGACGTCCGTACCAGTCTGTCACGGCTGCTGCGCGCCGCCGGCTGGCAAGTCGAGACCTTCGCTTCGGCAGGCGACTTCCTCGAGCGCCCCGCCTGCGCCGGTACAGCTTGTGTATTGCTCGATGTCGACATGCCGGAAATGACAGGTCCGCGCTTGCACGAAACGATGCTCGCACGCGGCATCGACATGCCGGTCATCTTCCTCACCGGAAAGGGAGACGTGCCCACGACCGTCCAGGCAATGAAGCGCGGCGCCGTCGATTTCCTGCTCAAGCCGGTGGAAAACGATACGCTCTTTGCCGCCATCGAGATCGCCCTGCGACGTCACGACAGCGATCAGGCGCGCCGACGGGAACAACTCGGCATCGCCATGCGCCTGGATCGCCTCTCGGCCCGCGAGCGCGAAGTCATGGAACTGGTCGTTCTGGGCCGCCTCAACAAGCAGATTGCAGCGGAACTGGGCATCGCCGAAAAGACCGTCAAGATTCACCGCGGGCGAGTCATGGAAAAAATGGAGGTCCAATCCGTGGCTGCACTGGTCCACCTGTTGGACCGCGCCGACGACAGAGCGCCAGCCGGTGGCGGCGACCCGCCCCTCCAGCGCTAGCCCCGTTTGTTTCACCCCTGGCGCAGGCGGGAACCGCCCCCCGGTTACCCGAACTGCGCCAAAGCCAATAAGACCAAGAGGCGATTACGGTCGGGCGGCGGCCCGCCTACCATCGGTTCTCCCTGACCTCCTGGAGAGACATGATGCGACATTCCGGCAAGCTGCTTGTTGGCCTGGCCGCGTTCGTGACGATGGTTACCGGCAACATCACCGCAGCACGGGCGCAAGGCTTTCTCGAACTCGAGCAAACGCCTGCCTTCATTGGCTTGGGCGCCGGCAGCGTCCCGGATTACAAGGGCTCGGACGATCGCAGCGGCGGCGTCGCCCCCTACGCCCGCTACACCTTCGCCGGCCAGCAGCGCTACGTGCAACTGTTCGCCAACGAATTGAGCCTCAACCTGGTCGACAGCCAGAAATATCGCTTCGGGCCGGTGATCAACTACCACTTCGGCCGGGACAGCGACGTCGAGGACGACGTGGTCCGCCAGATGAGGGACATCGACGGCACCGTCGAACTCGGCGTCTTCGGCGACATCGCCTGGGTCGATGCCGCCAACCCGCGCAATCGCCTGATCGTCGGCGGCATGCTGCTGCAGGATGCCGGCGGCGAAAGCGACGGCCTGCGCGCAAGGCTCTCGGCCCGCTACTGGCGCCAGGTGCACCGCGCCGTGGACGTGCATGTCGGCGCCGGCTTCATGTACGGCAACCGCAAGTACAACGATCACTACTTCGGCATCAATGCGGACAACGTGGGCAGCGCGCCCCTCCCGGCCTACAAGGCAGACAGCGGCGTACACGAGGCCTACATAAACCTGGGAACAGCCCTTTACCTGAGCAAGGAATGGGTGCTCGGCGCCGGCCTGCGCTACGGTCGGATCACCGGCGATGCCGCCGACAGCCCCCTGGTCGACCAGCGCGGCAGCGAGAACCAGGTCATCGGCGGCATTGGTGTGGCCTACATCGGGTGGCGTTGACTGCGGAGGATCGATCACCGGGCCGGCAGGAGCTCATGCATGCGCGATGGTTCGAACGCCCTGAGCATTCACATCGTCGATGACGACGAGATGGTCAGATGCGGGCTGGCACGGCTGATGCGTTCCGCCGGCCACTCGCCGCTGAGCTTTGCCGACGGCGAGTCCCTGCTGACCCACCTGCATCAGGCCGTTCCCGACTGCGTCCTGATCGACATCACGCCCACCGGCAGACTCGGCATCAAGCCGCAGGAAAGACTGCGGGCGCGACTTGCCGATATTCCCTTGATCGCCATCTCTGCCCGCGACGACGAGGAGACCGTTCGCCTGGCCCGCCAGCTGGGCGCCCGCTTCTTCTTTCACAAGCCGGTAGATGGCCTGGCACTGCTCGATGCCATCAAGTGGGTGACGGGAGACCCGGCGGCCCGCCGATAGTCCGGAACAGGCTTGGTAGGCCACCCGCTTGGCGTTACATTCCGGGACATGCCGGGCTTGAACCTGATCGACGTAATCTGGCCGATGATGGCCGCCACCAGCTTGACGCTGGCGGTCATCTTTTTCTTCATCTGGATTCACCTTCGGGCCCAGCGCGATTACCTGGCTTTCGCCCTGTTCGCCGTCTGCGTCTGGTTTTACACGTTCGGCGAGTGGTCGCTGATGCGGGCGACGACGCCCGAGGCCTACGGCGACACCCTGCGCTGGATGATGGTCGTGGTCCCGATCGGGGTCATCCTCCTGGCCGCGTTCATCCGCTGGCACCTGCGCGCAGGCCGCGACTGGCTGTTCTGGAGCGTCTGCGGCCTGCGGCTGCTCGGCATCCCGCTCAACTTCCTGTTCGGGGCCAATGTCGTCTATTCGGAGATCACCGAGCTCCAGCAACAGGCGACCATGTTCGGCGACAGCATCGCCATGCCGGTCGGCGTCCCGGGGCCCTTCCACTGGCTGGTCAACAACCTCGCCGACATCCTGCTGGTCCTCTTTCTCGCCGACGCAACCCATTCCGCCTGGCGCCGCGGCGACGCTCTGACCCGGCGGCGCGCCCTTTTGGTCGGTGGCGGCACCATCCTGTTCTTCCTCATCGCCGCGGGCCATGCCACTCTCCTGCACGCCGGACTGGCATCCTCGCCATATCTGATCAGCATCAGCTTTCTCGGCATCGTCCTGGTCATGTCCTATCAGCTGGGCTTCGATGTCTTCCGCTCGGTGCACCTGGCCATCCAGCTGCGCGAGAGCGAACAGCGGATGGACCTGGCCGTCCATGCCGCGCACCTCGGGCTCTGGGAATGGGACATCGAGCGCGACGTCTTCTGGGCCAACGACACCGGCTATGCGATGTTTTCCTTTCTGCCCGGCGAGCGCGTGGACTTCGACAGGTTCAGCCAGCGCATCCACCCCGAGGAGAGAGCCGCAGTCGTCACCGCCGTCCACGATGCCCTCGCCAACCATCGCCGCTACGAGAAGGAATACCGCATCGTCCTGCCCTCCGGCGACACCCGCTGGATGCACGCCTGGGGGCAGGCCGAATACAGCGCCAGCGGCAAGCCGACCAAGCTGCTCGGCGTCGTCCTCGATGCCACCGAGCGCAAGCTGGCGGAGCAGCGCCAGGACGAGATCGAGAGACTGGCCAAACGCCAGCGCGACGAGCTCGCGCACCTGTCGCGCGTCGCCATGCTGGGCGAGCTTTCCGGCGCTCTCGCCCATGAGCTGAACCAGCCGCTGACCTCGATCCTCAGCAATGCCCAGGCGGCCCAGCTGTTCATCGCCCGCGGCGTGGTGAGCGCCGACGAGATCGGCCCCATCCTCGACGACATCGTCAAGGCCGACCGCCGAGCCGGCGACATCATCCGGCGCCTGCGGCGGTTGCTCAAGAAGGACGACTCGACGCGGCAGTGGCTCGACCTCAACGAGGTGGTCAGCGAGGTCCTGCGGCTGACCAACAGCGACCGCGTTTCCCGCGGGATCACCATCCAGCTCGAGTTGTCGCCGGACCTGCCTCCTGTCTATGGCGACGAGGTGCAATTGCAGCAGGTCCTCCTGAACCTGCTGAACAACGCCTGCGATGCCATCGAGGCCGTCGACGCGCTGCCGGCGCTGACCGTCCGCACCGTATGCGAGGCCGGCAACGTCATCGTCTCCGTGGCCGACCGCGGCAGCGGCATCGGCGCCGAGGACATGGAGCGCATCTTCGAGCCCTTCGTCACCACCAAGGCCAAGGGCCTGGGCTTGGGCCTGTCGATCTGCCGGACCATCATCCAGGCTCACGGCGGCCGGCTCTGGGCCGAAAACCGGCAGGACGGCGGCGCGGTCTTCCACTTCGTGGTGCCTGTCGCGTGACCCCTGCCAATCGCCGCCCGGGCCGCTGGCGGACGGATCGCCGGCTCGTCCGGCGGTAAGACCAAGGTCTGATTTCTCGCCCCAGCCCCGGCGCATAACCTTCTCCTCCATGCCGGGTGGAGCGCGTGTGCGCTCTCCGGCGCATCGGTCCACCCCGGACCGTCTTCGACGGAAGGAGAAAACAATGACCATTCCCCTCAACACCCCCAACCCGTCCCCGGGCAGTCGCTGGCGGAAACTCGCCGCCTGCGCCGGGATGCTGATGGCAGCCGGCCTCGGCCTGTTGCATGGCGCCCCCCAGGCCAGTGCTGCCGAGCCGGCCAAGAAACCCAATATCCTGCTGATCGTTGCCGACGACATGGGCTATTCCGATGTCGGCGCCTTCGGCGGCGAGATCGAGACCCCGAACATCGACGCGCTGGCCCAGCGCGGCCTGAGCGCGACCAATTTCTACGTCGCCCCGACCTGCTCGCCGACCCGCTCGATGCTGCTCACCGGCACCGACAACCACGTCGCCGGCTTTGGCGTCATGTCCGAGTACACGGGGCCGCAGCAGAAGGGCAAGCCCGGCTACGAAGGCCATCTGAACCAGCGCGTGACCAGCATCGCCACCCTGTTGCGCGATTCCGGCTACCACACCTACATGGCCGGCAAATGGCACCTCGGCGAGGAGAAGGGACAGTGGCCGGCCGACCAGGGCTTCGAGCGCGACTTCACCCTGATGCAGGGTGGCGGCAGCCACTGGTCGGATATGGGTTATCCCAACCCCCAGCATCCGAACCTGACCTTCACGCGCAACGGCAAGCTGCTCGACAAGCTGCCCGACGACCACTTCTCGACGGCGGCCTTCAGCGATTTCATCACGCAGTCGATCGACGAGAACAAGGCCGACGGCAAGCCCTTCTTCGCCTATCTCTCCTACCAGGCGGTGCATAGCCCCTTCGCCCTGCCGGACGACTGGATCGACAAGTACAAGGGACGCTACGACCAGGGCTACGATGCACTGCGCGCCGAGCGCCTGGCGCGGATGAAGGCGATGGGACTGGTCGGCGCCGACGTCAGCCTGGCACCGCGCATGCCCAACGTGCCCGCGTGGGACAGCCTGACGCCCGAGCAGAAGAAGATTTCCGCCCGCAAGATGGAAGTCTATGCGGCGATGGTGGCCAACATGGACCACCACATCGGCCGCGTCCTCGGCCACCTGAAGGCCAACGGCCAGCTCGACAACACGCTGGTGCTGTTCTTCTCCGACAACGGCGCCGAACCGGTCGAACTGCTCGAGCTCGCGGCCTCGGTCGATCCGGCGATGAAGGTCTGGCTGGAGAAGAACTGGGACACCAAGCCGGAAAACTGCGGCCGCAAGATGTCCGTCTGTGACTACGGCGCCGCCTGGGCCCAGGTCGGCTCGACCCCCTTCAACTACTTCAAGCACTACACCGCCGAGGGCGGCATCCGCTCGCCGCTGATCGCCGCCGGTCCCGGCGTCGTCTCCGACGGCCAGACCACCCGGGCCGTCCTGCACGTGACCGATGTCGTACCGACACTCCTCGAACTTGCCGGCGTCAGCCACCCGTCGCAGCGCGGAGGAAGCGATCAGGCACCGCTGACCGGCAAGTCGATGCAGCCTGTCCTCGTCGGCAAGGCGCAGGACATCCGCAGCGCCGACGAATGGATCGGCTGGGAGCTGTTCGGCAACCGCGCCCTGCGCCAGGGCGACTGGAAGGCCCTGTCCCTGCTGAAGGCAGCCGGCGGCACCGGCGAATGGCAGCTGTACAACCTGAAGGACGACCCGACGGAGTCACGCGACCTGGCGTCCAGCCAGCCGGCCAAGCTCGCGGAGCTGACCCGGCTGTGGGACCTCTATGCCAGCCAGAACGGCGTCATTCTCACCGGTGACGGTCCGTTCAAGGGCAGGAAATAAGCGCCGGATCAGTCGGTCGATGATGAAACCAGGAGCAACACGATGAGGAAGATCGCTTACCGACTGCCGCTGACCCTGGCCGGTCTGCTCGCGGGCCTCGGCCCGCTGGGCGCGGCCCAGGCCGCAGATGAATGGGACGTCGCCGTCACCCCCTATCTCTGGGCCACCGGCATGAAGGGCGACACGCAAGCCGGCAGGCTGCCGAAGACGAGCGTCGACATGAAGTTCTCGGACATCATGGACACCCTGGACTTCGGCCTGATGGGCCAGCTGGAGGCGCGCAAGAACCGCTGGGGCGTCTTTGTCGACGCCATCTACATGAAGCTGTCCGATAGCGCCGAAGCCTCGCCGGCGGTTCTCGGCGGCTCCCCGGACCTGCACGCCAAGGCGAGGATCAAGCAAAGCACGCTGGCCGCCGCGCTGACCTACCGGGCGCTCGAGGGCCCGTCACCGGTCGACCTGTTCGGCGGGCTCCGCTACACCAGGCTCGACGTCGATGTCGATGTCGACGCCAGCGTCTTCGGCGGCGCGGTCGGCGTGCAGGTGAAGCGCGACGCCACCAGGGACTGGGTCGACCCCTACATCGGCGTACGTGCCCAGCACAGGCTGAACGACAAATGGACGCTGGTCGGCTATGGCGACGTCGGCGGCTTCGGTGTCGGCGCCGACTTCACCTGGCAGGCCTCGCTGGGCGCCAACTACGATCTGTCCAAGACCACCTCGGCCAGCTTCGGTTACCGCTATTTCAGCGTCGACTACGACGACGACGGCTTTCTCTACGACATGGAGAACGAAGGCCTGTACCTGGGCGTGACCTTCCGCTTCTGACGCAGCCCCCCGGGACGGTTCAGGCCGTCCCGGCTTCCACACCTGAATCGAGCCGCGCCAAGCACGAACCTTGCGCCGATCGGTATCACCCCTTCCCTTCCTGATGCAGCAGAACGCCGTAGCGCGCGGCATGCGGGCAGCGATTGCCCGCGGCGAGAGACTCATCGCTCCCGCAAGGTCTCGCGCAAAGCCTTGGCTTGCCGGTCCCCCGGGAAGCGCTCGAGCAATTCGTCGGCATAGGCGCGCGCCCTGACCATGTCCTTCTGGTCGCGACTGATCGTCGCCAGGGCGAAAAGGACATCGCGATTGCCCGGATGCTGCGACTGCGCCTGACGCAGGATGCGCAGGGCGCCTACCCCGTCGCCACTGCCCTGCAGGGCCAGGGCATAGACATAGCTGTAGTGGGCATTGCCGCTTTCCGCTTCGGCAGCCTGGCGCAGCCACTGCATGGCTTCGCCGCGGCGTTGCTGACGGATCAGATTGAGGCCGAGGGTATGGCGCAGGTCGGCATCGAAGGTGATCCTGTCGATGCCCTCGCGCAGCAGGTGCTCGCCCTCGCCTTCGCGCTGCTGCAGGCGGTAAAGGTCGGCCAGGTTGACATAGGCCGGGACGAAACGAGCATCCAGCCGCAGAGCCGTCCGGTAGGCCTGCTCCGCCTGCTCGCCGTCGCCCATCGACAGGGCGAGCAGCCCCTGGCTGACATGACTCTCCGGCAGATCGGCGTTGACCTGAAGCGAAGCTTCGTACTCGGCCACGCCGCGCAGCAGTTCCTCCCGCTGGGCCGCCGGCAGTCGCTCGCGCAGCAGCGGGGCAAGAACCCGGACAGCCTCGAGGCGTACCGTCCGCTCGCTGTCGCGCAGGCTGCTCCAGCCCTGCTCGAAGCGGGTGCGCGCATCCGCCACCTCGAGGAAGCGCAACGAGGCGGCGCGCACCAGCGGCTGCCGATCCGCCAGCAAGGCCTGCAGCCTGGGCGTCGGCGGCACCGCCCCCAGACCGGCCAGGCGGCTGGCGGCGCTGCCGCGGACAATCGCCGGCTGCTGCGGATCGCTGGCCACCGCCAGCAAGCGGGCAGCCCCGTCGGCCGCACCGGTGGCGGCCGCATGGAAGGCTTCGGCAAAATGCGGCCCGCGCATCCGGCTCTCGGGATACCACCTGGCAAGGGCTCGGGCCGCCCATTCATGGCCCTGCTTCGCATGGCATCCGGCACAGGCGTTCGGCGTGCCCAGCCTGACGGAGAGATCGGGACGCGGCACACGGATGCTGTGGTCGGCGCGCCAGTCATGGACCATGTACGCCCGCTGCGGCATATGGCAGCTGGTGCAGCTGGCCCCCGGGCTGCCCGCCGGGTGATGGTGGTGCGCCGGGGTGTCGTAGCGTGCCGCCGGATGGCAGCTGGCGCACAGGGCATTGCCCTCGGCCCGCAGCTTCAGGCTGTGCGGCTCGTGGCAGTTGGTGCAGGCGACGCCGGCCGCATGCATCCGGCTCTGCGTGTAGGAGGCGTACTCGAAGACCTCGTCCTTGATCTGGCCGTCGGCAAAGTACAGCTGCTCCTCGAGCAGGGCCAGGCGATGGCTGTTGCCCAGCGGGCGGCCACCGCCGTCATCGGACCAGATCGGCCCGCGCCGCGAATGGCAGCGGGCACAGGCCTCGACCTGCGCTGCAGCGCTGGCCGGCGTGCTTGGCCGCGGCTTGCCGCTGACCGGATCGAAGGCCCAGGTGGTGGTGGCCGCGGCAGCCAGCGAAACCGTCAGTCCCTTGTCGCCCGCCGGACGCCTTGCCGCCGGCAGTGCGGCCCAGTCGGTGTGCTTGCCGCCGGCACCGTGACAGGCCTCGCAGGCGACGTTGATCTCGCTCCAGGTCGTCCGGTAACGATCGGCCGCCAGGTCGTAGTTCTTCTGCAGATTGGTCGAGTGACACTCGGCACACTGATGGTTCCAGGTCTGGCTGCGCGCCGTCCAGTGCTGCGGATGGCGGTGATCCATCGGCTCATTGGGGTAAAGATGGAACCAGCGCTGGCCGCCGACGGCCGCCGGCCGGCTATCCCAGGCGATACCCAGCGCCTGGACATGGCCATTGGGCAACTCGATCAGGTACTGCTGCAACGGCGTCCAGCCGAAGGTGTATTTGATCCGGTAGTCCTGCAACTTGCCATCCGGGCCATCGGTGCGCACGAAATAGCTGCCGTCCTTGCGATAGAAGCGCGAGGTCACGCCATGCGCGGTGAAGGTGGCGTCGTTGAAGTCGCCCAGGACCTTGTCGGTTGCCGCCACGGCCATCGCCAACTCGTGATGCGAGCCGCGCCAGGCCTCGGCCTCCGCCTGATGGCAGGCGACGCAGCGGGTACTGCCGACATACCCGGAGCCAGCCACCGACCAGGGGGCCAACAGCAGGGCAAGAATGAAGACGGCGAGTTGCCTCATGTCAAGTCCGCTCCTGCGTCGTCACCACCCGGTCGCATGCCATGCCGGCAGCGACCGGGTCGCCCACTTCGCCCCCTCTAGTGGGCAGCCTTGGCGGCCTGCATGAAGGCGGCGGCATCCTTGGCCCAGGCGTCGATGGCCGGTTGCATCTGCTCGAGGGTCAGCGTGTCCTTGACGGTCTTCAGCTTCGCGCCTTCACCTTCACGCATGCCAGCGGCAACGAGCTGGCCGGTCGCGGTGTCGGTCACCTCGTATTCGAGAGCCAGAACAGCGCGTTTGGTGGTCTGGCCCATGGTCAGCACGAAGGCGACGGGCAGCAGCTGGTAAGGCTTCAGACCCTCGTCCTTGGCCGCTGCTGCGGTGACCGCCGGACGCATTCGCAGGACATTGGGCCCAGGCTTGTCGACCACGCGCACCACCGTCTGCAATTCGCGGCGAAAGGCCTCGTCGAGGGCGGCAGCGATCTGGTTCAGGGTCGCCATGCCCAGCTGTTCCGTCGGCTGCGGCGCCGGATGGAAGACCGTCTTGTCCACCATCACGGCGTCGTACTGAGCGAACGAGATCCCCGGGGCGACCCAGCGCCTGGCGCGTTCGCCCGACGGCGAACGGACCTCCTCCATACTGGCGTAGGTGGTGTCCTTGAGGAAACCGGACGGGGCGCCCAGATCTTTCTTGTCGTCGGCCAGCGCTTGATTGGCAAGGACACTGGCCGCCAGGGCCATGCCCGTCAAATAGGCAGGGAAACGCATCGCATTGCTCCTGAAGGCACATGAAGGGGGAGGTGTCTTGATCGTAAGCTGCCGACCGTTCGCCGACTATCGGGCTTTGGTCTTACAGCCAGGCTGAAGATCGCCTCGCGCACCCCCTCGGGCCGATCACCCTCGACGTGGTGAAAGCCCCTCATGCATCCGCCTTGAGATTCCAGGGCAGAAGGGCTGCGCCGTTGGCAGGCCTGCTTCGATCAGGACGACACCACCCCGATGCACGGCGGCAGCTGATCCTCCCCCGGCCAGCGCGACCAGTCGGGGTCGGGCAGCGCGTTGAAGACCTGGCGCAGGCTGGCGCCCCACTCCTTGTGGATCATGTCGAAATAAGGGTTGTCCCAATCCACGCTGACGTGGCGGGCGACGCGCAGTTCGTCGCGGCGGTAGATCAGCAGGTCGAGCGGCAAGCCCACCGACAGGTTGGAGCGGATGGTCGAGTCCATCGAGATCAGCGCGCACTTGGCGGCCTCGTCGAGCGAGGTCTTGCTGGTGACGATGCGGTCGATGATCGGCTTGCCGTATTTCGACTCGCCGATCTGGAAGTACGGCGTGTCGATCGAGGCCTCGATGAAGTTGCCGGCCGAGTAGATGTTGAACAGGCGCGGCGACTCGTCGCCGATCTGCCCGGCGAGGATGAAGCTGGCGTTGAACTCCACGCCGAACTGCTTGAGCGCCTCGGCGTCCTGGCGATGCACGCCGCGGATGGTCTCGCCGACCAGGCGGGCGCACTCGAACAGGGTCGGCGCGTTCCACAGGCTGTCGCGGTCCTGCACCGCGGCGTGCTCGCGCAGCAGGCTGATCACCGCCTGGGTGATGGCGAGGTTGCCGGCGCTCATCAGCACCAGCACGCGGTCGCCGGCACGCTCGAACACGGTCATCTTGCGGAAGGTGTTGATGTGGTCCACGCCCGCGTTGGTGCGCGAGTCGGACAGGCAGACCAGCCCCTCGTCGAGGCACATGGCGACGCAGTAGGTCATGGGTTCGATCCCGTCGGTTCATTGGCCCGGCCCCGGGTCCGGGCCGGAAGACGCCGCGTACCGGTCATGCCGCGACCGGAACCAGAAAGTTCTCGCCGATGCTGTCGCCGAGGCGGTTGATGCGCACCAGGAAGCGCTCCAGCCAGGGATGCAGGCCGGCATCGAAGATGTCGTCCATGCGCCCGTAGTGCAGCGTCGCGTGCAGCTCGCCGGCCTGGCGTGCGGCCTCGGCCGAGTGGATGCTGGCGATCTCGCCGAGGATGCCGTTGATCTCGTCCAGGCAGGCGTGCAGGGAGCGCGGCATGTCGGCGTTGAGGATCAGCAGCTCGGCCACCTTGTAGGGTGTGATCACGTCGCGATACACGTGGCGGTAGGTCTCGAAGGCCGACACCGAGCGCAGCAGCGCCCCCCACTGGTAGAAGTCGGTCGAGCTGGTGAGTCCCTCGGCCTTGGGCAGCAGGCTGTGGTACTTCACGTCGAGCAGGCGCGCGGTGTTGTCGGCGCGCTCGAGGAAGGTGCCCAGGCGCACGAACTTGAAGGCCTCGTCGTGCAGCATGGTGCCGAAGGTCACCCCGCGCAGCAGGTGGGAGCGGAACTTCACCCACTCGAAGAACTCGCCGAGGTCGGTGGCGCGCAGCTTCTGCGGCGTCATCTCGCGGATCTCGAGCCAGGTCGCGTTGGTGGTCTCCCACATCTCGGCGGTCAGCGTGCCGCGCACCGCGTGCGCATTCTCGCGCGCGGCGCGCAGGCAGTTCCACACGCTCGAGGGGTTGTCGCGGTCGAGCACGACGAACTCGATCACGTCGCAGGCGGAGAGCGGCCTGCCGGTGCGGGCGAAGGCCTCCGACAGTTCGCTGATGTCGAGGATAGCGGACCAGCTCTCGGTGTCGCCGCCGTTGGCCCCGGGCAGCAGCGACATGCGGTAGGACACGTCGAGCATGCGCACGGTGTTCTCGGCGCGCTCGGTGTAGCGCGCCATCCAGTACAGGTGGTCTGCGGTTCGGCTCAGCATGGGGGTTCTCCTTGGCAATTGCGCGGCGGCAGGCGGCTCAGCCCACCACCCAGGTGTCCTTGGTGCCCCCGCCCTGCGAGGAGTTGACCACCAGCGAGCCAGCCTTGAGCGCGACGCGGGTGAGGCCGCCCGGCACCATGCGGATCTCGCGTCCGCCCGAGAGCACGAAGGGACGCAGGTCGATGTGGCGCGGCGCGATGCCGGCGTCGACGAAGGTCGGGCAGGTGGACAAGGACAAGGTCGGCTGGGCGATGTACTTCTCCGGCGCGGCGAGGATGCGCTGGCGGAACTCCTCGATCTCGGCCTTGGTGGCCGCCGGCCCCACCAGCATGCCGTAGCCGCCGGCGCCATGGACCTCCTTGACCACCAGCTCGGGCAGGTGGGCGAGCGTGTAGGCGAGGTCGTCGGGTTCGCGCAGCATCCAGGTCGGGACGTTGTTGAGGATCGGCTCCTCGCCGAGGTAGAAGCGCACCATCTCGGGCACGTAGGGGTAGATCGACTTGTCGTCCGCCACCCCCGTGCCGACCGCGTTGGCCAGCGTCACCCGGCCGGCGCGGTAGGCCGACATCAGGCCCGGCACACCGAGCATCGAGTCGGCGCGGAAGACCTCGGGGTCGAGGAAGTCGTCGTCGAGGCGGCGGTAGATCACATCCACCCGCCGCGGCCCCTGGGTGGTGCGCATGAACACGGTGTCGTCCTCGACGAAGAGGTCCTGGCCCTCGACGAGCTCGATGCCCATCTGCTGGGCGAGGAAGCTGTGCTCGAAGTAGGCGCTGTTGAAGGCGCCCGGGGTGAGCAGCACCGCGGTGGGGTCGAGTACGCCGGCCGGCGCCACCGCGCGCAGGGTCTCGAGCAGCAGGTCGGGGTAGTGCTCGACCGGCTGCACGTCGTAGCGCGAGAACAGGTCGGGGAAGAGCCGCATCATCATCTTGCGGTTCTCCAGCAGGTAGCTCACCCCCGAGGGCACGCGCAGGTTGTCCTCCAGCACGTAGTAGTCGCCCTTGCCGTCGGCACCCGCGGCACGCACCAGGTCGATGCCGGCGATCATCGCGTACAGCCCGCCGGGCACGTGCACACCCTTCATCTCGGGGCGGAACTGGGCGTTGTCCAGCACCTGGTCGGCGGGGATGCGTCCGGCGCGCAGGATCTCCTGGCCGTGGTAGATGTCGGCGAGGAAGGCGTTGAGCGCGCGCACGCGCTGGCGCAGGCCGGCCTCCAGCGTGCGCCACTCGTCGCCGGGGATGATGCGCGGCAGCAGGTCGAAGGGGATCAGGCGCTCCTTGCCGCCGTCGGCGCCATAGACGTTGAAGGTGATGCCGACGCGGTGGAAGGCCAGGTCGGCCTCCTTGCGCTTGCGCGCGATCAGCTCGCGCGGGGTGTGCCCGAGCCACTCGCTGTAGGGCTGGTAGTGCGTCCGGATCGTGCCGTCGGCGGCGTGCATCTCATCGAAAGGCTTGGCGGCGTTCATGGCGTGCTCTGCGCGGATGGTTTATCGACTCCCTCGCAGGGCCTACAGCAGAAAGCGTGCCAAGCCCATGAAACGCGCAAAGCCGCGCCGACAACGGGGTCGGGCACGTCGACGTCCGCGGGCACCGCGCTGGTGCGCACCATGGTGGCCGCCGACGCATCAATCTGGTGCGTCGGCGGCACGCGCCGGGCGCCCGCCCCGCCGTGGGGGCGGGCCCTCCTCCACCGGCATCACCGTCACCGCGACCTCGACGCCGTGCCCGCCCCCGCCGAGAATGACGCCGCGCAGCGGACACACGTCGCCGTAGTCCCGCCCCCAGGCCAGCGTGATGTGACCGCTGCCAGGCTGCAGGTCGTTGGTCGGATCGATGTCGATCCAGCCCGCGCCCGGGCACCACAGCGCCACCCAGGCGTGCGAGGCGTCGGCGCCGATCAGGCGCGGCTGGCCCGGCGGCGGCTCGGTGAGCAGGTAGCCGGAGACGTAGCGCGCAGCCAGGCCGAGCGCGCGCAGACAGGCGATCATCAGGTGGGAGAAGTCCTGGCACACCCCACGGCGCGCCGCGAAGACCTCCGCCACCGGGGTGGCGACGCTGGTCGCCGCGGGATCGAAGCGAAAATCGGCGTGGATGCGCGCCGACAGCGCGAGCAAGGCGTCGAGCACCGGCCGCCCCGGGGTGAAGCTCGCCAGCGCATAGTCGGCGTACTGCGCCGCCTCGTCGCCCAGCGCCACGAAGGGCGAAGCGAAGCGGTACTGCCCGGCGTCGCGCGCGTCGGCGCGCAGCGGCGCGTGGCCGGAGAGGCCGTCGCGCAGGTGGTCGCGCGCGGTCTCCCAGGGCGGACTCGCCGCCGGCTCGGGCCAGGCCGGCGGGTCGACGCGGATGCGGCTGCGTGCGCGCACGACGAGTTCCGTGTGCGGCGCGTGCAGCGCGAACGCGGTCACCGGGTTGCCGAAGAAGTCGCTGCGCTCGCTACGCCGGGCCGGCGCCGGCGCGATCTCCAGGTGGTGCGCGAGGGTGCGCTGGCCGGCGCATTCGCGCGGGCGCAGGTGAGCCACCTGCTGCGACAGCGCCACCGCACTGTCGTAGCGGTAGGTGGTGTCGTGGAGGATCTCGTAGAGCGCCATCGCCGCCGCCCTACAGCGACACGGTCGCCCGGCTGCGGGCGTCGAGGTGGGTGAAGTAGCGCCGCGCCAGCGCATCGGCGAGCTCGTTGCCGCCGCGCCAGATGTCGTCCAGCACCTGCCGCAGGGGCTCGCAGTGGCGCGCCTGTGCGGCCGCGCGGCTACGCGCGCCGGCCAGCTCGTGCACGAAACAGTCGCACAGCGCGAGCGCGTCGAGCGCGGCCAGGCGTTCGCGCAGCGGCGCGGCGAGCGCGGCGCCGTCGGGCAGCAGGGCGACGTGCTCGGCGAGCGAATCGAGCTGGTAGCGCAGCGCGCGCGGGTTGTCGCCGTCGAGCATGACCAGCTCGGCCACCGGCTGCGGGGCCAGGCCGCGCGCGTGGCGGCTGCGGTAGCGCAGCTCGGCGTCGGTGATCGCGAGCAGCACCTTGAGCCCGCCTTGCGAGGGCTCGAGCAGCAGCGCCGACAGCGCGGCGGCGAGAAACTGCAGGCGCTCGATGCGCCGCCCGATCGACAGGAAGCGCCAGCCGGCGTCGCGCGGCATGCTCTCGATGACGAAACCCGACAGCGTCACCAGCGACAGCAACGACTCGTCCAGGCGCTGCAGCGCCTCGCCGAGGCGCGGGGCCTGAGCCGGCGCCGCGGCAAACTCCGACAGGCGGTTGTAGATGCGCCAGCTGTCCGGCGACAGGCGGTCGCGCACCAGGGCTGCGACGCGCAGCACCTGGCGCAGGTTGGCCACCACGCTGCCGGGCTGGGCGGGATCGAAGAGCGCCTGAGCGAGCGGCGCGGGGGGTGTGGGTGCCGCGTCGGCCTCCCCCGCCACGGTGGCGAGCAGGCCGCGCTGCCGGCACAGCGCCTGCAGGGCCGCGGTCACCTTGCCATCCTCGCCCAGCCACGAGGCCTCGCCGGCCTCGCCCAGGCGCGCCAGCGTCTCGCGGCCGAGGCGGGCGGCAGCGTCGGCGCGCTCGCTGTAGCGTCCGAGCCAGAAGAAGTTCTCCGCCACCCGGCTCGACAGGCCGAGCACGCGCGCCCCCCCGGCAAAGGGCGCGAGCTGGCCGGGCACGATGCGCGGCACCGGACGCGGCCGCGCCGGCGAGCCGAGCACCCAGGCGTCCTTGCTGCCGCCGCCGTGCTGCATCGACACGATGCGCATGTCGGCCTCCGAGGCCACCCGGACGAGCCCGCCCGGCAGCACGCGAAACCCCTCCGCCCCCGCCGCCGCGAACACGCGCAGCCCGATGTTGCGCGCGACCAGCGCGCGCGCGTCGCGCGCGGGCGCCTTGTTCCCGGCGCCGCCCGCCTCGTCCGCCAGCACCGGGGCCTGCGAGAGGTTGACCATCTCCTGCGCGACGAAGTCGAAGGGCCGCAGCGCGATCCGTGCCGCCAGCGCGTCGAGCTCTGCCACCGGCAGGTCGCCGCAGAACACCGGCCGCGCACCCAGGGTGGGGTAGGCCGGCTTGATCACCAGCTCGCGCAGGTGCTTCAGCGCGTATTCGCAGGCCGCCGGCTCGCCGCACCACCAGGTCGCCACCGAGGGCATGCGCAGCTTGCTGCCGAGCAGGTGCTCGCACAGCCGCGGCAGGTAGCCGAGCAACGCCCCGGTCTCGAGGATGCCGCTGCCGAGCGCGTTGGCCACCGTCACCATGCCGGCACGCACCGCCGCCACCAGGCCGGCGACGCCGAGCGCGGAGTCTTCGCGCAGTTCGAGCGGATCGCACCACAGGTCGTCCACCCGGCGCAGGATCACATGCACCCGGCGCAGGCCCTCGAGCGTGCGCAACCAGACCTTGTCGTCGCGCACGGTGAGGTCCTGGCCCTCGACGAGCGGGAAACCCATCTCGCGGGCGAGGAAGGCGTGCTCGAAGTAGGTCTCGTTGTAGGGCCCGGGCGTGAGCACCACGATCAGGGGATCTTCCCCGGCCGCCGCGCCGTCGGCCGGCGCGAGCTCGACGAGGCCGTCGCGGAAGCCCTCGAAGAAGGGGACCAGCGGCTCGACGCCGGCGGCGCGGTAGAGCTCGGGCAGCACGCGCGCGACCACGCTGCGGTTCTCCAGCGCGTAGCCCGCACCCGAGGGCGCCTGGGTGCGGTCGGCCACCACCCACCAGCGCCCGTCGGGCGAACGCGCCAGGTCCACCGCGTACAGGTGCAGGAAGCGCCCGCCCGCCGGCCGCGCGCCCACGAGCGGGCGCAGAAAGCCGCTATGGCCATAGATGAGCGCGGGCGGCACCAGACCCTGCTCGAGCAGGGTCTGCTCACCGTAGAGGTCGGCGAGGATGCGGTCGAACAGGGTGGCGCGCTGGATCACCGCGGCCTCGATCTGCGCCCACTCCGCCGCGGGCAGCATGTAGGGCAGCAGGTCGAGCTCCCACGGGCGCGCGAAGCCGCGCGGATCGGCATACACGTTGTAGGTGATGCCGTTCTCGTGGATCTGCCGGCCAAGCGCGGCCCGCCGCGCCGACAGCTCGTCGGCGGGCATGGCGGCGAGGCCGTGGAAGAAGTCCCGCCAGTGCGGCCGCAGCACCACGACGCTGCCGATGCGTTGGCAGAGCTCGTCGTAGCGGTCGGGCCGCGCGACGTAGCGGGCGAGCAGCGCGGGCGGGCGGTGCGGCTGGACCTGCATGGCGGGTCAGCCCTGGCGGCGCAGGTCGAGGGTGAAGGGGAAATCGGCGTTGCGCGTGGCGGGCGCGGGTGCGACGCGACCCGGCGTGTGACCGGTGGTAGTGAAGCGCGCCAGGCGGCGGCCTTCGGCCTCGTACGGGTTCACCGGGTAGCTCTCGTGGTTGCGCCCGCCCGGATGCGCGACGTGATACACGCAGCCGCCCATCGAGCGCTGCATCCAGCCATCGACCAGGTCGAACACCAGCGGCGCGTGCACGCCGATGGTCGGGTGCAGGCAGGACGGCGGCTGCCAGGCGCGGTAGCGCACCCCGGCGACGAACTCGCCCACCGTGCCGGTGGGCTGCAGCGGCACGGCGCGGCCGTTGCAGGTCAGCACGTGGCGGTCGTCGTTGAGCCCGGACACCTTGACCTGCAGGCGCTCCACCGAGGAGTCGACGTAGCGCACCGTGCCGCCGGGCGCCCCCTCCTCCCCCATCACGTGCCAGGGCTCGAGCGCCATGCGCAGCTCGACCCGCACGCCGCGCGCGGCGAACTCGCCGTACCTGGGGAAGCGGAACTCGAAGTGCGGCGCGAACCAGTCGAACTCGAGCGGGTAGCCGAATTCGCGCAGCTCGCCGACGACGTCGCGGAAATCCTCCGCCACCCAGTGCGGCAGCAGGAAGCGGTCGTGCAGCTCGGTACCCCAGCGCCGCAGCCGACCCGGGGCATAAGGCTGCTGCCAGAAGCGCGCGATCAGCGCGCGCAGCAGCAGCTGCTGGGCCAGGCTCATGCGCGCGTGCGGCGGCATCTCGAAGGCGCGCAGCTCGAGCAGGCCCAGCCGCCCGGTGGCGCTGTCGGGGCTGTAGAGCTTGTCGATGCAGAACTCGGCTCGGTGGGTGTTGCCGCTGGCGTCGATCAGCAGGTTGCGCAGCAGGCGGTCGATGAGCCACGGCGGCACCTGGATGCCCGCCTCCGGCATCTGCTGGAAGGCGACTTCGAGCTCGTGCACCGAGTCGTGGCGCGCTTCGTCCACCCGCGGCGCCTGCGAGGTCGGGCCGATGAAGAGCCCCGAGAACAGGTAGGACAGGCTGGGGTGGTTGTGCCAGTAGCTCAACAGGCTGCGCACCAGGTCGGGCCGCCGCAGGAAGGGCGAGTCGCCCGGCGTGGCACCGCCGAGCACGAAGTGGTTGCCACCGCCGGTGCCGGTATGACGGCCGTCGAGCATGAACTTCTCGGTCGACAGGCGCGCCTGCCGAGCCTCCTCGTAGAGCGTGCCGGTGCGCTCGACGAGTTCGTCCCAGCTCGCCGCGGGGTGGATGTTGACCTCGATGACGCCCGGGTCGGGGGTGATGCGGAAGTGCGCCAGGCGCGGGTCGGACGGCGGCTCGTAGCCTTCGAGCACCACCGGCAGCTTGAATTCGGCGGCGGTGTCCTCGATGGCGGTGACGATCTCGAGGTAGTCCTCCAGCGCGGCAGTCGGCGGCATGAAGAGATGGAGCAGGCCGCCGCGCGGCTCGGCGCACAGCGCGCTGCGAGTGATCCAGGCGGCGGACTCGAAGGGTGCCGGACGGCGAGCGGGGTCGGTGCGCTCGTCGCGGCGATCCAGCGCGGACGTACCGGGCCGCGGCACCGCGGCCTCGCCCTGCACCCCATGGAAGCCGG
This sequence comes from Thauera sp. SWB20, assembly GCF_000831325.1. Taxonomy (NCBI): domain Bacteria; kingdom Pseudomonadati; phylum Pseudomonadota; class Betaproteobacteria; order Rhodocyclales; family Zoogloeaceae; genus Thauera; species Thauera sp. SWB20. Next base: position 145,206 of record NZ_JTDM01000020.1, on the reverse strand, counting down.
CATGTTCGACACGGCTCGGCGTCCACCCGCCGCCGTGGGCGGCGAAGGGGAAGCCGAGGCCGCTGTCGGCGCCGAGCGTCGTGCCCGTCGGCCGCAGCTGCTGGCGCAGCTCGGCGTGCGCGGGCAGCGTCGGGAAGGGCTGGTTGGGGTCGGCGGGGTGGATCGAGGGCAGGTCGCCCTTGCCCGCCCAGGGCTGGGAATCGAGCGGCAGGCGGTAGCCGATCGGCGAATCGCCGGGGATCAGGTACAGGCGCTCGGCACGCAGGAACCACGGCCCGCTCTGCCAGCGATCGGCGCCGACGTGATCGCGCACCAGCGGCAGCACGTGCCCGACGACCTGCCTCAGCCCCTGGTCGAAGACCTTGGCGAGCCGCGCGCGTTCGAGCGGGTCGTCGACGCGCGCATCGTGCGGATCGACGTTGGCCGGCAGCCGGCGCTCGCGCCACAGGTAGTACCAGGCGTCCTCGAAGGCCGCCATCATCCACTGCGTATCCACGCCGAGGCGCTCGCCGACGCGCGCGAGGAAGCGCGCCGCCACGGCCTCGTCCACCGCGGTGCCGGACAGCTCGCGCGCGAACAGCTCGGGCTTGCGCCAGATCGGCTCGCCGTCGCGCCGCCAGTAGCAGTTGAGCGACCAGCGCGGCAGCTGCTCGCCCGGGTACCACTTGCCCTGGCCGAAGTGCAGCAGGCCGTGCGGCGCATAGTGGTCCTTGAGGCGGAACATCAGGTTCTCGGCCAGGGTGCGCTTGCTCGGCTTGCTGGCATCACGGTTGTGCGGATCGAGCGCGTCGCTGTTCCAGGCCGCGCCGTCGCGGTCGTCGAGTGCCACGAAGGTGGGCTCGCCGCCTTGCGTGAGGCGCACGTCGCGGGCCTTCAGGTCGGCGTCGATGCGCTGCCCCAGCACCTCGATCGCCGCCCATTGTTCGTCGGTATAGGGCTTGGTGACGCGCGGCGCCTCCCACACGCGCTCGACCTTCATGTGATGCTCGAACTCGCATTCGCATTCATCGGTGAAGCCGGTGATCGGCGCCGCCGACGAGGGCTCGGGCGAGCAGGCGAGCGGGATGTGGCCCTCGCCGGCGAACAAGCCGGAGGTCGGATCCAGGCCCACCCAGCCGGCACCGGGCAGATAGACCTCGCACCAGGCGTGCAGGTCGGTGAAGTCCACCGCGGTGCCCGAGGGGCCGTCGAGCGACTTCACGTCGGGCACGAGCTGGATCAGGTAGCCGGACACGAAGCGCGCCGCCAGGCCGAGGTGGCGCAGCAACTGCACCAGCAGCCAGGCCGAGTCGCGGCACGAGCCGCTCGCCAGCGTCAGCGTCTCTTCCGGCGTCTGCACGCCCGGCTCCAGGCGCACCAGGTAGCGGATGTCCTGCTGCAGGCGCTGGTTGAGCGCGACCAGGAAATCCACGCTGGCCCGCGGCGCGCGCGGGATGGATTCGAGGCAGTCGATGAACTTCGGCCCCAGCGCGGCAGCCGGCGCCTTCGCCAGGTAGGGCGCGAGCTCGACGCGCAGGGCGTCCTCGTAGGCGAAGGGGATTTTCTCCGCCGCGGGTTCGAGGAAGAAATCGAAGGGGTTGATGACCGACAGCTCGGCCACCAGGTCGACCTCGATGCGCAGTTCGGTGGCCTTGTCGGGGAAGACGAGGCGGGCGAGATAGTTCGACTGCGGGTCCTGCTGCCAGTTGATGAAGTGGCCGGCGGGGTCGACCTTCAGCGCGTAGGCATGGATGGGCGTGCGGCAGTGCGGCGCCGGGCGCAGGCGCACGACCTGCGGCGACAGCGCGACCGGGCGGTCGTAGCGGTAACGGGTGACGTGGTTGAGCTTGACGTGGATGGACACGGCGGCCTCGCAGGGAGCGTAGTGGGGCGACACCGGGTGTCAGCAAGAAGCGTGCAAGCCCGCGCGACGCCTGGCTTCCGCCGTTTCCGCTGGCACTGCCCCCTCCGTGCAGGCGCAATCGCGCACCATTTGCGCCCGGAGCGCACCAGCGCGGTGCGGCACCAGCGCGCCGCCGCCGGAGTCGCGACTTGCATCGCTACGGCGAAGAGGCATCGGAGGCGTGGCGCATTCTCGTGGGAGCGGCGCAAGCCGCGATCGCAGGCGTGCAGCAGGCAAGGACGCTAGTCGCAGTGCCGCCGCCGGAGTCGCGACTTGCATCGCTACGGCGAAGAGGCCTCGGAGGCGTGGCGCATTCTCGTGGGAGCGGCGCAAGCCGCGATCGCAGGCGTGCAGCAGGCAAGGACGCTAGTCGCAGTGCCGCCGCCGGAGTCGCGACTTGCATCGCCCCTGCGGAGGACCCTGTAGCGTGGCACCGGAGCTCGAGCGCATGGACACCCCGTCCCGGGGTGCTGCAATCCGGCCCAGCTGGCACAATGCGGCGCATGGCCGCACGGTCGCACTCCTCCCTCGCTCCCGCGTTCGCGCTCGCCTATGCGCTGCTGGTCGCCTATGCCTGCCTGCATCCGCTGACCGGCTGGCGCGACAGCGGCTTGCCGGCGTTCGACTGGCTGTGGGCGCCATGGCCGAAGTACTTCATCCTCGAAGATCTCCTCTTCAACATCCTCGGCTACCTGCCGCTCGGGCTGCTGCTGGCGGCGGCGCTGCCGGCGCAGTGGCGCTTCGCGCGCAAGGCGCTCGTCGCCGCGCTGCTCGCCGGGCTGTTCAGCTTCGGCCTGGAGGCGCTGCAGAACTACCTGCCCAGCCGGGTGGCGAGCAATCTCGACCTCGGCGGCAACGCGGCCGGCGGCCTGCTCGGCGCACTCGCCGGCGCGCGCTGGGGCGGTGCGCTGCTCGGGCCGCAGGGGCGGCTGCAGCGCTGGCGCGCGCGCAGCGTGATCGGCGGGCGCAGCGGCGAGGCCGGACTGGTGCTGATCGGGCTGTGGCTGCTCGGCCAGCTCGGCGCCACCGACCTCGTCTTCGCCAGCGGCGACCTGCGCAGCCTGCTCGGCATCCCTGCGCCGCTGCCCTTCCGCCCCGAGCGCTTCATCGCCTTCGACACCGCGCTCACCGCAAGCGGGCTGCTCGCGATCGGACTGTTCGTGCGCTGCATGACGCGCGGGGCCAGCCCGCTGCCGGTGTTGGCGGTGATCGCCCTCGGCATCGGCGCGAAGTCGCTGGCGACGTGGATCTTCTTCGAGCCGGGGGCGCCGCTCGCCTGGCTCACCCCGGGCGCCGAGCGCGGCCTGGTGATCGGCGGCGCGCTGCTGCTGCCCGCGCTGCTGCTGCCGCGCCTGGCCCAGCACGCGATCGCCGGCACCAGCCTGCTGCTCGCCACCGCGCTGGTGAACCTGATCCCGGAGAACCCCTACCTGCCCTTCGACCGGCGCCTGGCCGGGTTCAGCAACGTGTTCAGCTTCCACGGACTCACCGGGCTCGTCGACAGCCTGTGGCCCTACGCCGCGCTGGCCTACCTGTCGGCGCTCGGGCTCTGGCGGGGCGAGCACCTCGCGGCCGCCCCCGCGAGCGCGCAGCCGGCTCCGCGCCGCCGAGCCCGCCGCTAGGCATCGGGGCGGCGGCCGCAGCCAGGCCCCGCGGCCAGGTCCCGCGGCCACAACCCCGCCGCAAGCCGCACACGCGGCAAGCGCCGCCTATAATCTCGCGACGTTCCCGCGGATCGGCGCCGGCACGGCGTTCGACCCGATACCCAGAGAGCCACCATGAGCTACTTCAAACACCACGTCTTCTTCTGCTGCAACCAGCGCCAGCCGGGCGAGTCCTGTTGCAACGACCACAAGGCGAGCGAGCTGCAGACCTACGCCAAGGAACGCACCGCCGCGCTCGGCCTCAAGGGCAAGGGCAGCGTACGCGTGAACAAGGCGGGCTGCCTCGGCCGCTGCGACGACGGTCCGGTGATCGTCGTCTACCCCGACAACGTCTGGTACACCTACGTCGACAAGGAAGACATCGACGAGATCATCGACTCGCACCTGATGCAGGGCCGCGTGGTCCAGCGCCTGCGCCTGCCCGAGGACGCCGCATGAGCCGCCCGCTGCCCACCGAGTCCGCCCTGCTGCGCGGCCCCGCCGGCAACATCGAGGCGCTGATCGACGCCCCCGCCACGGTCAAGGGCATCGCGCTCGTGTGCCATCCCCACCCGCTCTTCGGCGGCGCCAACACCAACAAGGTCGCGCACACGCTCGCGCGCGCCTTCCGCGATCTCGGCTACGCGGTGATCCGCCCCAACTTCCGCGGCGTGGGCCAGAGCGAGGGCACGCACGACCACGGCGAAGGCGAGACCGAGGACATGCTCTCGGTGATCAGCTGGGCGGAGTCGCGCTGGGGCGCGCTGCCGCTGGCGCTCGGCGGCTTCTCCTTCGGCGGCTACGTACAGGTGCGCGTCGCCAAACGCCTGGCCGAGGGCATCGCGCCGCCGCGCCAGCTCGTGCTCGTGGGCATGGCCGCGGGCGAGACCACCGGCAGCGGCCGCAGCTACGACACCCCGGCGCTGCCGACGAACATCCCCGCGCTGGTCATCCACGGCGAGAACGACGACACCGTCGCGCTCGCCAACGTGCTCGACTGGGCGCGGCCGCAGGAACAGCCGATCATCGTGATCCCCGGCGCCGACCACTTCTTCCACGGCAAGCTGCACCTGATCCGCGAGCTCATCGCGCGCAACGTCGCGCACGCCTGAACACTGCCGCCGGCAATCGCGACTTGCGTCGCTCCTACGAAACCCAGGCGCTTACAGAATTGCCGTAGGAGCGACGCAAGTCGCGATTCCAGCACCGGACTCCGCGCCTCCCCCGAATCCGCGCCGCGCCCGCCTCCGCGCCCCGCCGGCCTTCTCGCGACGCGGGCCGCGATCCTTCCGGTTTCCCTGATTTCCCCCCGCCCGCCTGCGGCGTACGCTGGGTCGGCCATCACCGGAGACCCGCCATCATGAAACTGCTCGCCTCGCTGACCAGCCCCTACGCGCGCAAGATCCGCGTCATCCTCGCCGAGAAGGCGCTGCCCTTCGAGCTCGTGGTCGACTCGCCCTGGGAAGCGAACACCCGCATCCCCGAGCTCAACCCGCTCGGCAAGGTGCCGGTGCTGATCACCGACGAAGGCGAGACCTTCTTCGACTCGCCGGTCATCGCCGGCTACCTCGAGACCCTCGGCGCCCCGCCCGCGCTGCTCCCGCCCGCCGGGCTCGACGCCGTGCGCGTGCGCCAGACCGAGGCGCTCGCCGACGGCGTCACCGACGCGGCGGTCGCCGCCCTGCTCGAATCGCGCCGCCCCGACGGCGAGCGCAGCGAACGCGAGATCGCCCGCCAGAAGGACAAGATCGACCGCGGCCTCGCCGAGCTCGAGCGCCGCCTCGACGGCCGCCACGCCTTCAACGGCGGCCCGATGCAGCTTGGCGACATCGCGGTCGCGGTCGCGCTCGGCTACCTCGACCTGCGCTTCCCCGATGTCGACTGGCGCAGCCGCCACCCCGGCCTGGTGCCCTTCGCCGAGCGCATGTTCGCCCGCAGCAGCCTGCGCGACACCCAGCCGCCGGCGGGCTAGGCGGATCGGGGGCCAGCGGGGGCACCGGATCGACGGGTGGGATGAGCAAATGAAAGACCCCGGGTTTCTCACCCATGCCCCGCGCCCCGGCAAGCACTCCCCTTTGTCACATGTTGACCACCCGCTCCGGGGCAGCTGTCACTTTTGGCCGTGGAATCGTGTCAAGCCGGCGGCACTCCGTCACGAAAACCCGGGGCTTCGAAGCTGGCACGGGGCTTGCTGATGGGTAGGTAAGCGGATTTTCCGTGGTTTCCCATCAAGGAGAACTCAAATGAACAAGATGCAACAAGGCTTCACGCTGATCGAACTGATGATCGTCGTGGCGATCATCGGCATCCTGGCTGCGGTGGCGCTGCCGGCGTATTCGGATTATCAGGCGAAGGCGAAGGTTACTGCGGGTCTCGCGGAAATCTCGGCAGGCAAGACAGCTTTCGAGGAAAGACTGAACAACGGAGGCTCAGTCTCTGCGGTCGGCGACATCGGCCTCCAGAGCTCCACTGGTAACTGCACCATCACAGTCACGGCCTCCACGATCGTCTGCGCGTTCAAGAACGCTCCTACGCAAATTGGATCCGCCACGATCACTTGGACGCGGACCGCCTCAACCGGTGCGTGGAGTTGCGGCTCAACCGCTGCCACCAAGTATTTGCCGAAGACCTGCGGCGGCTGACAGAGTGCAACTGGCTTGACATGAGGGGACCGGATGTCGGTCCCCTCAGCTTTTTGATCGCCCTTCAACCTCAAACAAAATGATGCCCCGAGCCACGCAAATACCCGCCCACGCCGCGGCCTGCGTCGGTCTTGCGCTGTCGCTCTTGGTAACCTGCCTTCTATACATCCCCGGCCTGACGGGCGCCCTCTACTACGACGACATTCGCCCGCTCTCCGGCCTCGCCAGCGTCGTCGACCTCGACTCCGCGCTCTACTACCTATCCTCCGAGATCTCCGGTCCGCTTGGCCGTCCGCTCGCCATGCTCAGCTTCCTTGTACATGTCGAGGACTGGCCCGGAGACATCGAGAACATCCTCCTTTTCAACGTACTGCTGCACCTCGTCAACGGAACGCTGGTCGCCCTGCTCGTCCATCGGATGCTCAGCCTACGGGACGTCTCAGGCAGCGCCCCCGCCTGGACTGCGGTCGGCGCCGCAGCACTGTGGATGCTGATGCCACTGCAGGTGTCGTCCTCGCTGATCGCTGTGCAGCGCATGGCGACGCTGTCGGCCTTCTTCGTGCTCGCGGGCCTGTTGATCCATTTACGGGGCATCGCGATCGAGAACCGGCGTCCTGCACTCGGCGTCGCCCTGCAGGCACTCGGCCTCGTGGGATTCACCCTGCTCGCGATGTTCACCAAGGAAAACGGCATCCTGCTGCCCGTTTTCGCGCTCGTGATCCAGGCGACGCTGCTCGCCGACCGCACATCGCCGGGCTGCCTTCGCTTACTGCGCACCGTCGCGGGCGGCGGGACTCTCGCGATCATCCTGGCCTACCTCGCGTACAGCGCATTCCGCTCCGGCGGCGTGTTCGGGGGGCGCGAATTCAACCTGCTCGAGCGCATCCAGACCCAGCCGCTGATCCTGCTCGAATACCTGCGCGAAGCCTTCGCGCCCCGGCCCTACGGTCTGCACCCATTTCATGACGGCTACCCCAAGGTCAGCTCGCTCGCTGAACAACCAGACGCCCTCTTCGCCGCCATCCTGTGGCCGACGCTCACGGTGCTCGCTATCCGCTTCCGCCGCCGCCATCCGGTCGCGGCCTTCGCCGTCCTGTGGTTTCTCGCAGCCCACCTGCTCGAATCCAGCGTCATCGGGTTGGAGCTGTATTTCGAGCATCGCAATTATCTGGCCCTGTTCGGACCTTGCTTTGCACTCGCCTGGGCGGTGGGGCGTACGCCCCTTCCGTACCGCCGGCTCGCCATCGCGGGCTTCGCCGCCTATCTCGCAACCTTGGCGGCGATCCTGTTCCATGTGACCAGCCTCTGGGGCGACAAGCTCGACGCCGCAGAAACCTGGTTCGTCCACGCCTACAAGTCTCCACGGGCGGCTGAGCACCTTGCACTCCTCTACCTCGAACAGGGGCGCCTCGACGAGGCCTACCAGATCATGCGGATCCAGGTGGACGACTGTCCCGAGTGCCTCGCCTCGGTCACCCAGGCCGCGCTCCTCGCCTGCGCAGCGGGTGACGAGCAACGTACGCGGGACTATTTCAACCAGGCGGAACGGCTTGCAATCGACGCGCGCAACGTCGGAGGGGCCGTATCGGCGCTCAATGCAATGCACAACGCAGTCGAAGAGGGAAAATGCACGCTTCTCGGCTACGATCAACTCGAAGCGCTCAACAGAAGCCTCCTGCGCCAGCAGACTGCGGGGCTCGGCGCGCTCAGCCGCAAGGCGGTCCACATCAACCTGCAAAGGATCGCGATGGCCAGAGGTGACGCGGACACCGCACTGGAGCACTTGAAGGAGGCTTGGGCGGCAGACCGGGACCGCACGCTCGGCCATGCGATCATCCGTCGACTGCTCGAGCGGCACGCGATCGAGGACGCCAAGGCCTTCCACCGCGAACAACTGTGCCGAGACCTCCCGAAGCATCCGGTGCTCGCGCACACGGCGCGCAAGCAGTGCGATGAATCGATGCAGGCCATACTCGGTGCGGCAGGCAATCATCCGCAACGCACAGGTGACACAAAGACCGTCTCGACACCATGAAAACACGGGTTACGGTCGTACTTCCCGCACGCAACGAGTCGACTCCCATCGGCAATGTCGTGATGCAGATTCGGGCGCAGCTTCCCGAAGTCGAGGTCATCGTCGTCGATGACGGTTCGACCGATGCGACCGGCGAAGCCGCCACGAAGTCGGGGGCGCGCGTGATCCGCCAGCCGTATTCAAAGGGCAACGGCGCCGCCATCAAGACCGGCGCACGCGCGGCGAGTGGCGACGTGATCGTCTTCATGGACGCCGACGGCCAGCACGACCCTGCCGACATCCCGGCCTTGCTGGCGCGCCTCGACAAAGGCTACGACATGGTCGTCGGCGCACGCCAGGCAGGCTCCCAGGCGAGCCTCGGCCGTGGCCTCGCAAACCGCTTCTACAACCGGCTCGCGAGCTACATGACGGGCCACAAGGTGGAAGACCTGACCTCCGGATTCCGCGCAGTACGCGCCGAGAAATTCCGCGAATTCCTCTATTTGCTGCCGAACGGCTTCTCCTACCCGACGACCAGCACCATGGCCTTCTTCCGCGCCGGATACTCGGTGGCCTACGAGCCGATCCACGCCGCCCGGCGCATCGGCAAGAGCCACATCCGCCCGCTGCACGACGGACTGCGCTTCCTGCTGATCATCTTCAAGATCGGCACGCTGTATTCGCCGTTGAAACTGTTCGCGCCTTTGGCACTGACGATGTTTCTGCTGGCAACGGGTTGGTACGGACATACCTTGCTGGAATATGGACGGTTCACGAACATGAGCGCCTTGCTGTACACCGGCAGCGTGGTCACCTTCATGATGGGGCTGATCTCGGAGCAGATTACGGCCCTGATGTACAAGGAGCGGGAATAGGCATGGCAGAAGCCCGATTGCCGGCGCTGCTTGTTCTTGCATCCACCTATCCGCGCTGGGTGGGAGATCCGGAACCCGGTTTTGTACATGAACTGGCAAGACGATTGACCGATCGATTCCGCGTTCTTGTGCTGTGTCCGCACGCTGACGGCGCGGCCCCGGTGGAGACGATGGATGGCGTCGAGGTCATTCGCTACCGTTACGCACCGGCAGCATTGGAAACGCTGGTCAACAATGGCGGCATTGTCACCAATCTGCGCAACAAGCCGTGGAAGCTCTTCCTGGTGCCAGGATTCGTCTTGATGCAGGCTTGGCATGCCCTGCGCTTGTGCCGGCAGCGCGGGATTGATCTGGTACATGCACACTGGCTGATTCCTCAGGGGCTGATTGCAACGCTGCTGGGCAAGCCGTTTCTTGTGACTTCCCATGGAGCCGATCTGTACGCACTTCGCAGCAGGCCGTTCCGGGCGCTCAAGCGCTTCGTGTTGCACAAGGCACGAGCAACGACCGTTGTCAGTAGCGCCATGCGTGATGCGGTGGGCGAGTTGGATGTGGATGTCGCGCAAGTCGCGGTCGTCCCGATGGGCGTGGATATGACCCGGCTGTTTGTGCCGGGTGACGCGACGCAGCGTTCCCGCGGCGAGTTGCTTTTCGTGGGCCGCCTGGTGGAAAAGAAGGGGCTGCGCTATCTGCTGCTTGCTTTGCCCACCGTGCTGCGCGAGCGCCCCGACGTCACCTTGACCATCGCTGGCTTCGGCCCGGACAAGGACCAACTCGAGGCTCAGGTCCGCGAATTGGGCTTGCAGGATGCAGTGTGCTTCCTGGGGGCTGTGGCGCAGAAGGATCTACCCGACCTGTATCGGCGTGCGGCACTCTTTGTGGCGCCTTTCGTCAGGGCGAAGTCTGGCGATCAGGAGGGGCTTCCCGTGGCTTTGATGGAAGCCGTGGCTTGCGGCTGTCCCGCCATTGCCGGCGATGTGCCAGGGTTGCGGGATATTCTTGGGGCGCAAGCCGACGCCTGCCTGGTCAACCCGCAGGACATCGACCAGCTGGCCGAAGTCATTCTCCGCCAATTGCGGCAGCCCGAAGAGGCTGCACAGCGGAGTCTGGCCATGCGCACGGCCTTGCGGGCGCATCTGAGCTGGGAACATGTGAGTGCGCGTTATATAGAACTGCTGCAAGGCGCTCACGAGAAAAGCAATAATTGACCGGCTGAGGGCCACCGTAGAACACCATGCGCGACACCCTGCAGAAAGTCTGGCAACTCTTCACCGCTGCCGAGCAGCGCAAGGCGCTGGGGATGCTGATGCTGGCCCTGCTCATGGCGCTGGCCGAAACGCTGGGCGTGCTCTCGATCATGCCTTTTCTTTCCGTGCTGGCCCGGCCGGGCGTGATCCAGGAGACACCCTGGCTGCACGAGCTCTACACCCAGCTGGACCTTGCCCAGCCGCGAAGCTTCATCATGGCCCTGGGCTTGGCCTCCATCGTGCTGGTCATCGCATCGTCCGCTTTCAAGACCATCACCCAGCACCTGCTCAACCGCTTCGTGCACCTGCTTCGCCACTCCATCAGCAGCCGGCTGATGACCCGCTACCTGGCCCAGCCCTACGAATTCTTCATCAGCCGCAACAGCGCGGAACTGTCCAAGACCATCCTGGCGGAGGTCGACCTGGTCATGGCCAACCTCATCCAGCCGCTCTCACAGGTCATCGTGCAGGGCATCGTGGTGCTCGCCATGCTGGCGCTGGTGTTCGCCTACAATCCATTCACCGCGCTCGCCATCGTGCTGGTGGTCGGCACGCTGTACGGGCTGATCTATCTGCTGGTGCGCCGTCACCTCAGGCATATCGGCACCGAAATGGTGGAGGCCAACCGCCAGCGCTATCAGACCTGCAACGAAGCCCTGCAAGGCATCCGCGACATCAAGATCACCCGCGCAGAAGCCGCATACCTGCAGCAATACCAGCACGCCTCGCGCACCCAGGCGCGCCACATGGCCGCCAGCGAGACGCTCAGCCAGACTCCGCTCTACCTGGTGGAAGCGACCGGCTACACCGGCCTGATCCTCATCGCGCTGGCGCTGCTGCTCAAGAGCGACGATGTGGCCCACGTACTGCCCGCGCTCGGCCTCTACGGCTTCGCTGCCTACCGCATGCTGCCCGCCGCGCAGATCATGTATCGCGGCTTTGCCCGCCTGAATTTTGCCAGCGCCACCCTCGACAGCCTGCACCGCGACATGTCGCTGCCATTGCCCGCCGCTGCGCCCGCTACCCAGCCGGCGATCGTGCCCAGGCGGGAAATCCGCCTGCAGGGCATCCGCTACGCCTACCCCTCGACACCCGACAGACCCGTGCTGGACGCCTTCGACCTCACCATCCCGGTCAACACCAGCATCGGCATCAAGGGTCCCAGCGGTGCCGGCAAGAGCACCGTCATGGACATCCTGCTCGGCCTGCTCGGCCCGCAGGCGGGCACACTGAGCGTGGATGGCAAAACCATCACCGCGCACAGCTTGCCGGCCTGGCAGGCCGCCATCGGTTACGTGCCGCAGCACATCTACATCGCTGACACGAGCGTCGCCGCCAACATCGCCTTTGGCATCCCCCGGGACGAGATCGACATGCGGGCCGTGGAGCGCGCTGCCCGCGCCGCGCAGATCCATGACTTCGTCACCCGGGAACTGCCCCAAGGCTACGACACCCCCGTGGGCGACCGTGGCATCCGCCTGTCGGGCGGGCAGCGCCAGCGCATCGGCATCGCCCGCGCCTTGTACCGCGACCCGCCCGTGCTGCTGATGGATGAGGCGACCAGCGCGCTGGATGGCACCACGGAGGCGGCGGTCAACGAGGCTATCCGTAGATTGTCAGGCAGAAAGACGATTGTGGTCATAGCCCATAGAGAAGCCTCTCTCTTGGCTTGCGATGAATTATTCACGATATAGGCGCGGCACCTGAATGCCAGCGCCCGAGCGCCATCATCGCCCCGCCTCTAAAATCCAATTTCGACGACTTGATTTCATGGAAACCACAAGCCGCAACCCAGATTCAGAGTGTCGCGACATGGAATCGGATCTTGTGTCGAAAAGATCCGAAAAAATGCAGGAAAAAATTTATCCACTTGTATCCATTGCCTTGGCCACATATAACGGCCAGCAATACTTGGAAAAGCAATTGATTTCCCTGATCAATCAGGACTATCCAAACTTTGAGATCGTCATTTCCGACGACTGCTCCAGCGACAACACCTGGAGCATTCTGGAAAGCTATGCAAGGCAGGATCTACGCATCCGTCTTTTGCCACGCGACTTCAATCGTGGATATGTAAAGAACTTTATTCGAGCGTTTGGAGAGTGCAGGGGGCAACTAATCTCGCCCAGCGATCAAGACGATATCTGGCATCCAGAGAAAACGCGCCGCCTTGTCGAGAATATGGGCGAAGCCACGTTGATATATAGCAACAATCGTCTTATCGACGAGAATGACAAACCGCTAGGCAAGACCTTGTCTGATTCTCTGAAAGGCAAAATGATTCAAGGAAACGACTCAAGAAATCTGCTTTTTTGCAACTCTATATGCGGCCACGCGATGTTATTTCGCAAAGATTTGCTATCCACTTCAGAAAAACTGGATACCACCTTATACATTGACTGGACAATCGCCTTTCTAGCCGCCGACAAAGGCCATATAAAATATCTAGACGAAGTATTGGTTGACTGGCGTCAACACAGACGTTCATTTACAGCATACAACCGAGACAATACACCTCTTCAAAGAGAAAATCGGCTAAGAATCGAAGAAGCCAACTTAAACACCTTCTCTTCCATCAAAGGACAAAACCAAACCTTTTCTCTAGCCACAAAAAGAGCATGGAATGCATGGCACAAGAGCTATCTAAACCTATCTATGCTGATATTCATCTTAAAACACGGAAGAATAACTCACAAATTTCACTCCGCAAGACACCCCGCACTTAAATATATAATCGGCCACAAACTGAAAAAGATATTACGACCAAACTATTATGAGAAATTGGACTAGAATTCCAAGCAGCCTGTCGTGCGCATTCTAAATTCATTCGACGTATTCGACACTTGCGTCACTCGGATGTATGCGCACCCACGCGACCTGTTTTATGAATTGGGTCTGCGTGTCGCCCCTGCGTCCAGCGGAGAGTCGGCGCGCGAACGCTTTGCGCGGCGTTTCCAGCGCGCTCGCATTCGGGCAGAAAAACTTGCCAACTGGAGTGCGCGCCGCAGGGGGCACGCGCACGCATCGATCGACGCCATCTACCAGAAGGTTAACTGGTTTATACGTCTGGATCGACCAGCCGCCGAACTGATCGAGGCTGAACTGACGCTGGAGGAGGAAAGCCTTTACCCTATCGAAGAAACCATGCTTCAGCTGAATGCCTTACGTGCAGCTGGGCATCGCATCCTGTTCATTTCCGACATGTACATTCCTGCGTCAATGCTGCGCCCCATGCTTGAGCGCATGGGCGTAATGGAGGAAGGCGACCGGTTGTATGTGTCATGTGATATTGGCGTCTCGAAGCACAATGGAAAGCTGTTCCAACATGTCCTGCAAGCCGAGGGGCTGAGGGGAGAGCAACTGCAGCACACCGGCGACAACGCTCATGCAGACATTCGAATGGCCGAAAAACTGGGCATCCTGACCCGGCATTTCACCGCAGCCCATTTGACTGAACACGAGACGCGGATCGCGGGTTCCCGGCTGCCCCGTCATCCTGGCGCGTCGCGGCAGGCCGGTTTCAGCCGGCGCTGCAGGCTGGCCATGCATTTGATCCACGGCAATCCAACTCATGTGCTGGATGACGTGATCTTCAGTGTAATCGTACCGTTTCTGCTGGCCTATGTCCTATGGATACTGGATGACGCGCGAAAGCGCGGCATACAACGACTGTATTTTGTCGCCCGCGATGGTGAGGTGTTGCTCAAGATCGCCCGCGAACTGAAACCCGATGGTATCGAGCTACGCTATCTGTATGGATCAAGGCGTGCCTGGCTGCCTCCGTCCATTTCAACTGACGATGTCGATTGGAAGCGTTTGCTTGCAGTAGCAGGGAACGCAAATGCACCTGTCGACATCACGGCGCGCGCTGGATTGAGTGAGGTCGAACAAGCCAGTGTCCGGGTCATTCTGAGTCTGGACGAAAATACCTGGCGCACGGCGCTGGCATTTGAAGATGCATGCACATTCATCGACACACTGACAGCAAACCCGCGATCCAGAAAAGTTCTATTGGATTCGGTAGCTGCCAAGCGAGAAGCCGCACTGCACTATTTACGCCAGGAAGGCCTTATGGACGGGGTCAACTGGGCCTTGGTGGATGCGGGCTGGTCGCTGAACGGACAAGCCGCGCTGAAACGCATGCTCTCAACCGTTTCGCCATCCAGTCACCAAATTCAAGGCTATTACATCGGCCTTGCTCGTGATTGCTTGCCCGAAGCTCGCGCAGGCAGGGCCTATGCCTTCTGCCCTCCCCCTGGCAGCATTTTTTCTCGCCGTCGCGTAGTGCTCGAGCACTGTTTTCTGCCAGCCAGTCACGCAAGTACGCGCAGCTATTTTCTCAAGGGAGGCCACGCAACTCCTGATTTCAGCGCTGACTCCCGGAACAACGAAGAACTCGAATACGCTCTTCGACTTCATACCGTAGCTTTAGCGTCAGCAAGATTGCTGAAGCAACAGCCGGCAATCGGCGACTTGATGCGAAGGTTCCGTACTCAACTGACGAATTCGGCCGCCGGATTCATCTGCGCCCCTGGCGTGCAAGATGCAATTGCCTATTCTATGCTTACTGCGGTAGCCGACATGCGACAGGAACGCGAGTTTTCCCGGAGGTTGTGCCGACCGCTGTCTTTGGCCGATGTGTGGACGACGATGGGCATGGCTTTTTCAAGGAGGATGGCCTTTAAATCGCCTGCCTGGATGTGGCTGGAGGGATCGATCGCCCTTTCACCTTCATACGTCGCCTTTCCCCTGAGGTTCATGCTTCGGATCGATGACTTTCTGAACAGAATCAAGTCACTGCGTTTCCCACGGTGCAAATCTTCATCGCGGATCGATCAAGGCAAGACCTGAGAATCGAATGTCAATGTTGCATGGCAGAATCCTCATCGTCGGTGCCGGCTTTGCCGGCAGCACCGTCGCCCGCGCACTGGCTGAGGCGAGCCACACTGTGCAGGTCATCGACCGCCGCGCGCACGTCGGCGGCAACGCCTTTGACGAAGCCGACGCGCATGGCGTCCTGGTACATCGCTACGGGCCGCACATCTTCCACACCAACAGCGAGAAGGTGTGGGAATTCCTTTCCCGTTTCACGGAGTGGCGTCCTTATGAACACCGCGTGCAGTGCGTGGTGGCTGGGCAGCGCTATCCCTTCCCAATCAACCGCAACACGCTCAATCAGCTCTATGGGCTGAATCTGGACGAGGCCGGGGCCGCCGCGTTCTTCGAACGGGTTCGTGAGGCGCGCGACCCGGTGCGTACCAGCGAGGACGTGGTGCTGAACAGCGTCGGACGCGACCTGTACGAGAAATTCTTTCTCCACTACACGCGCAAGCAATGGGGCATGGAGCCCTCGCAGCTCAAGGCCGGCGTGGCGGCGCGCATCCCCACCCGCACCAATACGGACGACCGCTACTTCACCGACCGCTTCCAGGCCATGCCGCTCGGCGGCTACACGCGCATGTTCCAGAACATGCTGGACCATCCCAACCTTACGGTACGAACGGGAACGGACTTTGCCGACCTGGACCGTTCCGCTTTCAGCCACATCGTCTATACCGGCCCCATCGATGCCTTCTACGGCCAGTGCTACGGCGCACTGCCCTACCGCAGCCTGCGCTTCGAACATGAGCATGTGCCGAACGTTGCGCAATACCAGCCAGTGGGCACCGTCAACTACCCGAACGACCACGCCTACACGCGCATCACTGAATTCCGACACCTGACCGGGCAGATGCACAGCGGCACATCCATCGTGCGCGAATACCCGACGGGCGAGGGCGACCCTTATTACCCGATCCCCCGCGACGAAAACGAAGTCCTGCTCAAGCAATACGAGGCGCTAGCCGCCCGTGAGGAAAACGTTACCTTCGTCGGACGTCTGGCGCAGTACCGTTACTACAACATGGACCAGGTGGTGGCGGCGGCGCTGGTGGCGGCACAGCGGATCTGCGAACGCCTGCGACAGTGAGATGCAAACCTAGCCATGCGCATCGCCTTCCTCTGCAAACGCCGCTACATGGGCAAGGACGTGATCCTCGACCGTTACGCCCGGCTCTATGAGATTCCTCGCCAGCTTGCCCATCTGGACAACGAAGTGGGCGCTTTCTGCTTGGACTACCACGCAGCGGACACCGACGGTTGCTGGGAACATGAGGCAGCGCCGGGCAGGCTGAGATGGCATTCGCTTTCGGTCGGAAGAACCCGTCTGCCCAGGCTGGCGGCCTACCCTTGGCATTTGCTGCGGCAACTGCGCGCCTTCAAGCCCGACATCCTGGTGGGTGCCTCCGATATTCCCCACGTGGTGCTGGCACGGTGGCTGGCCAGGCGCTTGCAAGTTCCCTACGCAATAGACCTCTATGACAATTTCGAAGGCTTCGGCCAGGCCCGTATTCCCGGCTTCGTGCCGGCACTGCGCCGCGCCGTGCGCGACGCAACTGTCGTAACCACGACCAGCGAACCGCTTCGCCAGAAGGTGCTGGCTGACGGCGCCCGGGGCACCGTCATCGCCATGCCCAGCAGCGTGGACCTTGCGGTCTTTCACCCCGGCGACAAGGCGCAGGCCCGCCAGGCCCTGAGCCTGCCGCAGGACGGCAAACTGGTCGGCACGGCCGGTGGCCTGTACCGGGAAAAAGGCATCGAGCCACTGTACGCCGCCTGGCCAGCGCTCGCAGCCAGCCGCCCCGACGTGCATCTGGTGCTGGCCGGCCCACTGGAAAACGGCTTCGCGCCTCCACAGGGCGAGCGCGTGCACTACCTCGGTCACCTCGCACACGGCCAGATCGCCAACCTGTTTCGTGCGCTGGATGTGGGCATCATCTCCATCCTCGACACCCCCTTCGGCCGCTACTGCTTCCCGCAGAAGGCGTACGAAATGCTTGCCTGCAAGCTACCGGTCGTGGCCACCGCCATCGGGCAGATGCGCGAAGTGTGCGGCAGCACGCCGCAGGCGCTTTTTGCCCCAGGCGATTCGACGGCACTCACCCGCGCCGTGCTGTGGCAATTGCAGTCGGGTTCCACGCCAGCCGTGCCCATCGCCGACTGGAAGACGCTGATTGGCAGCATCGAACCCGTGCTGAAGAGGCAGTCAGGAGCAGCAGCAGGGGGATGACAGCAAGCGCTCCGCGAACCCCATCCTCAAGGAAACCCTGGGGTCAGGACTTTCATCCACTTATCTTTCCGCTCCAGCCAATCCTCCAGCCGCAAGCCCGGAACGCGCTCGAATTCGCCCAAGTTGTGCGTGACGAGGATGAGGTCGAGCGCGCGAGCATGCGCCGCGATCAGCAGATCGTTGCCGTCGATGGTTTTTCCCGCCCGCTCCAGACCGGCACGAATTTCAGCGTACAGCCGATCCGCATCGCCGTCAAAAGGCATCACGTCGATGCAGCCGAGCAACGCCTCCACCCTCTGCGTCAGCACGGCCGAGCCGCGTTTCGCCGCGCCATGGCGCAACTTGCAGGCGACGACGATGTTGGTGCGGGCCGCTTCGGCGTCGAGCTGCGCCAGCCGTTTCGTTGCCGCCCCCTGCGGATCCTTGATCAGGCTCGACGGGATGTTCGTGTCCAGCAGATCGCGCGCCGGCATCAGAACACGTGCTCCTGCCCGGGCGGCGGGTCGGCGATCTCCGGGAAGGCCTCCTCCAGCGGTGTACAGCCGGACGACAAGGCCAGCAGCCTGTGACGTGGCGCGATGGGCTCGATGATCAGCCGCTCTCCTTCCTTTCGGATGATGGCCTCGGTGCCTTCGAGCTCGAACTCGCGCGGAATCCGGATCGCCTGATTGCGTCCATTGCGGAACAGGGAAACGTGGCGTTCGCGGATCATGGTGCTCTCTGAAGAATGCACATGCCAAAGCCCATGCTCAGCAGGAACTCGAGTCCAATTGAGCTTGGCGTCGGTCCCGCCGACCTCAATCCTGCACACCGCGGGCTCGCAGCGCTCGGTCTTCGCGCAGTCGGCGGTGACCTGCTTGCCGAACACCAGGAGTGAATCGGCTACAGACCCCGATCTCGCGCTCAGGCTGCGGCGACTTCGCGCAGCGGGTAGGGCTGGATCAGTACGTCGGCAGGCAGGCCGAGGCCGGAGGACAGGCGGCGGATCATCCCGATGGACAAGGGGCGCGCCCTGTTCATGATGTCGGCCACGCGGCCGCGCGGACCGATATACGGTTCCAGGGCTTTCCGGGTCAGCCCGCGTGAATCCATGACGTACTCGAGGAATTCGATCGGGTCGGGCGCTTCGATGGGAAAGCGCGCAGTCTCGTACGCTTCCACCAGCATGGCGAGCACTTCCAGCCGATCGGACTCGGCGCTGCCTGTGGGCACGTCCCACAGGCGCTCGACCTCAGCCAGTGCTTCGGCGTGCTCGGAATCGGTGCGGATGGGCTTCAGTTCCACGGCAGGCATTCTCCTGGATGGTTTCAGCGTCGACCTGGTCGTACTCGGCATGGGTGCCGACGAACCGGATGAACATCGTGGTCGACGTGTATCGCACGGCCACCACCAAGCGGTAGTCGTTGCCCTTGATATTGAACACCACCCGGTTGTTCGCCAGAAAGCCGGCACTCCGATGCACGGCCTCGATGTCTGTTGGCGTTCGCCAGTTGGCGATAGGGGACAGACCCCAATTTCTCGCTCTGTAGCGCAGGCAACTCGGGAGATCGCCGAGTGAACCTTTATCCGTCGCCGTAGTCTCGCCAAGACAGGTACCGATTCACCGCCGCACCGCCGCTCAAGTACGCTCGCGCGTGCGCCTGATCGGAGGGTCTCGCATCCTGGAGGCGCGTGAGCCCTCGTCCGCGAAGGCCGATACCGTACTCGACACGCCGGGCCGGATGGGCGTGCAGCGTTTCACCCGAAGCCGGCAACTCGTCGCGAGCGGATCCGCGGCAACAAGGAGGAAGCCTGCCGTGAACACGATCGACACCAAGGCTGCCGAGCCGCAGGACGCCCGCATCGACTACCGCACCGAGCCATCGCAGTACCGCCACTGGCAACTCGCCTGTGCGGGCGAGGTGGCCACGCTCACGCTCGACATCGACGCGGACGGCGGCATCCGCCCGGGCTACAAGCTGAAGCTCAACTCCTACGATCTGGGCGTCGACATCGAGCTGCACGACGCGCTGCAGAGGATCCGCTTCGAGCACCCGGAGGTGCGCATCGTGGTGTTGCGGTCGGGCAAGCCGAAGATCTTCTGCTCGGGCGCGAACATCCCCATGCTCGGCCTGTCGACGCACGCGTGGCTGGTGAACTTCTGCAAGTTCTCCAACGAGACGCGCAACGCCATCGAGGACGCGAGCGCGCACTCGGGCCTGAAGTTCATCGCCGCGTGCCAAGGCACGGCCGCCGGCGGTGGCTATGAGCTCGCGCTCGCGTGCGACGAGATCGTGCTCGTCGATGACGGCAACTCGGCCGTCTCGCTGCCCGAGGTGCCGCTGCTGGGTGTGCTGCCCGGCAGCGGCGGCCTGACGCGCATGACCGACAAGCGCCGCGTACGCCGCGATCACGCCGACATCTTCTGCACCCTCGCCGAAGGGGTGCGCGGCGCGCGCGCGAAGGCGTGGCGCCTGGTCGATGAGGTGGTGCGCGCGCAGGCCTTCGACGCCCACATCGGCGAGCGCGCGGCCGTGCTCGCCAGGGGTTCGGATCGGCCGGCCGGCGCCGAGGGCGTGGCGCTGCCGCGCCTCGGGCGCACGGAGGACGCGACCGGCTATCGCTACGGGTTCGTCGATGTCGCGCTCGACGAATCCGCGCGCACCGCCAGGATCACGGTGCGCGCACCGGCGACGGTCTCCGCGCGGAGTGCTGCGGAGATCGCCGCCGAAGGGGCGAACTGGTGGCCATTGAGGATGGCGCGCGAACTCGACGACGCGATCCTGATGCTGCGCACCAAGCACCTCGAGCTCGGCCTATGGGTGCTCGCCACCGAGGGCGATGGAGACGTCGTGCTCGACATCGACGCGACGCCTCGAGGCCAACCGGGACGACTGGTTCGTGCGCGAGACGATCGGCATGCTGCGACGCCACGCTGGCGCGCCTGGACGTGTCCTCGCGCAGCCTGTATGCGCTCGTCGAGCCGGGCTCGTGCTTTGCAGGCACGCTGCTCGAGATCGCGCTCGCGGCCGATCGCAGCTACATGCTCGACGCCCCCGGGCAGCCCAACGCGATCGCGCTCTCCACGATGAATTTCGGCGCCTTGCCGATGATCAATGGCCGCTCGCGCATCGCCGCACGCTTTTACGAGGAGGCCGAGCCGATCGCCACGGCCAGGACGCGCATCGGAGAAAAGCTCGCGCCGGGCGACGCGCTCGCGCTCGGGTTGGTGACCGCGGCCCCGGACGACCTGGACTGGCGCGACGAGGTGCGCATCGCGCTCGAGGAGCGCGCCGCGCTCTCGCCTGATGCGCTTACCGGCCTCGAGGCGAACCTGCGCTTTGGCGTCTTCGAGACCATGAACACGCGCATCTTCGGCCGCCTTTCGGCGTGGGAGAACTGGATCTACAACCGACCGAACGCCGTCGGGGAGACCGGCGCACTGAAACGCTTCGGCTCCGGCAGGAAGGCGCAGTTCGACTGGAAGCGCGTATAAGGTTTACGACAACCGTCGATGGGTGGTCGATCGTAGGAACGAGTGTGAGGAGCACGGCGATGATCAACTACAGCGAACGCATCCCGAACAACGTCGATCTGTCGGGAAATCGCACACTGCAACGGGCACTTGAGCGATGGCAGCCGTCCTTCCTGCAGTGGTGGGACGACATGGGTCCGGACGGCTCGTCGAACTACGACGTCTATCTGCGCACCGCAGTCGGCATCGATCCCAAGGGTCGGGCGCATTTCGACTACGTGAAGATGCCCGACTACCGCTGGGGCATTTTTCTCGCACCGTCCGAGGGCGACAGGAAGATCGGCTTCGGCGAGCACAAGGGCGAGCCGGTGTGGCAGGAAGTTCCAGGCGAGTACCGCTCCACGCTGCGCCGCATCATCGTGACCCAGGGCGACACCGAGCCGGCCTCGGTCGAGCAGCAGCGCCACCTCGGCCTGACCGCGCCCTCGCTCTACGATCTGCGCAACCTCTTCCAGGTCAATGTCGAGGAAGGCCGCCACCTGTGGGCGATGGTGTATCTGCTGCACGCACACTTCGGCCGCGACGGCCGCGAGGAGGCCGAGGCGCTGCTCGAGCGCCGCTCGGGCGATGCCGACAAGCCGCGCATCCTCACCGCGTTCAACGAGAAGACGCCAGACTGGCTGTCGTTCTTCATGTTCACGTTCATCACCGATCGTGACGGCAAGTTCCAGCTCGCCTCTCTCACCGAGTCGGCCTTCGACCCGCTCGCGCGCACCTGCAGGTTCATGCTGGCCGAGGAGGCGCACCATATGTTCGTCGGCGAGTCCGGAGTCGCCCGCATCATCCAGCGCACCTGCGAAGTCATGCGCGAGCTCGAGACGACGGACCCCGCCAGGCTGCGTGCGGCCGGCGTGATCGACCTGCCGACGCTGCAGAAGTACCTGAACTTCCACTACAGCATCACCGGCGACCTGTTCGGCGCCGAGCTGTCGTCGAACGCCGCGACCTATTACACCAACGGGCTGAAGGGCCGCTTCGGGGAAGACAGGCTCGACGACGACCACGAGCTGCACGAGGACGCGTACGCGATTCCCGACGTCGCCGACGACCGTATCGTCGAGCGCCACGTGCCGGCCCTGTCGGCACTGAACGAACGCCTCCGCGACGACTGGATCCGCGACCTGCAGGCCGGCGTCGAGCGCTGGAACCGCATCCCGGCCAGGTTCGGCTTCGACCTCGCTTTCAAGCTGCCGCACAAGGGCTTCCACCGCAGGATCGGCGTGTTTGCCGGCGCACACGTGAGCCCGGAAGGCGAGCTGATGAGCGAGGCCGAATGGACACACCGCCAACAGGAGTGGCTGCCCACCGCGACCGATCGGCTGTTCGTGCATTCGCTGATGGGCCGCTGCCTCGAGCCGGGCAGATTCGCCAACTGGATCGCACCACCGGCGCGCGGCGTCAACGACCAGCCGGTCGAATTCGAGTACGTTCGCTTCAACTGACCGACCGGGGAATAGGGGGAAGGAGAATAGGGGACAGACCCCAATTTCTCCCAAGAGCCCGCCGCGTTCCCCTGGCGGGCTTTTCCTTGCTGCGCTTTCTCTACTCCGACTCGAACAAGTCCCTGCTCGCCGGCACTTCCGCATGTTTCGGCGGGCGCCCCGCCCTGCCCGGCGTAACGCGGCGGCTTAGCGCGCTCGCAAGCTGGGCGGCGAAACGATCGTTGCCGAGCGCGTCGTTGCCGTTGGTCGCCGCGCGGATCTGGTCCACTTCGCTGGGCGCCAGGGCGTTCCGAAAGAGCCCGCGGTAACGCTCGGCACGAATCCGGGGATCGGCGTCGAGGGCCGTGAAGACGGCATGCGGCCGGATCAGCCCGTCCGCTTCACCCTGCGCGTTGCAACGCCAGCTCGACCAGCGGTAGGCGCCGGGCTCATCCACCATACCGCCCCTCCCACAGCGTGCCGCTGCGCGCATAGGCACGATTGACACGCCCTGCGGTCCGGCGCAAGGTTTCTCAGAGGCTGCGCCGCAGCCGACCGGCAAGACCACAAACCCAAAGGAGACAAGGCGATGTCCGAACAACGCGAACCCCATGTCGCGCAGAAAGCGCCCTATGCCGTCGAGGTCGAGGCGGGCAAGAAGTATTTCTGGTGCGCCTGTGGCCTGAGCAAGAAGCAGCCGTTCTGCGATGGGTCCCACAAGGGCAGCGGGTTTGCTCCCACCGCCTTCACCCCCGAGAAATCGGGCACGGTCCATCTGTGCGGCTGCAAGCACACCGCCAACGCGCCGTATTGCGACGGAACGCACACGAAGCTGTGACCGGGCGGCCATGCGCCTCCTGCTTGCCTGCCTGGGCCTGTTGCTGCCGATTGCCGCAGCCTGCGCCGAGACGGACGAGGCAGCCTTGTGGGCGGCCTTGCGCGACGGCGGGCATGTCGCGCTGATGCGCCATGCGATCGCACCCGGCGTCGGTGACCCGGCGGGCTTTCGGCTGGACGACTGCACCACCCAGCGCAAGCTGTCGGCGCAGGGTCGGGCGCAGGCGCGCGCGATCGGCGAGCGCTTCCGCGCCAACGGCATCGCCACCGCGGCGGTGTTCTCCAGCCAGTGGTGTCGCTGCCTCGATACGGCGCGCGAACTGGCGCTGGGCGAGGTGGTGGCGTTCCCGGGGCTGAACTCGTTCTTCGCCGACCGCGGCGAGGAGGCGCGGCACACCGCTGCGGTCCGCGCGCTGATCGGGGAACGCGCGCGCAGTCCCTTGCCGCTGGTGCTGGTGACGCATCAGGTGAACATCACCGCGCTGACGGGGGTGTTTCCGGCCTCGGGCGAGATCATCGTGCTGCGGGTCGACGGCGACACGCCGAGCGTGGCCGGCCGCATCCGGACCGATTGAGACAGCCGGCTCGCCTTTTCCTGCCGTGCATCGCGGGGACGGCGAAAACGCCCACCCGCGCTACTCGCCCTCCACCCCTTCGAAGACCTCGGCCACCGGGCAGCGCAGGCCGACGCTCGCGAGTTCCAGTTGCTCGTCGAGGGCGAAGGGGTAGAGCACCCAGTGCCCACTGTCGTCGCGCCGGAAGACCTCGATACGACGCTCTTCGAGCGAGACGAGTACATATTCCTGCAGCGCAGCCAGCGTGCGGTAGGCGGCGAACTTGTTGCCGCGGTCGTAGGCCTCGGTGGACGGCGAGAGCAGCTCGACGATCAGCAGCGGGTGACGCTTGACGTGGCTGGCCTCGGCGCTGCGGTCGCGCGGGTCGCAGGTCACGAGGATGTCGGGGTAGAAGAAGCTGTTGGCCGCCTCGACGTGGACCTTCATGTCGGCGATGAAGGGCTTGCAGGGGGTACCGCGCAGATGCGCATGCAGGCCGGCGAAAAGGTTGCCGGCTGCCGTACCGTGCGCGTCCGACGCGCCGCTCATGGCGAAGACCTCGCCATCGACGTATTCGCTGCGGATGGGCTGATCCTGTTCCCAGGCCAGGTAGTCGTCGGGGCCGAACGGGATCTTGGGCTGGGGCAGGCTCATCGGGCGTCCTCGCTGCAATTCGTTGCGGTTTGCGCTTCGAGCATAGCGGCGAGGGACGGGACAGGCAATCGAGAGGCCCGTCTTCCGGGTCGTCGGACGACGAGTGCAGCGGCTCAGCTCACCGGCGCATAGAGCGGATACAAGGTGTCCTCCTCGCGCTGGATGCGATCGACCAGCACGGCTCCGACGCGCTCGAGGTCGGCGGCGAAGCTCGCGGCGAGCGCCGGGTCTTCGCCGAGGCGGACGTAGCGGGCGAGGAAGGCGATCACCTTCTTGCCGATCTCGTCCATGTCGTGGCGGAACTCGTGCATCAGCGCGTGGCTCACCGGATCGTCGGCGAGGGTGTGCTCGAGATACACGTACAGGCGCACGTTCTCGACCAGCAGATGGGCGTGCAGGTCGACGCGGAAGCGCTCGAGCAGGGGCACGACCTCGTCGAAGCGCCCCGCATGCGCGGCCTCGCGGATGGCGCCGAAGCGTTCGAGCATCAGACGATGATCGCGCACCAGGCGCTCGACCAGTTCGGGGCTGTAGCGGATGGTGGTGCCGGGAGCGAAGCTCTCGGAGTCCTCCATGGAATGCGCGGGTTCGGGGGCAGGAACCGTGGCGGACGAGGGCGCGGCCTCCGCCTTGGCCTGGTGCTTGCCGAACAGCCAGTCGAGCAGGAACATGATGTGCTCCGGATGGAGCCGCGGAGGGCGGCCGATGCGTGAAGGATTCCGACGCTAATACAGGTGCATGATGGACTTCCATGGCACAGATCAAATCCGCGCCGGATCCATCCGCGACACCGGCGTCACCCGGCATTGCCGTGCTTGATCCCGCGCAGGGCGTCCGCGCCCGCGCTGCGGGATAATCGCGGGCGTTCCACGACGGATCCGCCACCATGCCCGCCAGCTCAGCCACCACGCCGCGCGCCCTGCTCGTCTTCACGAACCTGCCCGACGCCGCCAGCGCCGAGGCCCTGGCGAACACGCTGATCGACCGGCAGCTCGCCGCCTGCGTGAACATGCTCGCGCCCTGCACCTCGGTGTATCGCTGGCAGGGTGCGACCGGGACCGCGACCGAGGTACCGCTGCTGATCAAGACCACGCCGGCGCGCTACGCCGCGCTGGAGGCGGCGATCCGGGCCCACCACCCCTACGAACTTCCGGAGATCGTCGCGGTCCCTGTGACGCAGGGCTTGCCCGGCTATCTCGACTGGGTCGCCGCCGGAACGAGGGACGACGACTGAACGCCCGCCGGCGCGTCCCCGGCATCGCCCCGCCCGATCGACCCGTCCGCAGGCGCCGCAGCGCGCCCGCCCACCGCCGCCTAGAAGACCACGATGCACCGCCTTTTCCTCCTGCTCGCCCTGATCGCGAGCCTGCTCCTGCCCGCCGCCGCGCGCGCCAACCCGATCGAGCCCGAGAAGGCCTTCGCGATGCGCGCGCAGGCGCTCGACGCGCAGACCATCGAGGTGGTGTTCGAGATCGCCAAGGACTACTACCTCTACGGCGACAAGTTCCGCTTCGAGGCCGAGCCCGCCGGCGTGGGCTTCGGCGCGATGGAAAAGCCCGCGGGCAAGAAGCACAAGGACGACTTCTTCGGCGAGGTCGAGACCCACCGCGGCGAGCTGCGCATCCTGGTCCCGGTACAGGCGCCCGCCGGCACCACCCGCTTCGAGCTCTTCGCCACCAGCCAGGGCTGCTGGGATGGCGGCATCTGCTATCCGCCCACCACGCAGCAGGCCTCGATCGACCTCGCCGCGCCGCCGAAGAAGGCGGGCGGCTTCCTCGACAGCGTGCTCGGCGGCCGCGCGGGCACCGGCGGCGCCGCTTCGCCCACCCCGGTCGCGCTTGCCGCGCCGGAGGACGGCAGCGGCGGCGGCGCCGTCTCCAGCGACGAGAGCGGCGACATCGCCCGCCTGCTTTCCGGCGCCAGCGTGCCGATCATCCTGCTGAGCTTCTTCGGCTTCGGCCTGCTGCTCGCCTTCACCCCGTGCACCTTCCCGATGATCCCGATCCTGTCGGGCATCATCGTCGGCCAGGGAAACAAGGTCTCGCACACGCGCGCCTTCGTGCTCTCGCTCGCCTACGTGCTGGGCATGGCGGTGACCTACGCGCTCGCCGGGGTCGCCGCCGGCATGACCGGCACCATGCTGTCGGCGGCGCTGCAGAACGTGTGGGTGCTGTCGGCCTTCGCGCTGATGTTCGTGCTGCTGTCGCTGTCGATGTTCGGCTTCTACGAGCTGCAGCTGCCCAGCACGCTGCAGAGCAAGCTGGCCGACACCGCCAGCCACGGCAAGGGCGGCCACCTCGGCGGCGTCACCCTGATGGGCGTGCTGTCGGCGCTCATCGTCGGCCCCTGCGTGGCGGCCCCCCTCGCCGGCGCCCTGCTCTACATCGCGCAGACCGGCGATGCCGTGCTCGGCGGCTGGGCGCTGTTCGCGATGGGGCTGGGCATGGGCGCGCCGCTGCTGGCGGTGGGCGTGGCCTCGCGCAGCCTGCTGCCCAAGGTCGGGCCGTGGATGGAAGGCGTCAAGAAGGCCTTCGGCGTGATGCTGCTCGCGGTGGCGCTGTGGATGATCACCCCGGTGATCCCGCCCCTGGCCACCATGCTGGGCTGGGCCGCGCTGCTGCTGTTCTCGGCGATCTTCCTGCACGCGATCGACCCGCTGCCGCCGCAGGCCAGGGGCTGGCAGCGCTTCTGGAAGGGTGTGGGCGTGGTGCTGTTGTTGGCCGGCGCGGCGATCCTGGTGGGCGCGCTCGCCGGCTCGCGCGACCCGCTGCAGCCCTTGTCGGTGCTGCGCGCGCAGGCCGCGGCGCCGGTCGATGTGCCGCAGTTCGAGAAGGTGGACTCCATCGCCGAACTCGACGCCCGGCTCGCCACCACCGATCGCCCGGTGCTGCTCGACTTCTATGCCGACTGGTGCGTGTCGTGCAAGGAGATGGAGCGCTTCACCTTCAGCGACGCCGCGGTCGCCGCGCGCATGAGCCGCATGCTGCTGCTGAAGGCCGACGTCACCGCCAACACCGACGAGCACAAGGCGCTGCTCAAGCGCTTCGGCCTCTTCGGCCCGCCCGGCATCCTCTTCTTCGACGCCGCGGGCAAGGAACGCGCGGGCCTGCGCGTGGTGGGCTTCATGAAGGCGGAGCCATTCGCGACGGTGCTGGATCGGGCGCTCTGAGCGAGGCCGGGGTTTTTCCCCTACAATCCCGCCTTTCCCCTTACGGTTCAAACCCTTCATGTTCTCCGGCATCGTCGCGGCCGTCGGCCGCATCGAACACGTCGCGGCGCTCGCGGACGGCGTGCGCATCACCGTCGACACCAACGGCCTCGATCTTTCCGACGTGATCGTCGGCGACAGCGTGGCGCACAGCGGCGTGTGCCTCACCGTGGTCGAGATGGACGGCCCGCGGCTGCGCTACGACGTCTCGCGCGAGACGCTCAACTGCACCGTGGGGCTGGACGCCGTCGGCGGCGAGGTCAACCTCGAGAAGTCGCTGCGCCTGGCCGACCGCCTCGGCGGCCATCTCGTCACCGGCCATGTGGACGGCGTCGGCGAGGTGGTGAAGTTCGCGCCGATCGGCGAGAGCCACGAGCTGGTGATCCGCGCCCCGGCGGCGATCGCCGGCTACATCGCGAAGAAGGGCTCGGTCACCGTCAATGGCGTCAGCCTCACGGTCAATCGCGTCGAGGGCCGCGACTTCTGGATCAACCTGATCCCGCACACGGTCGCGGTCACCAACCTCAAGCACCTCACGCCGGGCAGCAAGGTCAATCTCGAGATCGACCTCATCGCACGCTACGTCGAGCGCATGCTCGAGTGGAAGAACGACGCCGCGCAGGCCTGACCCGCGCGCCCCAACGCAACACAAAGGAAGCAGCATGAGCGCACTCGCGCCGATCACCGACATCATCGCCGACATCAAGGCCGGAAAAATGGTCATCCTGGTCGACGAGGAAGACCGCGAGAACGAGGGCGACCTCGTCATGGCGGCCGAATTCGTCACCCCCGAGGCGATCAACTTCATGGCCAAGCACGGCCGCGGGCTGATCTGCCTGACGCTCACCGACGAGCGTTGCCGCCAGCTCGGCCTGCAGCAGATGGTGCGCGACAACCGCACCCCGCACGGCACCGCCTTCACCGTGTCGATCGAGGCCGCCACCGGCGTCACCACCGGCATCTCGGCGCACGACCGCGCGCGCACCGTGCAGGTCGCGGTCGCCCGCCACGCCAGGCCGGAAGACATCGTCACCCCGGGCCACATCTTCCCGCTCACCGCGCAGAAGGGCGGCGTGCTGATCCGCGCCGGCCACACCGAGGCCGGCTGCGACCTCGCCCAGCTCGCCGGGCTCGAGCCCGCCGCGGTGATCTGCGAGATTCTCAAGGACGACGGCACCATGGCGCGCCTGCCCGACCTCGTCGAGTTCGGCCAGGCGCACGGGCTCAGGATCGGCGCCATCCGCGACCTCATCGAGTACCGCGCCGCCAACGACAACCTGGTCGACAAGGTCGCCGAGAAGGATGTGGACACCGCCCACGGCCGCTTCCGCCTCACCGCCTTCGAGGACAAGACCTCGGGCGACGTGCATTTCGCCCTGTCGCACGGCGACATCCGCCCCGAGCGCGAGACCCTCGTGCGGGTGCACGAGCCGATCTCGGTGCTCGACTTCCTCGACGCCGGCAGCGGCCACCATACCTTCCCGGTCAATCAGGCGCTCGCGACCCTGGCCGCGGCCGAGGCCGGCGTGATCGTGCTGCTCTACCGCCCGATGTCCGGCCGCGAGCTGCTCGCCGGCCTCGACGGCGGCCACGACCGCCCCACCGCGAAGTGGGACGCGCGCCTGTTCGGCGTCGGCGCGCAGATCCTGCGCGCGCTGCGCGTCGGCAAGATGCGCCTGCTCGCCAGCCCGCGCAAGATCCCGAGCATGACCGGCTTCGGTCTCGAGATCACCGGCTTCGTCGACAAGAACTGACCACGAGATCCCCCAGCATGCAACGCAACCAATCCGAGAACGCCCGCCAGGGCGCCCGTTACGACGGCATCGACGAGATCGAGCCCAACTTCGCCGGCGCCGGCGTGCGCGTCGGCATCGTGATGGCGCGCTTCAACCTCGACATCTGCGAGGGCCTGCTGTCGGCCTGCACCGACGAGCTGCTCGCCCTCGGCGTCGCGCGCGAGGACATCCGCATCGTCACCGTGCCCGGCGCCCTGGAGATCCCGCTCGTGCTGCAGACCATGGCCAGGAGCGGCCGCCACGACGCCCTGGTCGCGCTCGGCGCGGTGGTCCGCGGCGAGACCTACCACTTCGAGCTCGTCTCCAACGAGATGGGCGCGGGCGTCACCCGCGTCGGCCTCGACACCGGGCTGCCGATCGCCAACGGGGTGCTCACCACCGAGGACGACGACCAGGCGGTCGCGCGCATGCACGAGAAGGGCGCCGACTGCGCCCGCGCCGCGGTCGAGATGGCCAACCTGCTGAAGGTGGTGCGATGAGCGACATCGACAACACGCAAGCCGAAGGCGCCGCCGGCGCGCCCAACCCCACCAGCAAGATGGCCCGCCGCCGCGCGCGCGAGCTGGCGCTGCAGGGGGTGTACCAGTGGCTGCTGTCGGGCAACAACGCCACCACCGTGCAGCGCCACCTCGAGTCCGAGACCGAGAACCTCGACAAGATCGACCGCGAGCTGTTCGTGAGCCTGCTGCGCGGCGCCACCGGCGCGGCCGACGAGCTGCGCGGCTGCTTCGAGCCGCTGCTGTCGCGCCCGGTCGCCGAGCTGTCGCCGATCGAGCACGCGATCCTGCTGCTCGGCACCCACGAGCTGCGCCACAACCTCGATACGCCCTACCGCGTGGTGATCAACGAGGCCATCGAGCTCGCCAAGGGCTACGGCGGCACCGACGGCCACAAGTTCGTGAACGGCGTGCTCGACAAGCTCTCCACCCGTCTGCGCCCGGAAGAGGTCGAGGCGGCGCGCGCCAAGCGCGGCTGAACGCGTTCGCATTCGCGCGCGAGCGGGGCCGCACGGCACGTGCATAGCCCGCGCACGGCCCCGGCGCCAAAGATCGCGACTTGCGTCGCTCCTACGGAAAACCGGCACAGCACCTGAAGCCCCCGCAGGAGCGACGCAAGTCGCGATCACGGCGCCCCACCGGCCGCCACATCGACCGGAGCCGCGGATCGCGGCGCGAGCCCGACCCACCCCCGACACGCCAGCCGCCTCCGACGCCTCCGACGCCCCCGACGCCCCAGACGCCTCCGACACCCCCGACACCCCCGACGCCCCTGTAGGAGCGACGCAAGTCGCGATCGCCGCGCTCCGGCAAGCGTCGCACCGGTGAGCACGTGCTCGACCGCAAGGTCGTCCTCCCCCTCACCGCCCGCCCGCGCGCCGCGCGCGCATCACCACCCGATCGCCCGCACGCAGCTCCAGCCCGCCGTCACCTGCGATCGCAAAGCCCGTCACCCGCGCGGCGGCCGCCATGAAGCGCTGCTCGTCTTCCATCGCACGCGGCTCGCAAGCCATCTTCGTCGCCCCCAGCGGCGACAGCCGCAGGCCCTCGCCCGACAGCACATAGCTGCCGAAGTAGCGGTTGCATGCGGCCAGGCCGGCAAGCCTGCCGTCGGCCGCGAAGGCGAGTGTCATCCGCGCCGGATCGGCCACCGCGCGGCCGTCGAGCTCCACCACCGCCCAGGGCTCACCCTGCAGCAGTTGCGCGGGATCGCCACCGCAGCCGCGCAGCACGCGGTCCTGCCAGCGCACCTCGACGCTGTTCGGGTGCGTCATCCCGCTCATCGTGTCGACACACAGGCGCTCGAACACCAGCGCCTCCAGCTCGCCGCCGGCGCTCATGCCCTGGTAGCTGCGCATGTCCGCCGCCTCCACGATCAGCGGCGCAGCGGCGAACGCACGCGAGGCGCCGCCGTCGGCGATCAGCTCCAGGCCGTGCGCGCCGATGTCGAGCCGCCAAGCCGGCTCGTTCCCCACCGCGCGGAACAGCGGCTTCTCCGCCACCCGCCGGCACTCCGGCTGCTCGACGCCGGCGAGGCTCAGCAGCGCGGAGTTGCCCTTGACCCAGATGCCGGTGCGCTCGTCGTCGACCGACACCATCCGCATCCCCGAGGCGCTGCGCTCGGGCCGCAGCGTGAACACCTTGCCGTCGACGCCGAGGGTGGCGAGCTCGCCGAAGTGGCGCAGCTCGACCCTGCGCTCGCCGCAGCGGAACTCGAGCGGCGGCTGGGGATCGAGCGCCGGCGTGGGGTCGGCCGGGCGCTCGGCCACGGCCTGGGGGGATGCTTCGGCGGCCAGCGCAGGCGCGGCAGGGCTGAGCAGGCTGCAGCCGCCGACCAGGCCGGCGAGGAGACCGAGGCCCAACAGGGAAGAGGTTTTCATCGCGAGACTCGAGGACAGGGAAAGACGGTCCGTCATTCTAGGGGTCCGCCGCCCCCTGTGCCTTCCCTCGCCTTCCCTCGCCCATCCGCCCAAGCACTCGCCGCCCCCCCACCGCCCGCCGGCTGCCCCCGGCGCTTTGCGCAATCCGCCTTCGCGTTTCGCTTCTCTCCGCCGCCTGGGGTAAGCTCGAAGACCGAGGAGAGTCACGATGCATGAGATGTCCCTGGCCGAGGGTGTGCGCACCCTCATCGAGGACGCCGCGGTGGCCGACGGCTTTGGCCACGTGCGCGCGGTCGTGCTGGAGATCGGGGAACTCGCCGCGGTCGAGGTCGAGGCGCTGCGTTTCTGCCTGGACGTGGTGCTGGCCGACACCATCGCCGCCGGCGCCGCAATCGAGGTCGAAACCCTGCCCGGCGCCGGCTGGTGCCCCGCTTGCGCGCAAGAGGTGCCGATCCACCAGCTCTACGACCCCTGCCCGCACTGCGGCGGCTACCGCGTGCAGACCACTGCCGGCCGGGAGATGCGCGTGAAGGCGCTGGAGGTGGACTGAAGATGGGCCGGCGCTCGAAGGCCAGACGCGGCTCCGGTCACGCAAGGCGGCGCCCCGCCCGGACCCCCGATGTTTACACGGGGCTCCAGTACGCGATGGTTGCACCGGGCTCCGGTGCGCGATGGTTTTTTGTAGGAGCGACGCAAGTCGCGATCCAGCCGCACGGGCAAGCGCCTGCGCCCGCCCCCTCGCCGCAATCGCGACTTGCGTCGCTCCTGCGTCCACCTGAACGGCCGCGGTCGGGTCAGGGGCGTGATCCTTACAGGCAGCAAGGAGAAACGAGAGATGTGCACGACATGTGGTTGCGGCAGCGGTGAAACCCGGATCGGCGCGCTCGGTGGCGGGCGCCCCGCGGGTGGCGCACACCCGCGGCCCGGCGCGACGCGCACATGGCGTGCCGTCGGCGGGCACGCTGCCCCCCCGCCCCGCGGCTTGTCGCCCGACACGTCGTCATCCTCGCCCGTTACCGCCGCGGACACGACGCCCACCTCGCACCCCGCCGCGCCCGGCCACCACCATCTCGACTTCGGCAGCGGTCCGGCGCACGCCCACGCGCCCGGCCTCAGCCAGGCGCAGATGGTGAAGATCGAGCGCGACATCCTCGGCAAGAACGACGCGCGCGCCGCGGAAAACCGCGCCTGGCTGGCCGCGCGCGGCATCTTCGCGCTCAACCTCGTGTCCAGCCCGGGTTCGGGCAAGACCTCGCTGCTGGTGCGAACCCTGCAGCTGCTCGGCGAGCGCGTGCCCGCCGCGGTGATCGAGGGCGACCAGCAGACCGAGTTCGACGCCGAGCGCATCCGCGCCACCGGCGTGCCGGCGCTGCAGATCAACACCGGCAAGGGCTGCCATCTCGACGCCGACATGGTGGCGCGCGCGCTGCCGCGCATGGAACTCGCCGCGGACAGCCTGCTGCTGATCGAGAACGTCGGCAACCTGGTGTGTCCGGCCGCGTTCGACCTCGGCGAGGCGCACAAGGTAGCGATCTTCTCGGTCACCGAGGGCGAGGACAAGCCGCTCAAGTATCCCGACATGTTCGCCGCCGCCGACCTGATGCTGCTCAACAAGACCGACCTGCTGCCCTACCTCGCCTTCGACACCGAACGCGCGATCGACTTCGCGCTGCGGGTGAATCCGCGCCTGCGCGTGATCCGGACTTCGGCCACCACCGGCGAGGGCCTGGACGAATGGATCGCCTGGATCGAGGCCGGGCTCGCCGCCGCGCATGCGCGGCGTGCCGCAGGCTTGCAGGCATGAACATCGCACTCCCCGCCGCGGGCAGCGACGCGAGGGGGCCTGCCCTGCCCGCCGCGGCTGCTCCCGCGCCGCTCGGCGACGCGCTGCCGCTGCCTTCCATCGGCACGGGGCGCCTCGCCGAGGCGCTGCCCATCCTCGCCCTCGGCGCCTGGTTCAAGCACGCCGCCTGTCTGCTCGAGGACGGGCGCGCACAGTTCGGCCCGAACCTCGGCGACCTCGACAACGCCGACGCCTGCCGTGCGGTGGAGCCGGCCGCGCTGGCCCTGCTCGCGCGGGCGGCGGCCCCGGTACGCGCGATCGCCCACGACCTGCACCCGGACTTCCACTCCACCCGCATCGCCTGCGCGCTCGCCGCGCGTCTGGGCGTGCCGGCGAGCGGCGTGCAGCACCACCATGCCCACGTCGCCGCCGTGCTCGCCGAACACGGCCGCTTCGACGACCGTCCGGTGCTCGGGCTGGCGCTCGACGGCGTCGGCCTCGGCAGCGACGGCGAGGCCTGGGGCGGCGAGCTGCTGTGGGTGGCCGGCGGCGAGTTCGTCCGCCTCGGCCACCTGCGCCCGCTGCGCCTGCCCGGCGGCGACCGCGCCGCGCGCGAGCCCTGGCGCATGGCCGCCGCGCTGCTGCACGCCAGCGGCCGTGGCGACGAGATCGCGCGCCGCTTCCCCGGGCAGCCGGCGGCGGCGCTGCTCGCCCAGGTGCTCGCCCGCCCGGCGCTGAGCCCGCCGAGTTCCAGCCTCGGCCGCCACTTCGACGCCGCCGCCGGCCTGCTCGGCCTGTGCGAGGTCATGCACAACGAGGCCGAGGCGGCGATCGCGCTCGAGCGCCTGGCCTCCGGCACGGCCGCGCCGGAGGTGACTCCCGGCGACTGGCGGATTTGCGACGCAGGCGGTGCGCTGCGCGGACAGGCCGATGGAGCGCGCTCGCGCACCGACCGCGGGGCGCCCGCAGCAGGCTCCGTCCCGCAGCCGGACGACCGCGCGCATCCCTACGCCGGCGCGCAGCCGCCCGGAGGGACGCTCGAACTCGATCTCCACCCCCTGCTGCTGCGCCTCGCCGACGAACCCGAGCCCGCGCGCGGCGCGGCACGCTTCCAGGCCACCCTGGCCGCCGCGCTCGTCGCCTGGGTCGAGGAGGCACGGCAGCGCACCGGCTGCGCCACGGTGGTGCTGTCGGGCGGCTGCCTGCACAATCGCCTGCTCGCCGACGCGCTCCACGCCGCCCTGCCGGCGCGCGGTTTCGAGGTGCTCGGCGCGCGCCGCCTCTCTCCGGGCGACGCCGGCCTCGCGCTCGGCCAGGCCTGGGTCGCCATGCACCGGCTCGCTGCAACCAAGGAAGACTGAACATGTGCCTCGCCATCCCCGCCCGCATCGTCGAACTGCTCGCTGGCGACCAATGCCGCGTCGAGCTCGGCGGCGTGCGCAAGGAGATCTCGCTCGCCCTGGTCGACGGCGCCGCCGTCGGCGACTACGTGATCGTGCACGTCGGCTATGCGCTGACCCGGCTCGACCCCGAAGAGGCCGCACAGACCCTGGCGCTGATCGCCGACGCCGGCATCGACCCCGTGCGCGCGCTCGGCGGCGAGCACCCCGCACCCGGTGCGGCGCGCTGAAGTGCGCCATCGAGTAATGGAATACGAGGCTGCGCGATGAAATACGTGGACGAGTTCCGCGACGGCGCCCTCGCCGCCGGGCTGGCGCGCGCGCTCGCGCGCGAGGTCGACCCCGGCCGCGACTACGCCT
The DNA here is from genome assembly GCF_000831325.1 of Thauera sp. SWB20. Taxonomy (NCBI): domain Bacteria; kingdom Pseudomonadati; phylum Pseudomonadota; class Betaproteobacteria; order Rhodocyclales; family Zoogloeaceae; genus Thauera; species Thauera sp. SWB20. The sequence continues at coordinate 109,891 of NZ_JTDM01000020.1, read as the reverse complement.
TCATGGAGTTCTGCGGCGGCCACACCCACGCCATCTCGCGCTACGGCGTGGCCGACCTGCTGCCACCCAACGTGCGCATGATCCACGGCCCCGGCTGTCCGGTGTGCGTGCTGCCGATCGGTCGCGTGGACATGGCGATCGGCCTCGCGCTGGCGCGCCCCGAGGTGATCCTGTGCAGCTACGGCGACTGCCTGCGCGTGCCCGCCTCCGACGGCCTTTCGCTGCTGAAGGCCAAGGCACGCGGCGCCGACGTGCGCATGGTGTACTCCGCCGCCGACGCGCTCGCGCTCGCCGTGCGCGAACCCGCACGCGAGGTGGTCTTCTTCGCGATCGGCTTCGAGACCACCACGCCCCCCACCGCGCTCGTGCTGCGCGAGGCCGCCACGCGCAGGCTCGCCAACTTCAGCGTGATCTGCAACCACGTGCTGACGCCGCCGGCGATCACCGCGATCCTCGACTCGCCCGCAGCCAGCCGGCTCGGGGCGCTGCACCTGGACGGGTTCATCGGCCCCGCCCAAGTGTCCACCCTGATCGGCAGCCGCCCCTACGAAGCCTTCGCCGCCCGCTACCGCAAGCCCGTGGTCATCGCCGGCTTCGAACCGCTCGATGTGATGCAGGCGATCCGCATGCTGGTGCGCCAGGTCGACACGGGCCGTGCCGAGGTCGAAAACGAGTTCACCCGCGCGGTGGTGCGCGACGGCAACCCGAAAGCGCAGGCGATCGTGTCGGAGGTGCTGGCGTTGCGCGACGAGTTCGAGTGGCGCGGCCTCGGTGTGCTGGCGCGCTCCGCGCTGCGCATCCGCCCCGCCTTCGCGCCCTGGGACGCCGAGGCGAAGTTCGGTCTCGACTACCGCCCCGTGCCCGACCACCGCGCCTGCGAATGCGGCGCCATCCTGCGCGGCGTGAAGAAGCCGACCGACTGCAAGCTCTTCGGCACCGTGTGCACCCCGGAAACGCCGATGGGCTCGTGCATGGTGTCCTCCGAGGGCGCCTGCGCCGCGCACTACAACTACGGGCGCTTCCGCGACGTTCCGGTACATGTCGTCGGCACCTCCGCACCCCCGAATCCGGACCAGGAAACCGCATGAACACCGTCAAAACCGGCTACGTCCGCCCCCTGGACCTGCGCAAGGGCCGCGTCGACCTCGGCTTCGGCGCCGGCGGGCGGGCGATGGCGCAATTGATCTCCGAACTTTTCCTGCGCGCGTTCGCCAACGACTGGCTCGCCCGCGGCGACGACGGCGCGGTGCTGCCCGCGCCCGCAGCGGGCGAGCGCCTGGTGATGGCCACCGACGCCCACGTGGTGAGCCCGCTGTTCTTCCCCGGCGGCGACATCGGCAGCCTGTCGGTGCATGGGACGGTGAACGACCTCGCGGTGATGGGCGCACGCCCGCTGTACCTCGCCGCCAGCTTCATCCTGGAAGAAGGCTATGCGCTCGCCGACCTCGCCCGCATCGTCGAATCGATGGCCTCCGCGGCGCGCGCGGCCGGGGTGACGGTGGTGACCGGCGACACCAAGGTGGTCGAACAGGGCAAGGGCGACGGCGTGTTCATCACCACCACCGGGGTGGGGGCGCTGCCGGCCGGGCGCGATCCGGGCGGCGCGCGGGCGCGGCCGGGCGACGTGGTGCTGGTGTCGGGGCGCATCGGCGACCATGGCATGGCAATCATGGCGCAGCGCGAGTCGCTCGCCTTCGACTCCGAGATCGTCTCCGACAGCGCGGCACTGCACGACCTGGTCGAGGCGCTCTACGCCGCGGTGCCGGCCGAGGCGGTCCGCGTGCTGCGCGACCCCACGCGAGGCGGACTGGCGACCACCTTGAACGAGATCGCCGCGCAGTCGGGCGTGGGCATGGAGCTCGACGAGGCGGCGATCCCGGTGTCGGCGCAGGTGCAGGCTGCCTGCGAGCTGCTCGGGCTCGACCCGCTCTACGTCGCCAACGAGGGCAAGCTGGTGGTGCTGTGCGCTCCGGAGCACGCCGGCGCGGCGCTCGCCGCGCTGCGCGCGCATCCGCTCGGCACCGAGGCGGCGCGGATCGGATGCGCCACCGCCGACCCGCAGCACTTCGTGCAGCTGCGCACCGGCCTGGGCGGGCGGCGCATGGTGGACTGGATCGCCGGCGAGCAGCTGCCGCGGATCTGTTGAGCGATCGCGTCGTCACAACTGATTACCTCGCCGCCCACCCGGCGCGCCCCCTTTCGCCTATCGTGCGCGTGGAGACAGCAGAGACGCGGAAGGGGGCGGAGGGCGGCAGCGCCCCGCCCCCGGCCGCCCCGCATGTCGCACCCTTCTCCGTGGCAGGACGCAACCATGACGATCCGCTCGCCCCTTTCGCCCATGCTGCTCGCAGCCGCGCTGGCACTCGGCGGATGCGCGGTGGTCCCGGTCGACGACTACGGCTACTACGAAGACGACCGCTACTACGAGCGCGAGACGGTGATCGTCACGCCGCCCCCCCGCATCGAGTACCGCGGCCTGCCACCGGCCGCCGGCTACATCTGGATCGATGGCTACTGGAACCGGGTCGGACCGCGCCCGCACTGGGTCCCGGGCTACTGGAGCCCACCGCGCATGCATTCGCGACCGCTCGCGCAGCCGCCGCACATCGATGTGCGCCCGGACGGGCGCGGCGACCGTCGCGACGAACACGACCGCAACCGCTGGCGGAGCGACGACGCGCGACGGGACGACCGGCGCTGGAACGACCGCAGCCGCGACGATGTCCGCCGCGACCGCGACAGCCGGCCCTGGCCCGGCTTCTCCCCCCGTGGCGACGGCGCTGGTTCTCCCGATGGCCCGCAGCTGCGCGATCGCCGCGACCTGCGCGACGAGGCCCGCCCCCCGAGGATCTTCCAGGAACGCCCGCCCGGTGGACGTGAAGGACTGCTGCGCGCCGAACCGCCGCGCGATCGCGCTGCGCGCCCCGAGCTGCGCCCCGCAGGTGCCGCAGGCGAGGCGCGCGAGCCCCGCCGCAGCGAGGCTGGCGGGCGACCGCCCGAGGGTTTCCGGGGGTTTCGCCGCGACGACGACGGCGAGGCGCGACGCAGCTTCCGGCGCGAAGCCAGGGACGGCGGCAACGCCCCCGAGGCACGCGGACGCGAGCCGGCGGGCAACTGAGCGGCCACGCGCGCGAGCTCTGCGGGCAGCGGCAAGGTTGCTCGCCTGACGCAGTGCAGCGAGAATCACGGTTTTGGCGCCGGCACCCCGGCGCCCTCTCCGTGGCGGGCCCACCCGGCCCGTCCCCGACCACCCTCCCGGGCAAGACCAAGATGAAACTCTCCTCGCTGCTGATGCTCTCCCTCACCGCCGGTGCGCTGCTCGCCGGCTGCGGCAAGAACGAAACCGCGCCTGCCGCCCAATCCGCCGCAGCCCCCGCCGCCCCGGCGAAGATCGTCATCGGCCTCGACGACAACTTCCCGCCCATGGGCTTCCGCAACGAGAAGAACGAACTGGTCGGCTTCGACATCGACCTCGCCAAGGAAGCGGCCAAGCGCCTCGGCATCGCCGTCGAGTTCAAGCCGATCGACTGGAGCGCCAAGGAAGCCGAGCTCAACGGCAAGCGCGTCGATGCGCTGTGGAACGGCCTCACCATCACCGAGGAGCGCAGGAAGAACATCGGCTTCACCAGCGCCTACATGGAGAACCACCAGATCATCGTGGTGCCCGCCGCGTCGGCGATCAAGACCAAGGCCGAGCTCGCCGGCAAGGTGATCGGCATCCAGGACGGCAGCAGCGCGGTCGACGCGGTGCAGAAGGACCCGGTGGCCGCCTCCTTCAAGGAGCTGAAGAAGTTCGGCGACAACGTCACCGCGCTGATGGACCTCACCACCGGCCGCCTCGACGCGGTGGTGCTCGACGAGGTCGTGGGCCGCTACTACACCGCCAAGAAGCCGAACGACTACGTGGTGCTCGACGACCACTTCGGCACCGAGGAATACGGCGTCGGCACCCGCAAGGACGACACCGCGCTGCTGGCCAAGCTGCAGAAGGCGATGGACGAGATGAAGGCCGACGGCAGCGCCGCCCGCATCTCCACCGAGTGGTTCGGCAAGAACATCATCAAGTAAGCCGGCTGCGGAGATCGCGGCTTGCGCCGCTCCTACGTCGGCCCCGTGTAGAAGCGGCGCAAGCCGCGATCTCCTCCGCTCCCCCCACTCGGGCGCCAACGCCGCCCGCGCCGACGCTCCCGCGCGCCTCCTACCTGCCCGCCGCTCGCCCGGCGTCCCGCCATGGACTACATCCTCAGCATCCTCGGCCCGCTCGCCGAGGGCTCGCTGGTCACGCTGCAGCTCTTCCTGATCACCCTGCTGCTGGCCGTGCCGCTCGGCCTGGCGCTGGCGCTGGTGCGCATCTCGCGCTTCCGCGTCGCCAGCCAGGCGGTCAACGCCTACATCTGGCTGATGCGCGGCACGCCGCTGATGCTGCAGATGCTGTTCATCTACTATGCGCTGCCCTTCGTGCCGGGGATCGGCATCCGCCTGCCCGACTTCCCGGCGGCGATCGTGGCCTTCGCGCTCAACTACGCGGCCTACTTCGCCGAGATCTTCCGCGCCGGCATCCAGTCGATCGACCGCGGCCAGTACGAGGGCGCCAAGGTGCTCGGCTTCTCCTACGGCCAGACCATGCGCCGCATCGTGCTGCCGCAGGTGGTCAAGCGCATCCTGCCGCCGATGAGCAACGAGACCATCACCCTGGTCAAGGACACCTCGCTGATCTACGTGCTCGCGCTCAACGACCTGCTGCGCGCCGCGCGCGGCATCGTGCAGCGCGACTTCACGATCACCCCCTTCATCGTCGCCGCCGCCTTCTACCTGATCATGACGCTGGTGCTGACCTGGCTCTTCCAGCGCCTGGAGAAACGCCATGCCGTCTATGACTGAGGCCGCCGCGATGACGGGGCCGATGACGAGCCCGATGATCCTCGCCGACGGCATCCGCAAGCGCTTCGGCGCCAACGAGGTGCTCAAGGGCGTGTCGCTGACGCTCGCCAAGGGCGAGGTGGTGGCGGTGATCGGGCCTTCGGGCTCGGGCAAGAGCACCTTCCTGCGCTGCCTCAACCATCTGGAAACGATCGACGCCGGGCGCATCGTCATCGAGGGCGACGTCCTCGCCGACAACGACACCGGCGGCCGCGCGCGCTACGTCGCCGACGCCGAGGTGCGCCGCATCTGCGCGCGCATGGGCATGGTGTTCCAGCACTTCAACCTGTTCCCCCACCTCACCGTGCTGGAGAACGTGATCGAGGCCCCGATCACGGTGAAGGGCCTGAAGCGCGAGGCCATCCTGCCCAAGGCCGAAGCGCTGCTGCGCAAGGTCGGCCTCTTCGACAAGCGCGACGCCTACCCCTCGCGCCTGTCCGGCGGACAGAAGCAGCGCGTGGCGATCGCACGCGCGCTGGCGATGGAGCCCGACATCATGCTCTTCGACGAGCCCACCTCGGCGCTCGACCCCGAGCTCACCGGCGAGGTGCTGCGCACCATGCGCCAGCTCGCCGACGAGCACATGACCATGCTGGTGGTGACGCACGAGATGGGCTTCGCCCGCGAGGTCGCCAGCCGGGTGGTGTTCATGGACGGCGGCGAGCTCATCGAGTCGCGCCCCGCGGCCGAGTTCTTCGCCAACCCGCAGCATCCACGCACGCGCGCCTTCCTCGACAGCATGCTGTAGCAGGCGGGCGTCGGCCGACACGGCGCGGGTGGAACGGGGAATCGCGACTCGCGTCGCTCCCACCGAAAACCGGGCGATGCGCTTGGGGACACGACCGTAGGAGCGACGCGAGTCGCGATTGCAGCCTCCTTCCCCCGCCAACGCCCGTCGCAGTCGGACGACTCGATCGCGGCTTGCGCCGCTCCTACAGGCCCCGGATCGCGTCGGGGCGGTTTTCGTGAGAGCGACGCAAGTCGCGATTGCAGCCTCCTTCCCCCGCCAACGCCCGTCGCAGTCGGACGACCCGATCGCGACTCGCGTCGCTCCTACGGGCCCCGGATCGCGTCGGGGTCGTTTTCGTGGGAGCGACGCAAGTCGCGATTGCAGCCTCCTTCCCCCGCCAACGCCCGTCGCAGTCGGACGACTCGATCGCGGCTTGCGCCGCTCCTACAGGTCCCGGATCGCATCGGGGTGGTTTGCGTGGGAGCGACGCAAGTCGCGATCGGCCAGGGCACCGGGTACCTCGACGAGGCACGCCGCGTGCACGCGGCCGGGAGTTTGCTGCACTGCGATGGTGCACGTCTTCCGGGTACTGCATCGGCGCGGGGCGCGGCATCGCCGAAGAAGGCGCGCTGCAGGGACGCCAGGAGAGCGGGTACAAGATCCGTCGGCGTGCCACGAGCGCATCAACGGCGCGGATTTAGGCCGCGTCCCACACTCCGTCCAGCGATTTTCCGACAACTTGGCACGCCCCTTGCAGAGGGTTCATCGACGCAGCCTGCGCTGCGCTCGACTTCCACCCACTGCAAGAGGTCCGTCCATGAACCGTCGCAACTTCGTCAAAGCCCTCACGCTTTCGGCTTCCATCGCCGCGATCGGCCTGCCCGCCGGCGCGCACGCCGCCGACACCATCAAGGTCGGCATCCTGCATTCGCTGTCGGGCACGATGGCGATCTCCGAGACCGCGCTCAAGAACGTGGCGCTGATGACCATCGAGGAGATCAACGCCGGCGGCGGCGTGCTCGGCAGGAAGCTCGAGCCGGTGGTGGTCGACCCGGCCTCGAACTGGCCGCTGTTCGCCGAGCGCGCGCGCCAGCTGCTGGCGCAGGACAAGGTCGCGGCGGTGTTCGGCTGCTGGACCTCGGTGTCGCGCAAGTCGGTGCTGCCGGTGTTCAAGGAGTTGAACGGCCTGCTCTTCTACCCGGTGCAGTACGAGGGCGAGGAGCTCGAGAAGAACGTCTTCTACACCGGCGCCGCGCCCAACCAGCAGGCGATTCCCGCGGTCGAGTACCTGATGAGCGAGGAAGGCGGCGGCGCGAAGCGCTTCGTGCTGCTCGGCACCGACTACGTGTATCCGCGCACGACCAACAAGATCCTGCGCGCCTTCCTGAAGAGCAAGGGGGTGAGCGATGCGGACATCCTGGAGGACTACACGCCCTTCGGCCACGCCGACTACCAGACCATCATCGCGCGCATCAAGCAGTTCGCCTCCGAGGGCAAGAAGACGGCCGTGGTGTCGACCATCAACGGCGACTCCAACGTGCCCTTCTACAAGGAACTGGGCAACGCCGGACTGAAGGCGACGGACGTGCCGGTGGTGGCCTTCTCCGTCGGCGAGGAGGAGCTGCGCGGCGTCGACACCAAGCCCCTGCTCGGCCACCTCGCGGCGTGGAACTACTTCATGTCGGTCGACAACCCGCAGAACAAGGCCTTCATCGACAAGTACCGCGCGTGGGCGAAGAAGAACGGCGTGCCCAACGCCGACACCGTGGTCACCAACGACCCGATGGAGGCCACCTACGTCGGCCTGCACATGTGGAAGCAGGCGGTCGAGAAGGCCGCCAGCACGGACGTCGACAAGGTCATCGCGGCGATGGGCGGGCAGAGCTTCAAGGCGCCGTCGGGCTTCACGCTGACCATGGACGCGACCAACCACCACCTGCACAAGCCGGTGCTGATCGGCGAGGTGCGCGCGGACGGCCAGTTCGACGTGGTATGGCAGACCAAGGGGCCGATCCGCGCCCAGCCGTGGAGCCCGTTCATCGAGGGCAACGAGGGCAAGCAGGGGCTGTGATCGTCCAGAAGATCGGGGTCCGACCCCGATTTTCGCCGCCGGTCCGGAGCGCGGCGGTTCTCCTGCAGGAGCGGCGCAAGCCGCGAGCCTCTTGCGGCGAGATCCCGCACGCCCCCTTGGCCCCACGCCTGCCGAACCGCCCGCCGCCCCAGCCGTTTCCCCGCAACTGAAGATGGAGCCGACGATGTTCGGACCGACAAGACGACCATGGCTTCTCGCCGCCGTGCTGTGCGTGCTGACGGCGCTCGCCGCGCTGCCGGCGCGGGCGGCGCTCGACCCCGCGCTGGTGCGCGGACTGGGCGGTGACTTCAACGCCCGCGTCGCCGCGATCGACGCGCTCGGCGTTTCCGGCGGCGACGAAGCCGCGGCGCTGCTGGACGCGCTCGAAAGCGGGCGACTCGGCACGCTCGACGGCCGGGTGGTGATCGTCGCGCCCGACGGGCTGCGCGACGCCGCCAGCGGCGAGGCGCTCTCCGCCGAGGCCGGGGCCGCGACCCGCATCACGGTGAACAACCGCCTGCGCCGTGCGATCGGCACCGCGCAGGCCGCGCTCGCGCTGTCCGCGCCGCAGCCCGCGCAGCGCCTCGCAGCGGCCAACACCCTGCGCGAGAACGCCGGCCCGGCCCTGCTGCCGGTGCTGGCGCGCGCGCTCGAGGCCGAGCCGGACGCCGCGGTGCGCGAGGTGCTGCTCTACGCCAGCGCCAAGCTGGAGCTGGCCTCGCCCGACCCCGCCCTGCGCCTGAAGGCGGCGCAGGCGCTCGGCGCCTCGTCCGATGCCGCGGTCAAGAACCTGCTCGCCGCGCTGCTGGAGAAGCGCGGCGAAGGTGCAGCGGCGAGCTGGGTCGAACCGGACGCCGAAGTGCGCGCCGCGGCCGCGGCCTCGATGCGCGCGATCGATCGCCGCATCGGCCTGGCGCAGACCGCCGGCACGCTGTTCTCCGGCCTGTCGCTCGGCTCCATCCTGCTGCTCGCCGCGCTCGGCCTGGCGATCACCTATGGCGTGATGGGCGTCATCAACATGGCGCACGGCGAGCTGCTGATGGTGGGCGCCTACGCCACCTTCCTGGTGCAGGGCGTGTTCCGCGCCCATTTCCCCGAATATCTGGACTTCTACGTGCTCGCCGCGATCCCGGCGGCCTTCCTCGCTGCGGCCTTGGTCGGCATCGCCATGGAGCGCCTGGTGCTGCGCCACCTCTACGGCCGCCCGCTGGAGAGCCTGCTCGCCACCTGGGGCCTGTCGCTGGTGCTGATCCAGGCCGCGCGCGTGCTCTTCGGCCCACAGAACCTGGAGCTCGCCAACCCGTCATGGATGTCGGGCGGCGTCGAGCTCGCCGGCGGCGTGGTGCTGCCCTACAACCGCATCGTCATCCTCGGCTTCGCCGCCTTCGTGCTGGTGCTGATCTGGCTGATGATGCAGAAGACGCGGCTGGGCATGTTCGTGCGCGCCGTCACCCAGAACCGGCCGATGGCGGGCTGCGTGGGCGTGCCCACCGCGCGGGTGGACACGCTCGCCTTCGCGATCGGCTCCGGCGTGGCCGGGCTGGGCGGGCTGGCGCTGTCGCAGATCGCCAACGTCGGCCCGGCCATGGGCACCGGCTACATCGTCGACGCCTTCATGGTGGTGGTGCTCGGCGGCGTCGGCCAGCTCGCCGGCGCGGTATGGGCGGCGCTCGGCCTCGGCATCGTCGCCAAGTTCCTCGAAGGCTGGGCGGGCGCGGTCGTGGCCAAGATCCTGGTGCTGGTCTTCATCATCGCCTTCATCCAGAAGCGTCCGCAGGGCATCTTCGCCCTCAAGGGCCGCTTCGCCGACAGCTGAGGCCGCCGCCATGCGCACGCCCTTCATCCTGAGACTGTTCCACAGCATGCCGCGCGGCGGCTGGATCGCGCTGGCGATCTTCGCCGCCGTGGCCTGGATCGGCGTGCCGGTCGCGCACCTCGCGCTGCCCGAGAGCCATCCGCTGCACGTCTCCGCCTACACCGTCAGCCTGCTCGGCAAGATCCTGTGCTACATGGTGGTCGCCGTCGCCATGGACCTGATCTGGGGCTACGCCGGCATCCTGTCGCTCGGCCACGGCCTCTTCTTCGCCCTCGGCGGCTACGCCTTCGGCATGTACCTGATGCGCCAGATCGGCCGCGACGGCAGCTATGGCGCCGAGCTGCCCGACTTCATGGTCTTCCTCGACTGGAAGGAATTGCCCTGGTACTGGGCGGGCTCGGATTCCCTGCTGTGGGCGCTGTTCCTGGTGGTCGCGCTGCCCGGGCTGGTGGCCTTCGTGTTCGGCTGGTTCGCCTTCCGCTCGCGCATCAAGGGGGTCTACTTTTCGATCATCACCCAGGCGCTGACCTACGCCGCGATGCTGCTGTTCTTCCGCAACGAGACCGGCTTCGGCGGCAACAACGGCTTCACCGACTTCAAGCGCATCCTCGGCCACGACATCACCTCGCCCGGCATGCGGGTGACGCTGTTCGCGCTCTCGGCGGCGCTGCTGATCGCCTGCCTGGTGCTCGGCCGCTACCTGGTGAGCTCGCGCTTCGGCCGCGTGCTGGCGGCGATCCGCGACGCCGAGAGCCGGGTCATGTTCATCGGCTACAACCCGCTGCACTACAAGCTCTTCATCTGGACGCTGTCGGCGATGCTGTGCGGGCTGGCGGGCGCCTTGTACGTGCCCCAGGTCGGCATCATCAACCCTTCGGAGATGTCGCCGGCGAACTCGATCGAGATCGCGGTGTGGGTGGCGGTGGGCGGGCGCGGCACGCTGGTGGGCGCAGTGCTCGGCGCCGGCATCGTGAACCTCGCCAAGAGCGTGTTCACCGTCTACCTGCCGGAATACTGGCCCTTCGTGCTCGGCTTCCTGTTCATCGTCGTCACCCTCTACCTGCCCGACGGCGTGGTCGGCCTGTGGCGCAAGCTGCGCGCGCGCCGCGCCGCCGCGCGCCTGGACGACACCCGCAGCGCCGCCACGCCTGCGCCGGGCGCAGCCGCGGCGGCCCCGGGCACGCCCCCCGTCACGAGCGGCGCGCACGGCTTCGCCGCCCCCCCCACCGACACCGCCAAGGGAGCGAACGCATGATCCCCACCCTCGAGATCGAACGCGAGCGCACCCGCCTCGACGCCGAGCGCGAGAACGAGCGCGAGCACTGGGACGGCTCGGCCGCGGACGGGCGGGTGTTCCGGCCCGGCGAGCTCGACCTGTCGCACAAGGTCATCCTCTACCTCGACGACATCACCGTGAGCTTCGACGGCTTCCGCGCGCTCAACAAGCTCAGCCTGACCATCGACGCCGGCGAGCTGCGCTGCATCATCGGCCCCAACGGCGCCGGCAAGACCACCATGATGGACGTGATCACCGGCAAGACGCGGCCCGACTCGGGCACCGCCTTCTTCGGCCAGACCATCGACCTCACCCGCCTGACCGAACCCGAGATCGCCCACGCCGGCATCGGCCGCAAGTTCCAGAAGCCGACCATCTTCGAGCAGCACACGGCCTTCGAGAACCTCGAGCTGGCCATGAAGGCCGACAAGCGCGTGCGCCGCACCCTGTTCGCCAGCCTCATCGACGACGAGCGCGACCGCGTCGCCGCGGTGCTGCGCCAGATCCGCCTCGACCAGGCCGCCGACCGCCCCGCCGGGCTGCTCTCGCACGGCCAGAAGCAGTGGCTGGAGATCGGCATGCTGCTGATGCAGGAGCCACGCCTGCTGCTGCTCGACGAGCCGGTCGCCGGCATGACCGACGACGAGACCGAGCGCACCGCCGAGCTGTTCACGAGCCTCGCCGGCAAGCACTCGCTGGTGGTGGTCGAGCACGACATGGCCTTCGTCGAGGCGCTCGGCGGCAAGGTCACGGTGCTGTGCGAGGGTTCGGTGCTGGCCGAGGGGGATCTCGCCACGGTGCAGGCGGATCCGCGCGTGATCGAGGTCTACCTGGGGCGCTGAACGAACATGCTGAAAGTCGACAACCTGAACCAGTACTACGGCGGCAGCCACATCCTGCGCGGCCTGTCCTTCGACGTGCCCGTCGGCAAGGTGACGACGCTGCTCGGGCGCAACGGCGTGGGCAAGACCACGCTGCTGAAGACCCTGATGGGCCTGGTGCCCGCCGCCAGCGGCAGCATTTCCTTCCACGACCAGGACATCACCCGCGCGCCGTCCTGGAAGCGCGTCGCAGCCGGCATCGGCTTCGTCCCGCAGGGGCGCGAGATCTTCCCGCGCCTCACCGTCGAGGAGAACCTGCTCATGGGCCTGGCCACCCGGCCACGCGGCAGCGCCATCCCGCCGCGCATCTTCGACATGTTCCCGGTGCTGAGGCAGATGATGGGCCGGCGCGGCGGCGACCTCTCCGGCGGCCAGCAGCAACAGCTCGCGATCGGCCGCGCGCTCGCCTTCGGCCCCCGGCTGCTGATCCTCGACGAGCCCACCGAGGGCATCCAGCCCTCCATCATCAAGGACATCGAGCGCGCCATCCGCAGCCTCGCCGAGACCGGCGAGATGGCCATCCTGCTCGTCGAGCAGTACTACGACTTCGCGCGCGCGCTCGCCGACCAGTACCTGGTGATGGAGCGCGGCGAGATCGTCATGCGCGGCGCAGGGGCGGACATGGACCGCGACGGGGTGCGCGAGGCGCTCGCGGTGTGAGGGTCGCCGCGTCGCGGGGCGCGGCGGGTCCGGCGGGTCTGCACGGTCGCGCTGCGCAGCCGCACCGCGCTGGTGCGCCCACAGGCGAACGCACCAGGACGGGGCATCGATGGGTCTCCGCCGCGCCGCGCAGCCCCACCGTCGCACCCGCAACACCCCTGTCAGGCGCAGCCATCGGGCGTTCAGAGAGCTGGCCCGGGTCTTGCTAAACCTCCCCCATGTACCCGCCGCTGCCTCCCCTCGCCTCTTCGCTATTGCCCCCCGCCGGCGCCGCGGCGTCCACGCCCTGGCGCGCCGGGCTGAGCCTGGAATACGAGAAGCGCGGCGCACGCAGCGTGCTCGCACGCCGTGAGCACTTCGGCCCGCTGCGCGTGCAGCGCGCGCTCTACCCGGAAGGCGAGGCCGTCTGCCACACCCTGCTGGTGCACCCGCCCGCCGGCATCGTCGGCGGCGACGAGCTGCGGGTGGACCTGCGCATCGGCGCGGGCGCGCACGTGCTGCTGACCACCCCGGGTGCCGGCAAGTGGTATCGCAGTGCCGGCGCGCGCGGCGTGCTCGCGCAGCACATCGCGGTGGCGACGGGCGCGGTGTGCGAGTGGCTGCCGCAGGAGAGCATCGTCCATGAAGGCGCGCTCGCCGGGCTCGCCACCGAGGTGCGCCTGGAAGGCGATGCCTGCTTCATCGGCAGCGAGATGCTGTGCTTCGGCCGCACGGCCTCCGGCGAACGCTTCGCCCACGGCGAGCTGGCGATGCGCACCCGCATCGAGCGCGACGGCCGGCCGGTCTGGCTGGAGCGCGGCGTCGTGCATGGCGGTGGCGGGCTGCTCGCCGCCGCGCCCGGCCTGCACGGCCAGCCGGTGAGCGCGAGCCTGCTGATCGCCTCGCCGCGCTGCGACGAGGCCTTGCGCGATGCCTGGCGCGCGCTCTCGCCCGCGGCCGGCGAAGGCGCGGTGAGCCTGCTGCCGGGCGTGCTCGTGGCGCGCTGGCTGGGGCCGGCCTGCGAGCCCGGCCGGCAGTGGTTCACCCGCCTGTGGGCGACGGCGCGCCCGGCAGTCGCGGGACGGGCGGCGCACACGCCGCGGATCTGGAACACCTGAAACCCATGGGCGGCAGCGCGCCGCCGCGGAGGAAGACGATGGAACTGAGCCCACGCGAGAAGGACAAGCTGCTGGTGTTCACCGCCGGCCTGCTCGCCGAACGCCGGCGCGCGCGCGGCCTGAAGCTGAACTACCCGGAGGCGGTGGCGCTGATCACCTGCGCGATCCTCGAGGGCGCGCGCGACGGCCGCACGGTGGCGGAGCTGATGGGCTACGGCGCGACCCTGCTGACGCGCGCGGACGTGATGGAGGGCGTCGCGGAGATGATCCCCGACATCCAGGTGGAGGCGACGTTTCCCGATGGCACCAAGCTGGTGACCGTGCATAACCCGATCGTGTGAGGAGCAGGCCGATGATCCCCGGAGAACTCTTCGTCGCCGACGGCGACATCGAACTCGCCGCCGGCCGTGCCACGCGCGCGCTGGTGGTGAGCAACACCGGCGACCGCCCGATCCAGGTCGGCTCGCACTACCACTTCGCCGAGACCAACAGCGCGCTCGACTTCGACCGCGCGGCGGCGCGCGGCTTCCGCCTGAACATCGCCGCCGGCACGGCGGTGCGCTTCGAGCCCGGACAGTGGCGCACCGTCGAGCTGGTGGCGCTCGATGGCGAGCGCGAGGTGTACGGCTTCAACGGCCTCGTCATGGGACGGCTGGACGAGCCCGCGACCGCGCCCGCCGCGCACCGGACGCAAGGGAGCCTGTGATGGCGACGATCTCGCGCCGCGCGTACGCGGAGATGTTCGGCCCCACGGTGGGCGACCGGCTCCGCCTGGCCGACACCGAGCTCGTGATCGAGGTGGAGAAGGACTTCACCATCTACGGCGAAGAGGTGAAGTTCGGCGGCGGCAAGGTGATCCGCGACGGCATGGGCCAGGGCCAGGGCGTGGCCGCCGACGTGGCGGACACCATCGTCACCAACGCGCTGGTCATCGACGCGGTGGCGGGCATCGTGAAGGCCGACGTGGGTCTCAAGGACGGCCGCATCTGGAGGATCGGCAAGGGCGGCAACCCGGACATCCAGCCCGGGGTGACGATCCCGATCGGCGCCGGCACCGAGGTGATCGCCGGCGAGGGCATGATCCTCACCGCGGGCGGCATCGACAGCCACATCCACTGGATCTGCCCGCAGCAGATCGAGGAGGCGCTGAGCTCGGGCGTCACCACCATGCTGGGCGGCGGCACCGGGCCGGCGACCGGCACCTTCGCGACCACGTGCACGCCGGGCCCCTGGCACATCCACCGCATGCTGGAGGCGGCCGAGGCCTTCCCGATGAACCTCGGCTTCTTCGGCAAGGGCAACGCCAGCCTGCCGGCGCCGCTGAAGGAGCAGGTGCAGGCCGGCGTGATCGGGCTGAAGCTGCACGAGGACTGGGGCACGACGCCGGCGGCGATCGACAACTGCCTGACGGTGGCCGAGCAGATGGACATCCAGGTCGCCATCCACACCGACACGCTCAACGAGTCGGGCTTCGTCGAGACCACGCTGGCGGCGTTCAAGGATCGCACCATCCACACCTTCCACACCGAGGGCGCGGGCGGCGGCCACGCGCCGGACATCATCCGCGCGATCAGCCGCCCCAACGTGCTGCCGTCCTCGACCAACCCGACGCGGCCCTACACGGTCAACACCATCGACGAGCACCTCGACATGCTGATGGTGTGCCACCACCTCGATCCGAGCATCGCCGAGGACGTGGCCTTCGCCGAATCGCGCATCCGCCGCGAGACCATCGCCGCCGAGGACATCCTGCACGACACCGGCGCGTTCTCGATGATGTCGTCCGACTCGCAGGCCATGGGCCGGGTGGGCGAGGTGGTGATCCGCACCTGGCAGACCGCGCACAAGATGAAGCTGCAGCGCGGCTGGCTGGCGCCGCGGCGCAGCGCGGCGGCGGCGGTGCCGGACGCGGTGGCCGTGGTCGAGGGCAGCACCGCCAACGACAACTTCCGCGTCAAGCGCTACATCGCCAAGTACACGATCAACCCTGCGCTGACCCACGGCATCGCCCACGAGGTGGGCTCGATCGAGCCGGGCAAGCTCGCCGACCTGGTGCTGTGGCGCCCGGCCTTCTTCGGCGTCAAGCCGAGCCTGGTGATCAAGGGCGGCATGATCGCCGCGGCCGCGATGGGCGACCCCAACGCCTCGATCCCGACCCCGCAGCCGGTGCATTGGCGGCCGATGTTCGGCAGCTTCGGACGCGCGCTGAAATGCGCGGTGACCTTCGTGTCGCAGGCCGCGCTGCACAACGCCGCGGTGGCCGCGCTCGGGCTGCAGAAGCCGCTGGTGGCGGTGAAGGGCTGCCGCACGCTGACGAAGGCCGACATGGTGCTCAACGACGCCACGCCGCAGATCGAGGTCGATCCCGAGACCTATGTCGTGCGCGCCGACGGCGAGCACCTCGCCTGCGAACCCGCCACCGAGCTGCCGCTGGCGCAACGCTATTTCCTGTTCTGAGCGCAGCGCACCGGAACCGCACTGGAGACCTCCCGCCATGCCGATGACCGCAGAAACCCTGGCCGACTTCGTGATGCCCGCTCCCGCCACCGACGTGCTGCTGATCGAGCAGTTCCACGAGGGCGACGAGCCGGCGAGCGAGGTGCTCGAGCTCGACTTCGGCGCCCGCACCAGGAGCCGCCTGCGCACCCGGCTCGCCTCAGGCGCCGAGGTGGGCCTCTTCCTGCCGCGCGGCACCATCCTGCGCGGCGGACAGAAGCTGCGCGCACGCGACGGCCGCATCGTCGAGGTGCGCGCCGCCGCCGAGGACCTGCTCGAGGCGCGCTGCGCCTCGGCGGTAGCGCTGGCGCGCGCCGCCTTCCACCTCGGCAACCGCCACGTCGCGGTCGAGGTCGGGCACGACGAGGCCGGCGACTGGCTGCGCCTCCAGGCCGATCACGTGCTCGAAGGCATGCTGGTGGGGCTGGGCGCACTGGTGAGCGCGCTGCGCGCGCCCTTCGAGCCCGAGGCCGGCGCCTATGCGCCCGGCCACCAGCACCCGGGCGACGGCAGCGGCGCGCGCATCCACCTCATGAGCGGGCAATGAGCGCCGCCACCCATCGCCCGATGCCGGCGCCGGCAAGGCCATGCGCCGCCGCAGCCGCTGTCATGGAATGCAACGCCGCGGGAGCGGGTCGCGGCCTGTTGCCGCTGGTGCGCCTGCTGCAGCTCGCCAGCCCGGCGCTGCCCGTCGGCGCCTACACCTACTCGCAAGGCCTGGAGTGGGCGGTGGAGGGCGGCCTCGTGCGCAGCGAGGCGGAGGCCGCGGCGTGGATCGGCGAGCTGCTGGAATGGAGCCTGGCGCGCTTCGAGGTGCCGCTGCTCGGTTGCCAGCTCGCGGCGTGGTCGCGAAACGAAGACGCCGAGCTTGCGCGGCTCAATGACGACTTTCTCGCCAGCCGCGAGACTGCCGAGCTGCGCGCCGAGACGGTGCAGATGGGCTGGTCGCTGGTGAGGCTGCTGGCCGAGCTGGATGCGTTTGCGTCGATTCCCGGCTGGCGCGCGCGCCTGCTGGCGATCGAGGCCCCCGCCTTTCCCACCGCGTGGTCGGCCGCCGCCGCGGCCTGGCAGGTAGCGCCCGGCGAGGCGCTCGTCGCCTACCTGTGGGCCTGGCTGGAGAACCAGGTGATGGCCGCGGTGAAGGCCGTGCCGCTCGGCCAGAGTGCCGGGCAGCGCCTGCTCGCCACGCTCGGCGCCCGCATCCCGGCGCTGGCGGCGGCGCTCGTGCTGCCCGAGACGGCCTGGAGCAACTACACCCCCGGCCTGGCGATCGCCAGCAGCCGGCACGAGACCCAATACACGAGGCTGTTCCGATCATGACCCCGATTTCTGCCCTCCACGCCGCGCATGCCCCCACGACCGCCCGTGCACACGCCGGACCGCAGCGCGGCCCCCTGCGCGTCGGCATCGGCGGCCCGGTCGGTTCGGGCAAGACCGCGCTGACCCTGGCGCTGTGCCTGGCCCTGCGCGACAAGTACGACATCGCCGTGGTCACCAACGACATCTACACCGCCGAGGACGCCCAGTTCCTCGTGCGCAACGAGGCGCTCGCGCCCGAGCGCATCATCGGCGTGGAGACCGGCGGCTGCCCGCACACCGCGATCCGCGAGGACGCCTCGATCAACCTCGAGGCGGTCGAGCGTCTGAACGCGCGCTTCCCCGGGCTGGACATCGTCTTCGTCGAATCCGGCGGCGACAACCTCGCCGCCACCTTCTCGCCCGAGCTCTCCGACCTGACGATCTACGTGATCGACGTCTCCGCCGGCGACAAGATCCCGCGCAAGGGCGGGCCGGGCATCACCCGCAGCGACCTGCTGGTGATCAACAAGATCGACCTCGCGCCGCTGGTAGGTGCCTCGCTCGAGGTGATGGACCGCGACGCGCGCAGGATGCGGGGAGATCGCCCCTTCCTGTTCTCGAACCAGAAGACCGGACAGGGCCTGCGTGAGATCATCGACTTCATCGAGCGCCAGGGCATGCTGGCCGCCGCCTGAACACCGCAAGACCTTCCCGCACTCCTGGAGAATCCACCATGACGATCCGCTTCCGCTCCGTGCTCGCCGCCAGTGCGCTCGCAAGCCTCTCGGGGGCCGCGCTCGCCCACCCCGGGCACGCACCCGCCAGCTTCGCCAGCGGCTTCGCCCATCCGCTCGGCGGGCTCGACCACCTGCTCGCCATGCTGGCGGTGGGCCTCTACGCCGCACGCCAGGCGGGCGCTGCAAGCCTGCTGCTGCCCACCGGCTTCGTGCTGGCGATGCTCGCCGGCGCCGGCCTCGGCGCGCTCGGCCTCGCCCTGCCCGCGGTCGAGGCCGGCATTTCCGCCTCGGTGCTGGTGCTGGGCCTGCTGATCGCGTTCGCCGCCCGCCTGCCGCTGGCGGCGAGCCTGCCCCTGGTCGCCGCCTTCGCGCTCTTCCACGGCCATGCCCACCACGCCGAGATGGGCGACGCCACCCTGCTCGGCTACAGCCTCGGCTTCGCACTCGCGACCGCGGCCCTGCACGCGGCCGGCCTGACGCTCGCACGCGCCTTCCCCGACAGCCGCGGCGGACGCCTTGCGCTGCGCCTGGGCGGCGGGGGAATCGCCGGCGTGGGCGTCGCCCTGCTCGGCGGCTGAAGCCTCCGCGGCAAGACCGCCGCGCCGGTGCTAGGGCGGCGCGCTCCGGGGAGACGGCACCCTGCCGGCGAAACCCGCCGCCGCCTCGTCGAAGCGCTCCACCAGCCAGTCCGCGGTCGCGGCGACGCGAACGAGCGGACGGGCGTCGGGGTGGATCAGCATCCACAGCTCGCGGTACAGGATCGGCTCCGCGCCGGACAGGCGGACCAGGCCGGGGTCCGCATCGGCGACGAAGCAGGGTAGCAGGCCGTGGCCGATGCCGCCGGCCACCGCGCGCACGAGGCCGCGCAGGCTGTTCGAGCGCAGGCGGATGCGGCCCTCGCCCAACATGGCGTGCAGGCGGCGCATCTCCGGGGTGTGGTCGAGGTCCTCGTTGTAGGCCACCCAGTCGCCGGCGCTCACCGCCAGGTCGCCGCGCGCCGCGCCGTAGAGCGCGAAGCCGACCCCGGCGAGCTTGCGGATGAGGAAGTCGCCGCTCGCCGGACGCGCCAGGCGGATGGCAATGTCGGCCTCGCGGCGCGCGACGTTGAGGTTGTCGTTGCTGGCGACGAGGTCGACGCGCAGCTCCGGATGGCGGGCGTACAGGCCGGGCAGCCGCGGCACCAGCCACTCGCCGATCAGGGCGCTCACCGCGGTGATCCGCACCACGCCGCCGACCGCGCCGGCACCCGCCTCGGCCAGGCGCGTGATGCCGGCCACGTCCTCTTCGATGCGCGCAGCCCGCTCCAGCACGCGGGCGCCCACCGCGGTCGGCCGCCACAAACCCTCGTCGCGCTCGAACAGCGCCGTGCCCAGCCCCTCCTCCAGCGCGCGCAGGCGGCGCGCCACCGTGGTCTGATCCACCGCCAGCCTGCGCGCCGTGGCGGCGAGCGTGCCCTCGCGGCCGAGGGTGACGAGGAAACGCAGATCGTCCCAGTTCATGTGCCGGAATCCATGCAAATCTGCAGCAGTGTAGAGCAGGAATGTGCATTTACGCAGGCCGTCGGCCGCCTGTACGCTGCCACCATCGTTTCTCGACCCCACAAGGAGCCCCCCATGAGCACCGCATCCATTCCCCTTCGTCAGCTTTCCGGTCTGCCCGCTACCCCGGCCCGCCTGTCCGAGTCGGCGCTCGTCATCGTCGACGCCCAGAACGCCTACCGCGGCGGCGTGATGCAGCTCGAAGGCGTGGAGCCGGCCCTGGACGAATGCGCCCGCCTGCTGGCGCGCGCGCGCGCGCTGAAGATCCCGGTGGTGCACATCCAGCACGACTCGGGCCCCGGCTCGCCCTTCGACCCGAGCGCCGAATGCGGAGCGATCGCCGACAAGGTGGCGCCGGTGGCCGGCGAGGCGGTGGTGGTCAAGCACTACCCGAACTCCTTCGTCGGCACCGAGCTCGACGCGCACCTGAAGGCCGCGGGGGTCAAGAACCTGGTCGTGGTCGGCTTCATGACCCACATGTGCATCAACTCCACCGCGCGCGGCGCCTTCAACCTCGGCTACGCGGTCGCCGTGCCCGCCGCGGCCACGGCCACCCGCGCCCTGCCCGCGCCCGACGGCAGCGTGCTCGCGGCGGCCGCCCTGCAGGTCGCCGCGCTCACCGCGCTCGCGGACCTGTTCGCGGTCGTGGTCGCCGACGGCGCGGCCATCCCGGACTGAGCGCCGACGCGGGGAACACCCGAGAGACCACCCATCGCCATACGGGAGCGACGCGCGTCGCGATCACGGCGCCCCAAATCCGCGCCGCCGTACCGGCACCGCCCGATCGCGACTTGCGTCGCTCCCACGCCCGCCCCCGAGCCCCGGCGGGAAACCGTGCCGCCCTCCTGTAGGCGCGACGCAAGTCGCGACCACGGCGCCCCAAATCCGCGCCGCCGTAACGGCACCGCCCGATCGCGACTTGCGTCGCTCCCACACCCGCCCCCGAGCCCCGGCGGGAAACCGTGCCGCCCTCCTGTAGGAGCGACGCAAGTCGCGATCACGGCGCCCCAAATCCGCGCCGCCGTCCCGGCACCGCCCGATCGCGACTTGCGTCGCTCCCACACCCGCCCCCGAGCCCCGGCGGGATACCGTGCCGCCCTCCTGTAGGAGCGACGCAAGTCGCGATCACGGCGCCCCAAGTCCGCGCCGCCGTAACGGCACGGCCCGATCGCGATTTGCGTCGCGCCCACACCCGCCCCCGAGCCCCGGCGGGAAACCGTGCCGCCCTCCTGTAGGAGCGACGCAAGTCGCGATCACCGCTTCTTCCACGCGCGGCCGGACGTCAGCCGGCCGGCTCGAAACGCACCCCCTGCGCCAGCGGCAGCGCGTCGGAGTAGTTGATCGTCGCGGTCATCCTGCGCATGTAGGCGCGCCAGGCATCGGCACCCGCCTCGCGCCCGCCGCCGCTGTCCTTCTCGCCGCCGAAGGCGCCGCCGATCTCGGCGCCACTGGTGCCCGCATTGACGTTGGCGATGCCGCAGTCGCTGCCGGTGGTGGAGAGGAAGCGCTCGGCCTCGCGCAGGTCGGTGGTGAAGATCGCCGACGACAGGCCCTGCGGCACCGCGTTCTGGCGCGCGATCGCATCCTCCAGCTCCGCGTACTCGAAGCAGTTCAGCAGCGGCGCGAAGACCTCCTCCATGCTGTTCGTCACGGAGGGCGGATGCTCGACCAGGGCCGGACGCACGTACCAGGCCGCGGGGAAACGCTCGGCGAGCACGCGCTCGCCACCATCGATGCGCGCCCCCGCCGCGCGCGCCGCGGCGAGCGCTGCCTGCATGCGGGTGAAGGCCTCGCCCCCGATCAGCGGCCCGACCAGGGTGTCGGCCGCACGCGGATCGCCCACCACCAAGCCGGCAAACACCGCGCGCAGGCGTTCGAGCAGTTGCTCGCGCACGGCCGCGTGCACGAACAGCCGGCGGGTGCTGGTGCAGCGCTGGCCGGCGGTGCCGACCGCGCCGAACACGATGGCGCGCAGCGCGAGCTCGAGGTCGGCGCTCGGCGCCACGATCACCGCGTTGTTGCCGCCGAGCTCGAGCAGGCTGCGCCCGAGCCGCTGCGCCACCCGCGGCGCCAGCGCCCGCCCCATCGCGCAGCTGCCGGTGGCCGAGAGCAGCGCCACGCGGCGGTCGTCGGCGAGCTGCACGGCGCGCTCGGCGCCGCCCACGATCACCGCCGACAGCCCGCGCGGCACCTCCTCCATGCCCGCCGCCGCCTGTTCGAGCAGGCGCTGGCAGGCGAGCGCGCACAGCGGGGTGCGCTCGGAGGGCTTCCACAGCAGGGAGTCGCCGCACACCAGCGCGATCGCCGCGTTCCACGCCCACACCGCGACCGGGAAGTTGAAGGCGGTGACGATCGCCACCGGGCCGAGCGGGTGCCAGCTCTCGCGCAAGGCATGGCCGGGGCGCTCGGAGGCGATGGTCAGGCCGTGCAGCTGGCGCGACAGGCCGACCGCGAAGTCGCAGATGTCGATCATCTCCTGCACCTCGCCTTCGCCCTCGCTGCGGATCTTGCCGCACTCGAGGGTGACCAGTTCGGCGAGCAGGGCCTTGTGCTCGCGCAGCGCCTGCGCCAAGCGGCGCACCAGCTCGCCACGGCGCGGCGCCGGCACGCGGCGCCAGGCCTCGAAGGCCGCCACGCTGCGCGCGATCGCGGCATCGGTGGTGGCGCCATCCTGCGGCGCGAGGCGCGCGAGCAGGCTGCCGTCGATCGGGCTATGCACCGCCAGCGCACCTTCGCGCAGGCGGGGGGCGTCGAGGCCGAGGGGAAGGAAGCGGGCGTTGCTCAACATGCTGGGGTCCTCCTCGGAGTCACATGCCGGAGGCCGGCCCGGCGAGGACGCCGCTGGCGGCGCAGCGCACCTCCTCGCTGTCGGTCAGGAAGTGGCGGCCGAAGCGGTTGGTGACGAAGTCGCAGAAATCCACGTCCTCCTGGCGCACGAAGCCCGCCTGCGGCAGGCGGCCGGCGGCGAGCAGGTCGAGCACCGCGCACAGCGCGCTCGCGGTGGTGAGCTGGATCGCGCTGCGCAGGCGGCCGTTGACCTCGGCCGCATAGAGCTTGCGCGCGAAGGTCTCCTGCATCAGCAGGCCCTCGCGCCGGCCACTGACGGTGACGAAGACCAGCACCACGTCCTGCATGGTCACCGGGATCGCCGACTCCAGGATGTCCTTGAGCAGCGCGCGCCGCTCGCCCAGGCGCAGATCGTGCAGCAGCAGCTTCATCACGTCGCGGTGGCCGCGGTAGCGCACGGTGCGGTAGTTGAGGTTGCGCACCCGGCCCTCGAGCGTGTCGCACAGCGTACCCAGCCCGCCCGAGGTGTTGAAGGCCTCGTAGTCGTCGCCGTCGAGCGAGAAGTGCTCGAGCTCCTCGAGCGCCGGCATCTCGCGGCGCACCCCGTCGACGATCGCCTCGCAGGGGTTGAGGTACTCGTTGATGAGGCCGTCGGTGCTCCAGGTCAGGTTGTACTTGAGGCCGTTGGAGGGGTACTTGGGCAGTGCACCGACGCGCATGCGCACGTCGCGCAGCTCGTCGAAGCGCGCGGCGAGGTCGTGGGCGACGATGGAGATGAAGCCCGGCGCCAGCCCGCATTGCGGGATCAGCGCACTGTGCGCGCCGTTCGCCAGCTCGCGCACCCGGCGCGTGCTGGCGACGTCCTCGGTGAGGTTGAGGTAATGCACCCGCTGCGCCACCGCGGCCGCGGCGATGCGCATGCCGATGTCGAAGGGCCCGGCGTCGATCACCGCCCAGCGCCCTTCCAGCTCCGCGGCGAGCGCATCGGCATCGGCGACGTCCAGCGCGCAGGCCTGCACGCGCGCGAGCTCTGCCCCCACGCGCTCGACCGCGGCGGGGTCGCGATCCGCGACCGTCACCGCATAGTCTCCGCTCCCGGCGAGCAGATCGGCGATCACCGTGCCGATCTTGCCCGCGCCGACGATCAGGATGTCCCTCATGACGCCCTCCCCGCGCGGATTGGCTGGTTTCAGGCCTTGAGACCCTGCGCACGGGGAAATGGTTGCGCGGCGCGGGCCGCGGGGCGCCGGCGCCTCGTCAGCCCAGCCAAGGCGCCGCCAGCGCCGCCACGTCCACGCGCGCGCGCAGCCGCGCCGCGAGCAGGTACAGGCCGCCGAGCTTGCGGTGCAGGAAGAGCGCATCGGCGGGCGGGGTGTGCCAGAAGTCGCGCTCCATGCTCAGCTTCAGCCCGGCATCGCGCAGGCGCAGCGGCAGGTCGCTGGTACCGAAATCGTAGGCGCCGGGGTGGCGCACCGGCTCGCAAGCGATCTCGAAGAGGTCGATCACCGCATCGCGCTGATGGGCATGGATATTGTCCTGGAAGTAGCCGATCGCCTGCGCCGCCTCGCCCATCGTGACGCGGTCGCCACGCACCGAGCCCGCCATCAGGCGGCGGTAGGCCTCGACCACCGGCTCGGCGTAGGGCCGGGTGGCGCCGAAGTCGAGCAGGACCACACGGCCGCTGGCGGCGTCGAAGCGGTAGTTGGCGAAGTTGGGGTCGGTCTGGATGAGGCGGAACTCGAACAGCTCGCGGAACAGCAGGCCGATCAAGAGGCTCGCCACGCGGTCGCGCAGCGCCTGGTCGGCCGCCTGCGGGTCGGCGAGCGTCTCCACCGCCACGCCCTCCACCCAGCTCATCGCCAGGATGTCGCTGCGGGTGAGCGCATCGACCGCGCGCGGCAGCACGAAGTGTTCCGCATCGCCGAGCAGGCCGCCGAAGCGGTGCAGGCTCTCGGCCTCGCGACGGTAGTCGGCCTCCTCGTGGAGCTGGCGCTTGGCCTCGGCGAGCAGCGGCGCGAGATCGAGCGCCTTGGGCAGCAGCCCGGAGACGCGCAGCAGGGTGGCGACGTTGTCCACGTCGCTGTCGATGCTGCGCCGCACGCCGGGATATTGCAGCTTGATCGCCAGCTCCTCGCCATCGCGGGTGCGCGCGCGATGCACCTGGCCGATCGAGGCCGCCGCGCACGGGGTGAAGGAAAAGCGCTCGAAGCCCTGCTCCCAGCCCTTGCCCCAGTGCGTCTCCAGCACCTCGACCACCTGGCTCATCGGCATCGTGCGCGCGTCCTCGCGCAGGCGGGCGAGGATGTCGGCGAGTTCGGGCGGCAGCAGGCTGCCGGCGTCCATCGACATCAGCTGGCCGACCTTCATCGCCGCACCGCGCAGCTGCGCGAGCTGTTCGGCGACGCGGCGGGCGTTGGCCGGGGTGAGCACCAGCTCGCTCACCTTGGGTCGTTTGCCGGCGGCGAGCTGGCGCGCACCCTCGGCGAGCATGCCGCCCGCCACCCCGGTGGCGAGACTGCCCAGGCGGGCAAGACGGGACAGGCGGCCGCCCGGTACCACGACGCTGCGCGCGGCATCCGCGACGGGAATGCTCGGGTCGATGGCGCTGGCGGCGGTGTTCATGGCGTGCTCCTCGGTGGAGATTCGGGCCGGGCTCGGGTGGGCAAGTGCAGACTTCAGTACGGCCATTGCACGAAGGCGCCGCTGATCAGCGCGATGCAGGCGACGGTGGTGAGGCGCAGGCGCAGCGGCAGATACCACTCGGGCAGACCGGCCACGCGCGCCAGACGGCGGTCCTGCACGTAGTGCAAGACGAAGCCGAGCACCAGCAGAACCGCGGCGTCCGACGGCACCAGCAGCAGCGCCGGCCAGGCAATCTGCGAGGGCACCACGCTCCACAGCAGGCTGCGCACGCGAGTACGTTCGTCCAACCCGGGCAGCGCCATCGCGAAGCCCCAGTGCAGCGCGCACACGAAACTGAGGATCACGGCGCCGTAGGCGAACAGCGCGTCGCTCCAGGTGATGCCATGATGGGCGTCGAGCAGGCTGGCGGGGGCGAGCACCACGAAGGGGATCAGGCCGGCGTAGCCGAGCCGGTTGGCGGTGCGGCGGACGGAGTCGGGAAGCAGGACGTTCATGGTCGCGGCTCGCGGGGGAGGAGGAAGGGCAGGCTTGGGGGCGGAGGGACAGAGCGGAGTCCGGGGTGGGCGTCGTGGCCGGCCCTGCGCCGCCAACGGAGGCTCGGATTCGGCTTGCGCGACTTGGCCATGCACGCCCCGCGCTTGAGTTCATCTTATGAAGCCAATCCTATTTTGTCCAGGACAAAAAGAGTATATTCAAGGTCGTGTCCAACTCCCCCCTTCCTCCCGGATCGCCCATGAACGCCAATCCACACGTTGCAATCATCGGCGCCGGGATTGCCGGCCTGGCCTGCGCGCGCAGCCTCGCCGACTCCGGAGTCCGCGTCACTGTCCTCGACAAGAGTCGCGGCCCGGGCGGGCGCACCAGCACCCGCCGCGGCGAGGGCTGGGCCTGCGACCACGGCGCGCAATACTTCACCGCGCGCCACCCGGACTTCATCGAGGAACTCGCGGCCTGGCAGGCGGCGGGGGTGGCGGCGCCGTGGCCGGCGCGCCTCACCGTCTTCGACAGCGACGGCCGCCGCGGCGTGCACGGCGAGGAGGCGCGCTTCGTCGGCACGCCGCGCATGACCGCGCCCGCCCGCCACCTGGCGCGAGGCCTGGACCTGCGCGTGCAGCTGACGGTGAGTGCGCTGCAGCGCTACCCGCACGGCTGGGAGATCGCCACCGCCGAGCGCGGGATGCTGCCCGAGGCCTTCGACGGCGTGCTGCTCGCGGTGCCCTCGCCGCAGGCGGTGCCGCTGCTGCTGCCCTTGTCGCCGGCTCTCGCCGCGACGGCGCAGGCGGCGCGGATGCAGGCCTGCTGGGCGCTGATGGCGCGCTTCGATGCCCCCCTGGCGGTGGATTTCGACGCCGCCTTCGTCAATCGCGGGCCGCTGCGCTGGGTCGCGCGCGACCGCTCCAAGCCGGGGCGGGACGGGCTGGAGACCTGGTCGCTGCACGCGAGCGCGGAGTGGAGCGAGGCGCACATCGAGGATGCGCCCGAGCGCGTCGCCGTGGCGCTGGTCGGCGCCTTCGAGGAACTCGGCGGGCGCATGCCGCTGGGATGGGCGGCGCACCGCTGGCGCTACGCGATCACCGAATCCGCGCTCGACGGCGGCTGCGCCTGGGATGCCGCGCAGGCCTTGGGCCTGTGCGGCGACTGGGCCAACGGCGGCCGCGTGGAGGGCGCCTGGCTGAGCGGGCGCGCGCTCGCGCGCCGGGTGCTCGACGGCCTCGCGGCGGGCTGAGCGTGCGCGCATGAATGCGCTGCCGGGGTCGAGCATGACCGCGCCCGCGACGCGTCCCGCTCGCGCACGCACGCGCAGGAGCACGCCGTGAGCTACGGCCTGGTCTGGTTCAAGCGCGACCTGCGCCTCGCCGATCACGCCGCCTTGGCCACGGCCGCGCGGCGCGGGCCGGTGCTGTGCGTGCTGATCGTCGAGCCGTCGCTGTGGGCGCAGCCCGACGCCGCGCGCCAGCACTACGAGTTCATGCTCGAAAGCGCACGCGAGCTGCACGCCGGGCTGGCCCGCGTCGGCGGTCGCCTGCACCTGCTGGTGGGCGAGGCCGTCGCGGTGCTCGATCGCCTGCACGCCGCAGCGCCCTTCGACACCCTGCATTCGCACGAGGAGACCGGCAACGCCGCGAGCTACGCGCGCGACCGCGCAGTGGCGCGCTGGTGCCGGGCGCGCGGCGTGCGCTGGCACGAGCCGGCGCAGTTCGGCGTGGTGCGCCGGCTCGACGACCGCGACCGCTGGCAGGCAGCGTGGGAGGCGCAGGTCGCCGCGCCGCAGGTCGAGCTGCCCGAGCCCTCGCGGCTGCGCTTCGTTGCGTTACCCGCTGCCCTGCAGCCGGGCGCCGGCGCGACCTGGCCGGATCGCGGCGCGATCGCCGCCGTGCGTGCGCCGACGGCCGTGGCCCTCGGGCTCGACGCCTTCGAGCCGCCCCGGCGCCAGCGTGGCGGGCGGCACGCGGCGCTGGAGGTGCTGCACGACTTCCTCGACGCGCGCAGCGGGCAATACCGCGGCGGCATCTCCTCGCCGCTGAAGGCACCCACCGCGTGCTCGCGGCTGTCGCCCTACCTGGCCTGGGGCTGCCTGAGCCTGCGCGAACTGGTGCAGGCCACCCGCGCGCGCGTCGCCGCGCTGCCCGAGGGCGACCGCCGCCGCGCCGGCCTGGCGGCCTTCCTCAGCCGCCTGTACTGGCACTGCCACTTCATCCAGAAGCTGGAGAGCGAGCCGACGCTGGAGTTTCGCAACCTGCACCGCGGCTACGACGGCCTGCGCGAGCCGGAATGGAACCGGGCGCATTTCGACGCGCTGGTGGGCGGGCGCACCGGCTGGCCACTGGTCGACGCCTGCGTGGCGATGCTGCGCGCGACCGGCTGGCTCAACTTCCGCATGCGCGCGATGCTGGTGTCGGTGGCGGCCTACCCGCTCTGGCTGCACTGGCGCGAGGTCGGCCTGTGGCTGGCGCGCGCCTTCCTCGACTACGAGCCCGGCATCCACTGGAGCCAGCTGCAGATGCAGTCCGGCACCACCGGCATCAACACCACCCGGGTGTACAACCCGATCAAGCAGGCGCGCGACCACGACCCGCAGGGCGTGTTCGTGCGGCGCTGGCTGCCGGCACTGCGGCGGGTGCCGGACACCTGGCTGTTCGAGCCCTGGCGCATGCCGGAGTCGGTACAGGCGCGCTGCGGCGCGCGCGTCGGCGAGGACATCGCGTTGCCGGTGGTCGATCTGGAGACCGCCACGCGCGCCGCCAAGACGCGCATCCACGCACTGCGCGCCCAGCCCGAGGTGCGCGCGGCGAAGGCGGCCATCGTCGAGCGCCACGGCTCGCGCAAGCCGCCGCAGGGGCGGCGCAAGACGGCGGCGGGGTCGGCGTCGGGACAGCTGGACCTGGGGTTTTGAGGGGGCAAGGCGATGCGGATGCGGCGCAAGGGGGATCTGCCGACGAAGCCATGCGCGGGGTGTGGGCGGCCGTTCGCGTGGCGGAAGAAGTGGGAGCGCGTGTGGGACGAGGTGCGCTTTTGCTCGGAGCGCTGCCGGCGGGAGCATGGCAAGCCGGGGCGCTGAACGACGACTTTTTGCGGCAGGCCGCTGAGAACAGGCGGGCCTCGAGGGCTTTGCGGGTGGGTGTCGATGCTTTCGGACGTGGTGATCTTCTGGTTTCGCAACGATCTGCGCGTGGGTGACAACCTCGCGCTGGTGGAGGCCTGTGCGTCCGCCGGGCGCCTGCTTCCGGTTTATTGCCACGACCCCTCCGCCGATGCACCGACGCGCTGGGGCTTCGTGCGCCGCGGGCCGCATCGGCGCGCCTTCCTGGAGGCGGCGCTGGGCGACCTGGATGCGGCCCTGCGGGCGCGCGGCAGCGCGCTGCTGCAGCTGAACGGCGCGCCGCGCGCGGTGCTGCCGGCGCTCGCGGAAGCCGTGGGGGCGGCCGTGGTGGTGTGCGAGGCGATCGCGGCACCCGAGGAGGAGGACGAACTCGCCGCGCTACGCGCCGCCGGGCTGAAGGTGAAGGCGATATGGCAGTCCACCCTGCTCGACCCCGCGGCGCTGCCTTTCGCGGCGGCGCGCCTGCCCAAGGTGTTCACCGCCTTTCGCCAGGCAGTGGAGTCCGCCGGCCTGCAGCCGCCCGCGCCCCTGCCGGCGCCGCGGACCCTGCCGCCGTGGCCACCGCTCGATCGACGGCCCCGCAGGAGCGACGCAAGTCGCGATCTCCGCGCCGGGCGCTCGCCGGGAGTGGAGCGTGCGGAACCGGGGAATCGCGACTTGCGTCGCTCCTACGGGGGCTCCTGCGGGGCCGCCGATGCGCTCACCGTGGAAATCGGCGAACAGGCCTCGTTTCCGTGGTGGCAGCCGGCATTCGCCGGGGGCGAGCGTGCGGCGCTCGCGCATCTGGCACGCTATTTCGCCGGCGATCGGCCGCGGCACTACAAGGCGACGCGCAACGGGCTGAGCGGCGTCGACTTCTCCAGCAAGTTCTCGCCCTGGCTGGCGCAGGGCGCCTTGTCGGCGCGGGTGGCCTTGGCCGCGCTGCGCCGCCACGAGATCGAGCAGGGGCCGAGCGACGGAAGCTACTGGCTGTGGTTCGAGCTGCTGTGGCGCGACTACTTCCGCCTCCTGCATCTGCAGCACGGCCGCCGTCTGTACCGGGCGCGCGGGCTGAACGAAGGCGCAGCGCAGCCCGCGCACGACGCCGTTGCGTTCGCGGCCTGGCGCGTGGGCGGCACCGGCCATCCCTTCATCGACGCCGGCATGCGCGAGCTCGCGGCCACCGGCTGGCTGTCGAACCGCATGCGCCAGATCGTCGCCAGCTACCTGATCCACGACCTCGGCTGTGACTGGCGTGCCGGCGCGGCGTGGTTCGAGGCGCAGCTGGTCGATTACGACGTGTATAGCAACCAGGGCAACTGGCTCTACATCGCCGGCCGCGGCACCGATCCGCGTGGCGGGCGGCGCTTCGATCCGGACCGGCAGGCGGCGATGTACGACGCGGACGGCGCCTATCGCGCGCTGTGGGCCGAGCCCGAGCCGCGCACGCGGGCCAGCGCCGCTGGCGGCAGCGCGCCGAGCAGGGCCCCGGCCGACACCACCACGATGCCGACGATGGTGGTCGTGCCGAGGGCCTCATCCAGGATCAGATAGGCGCCGATCGCGGTAAACGCGGGCACCAGCGCCAGCATCATCGAGGCTTCGCCGGCGCCGACCTTCTGCACCGCGTAGCTGTAGAAGCCGGCGGCGAGCATGGAGGCGATCACGCCCTGGTACACGCACTGCAGCGCGATCTCGCCCCAGCTCGCGGCGCCGATGCCGGAGGGCAGCCAGAGCAGGTAGATCGGCATGAAGACCAGCGCCGAGAAGCTCGCGATGCCGAGGATGCCGAACTGCGGCTTGACCTGCCAGCGCCGCATCAGCAGGCCGAAGATCGCCCACGCCAGTGCGGCGGCGAGGAAGAGCAGGTCGCCGATCCAGGCGCTCCCCTGCGCCGGGGCGAGCAGGCTCTCGAAGCCGATCAGCAGCAGGCCGGCGGTCGAGAGCAGCAGGGCGACCACGGTCGGGCGGGCGATGCGGAAGCCGCTCGTCACCGCCATGATCACGATGGTCCAGAACGGGATGCCGCCGTTCACGAAAACCCCCGCGTGCGCGCTCGGCGCGAAGGCGAAGCCCCAATACACGCACAGCCCGTAGGCCAGCCCGCCGACGCAGGCGAGCACGGCATGGCGCGGCCAGTCGCGCATCGGCACGAAGCGCAGGAAGAAGGGCAGCGCGATCGTGCCGGAGACGCCGTAGCGCATCGCGGCGATGTCGAAGGGGCTGAAGCTGGTGGTGGCGCCGAAGCGCGACACGAGGTTGAAGCCGGACCAGAACACCACCACGGCGAGTGCGGCGAGCAGACCCCGGACGGCGTCGGAGTGGGAGGGGTGGGGCGTGGTCAATTCGGCTCCGGATAAGGTACGGGTGGGCGGCGGTGATCGTCGGCGCGCCAGGACCGGGAGCGGCCGGGCGCGCCGGGCGGCCGCGGGCGGCTTCAGCCCGGCTGGTTGCGCATGAAGTCGGCGGTCTTGAAGAAGCTCTGCAGCAGGCGCTCGCGCATCGGCTCGGCGATTCCCGCCTCCTCCATCGCCAGCAGCATGCAGGCGACCCACTGGTCGCGCTCGCGGGTGCCGATCGCGAACGGCATGTGGCGGGCGCGCAGCCGCGGGTGGCCGAACTGCTGCACGAATAGGTCCGGCCCGCCCAGCCAGCCGGAGAGGAACATGAAGAGCTTGTCCCGGGAACCCTGCAGGTCTTCGGGGTGCAGCGCGCGCAGCTCGGCGAACTGCGGGGTTTCGGCCATGAGGCCGTAGAAGCGGTCGCACAGGCGGGCGAGTACGGGTTCGCCGCCGATCATGTCGTAGGGGGTGGTCGGGTCCATCGTGGTCCACTGGGGCTGTGGGGGGGGGCGGCGCCTCGAACCAGGCGCACCGACAGGGATTGTCGCAGACTCGGGCAGCGCTTGCGCGGTTCGGCGCCCGGCGGTACGCGCGGCGAGGCATCCACCTCCGGCGCGGCCGGATTGCGGCCGCGGGAACGGGCTGGCTGGCGTCTCCGAAACCGCACTCGTCGCCGGCTGCGCCGGTTTTCCGTGGGAGCGACGCGAGTCGCGATGACGGCCACCCGGCTGCGACGAGCCTCGGCGGGTGATCAGACGTTGCCATCGCGACTTGCGTCGCTCCTGCAGAATCCGCCTTGCATCCCGGATGCTGCGCCGGCGGCGCCCGACTCGTGCCCCGCCCCCCGGGGGGCGTGGCTGCGCCTTAGAGCTTCACCACCGGCAGCCGCCTCACCGCCTTGACCAGGATCTTGTAGATGTCGTGGTCGAAGGCCGGGCGGCCGGCCTCCAGCAGGTCGGCGAGCATGGCTTCGTCGGTGGCGGTGCCGAGCCAGCGCCAGCCGTCGACGACGTGGATGGCCTCGCCCTCGCGCAGGCCGACCGGGCCGGGCCAGGTCCAGTGCTCGACCTTCAGCGCGTGCAGGGCCTCGATCAGGCGCAGGGCGTGGGCCTGGGGGGATTCGCCGCCGTGGCAGGCGCCACGGCAGCGCTTCAACTGGAAGTCGAAGCAGCGCGCACCTTGCGGGGGTTTCTCCAGGCCGAGCAGCGGCGGGCACAGGGCGTGGTCGCGGGCGAGCGCGCGCAACCGGTTGGTGGCCTCGCGGCGGGTGCGGAAGAAACCGTAGAGGTCGTCGCGGCGGCCGAAGTCGAGGTCGGCCGCATGCACCAGCTCCAGCCGCCAGTCGCCGACGATGTCGGTGGCGAGCCGCCAGGTGCACAGCTCGCGGTTGCGGCGCAGCTGGCGGTTGTGGGTGGGCTGCAGGCGCTTGACCAGTTCGGCTTCCTTCAGCAGCGCGCCGACCTCGCCGGCGGTCGCGATCCATTCGATGCGGCGCACCTGCTGGCTGAGGCTGAGCTCGCGGTCGCTGCTGTGGTCGGCGGCGAAGTGCGACAGCACGCGGGTGCGCAGGCGCGTGCTCTTGCCGATGTAGAGCGGCAAGTCCTGCAGCGGCGCGTGGCGCTTGCGGTCGCGCGCGCCGGTGCGCGCCCTGCCGGGTCCGAGCGGATCGGCCTCGGCTTCGACGTCGGCTTCATCGTTGCCCCCAGGCTGGCTGCTCTCGCCCCCGCGCTCGCCGTAGAACAGATACACCCCCGGCGTGTCGGGCAGGTCGGCGATCTGCTCGGGGTCGAGGTGGGGGGGCAGGCTGGGGTGGCCGATGAGTTCGCGCACCGCGGCATCGATGTGACCGGGCGGAAAGCGTTCGTGGATCTTCTGCCAGAACTGCCACAGCAGCCGGGCGTCGCCGAGCGCACGGTGGCGGTCGGCCACCGCCAGGCCGTGGCGCTCGATGAGGTGGTCGAGACCGTGGCGGCGGTGGTCGGGGAACAGCCGGCGCGACAGCTTGACGGTGCACAGCACCTGCGGCCGCATGTCGAACCCGGCGCGGCGGAAGGCGGCGCGCAGGTGGCCGTGGTCGAAGCGTGCGTTGTGGGCGACGAAGAGGCGGCCGTCGAGGCGGTCGAAGACCTCGTCGGCGATGTCCTCGAAGCGCGGTGCGTCGGCGACCATGTCGTCGTCGATGCCGGTGAGGCGCTGGATGGTCTCTGGGATGCGCGACGCGGGACGCACCAGCGTCGACCACTCGCGCACGCCGTCCTCATCCACCTGGACGATGCCGATCTCGGTGATGGATTCGCGTTGGGCGGGGCCGCCGGTGGTCTCGATGTCGACAAAGGCGAGGCCGCCGGGAAAGCTGCGGAGGGTGGGCGTCAAGAGGGGGCGAACCGGCGGATGGGGTCGCTCTTCGAGCGTGCGCGGGCGCGCGGGTTCCCGTGCCCGCCGTGTTCAGCGCACGCCGAAGCCGGCGTCCTCGATGGCCTGATGGATGTCGGCCTCGGCGACGAAGGCGCCGTGCTCGATGGTGGCCGCGCCGGTCGCGAGCGAGATCTCCAGCCAGCCGATGCCGGGCAGGTCCTGGATGGCATTGGTCACCAGGCGCAGGCACTCCTCGTCGCGCATGCCGGTGATCGTGAGCGTGGTGGTGTTCATGGGCAGCTCCGTGTCCGATCGGCGCATCTTGTGCGCAGGCACGGACGCGCGCAAGCCCGGGCCGCCTGCCCAGCGTCTCAGCGGGTGGAGACGACCTGCGACGCGTGCACCGGCGGCACAGACTGCGGCGCGGCGAGCAGCCTGCGGTAGAGCGCGGCGAGCCGCCCGGCCATCACGCCGTCAGCCCACTCCGCGGCGTAGCCGCGCGCCTCGGCGGCGAGGCGCCGACGCAGGCGGGGGTCGGCGAGCACGACGTCGACCACGGCGGCGAAGCCGTCGGGATGGTCGGGCGCGATGCGTGCGCCGCGCTCGGAGCGCAGGATGTCGGTGGTGCCCATCGCGGACAGCGCGACCACCGGCAGCCCGGCGGCCATCGCCTCGAGCAGCACCAGGCCCTGCGTCTCGGTGCGCGAGGCGAACACGAACACGTCGGCGGCGGCGTAGCAGTCGGGCAGGCGGCGACGGCGCTCGAGATAACCGACGAAGCGCACGGTGCTGCCCAACCCGGCGGCGAGCGCCTGGCGCTGCAGGCGGGCGTTCGCCGGCCCCTCGCCGGCGACCACGAGGACGAAGTCGGGGCGACGCGCCTTCAGCCGGGTGGCGACCTCGAGCAGGAAGCCGATGTTCTTCTCGTGCGCGACGCGGCCGATGTAGAGCGCCATCGGCGCATCTTCCGGGATGTCGTAGAGGCGGCGGAAATGCGGACCGTCGCCGGCGGCGAAGTCCTGCAGCGGGATGCCGGTGGGCAGGACCTCCATCGGGCTGCGCACGCCGTAGCCGGCGAGGCGCTCGTGCATCGCGGTCGAGGGCACCACCACCGCATCCACCGCATTGCACTGCGTGCGCGACACCCGCCGCGCCAGCCCGCGCAGCACGCCCGCGGGCAGGAAGGGCAGGTAGTGGTGGAGGTATTCCTCGAAGAAGGTGTGATAGGTCAGCAGCACCGGCCTGCCCCGGGCGCGCGCGGCGCGCAGTCCGGCACGATGGGCGAGGAAGGGGGTCTGGATGTGCACCAGGTCGCAGACGGCGGCCTCGCGCAGGGCGGCGGCATGCATCGCGCGCGCATCGACCAGGCGGTCCTCGGGGTCGAGCGGCAGGCGGCGCCCGGCGACGCGCACGATGCCGGGCTCCTCGGCCTCGCCGGCGTAGCGCGGCGCGATCAGGCGCACCTCGACGCCCTGCGCGGCAAGCGCGCGACGAAAGGTCGCGATCGACGTGGACACGCCGTTCACACGCGGAAAGAAGACGTCGGAGACCATCAGCACGCGGATCATTCGGCCAGCATGCGCCGGGCGTGTTACCGCAGGGTGAAGGCCTCCCTGCGGGTTAGCCGGGGTCCGCCTGCCGGGCCACGGGTGCGACAATGTGCGCAGCCGCCTCAGGTTTCAGTCGGCTGGAGCCGTTATACAGAATCTAAAGCCTGTGCCGAGTCCCCCATGAACCGTCCTGAATCCGACCGCCTCCTGAGCGAGGAGGCCTTCTCCATGCCCGGCAACGACGAGACCCGCGTCGGCGAGATCATCGGCCGCAACCTGCTCGAGTGCGCCCCGGACGAGCCCCTGCACGAGGCCGCGCGGCGCATGAGCGAGCGCCGGGTGAGCTCGATCCTGG
The DNA here is from genome assembly GCF_000831325.1 of Thauera sp. SWB20. NCBI lineage: Bacteria > Pseudomonadati > Pseudomonadota > Betaproteobacteria > Rhodocyclales > Zoogloeaceae > Thauera > Thauera sp. SWB20. The sequence continues at coordinate 74,758 of NZ_JTDM01000020.1, read as the reverse complement.
TGGTCGAGGACGACCGTGTGGTGGGCATCTGGACCGAGCGCGACGCGTTGCGGGTGGATTTCGACGACCCCACGACCTTCGCCCTGCCGGTACGCGCCGTGATGAGCTCGCCGGTGCGCGTGGTGTCGACGGCGACGCCGCTGCACGAGCTGACCGTGCGCTTCCGCGAGGAGCATGTGCGCCACTACGTGGTCGAGGACGAGACCGGCCGGCGCGTGGGCATCGTGTCGCAGACCGACGTGGTGCTGAACCAGGGCATCGAGCACTACCTCAAGCTGCGTCGGGTGGATGCGCTGGTCAAGGGCGGCCTGCACGCGCTGCCCGCGGCGGCGGGGCTGGGCGAGGCGACGCGGCGCATGCGCGAGGGCGGGGTGGACGCGGTCGTGGTGGATTACGGCGCGGCGGACGCCTCCGCGCCCGCGGGGCGCTACGGCATCCTCACCGAGCGCGACGTCACCCGGCTGGTGGCGCAGCGCACGGCCGACCGCGCGCTCGGCGAGCTCGCCAGCCGGCCGCTCGTCACCTGCCGCGCCGACGACAGCCTGTACCGCGTGCGCATGCTGCTCGCCGAGCGCCACATCCGCCACATCGGCGTGCTCGACGGCGAAGGCGAACTGGTCGACCTGGTCAGCTTCAAGGACATCCTCAGCGGCATGGAGCTGGCGTACGTGCATGAGCTGCACGACGCCCTGCGCGCGCGCGACCTCGCGCTGAGCGCCTCGCAGCGCGACCTCTACCTGGCCGAGAAGGTGATCGAGAGCTCGCTCGAAGGGGTGATGGTCACCGACGCGCACGCGCGCATCCTCTCGGTGAACCCCGCCTTCACGCGCATGACCGGATATGCGCCGGAAGAGGTCGTCGGGCTCAATCCCTCGGTACTCAACTCCGGCCGCCAGAGCCCCGCCTTCTACGCCCGCATGTGGGACGGCCTGCTGGGCGACGGCCAGTGGCAAGGCGAGGTGTGGAACCGGCGCAAGACCGGCGAGGTGTATCCGCAGCTGCTGCACATCACCGCGATCCGCGACCGCGAGGGCGTGCTCACCCATTACGCGGCGCTGTTCACCGACATCAGCCGGCTCAAGGAGACCGAGGCGCGCATCCGCGACCTCGCCTATTACGACCCGCTCACCGGCCTGCCCAACCGCCGCCTGCTCGACGACCGCCTGCAGGTCGAGCTCGCCCACGCCGCACGCCTGCGCTGCCGGCTGGCGGTGATGTTCGTCGACCTCGACCGCTTCAAGCGCATCAACGACAGCCTCGGCCACGCGGTGGGCGACAAGCTGCTGGTCGAGATCGCCGCCCGCCTGCGCGCCAGCCTGCGCGACGACGACACCGTCGCCCGCATGGGTGGCGACGAGTTCCTCGTCGTGCTCAACAACCTGTCCGGCCCCGACGAGGCGGCGACGATGGCGCGCAGGATGGTCGCGGAGCTGCGCCGCCCGGTGAATGTCGAGGGCCGCGAGCTGGTGGTGACGACCAGCGTGGGCGTCGCCGTGTACCCGGACGACTCGCGCGACGCCGACACCCTGGTCAAGCACGCGGACGTGGCGATGTACCGCGCCAAGGACGAGGGGCGCAACAGCTTCCAGCTCTTCGAGCCGGCGATGAACGCGCGCTCGCTCGAGCGCCTCGCGCTCGAGACCGCGCTGCACCGAGCCCTGCCGCGCGACGAGCTGCAGCTCTACTTCCAGCCGGTGATGAAGGCCGAGGGAGGCGAACTGGTCGCGGTCGAGGCCTTGCTGCGCTGGCGCCACCCCGACCTCGGCCTGGTGTCGCCGGCCGACTTCATCCCGCTCGCCGAAGACACCGGCCTGATCGTGCCGATCGGCGAATGGGTGCTGCGCAGCGCCTGCGAGCATCACCGGCGCTGGTGCGAGGCGGGCGGCGCACCGCTGCACATGATGGTGAACATCTCGGCGCGCCAGTTCCGCGAGGAAGGCTTCGCCGCGATGGTCGGCAGCGTGCTCGCCGAGACCGGCATGACGCCGGGCGACCTGACGCTGGAGCTCACCGAAAGCATGCTGATGGACGACACCGACCGCGCGCTCGCGCGCCTCGACCATCTGCGCGCGCTCGGCGTGTGCCTGGCGATCGACGATTTCGGCACGGGGTATTCGTCGCTCGCCTATCTCAAGCGCTTCCCGATCGACGAACTCAAGATCGACCGCCTGTTCGTGCGCGGCATCGACCGCAACACGCGCGACGCGGCGCTGGTTTCGGCGATCGTCTCGCTCGGCCACAGCCTGGGCCTGCGCGTGGTCGCCGAGGGCGTCGAGACCGCCGCCCACCTCGACGTGCTGCGCCGCCAGGGCTGCGACCTGGCGCAAGGCTTCCACTTCAGCCCGCCCTTGCCCTGGGAAGAGTTCGTCAAAGCCTACCCGCCGGCGGGCTGAGCGCCGCGGTCCTCGTACGGCCAAATCGCGACTTGCGTCGCTCCTACAGGGGCTGCGCCGGGGGCGGTTGTCCCGGAGCGCGGTGCTGCGGTTCTCGTAGGAGCGACGCCAGTCGCAATCGGCCGCAACAATCCACGCGCCGCGGTCCTCGCACGCCCGAATCGCGACTTGCGTCGCTCCTACCGGGGCTGCGCCGGCGGCGGTTGTCCCGGAGCTCGGCGCTGCGGTTCTCGTAGGAGCGACGCCAGTCGCGATCGGCCGCAATCCACGCGCCGCGGTCCTCGTACGGCCGAATCGCGACTTGCGTCGCTCCTACCGGGACTGCACCGGGGGCGGTTGTCCGGAGCGCGGCGCTGCGGTTCTTTTGTAGGAGCGACGCCAGTCGCGATCGGCGGCAATCCACGCGCCACGGTCCTCGCACGGCCAAATCGCGACTTGCGTCGCTCCTACCGGGGCTGCACCGGCGGCGGTCGTCCCGGAGCGCGGCGCTGCGGTTCTCGTAGGAGCGACGCCAGTCGCGATCGGCGGCAATCCACGTGCCGCGGCCCTCGTACGGCCGAATCGCGACTTGCGTCGCTCCTACGGGAAACCGCTACGGTTTCCGGGGTGGGGGCGTCCGACCGCCTGCCACGCCGCGCGCACCGCCTCCTCGCCGTAGCGGCGTTCCAGCCGCCGCACGGTGAAGTGGCCGCGGCTGACGGCCTGGAAGTGGTCCATGAACATCAGGTTGATCGTCGCCCCCGCGGCGGCGCCGATGCCGGGCACGAGCATGCCGGCGGCCTTCTGGGTGAGCTGCACCTTGTAGCGCGCCGCCACCATCGTGATCAGCCGTGCAAGCGCCGGCGCGCCCTCGCTCGACAGCCCCTTCTGCGCGAAGTGGCGCGCGGCCTCCGACACCGTGGTGGCGAGGGCCGCGCGCACGGCGTAGTAACCCGCCTCGGCCGCGTCGTCGTTGCTCGCGTTGCCGCCGAGGGCGAACACCTCGAGCGCGGCCAGCCTCGCCTGCGCGCTGCCGATGTCCTCGCCCTCGCCGCGCGCGATGTCGAGGATGGAGCGCATGATCAGCACGGTCGACAGCGGGATCTCCACCGTCAGCCCGGCGACCCCGAAGGCGCCGCCGCCCGCGCCGCTCACCGAGCCGAGCAGCTTGTGCAGGCGCGGAGAGGCTGGCTGGGCGGCGGGCTGCAGGGTCTTCGCCGCGGTGTCCATCGCCTTCATCAGCGCGTCGTGGGCGAGCCCGCCGATGCGCTCGCGCCAGCTCGCCGGCAGGCGCGCCATGCCCTTCTCCAGCGGGCTGCCGACGAAGCTGCTCAGGCGCGCGGCCAGGCTGGGCCGCTCGAGCAGCACGCGCGCCTCGGCGAGCGCGCGCAGGTCGGCGGCGTCGAGCATGTGGCGGGTTTCGTGGCTTGCGTTCATCGCGATCGGGTCCGGTGAGGGTGTCCCTGCTAAGACGCGCCGGTGGCGGCGGGCGTTCCCGCCCTCAGGACGGTTTGCCGGTTTCCAGCGCCTGCAGCAGCGCGGCGCCGATCACCGCGGCAGACTGTGCGCCCGACAGGCTGAGGCGGCGGTCGAGGATGAAGAAGGGCACGCCCTCGATGCCCTGGCGACGCAGTCCGGCGGCCATGCGCTGCACCTTGTCGGCATCGGTGCCGCGCTCCAGCCACTCGCGCACCAGTTCGCGGCGGTCGCCGCAGGCGGCGGCGAGATCGGCCAGGGTGTCGAGGTCGCCGATGTCACGCCCCTCCTGGAAGTGCGCGGCGAACAGCGCGTGGGCGAGCGCGCACACGCGCTCCGGCTTGTGGCCGTGGGCCTGGGCACGGTAGAGCAGGCGGTGCGCGGCGAGCGTGTTCGGGCGCGTGGCGATGCGCTCGAAGGCGTACTGCAGCCCGTCGCCGGCGGCGGCCTCGCGCACCTGGTCCAGCACCGCCTCGGCCTTCACCGGGCCGCCGAACTTGCCCTCCAGGAAGGCGCGGTAGGGCTCGCCCGCGGGCGGAGTGTCCGGGTTGAGGAAGAAGGGCAGCCAGTTGATGCGCGGCTCGATGTCGGGGCGCGTCGCGCGCAGCTCGGCGAGCGCGCGGTCGAGACGGACGGCGCCGAGGAAGCACCACGGGCAGACGAAGTCGGAAACGAGGTCGATGTTCAGGATCATGGGGAGGGGGTGAGTTTCGATGTACGGCTGGGGAAGCGGGGATGCGGGCACGTCGTCCGCGGCGGGGCTCAGGTTAAAGGATTCCTGAACACCGCGCGTCCACGTTGAAGCCCGCCTTGATGGCGACACACGACCGCGCCCGGCCGGCGGTGGTCGCACTTCACAGAAAGCGCGCGATGAAGCAGGGTCGCGCCGGGTCCGCATCCGCCGGCAGCGCCAGCCAGACGCGCCGGCCGCTGCCCGGCACGCGCTGGATCGCCTCGCCATCGGCGCCGAACAGCCGCTCCAGCACCGCCTCGGTGTTGCCGCCCGGCTGTACGAACTCCAGCCGGTCGCCGACGCCGAAGCCGTTCTTGACCTCGACCTCGGCCAGGCCGCGCGCGGCGTCCCAGCCGACCATCTCGCCCACCAGCAGGCTGCGCCCGGATTCGGAGTGGCCGCGCAGGTAGTTCTGCTGCTCGGGGGTGGAGTGGCGCTGATAGAAGCCGTCGGTGTAGCCGCGGCTGGCCAGGCCCTCGAGTTCGCCGAGCAGGCGTACATCGAAGGGCCGCCCGGCCACCGCATCGTCGATCGCGCGCCGGTAGCCCTGGGCGGCGCGGGCGACGTAGTAGGGGCTCTTGGTGCGGCCCTCGATCTTGAGCGAATCGACGCCGATCTCGACCAGGCGCTGCACGTGCTCGATCGCGCGCAGATCCTTCGAGTTGAGGATGTAGGTGCCGTGCTCGTCTTCCTCGATCGGCATCCGCTCGCCCGGGCGGGTGCCCTCCTCCAGCAGCCACACCTTGCTGCCGCCGAGGTGGCGCGGACCGCCGCCGAGCGCCAGCCCCTGCGCGGTGTCGAGCGCGCTGCGGGTGGCGGTGCCGACCGCGCCGGCGTCCTTGGGGTTGCCGATCGGCGTGGCGCCGCAGGCCTGGATGTCGCCGGCGGCGTCCTCGGCGGCCTCGTGCAGCTTGTAGTCCCAGCGGCAGGAGTTGGTGCAGCTGCCCTGGTTGGGGTCGCGGTGGTTGAAGTAGCCCGACAGCAGGCAGCGCCCGGAGTAGGCGATGCACAGCGCACCGTGCACGAAGACTTCCAGCTCCATGTCCGGGCAGGCGTCGCGGATCTCGGCGACCTCGTCCAGCGACAGCTCGCGCGACAGGATCACGCGCTTCACCCCCACCGACTGCCAGAAGCGCACCGAGGCGTAGTTGGTGGTGTTGGCCTGCACCGAGAGGTGGATCGGCACCTCGGGCCAGCGCTCGCGCACCATCAGGATCAGCCCGGGGTCGGCCATGATCAGCGCGTCGGGCTGCAGCGCGATCACCGGCGCCATGTCGTCCTCGAAGGTGCGCAGCTTGGCGTTGTGCGGATAGATGTTGGCGACGAGATAGAACAGCTTGCCGGCGGCGCGGGCCTCGGCCATGCCGGCGGCGAGCGTGTCGAGCTGGCCGAAGTGGTTGTTGCGCACGCGCAGCGAATAGCGCGGCTGGCCGGCGTAGACCGCGTCCGCGCCATAGGCGAAGGCGGTGCGCATCATGTCGAGGGTGCCGGCGGGGGCGAGCAGTTCGGGGCGGCGCGGGGCCGGGGGGGAGGCGGGCATCGGGGGCGGGCGGGCAAAAGCGCATTTTACCTGCGCGGGCGGGGGGCGCCGGCGGTGGATTCTTGCTGCGATGATCGATCTGCCGCACCTCCGCCACGTCACCCGGCTGCGGCGGCCGGCATTCAAGCCCTCAACGATGCTCGAATCTCGGCTTCCGCTTTTCCGTGAACGCAGCAAGCCCCTCGCGAAAGTCATGCTCGGAGAAACACGCGTGGAACAGCTCGCGCTCCAGGGCAAGGCCGGCATCGAGCCCCACCTGCGCCCCATTGACCGCGGCCTTGATCCTGCAGGCGACCGGGCTCGAGTACGACGCCACCAGCCGGGCGACGGACATGGCAGCGGCTTCGAGCGCCTCATCCGGAACCACGCGCGACACCAGGCCGGCGACAAGCGCCTCGTCCGCGCTCAGCGCGCGCCCGGTGAGCAGCAGATCCATCGCGACATGCTTGCCCACGACCCGCGCCAGCCGCTGCGTACCGCCCGCGCCCGGCATGGCGGCCAGCGTGATCTCGGGGTGGCAGAAGCGCGCCGAAGCGGCGGCGACGACGATGTCGCACATCTCCACCAGCTCGCACCCGCCACCCGCCGCCAGTCCCCTCACGGCAACGATCAAGGGCTTCCGGAGCACGGGTGGCGCGGAAACGCAGCCAACAAACCCCGTCGCCCTGGCCTGTTCGGCGCTCATGTCCAGCATCTCCCGGATGTCCGCCCCGGCACAGAAGTGCTTCAGCGACGTGGAGATGAGGATCGCCCGCACGTCTTCGCGCGCATCCAAGGCCAGGAGCGCATCGTCGATTTCCTTGCAGAACTGCAGGTCCAGCGCATTCAGCGCATCGGCGCGATTCAGCTCAAGATGGCCGACGCCATCAGCGCATTCGACGGCAACCGAGGTCATTGTCGTTGTCTCCGCTGTATGCAGATTCAAGAATTTCGTTGTCCATTTGGAATGACTGCAGTCGACCCAATGCGGTCACGGAGCCTTGGGGAGACCTGCAATTCAACGTAGAGCTACCCGGTAACCGTAGCGGCAAAGGCGCGGGGGGAATCCAACGGCGGTGCGCAGCACCGCCATTGGGCTGTCCACTTACGTAGTGTTCCAACGGTAAATGGATAAGACTAGACTTTCGGCTCTGGCAAACATTCTGAGAACGCGCGCTGGATTGCTGGAATTTTGCCCTGCTGCCGAGCATCGCCACTCAAGATAACGAGCAACATGCCAGCCATTGAAGATACCCCATTGGATATTTTCAGCAACTGGATAAGCAAAGGCTTTGGATACCCCTTACTGTGCCGTGAAATTGCATGAATTCCACCGTGAACAAAGGAGCTTAGAGGTTTCCAAGAATACTCCTTGAATTCTCGCAGCATTTTGAGGGCCTCAGAGGGCGCCTTGCCTTGAAGCTTCTCCAACATCTCCGTGAGCATCGGAATGGAGTTGGCCTTCTGAGCCGACTCCGCGCACAGTTCGCTCATGAGCTTCGACACGGCATCGTCTGATGCCGCGTACAAGAGCCACATTGCACGTACCAATGCTTCATATTGAAGGCGCACTAGACTAACGGCGGACGTGTAGTTTCCAGTTGCAACCAAGAGTTTCGCGCTTTCAGCATGCTCAAACGCAATGCTGCAAACGATTTTGCTTGCCCTCAGTCGATCAGAGTTGTCATACAGTGGCAGAGTAAGAAACTCCGACAACGACTGTTCAAGTGCTGCGGATTTAGTAAGCAGTTCGTTGATGGCGGCACTCCTACGGAAGCCTAAGTACAGGCTTCAGCGGACGGCGCAATGCGCAGCATTGCGACGGTCCGCTGCAAGCGCTCTTCAGGATTTATCGTTCAGCTTCTCTTGGTTACTCAGACGTTTGATAACCTGCTCAACGATTTTCGCATCGGTTTCTGTGAACTGGGCTTCATCACTATTTGCAGTGCTAGCGATCTTCTTCTTCAGCCTGAATAGCCGATAGCCACCATAACCAAGCCCCACCGCCCCACCAATTGCCGCACCGCCGACAGCGATGGGAACCCAGATGGGGGTGGAAGAAATGATACCGGCGGACATCAGTGCACCAGTGACTCCAGTTGCCCCGACAGTTGTCCCAAATATTCCCGCACTACCGATAACGCTACCCGCGACGCCGGAAAGATATAAGGCACCGGCTCCAAGTGCGGTAGAGCCAGCGGCAAGAATGCTTCCGATAGCTGCGGTGCTTAGATACGTACCAGCGACATACCCCGTTGCCGACGTGACGATCATGCCGCCAGCGGCATGTGGGACGAGTGTGCCGCCAGCAGCGAGCGCGGCGATTATCGGAATAAGTGGTAGCGGCATATCTACTCCTCCAAGGCGTTTCTTCATTAGGCCTAACGCGAGAAGCATACCGCATGCGGATTGTGGATGTCCGCTTACGGGCACCAACGCTCACCGTCGGCTTCTGGCCGGACTGAGACTTCCATCCCCCCGATCTGTGTGGGGGCGCTGCGAGTCGACTGTGACTGTCTCCACCCGACCCGTTGCTGCGGTTGAGCTTTGAGGAAAGCCGTCGCTCAACGCCTTGGTTAACCGGCGCCGGAGCACGAAGTGCGGAGGGCACCGACATGGGCCATGAAAATGGCCTTCAACATAGCCTATGTCGGCCGCCGCGCTGAACCCTCAGCTAGGCTGGGGAGTACAGTGGAAGGGCGTCTTAGCTGATATGGCCTGCATTTTTTAGGTGCTGCACTTGGTGATTGAAGCTAGGCCATGTCGCTATGCATACGCCGAAACAGGAATGGCAGCGACAGCAAAACTGAGATGCCAAATATTGGGAGTATGCTTGGCGTTTCAGCTGGAATGTCAGGTGATTGGATCAATACAATTAAAGCTCCGCCAATTCCTGAAGCAACTCCTGTTGCTAATGATCTGAGAAGGAAGATTCGGCGCCGCAGCCCTGCAACGGCGAACTCCGTCATATTGACAAGATATAGCGTTAGAAGCAGCGTCGAAGTAACTTTTCCTAGCCAATACCTCTTCGTTTCTCGGCCGGCTTGCACATCAGAGATGTTGATTTCTGTAACTCCTGCGACCCGAGCTCTTGCGTTGAAGGCTGGCTTCGCGTCCGCAGTAACAGCCGTAATACGAATGGTGTCGCCGGGATTCAAAAGTAGAGGTTGAGTGAATACAACCCCATCTATTAGTGATACCTTGGGCTCTAGGGACGGCGGGCTGGAGGACGTCGTTTGTGCTTTTACAAGCCTGAATCCGTGTTCGCTTAGCCGGAAATCCAGCCTAACGCATTGATGTAATTGTATAATTACGCATCCGAGCCTTTCACCCAACCGACCATGCCGCGCTTCGAAGTCAAGCAATCCGCCAAGCTCAATCTGACGTCCTACTCGGGCCTGGCGTTGATCGGGCAGTGCTGCCAGGCGGCACAGGTCGAGGCGGTGATCGACCCGAGGCTGCCGGTGTCGCAGGGTATGCGGAGCTCGGACCTGGTCAAGTCGGTGGTGGGGCTGCTGAGCCTGGGCAAAAGCGACTTCGAGGCGATCGAGCCGTTTCGCGGCGACCGCTTCTTCAAGGAAGCGCTCGGGCTCGCCAAGGTGCCCGGCAGCGTGTGGATGCGCCAACGGCTCGATGCCCGCGCGGCCGAGCTGCGCGAGCTGACCGACGAGCTGAGCCTGCGCCTGCTCGAGCGCACCGAGGCGCCGATCACGGCGCACAAGGGCTACGTCTGCGCCGATCTGGACACCTTCGTGATGGACAACTCCGACACCAAGAAGGAGGCGGTCAGCCGCACTTACCAGGGCGTCGATGGCTACACGCCGATCGCGCTGTACCTGGGCAACGAGGGCTGGAACCTCGGCCTGGAGCTGCGCGCGGGGTCGCACCACTCGGCGCTGGAGACCGAGTATTTCTTCGAGCGCGCGTTCCCGCGCCTGCGCCGGGTGTGCGCGGCCGATGCGAAGCTGCTGTGGCGGGCCGACAGCGGCTTCGACAGCGCCCGGCTGCTGTTCGCGCTGGCCGACGAGCGCGATCGCTGGGCAGCGCTGGGGCGTTCGTTCGACTACCTCACCAAGTGGAATCCGCGCCGTCAGGACAAGACCGCCTGGGTGGACCGGGCCGAGGCCGCCGGCGTCTTCGAGGAAGTGCGCGCGGGCAAGCGGGTGGGGCTGCTGGACCTGAAGATCGACCGTGCCTGGAAGAAGGCCAAGCGCACGCTGCGTCTGGTGGTGCGGGTGACCGAGCGCACGATCGACAAGAAGGGCCAGCACCTGCTGACCCCCGAGATCGAGATCGAAGGCTGGTGGACCAGCCTCGAAGTGGCGATGGCCGACGTGATCGAGCTCTACAAGCACCACGGCACGCACGAGCAGTTCCACTCCGAGATCAAGACCGACCTGGACCTCGAGCGCCTGCCCTCGGGCAAGTTCGACACCAACGACGCGGTCATGCATCTGGCCGCGTTCGCCTACAACTGCCTGCGCCTGATCGGCCAACTCGGGCTGACCGGCGAGCTCTCGCCGATCCGTCACCCGGCCAAGCGCCGACGCATCAAGACAGTGCTGCAGGAGGTGATGTACCGTGCGGCGAAGTTCGTCGAACACGCCCGCCGCCTGGTGCTGGACTTCGGACGCGGCGTCGCCGCGCATGTGAAGGTGTTCACCACGGTGCAGGCGCGACTGTGCGCGGTGGCTTCGCCGTGATGCAAATCCGACGGCCGGATTCTCCGAATCGAGGCCATTTCGCTGCGGCGAAAGGGCGACGGCCGCGTGGGAGCAGGAAAATGACGTAGCGCACCCCCCGTAAGCCCGGCTCGCCGGGCCTCCGGGCCGTGAAAGGACGGTGCTCGGGGCTGCGGTGAGCTGAGATTGGGAGTCAGGCAGCAGAAAAATCATGCGCTGGGGCTCGCGGAGCGGGTACGCGCTGAAGACAACACGGATTCAGGACAAGCTTAGAGGGGCTTCCAGCAGAAATACGTATTGGCCCCTCAAAGTCCGAAGTAAGGATCGGTTTTGATCCACTGTTTGTGAGTTCGAGAACAGACACGTACGGAGCGTCAAGGACTTTCCCGTCCACCGATAGCTGTATGCCATCCAGTGAGTCAATACCTTTGGGTTGAAGCTCTGCAGTTGACTTGACAGTCAGCGAGAGAGCTTTGGACGTCAGGTCTATCTGCCAAAGCCAGACTGGGATAGCAACGCCTGCAATAGTGATTGCAAGAGTCAAGAAAAATTTCCAATCGAATCGAGGGTACATAGTGTAAATGTGTGAGGCCTAACTTTGTTTTCTGGCGAAAATTCTGTCGCGTAAGATCGGAATGCCTAGTGACTTGTTCTAAAAGTTACTGTTTAGAGGCAGAAACTACGCGGAACACAGAATAACAAGGTAGGAAAACAGCAGCCGACCGCTTTGCGGGGCTATGCGACCGATCTGGCATACAGGGCAGTAGCATACCGCCTCGCCCGGATGACCGCTATTCGGATTGGGTGGCCAGTGACGGATCCAGGCCGAATGTGTGAGGTCGGGCGGAGTGCCGCGTAGCGGCCGGACTGAGACACCCTCCCGCTGCAACGGAGCCTTGACTCAATCGAGTTCGCCTTCCGCGAAGACGTTGCGCAGGTGCCGTCCGATCACCGTCCGGTCCCGGCCGAACAACTGGCTCAACTGCTCCTGGCGCAGCCAGACGGTATCGCCTTCCAGCCTGACCTCGACCGTGCCGGCATCGCCGCGGTGGATGACGAGTTCGCTCATCCCGCCAGCCCCTCGATCATCTGCTTGATCCGGTCCATCGGGCGCTTCAGGTCGGCGTCGATCTCCGCCAGCGGCCGCGGCGGCTCGAAAACGTAGAAGTGGCAGTTGAAGGGGATCTCGTAGCCGATCCGGGTCTTGTCGTGGTCGATCCAGGCGTCGGGGGCGTGGGACAGCACCTCGCGCTCGAACCAGGCCTGCACGTCCTCGGACAGCGGCACGTTCTCGGTGTCGCGCAGCGCGCTGTCGGGCTGGGGCTTGCCCTTCTGCTTGCCGCGCTCGCCGAGCACGATGTGGGCGAACTTTTCCACCACCAGTTAGAGCAAGAGCAGCCCGGCCTGCTCCTTGTCGCGGTGTTCGGCGAGCACCGCGGCCTTGGTCGGCGCCAGCACGCAGTCGAGCCGGCGCAGCACGGTGAAGGGCAGGATCACGCGGCCGTATTCGGACTGCTTGAAGTCGCCGCGCAAGAGGTCGGCGACCGACCCGATGAGGGTGGAGAGGGCTTGCTGGTCATGGGGTCGGGGTCGTCGGGCGGGGATCGCCTGCGATTATGGGCAGGACGATTGGCCGGCCCACGCTCGACTGCCTCGCACGGGACACCGGGCCGGACATCCGGCGGGCGGCAGAACTGCCGTCCAGTCTTGGTCCGACGTTCCACCCTGCGGAACATTTTCAGATCGCGCAGCTTTTCTCGAGAATTGAATTAAATTCATGGAACCGGCCAGAAGCCGGGCTTATTCCAGGAGACAGACAATGAAAGCAGCGCTCGCGACCCTGCTGATCCCGGTGGCAACGCTCGCCATCGGCGTCCAGGCCGGCCACGCCGCCTCGCCGGTCCAGCACGACCGCCCCAACATCCTGCTGATCATGGCCGACGACCTCGGCTACACCGACCTCGGCAGCTACGGCAGCGAAATCGCCACTCCCAACCTCGACACCCTGGCCGACACCGGGGTCAAGATGACCCAGTTCTACGCCTCGCCGTTCTGCTCGCCGACGCGCGCGATGCTGATGTCCGGCACCGACAACCACCTCGCCGGCTTCGGCGACATGGCCGAGCTGATGCTGCCCGAGCAGCGCGGCAAGCCGGGCTACGAGGGCTACCTCAACGAGCGCGTGGTGCCGATGGCGCAGGTGCTGCGCGACGCCGGCTATCGCACGCTGATGACCGGCAAGTGGCACCTCGGCGTGCCCGAGCAGTACAGCCCGGCCGCGCGCGGCTTCGACCAGTCGTATGCGCTGGTGCATGGCGGCTCCAGCCACTGGAGCGACGGCGCGGGCATCGTCGCCGCCGATCCGGCCAAGCCGCCGAAGGCCATCTACCGCGAGAACGGCAAGGAGACGACGCTGCCGAAGGACTTCTTCTCGTCCGACTTCTTCACCTCGCGGCTGATCGAGTACATCGACGCCGGCAAGGGTTCGGGCAAGCCCTTCTTCGCCTACCTCGCCTTCACCGCGCCGCACTGGCCGCTGCACGCGCACGACGCCGACGTCGCCAGGTACGAGCAGCGCTACAAGGACGGCTACGACAAGCTGCGCCGCGAGCGCCTCGAGCGCATGAAGAAGCTCGGCCTGGTGGCCGCCGACACGCCGGTGTTCGAAGGCCACCCGCTGTGGCCGAAGTGGGACAGCCTGAGCGCGGCGGAGAAGGAATCCGAGGCCAGGCGCATGGCGGTGTACGCCGCGATGGTCGACAACATGGACCAGAACGTCGGCCGCATGCTCGACTACCTGAAGAAGACCGGGCAGCTCGACAACACCTTCATCTTCTTCCTGTCCGACAACGGCGCCGACGGCAACTCGGTGTACGACGTGGCGCGCACCCGCGAGTGGATCCACAAGGACATGGACAACAGCATCGCGCACATCGGCAAGTCCGGCTCCTACGCCGAGTACGGGCCGGGCTGGGCGCAGGTGGGTTCGACGCCGTTCCGCATGTTCAAGTCCTTCATGTACGAGGGCGGCATCGCCGTGCCGGCGATCGCCTGGGGCCCGGGCGTCAAGGGCGGCAAGCTCGAGTCGGCGATGGCCCACGTGACCGACATCGCGCCCACGCTGTTCGAGCTCGCCGGCGCGAAGCACCCCGGCACCGAGTACCAGGGCAGGCCCGTGCTGCCGCTGCGCGGCGCCTCGATGCTGCCGCTGCTGCAGGGGCGCGGGCAGGCCGTGCATGGCGCGGACAAGGCGATCGGCTGGGAGCTGGGCGGGCGCAAGGCGCTGCGCAAGGGCGACTGGAAGATCGTGTCGGCGAACCAGCCCTGGGGCACCGGCGACTGGGAGCTCTTCAACGTCGCGCAGGACCGCAGCGAGAGCCGCAACCTCGCCGCCGCCAACCCGCAGAAGCTGGGCGAGATGCTGGTGGCCTGGCGCGACTACGTGCGCGAGACCGGCACGCTGGAGATCCCCAACCTCGCCAACCGCCCCGGCTACAGCAACGGCGCGAAGTACTACGAGGACCTGAAGTACGAGGCCACCCTCGTCCCGCGCACGGCCAAGCCCTGAGCGCATGCGCCTGCCCGCCCTGCTCCTCGCCTGCATCCTGATGGCGCCGGCCGCGTTCGCGGCCGCCCCGCAAGCGGGGGCGCGGCCCGACCACGTCGCCGACCGCGACTGCCTCGCCTGCCACCCCGACCAGGCGGACGCCTGGGCCGAATCGAAGCACCGCCATGCGATGCAGCCGGCGACGGCGCAGACCGTGCTCGGCGACTTCGGCGAGGCCGGCTCCGGCGAAGTCCACTTCGGCGAGGGTGCGGCGGCGGCGCGCTTCTACCGCCGCGGCGGCGACTTCATGGTCGCCGCGCAAGGGCCCGACGGCCGCACGCAGGCGCTCGCGGTCAGCCACGTCTTCGGCATCCGGCCGCTGCAGCAGGTGCTGCTGCCGCAGCAGGGCGGACGCCTGCAGGCCTTCACGATCGCCTGGGATACCACGCGCAAGGCCTGGTTCTCGCTGCACGCCGACGGCCCGGTCGCCCCGGGCGACAACCTGCACTGGAGCGGGCGCTACCAGAACTGGAACCTGATGTGCGGCGAGTGCCACACCACCGCCTACCGCAAGGGCTACGACGACGAGCACGACCGCTACGCCACCACCTGGGCCGAGGCGAACGTGGGCTGCCAGGCCTGCCACGGCGCCGGCCGCGCGCACGCCGAGAGCGCACGCAGGCGCGCCGCCGCGGGCGAGCGCGGCCAGGCGCCGCTGCCCACCCCGAACCGGGCGCTCGCCGGCGCGCACGCCCAGGTCGACCAGTGCGCCACCTGCCACGCGCGCCGCACCCGGCTGGTCGAGGACGCCGTGGCCGGCGCGCCCCTGTTCGACCAGTTCATCCCCGACAACCTGCGCCCCGGCCTCTACCACGCCGACGGCCAGCAGCTCGACGAGGTCTTCGAGTACGGCTCCTACCGCCAGAGCCGCATGTACCAGGCGGGCGTGGCCTGCACCGACTGCCACGACCCTCACCGCGGTCGCCTGCGCGCCGAAGGCAACGCGCTGTGCACCGCCTGCCACAATCCCGCGCCCGACCGCGGTCGCTTCCCCGGCCTGCAGGCGAAGGACTACGACGCGCCCTCGCATCACTTCCACCGCGGCGGCGGCGCCGGCAGCCAGTGTGTGGACTGCCACATGCCGAGCCGCAACTACATGGTCGTGCATCCGCGCCGCGACCACGCCATCCGGGTGCCGCGCCCCGACCTGGGCGCGCGCACCGGCGCGCCCGACGCCTGCACCGGCTGCCACGCCGACCGCGGCGCGGAGTGGGCCGCGGCGGCGATCGAGCGCCACCACGGCAAGCGCACGCATCCGCCGCACTACGGCGAGATCCTCGCCGCCGCACGCGCGGGCGCTCCCGGCGCGGCCGCGGGCCTGGCCGCGCTCGCCCGCGACGCCGCCGTGGCCGCGATCGTGCGCGCGAGCGCGATCGAGCAGCTCGCCCAGCTCGACGCCGGTGCGGTGCCCGCCGCCGCGCTGCGCGATCCCGACCCCGCGCTGCGGACCAGCGCCGCGGCCGCCTTCGCGCTGCGCCCCGCCGAGGAGCGCCTCGCGCAGCTCGCCCCCCTGCTCGCCGACCCCGTGCGCGCGGTGCGCATCACCGCCGCGCGCGCGCTCGCCGACCTGCCCGCAACCGCGCTCGCCCCCGAGCTGCAGGACCGCCAGCGCGCCGCATTGGCCGAGTTCGTCGCGGCACAGCAGGCGATGGCCGACATGCCGAACGCCCAGCTCAACCTCGCCGGGCTGGCGCTCGCGCAACGCGATGCGCTCGTGGCGGAGCAGCGCCTGCGCCGCGCGCTGCAGCGCGAACCCGCGCTCGACAGCGCCCGCCTCGGCCTGGCCACGCTGCTCGCGCAGACCCGCCGCGAGGACGAGGCCGAGCGTGTGCTGCGCGACGGGCTCGCCCGCGCCACCAGTCCCGGCGAGCTCCACCTCGCCCTCGGCCTGCTCGCCGGCCAGCGCCAGCGCTGGGAGGAGGCCGCGCGCGAGCTGCGCGCCGCCGACGCCCTGCTGCCGGGCCATGCGCGCGTGCGCCGCAACCTCGACGCCGTGGAACGCTACCTGGAGCGCACCCGCCCGCGCTGAAGGGCTCCGCGACGGCGCGGCGGTGCTCAGGGCTGGCGCGGCGACGCGAGCGCGGCCGCGATCGCCGCGGCGCAGGCCTGCAGGTCGGCCAGATGCGCCTCCACCACCTTCGCGCGCAGGTCGTAGCGCCGCGGCCACACCAGGTTGATCGCCCCGCGCACCCCGCCATCGGCGAGGATCGGCACGGCGATGGCGTCGAATCCGTCGTCGAAGCCCGCCATGTCCTCGAACGAGCCGCCGAAGAGCGCGTCGCGCACCGCATAGCCGCGCTGTCGCGTCTCCTCCAGGAGGGCGTCGATCTCGCCCTCGAGGACCGCCGCCGTGCGCGGATTCGACGGCGAGGCGGCGCGCCAGTGGGCGAGCACCGCTTCGCGTTCGGCCGCAGCGCAGAAGGCAAGCCAGGCCCGCCCGGGCGCGGAGAGCAGGATGTCCACCCGATAGCCGATGCGGTAGCGCGGATTGAGCGCCAGCCCGGAGAGGCGGCGGGAGCTCTCCGCGACCTCCATCGCGAAGTCGCGGTACACCAGCAGGTCGGACGGCCACAGCACCGTGCGCTGCAGCGCCACCAGGTGCGGCGCCGCGGCCTCGACCAGGCGCGGATCGATCGCGTGCCCGCTCGGCGCCGCGGTCCACGCCAGCGAGCGCCGCCACAGCCCGTCGTCGATCGATCGCCACGCCAGCCCGCCCCGCTCCAGGGTGTGCAGGATGCGCAGCAGCGTGGGCTTGGGGAGCCCGCTGGCGGCATGGAGCGCGCGCAGCGAGCTGCCCTCCTGGGGGCCGAGCAGGCGGAGCACCTCGATGCCGCGTTCGAGGGCACGGATCGAGGTGCCACGTTCCGAACTCATGCGTGGCGGCTCCTGTCGTCCATCCGGGACCTCCCGCGGCTCATGACATGGGAGGAATATAGAGGCTCTCCTTCACCTCCTCCATCACCACGTAGCTGCGCGACTCGGTCGCCGAGGGCAGCTTGAGCAGGATGTTGCCGAGCAGGCGACGGTAGTCGCTCATCTCCGAAATGCGCGCCTTGATCAGGTAGTCGAAGTCGCCCGACACGAGGTGGCACTCCATGACCTCGGGGACGAAGGCGAGCTCCTTCTTCACGCGCTCGAAGGCGTCGTTCGACTTGGCGGCGAGCTTGAGCTCGACGAAGACCAGCAGCGGGCGGCCGAGCGCGCGCGGGTCGACGCGGGCGTGGTAGCCGGTAATCGCGCCCTCGCGCTCCAAGCGGCGCACGCGCTCGGTGCACGGGGTCGCCGACAGGCCCACCTGGTGGGCGAGCTCGGTCATCGTCAGGCGCCCGTTCTTCTGCAACAAATCCAGTATTTTCAGGTCTGTACGGTCGAGGTCGCGCATTTCACTGCGCCGCCGGCAAGGCGGCCTCCGGATTGGTGATCTTCACTGATTGGCGATATCAGTTTAGTGACTTTCGCTAGCAAGGCCTCATTAGACTGCCGCAATTCCATCGAATACAGGCAGGAGACGCGAAATGAACGTGATCGTACTCGGCAGCGGCGTGATCGGCACCACCACCGCGTGGTATCTGGCCCAACGCGGCGCGCGCGTCACCGTGATCGACCGCCAGCCCGGCGCCGCGCTCGAGACCAGCTACGCCAACGCCGGCCAGGTCTCGCCCGGCTACTCCACACCCTGGGCCGCGCCCGGCATTCCGCTGAAGGCGCTGAAGTGGCTGTTCCAGCGCCACGCCCCGCTCGCGATCCGCGCCGACGGCAGCCTGTTCCAGCTGCGCTGGATGGCGCAGATGCTCGCCAACTGCTCGAGCGCGCGCTACGCGGTGAACAAGGAACGCATGATGCGCGTCTCCGAGTACGCCCGCGACTGCCTGCGCACGCTGCGCGCCGACACCGGCATCGCCTACGAGGAGCGCAGCCGCGGCACGCTGCAGCTGTTCCGCACCCAGGCCCAGCTCGACGCCGCCGCGCGCGACATCGCGGTGCTGGAGGAGTGCGGCGTACCCTACGAGCTGCTCGACGGCGACGCGCTCGCCGGCGCCGAGCCGGCGCTGGCCCGTCGCCCCGGCAAGCTCGCCGGCGGCCTGCGCCTGCCCAACGACGAGACCGGCGACTGCCAGCTCTTCACCACCCGCCTGGCGGCGATGGCGGAGGCGGCCGGCGTGACGTTCCGCTTCGGCACCGAGGTGCGCGAGCTGGTGCGCCGCGGCGGCCATATCGAGGGCGTGCGCATCGCCGGTGCCGACGGCGTCGAGCACACGCTGGTCGCCGACCGCTACGTGCTCGCCTTCGGCAGCTACTCGCGCGCGCTCGCCGCCAGCCTCGGACTGGACCTGCCGGTGTATCCGGTGAAGGGCTACTCGCTGACCGTGCCGCTGGTCGACGCCGCGCGCGCGCCGGTGTCCACCGTGCTCGACGAGACCTACAAGGTCGCGGTGACGCGCTTCGACGAGCGCATCCGCGTCGGCGGCATGGCCGAGCTCGGCGGCTTCGACCTGCGCCTCAACCCGCGCCGGCGCGAGACCCTGGAGCTGGTGGTGAACGACCTCTTCCCCGGTGGCGGCGACGTCAAGGCGGCGGAGTTCTGGACCGGCCTGCGCCCGATGACGCCGGATTCCACCCCGATCATCGGCGCCACGCCCTTCCCCGAGCTCTTCCTCAACACCGGCCACGGCACCCTGGGGTGGACGATGTCCTGCGGCGCCGG
Organism: Thauera sp. SWB20; assembly: GCF_000831325.1. Classification (NCBI taxonomy): domain Bacteria; kingdom Pseudomonadati; phylum Pseudomonadota; class Betaproteobacteria; order Rhodocyclales; family Zoogloeaceae; genus Thauera; species Thauera sp. SWB20. The sequence continues at coordinate 55,664 of NZ_JTDM01000020.1, read as the reverse complement.
CGCGCTGGTCGCCGACCTGGTCGTCGGCCGCCAGCCGGCGATCCGCCACGACGACCTCGGCCTCGCGCGCTACGGCGCCGAGCACCGCAGCATACCGGTGGCCGGCGCCCGCCAGCGTCCGCTCGGCACCGTCTGAAGCGCGCTTGCGCGGCTTCGTGAGCCACGGCGCGTACCCGGGGGGCTGCATCGCGACTCGCGTCGCTCCTACAGTGCCCCGGCAGCGTGGGCGGCCCCTGTAGGAGCGACGCAAGTCGCGATTCCACGGCTCCATGTGCTGCGGCGGTGATCCGCGCGCCCGATCGCGACTTGCGTCGCTCCTACGGCGCGGCTCCGGCAGCGTGGCGGGCCCTCGTGGGAGCGACACGAGTCGCGATTCCACGGCGCGGGAGCCTCTGTGGGAGCGACGCGAGTCGCGATCGGGCCGCGCATTGCGGCGCTGGCGAATTCCCCGCACCATTTTGCCTTTCCACCCCTTCCGATCCCCGCCATGCGTCCCGCCCGCGCCCTCATCGACCTCTCCGCCCTGCGCCACAACTATCTTCTCGCTCGCGAGCGCCACGGCGGGCGGGCGCTCGCGGTGGTCAAGGCCAACGCCTATGGCCACGGCGCGCTGCGCTGCGCGCAGGCCTTGCGCGACGAGGCCGACGGCTTCGCGGTAGCCTTCCTCGGCGAGGCGCTGGAGCTGCGCGCGGGCGGCATCGATGCCCCCATCCTGCTGCTCGAGGGCGTGTTCGCCGCCGACGAGCTCGCCGAGGCGGCGCGCCAGCGGCTGTGGATGGTCGTTCACCACGAGGAGCAGCTGTGCATGCTGGAGCGCACGCCGCTCGCCGCACCGGTGGATGTGTGGCTGAAGGTCAATAGCGGCATGAACCGCGCCGGTTTCGTCGGCGACGCGGTGGCGCGGACCTGGCGGCGCCTGCAGGCGAGCGGCAAGGTCGGACGCATCGTGCTGATGACGCACTTCGCGCGCGCCGACGAGCCCGAGCTCGGGACCACGCTGGAACAGTTGCAGCGCTTCGAGGCCGCCACCGCCGGCCTGCCCGGCGCGCGCAGCGTGGCCAACTCGGCAGCGATCCTGGCCTGGCCGCAGGCGCGCCGCGACTGGGCACGCCCGGGCATCCTGCTCTACGGGGCGGATCCCATGCCCGCCGAGGGCAACGGCCTGCGTGCGGTGATGACGCTGGAGAGCGCGGTGATGGCGGTGCGCGAGATCGCGTCCGGCGAGGCGCTCGGCTACGGCGGCCGCTTCGTCGCCGAACGCCCGACGCGGGTCGGCCTGGTGGCGATGGGCTACGCCGACGGCTACCCGCGCGTGGTGCCCGACGGCACCCCGGTGGCGGTGGAGGGCCGCGCGAGCCGGATCATCGGCCGGGTGTCGATGGACATGCTGACGATCGACCTCACCGCGCTGCCCGAGGCCGGCCTGGGCAGCCAGGTCGAGCTATGGGGCAAGCAGGTGCCGATCAACCACATCGCCCAGGCCGCGGGCACGATCAGCTACGAGCTGCTGTGCAACGTGAAGCGGGTGCGGCTGGAGTATGCGGACGCGCGAGGCGTGGGAGGCAAGGCGTAGGGAGCGAGGCGTCAGCTGCGGCGGGCGATCGAGCGTCCACCGGCTTCCTGAAGCCTCTCAGCGCAGCTTGCGGAGGTTTTGCTCCTTGCCCCCGACGCCTCGCACCCGACGCCTCACTCCCGTACCCGATCGATCGTCACCGTCACGCCTTCGGCATCCGGCGCCACCGGAGCGCTGACGCCCTCGAGGTCGCCGGGGCGTGCGGTGGCATCGCCACCCTTGGAGACGCGCGCCGCGATCACGACGCGCTCGGGCACCGCGGCGTCGCCCATCATCAGCCTCGCGCCGTCGAAGTCGAAATTCACCGGCAGCTCGCTGCCCTTGAAGCGCAGCGCCGCCAGCGGGGGGCCGCCGGCCGGGCCACGCACGAACACGAACACCGCGTCCTCGGCCGCGACCTGGCCGGCGAGCGCGCCCTCGACCTGCAGGCGGCCGGCGACCTTGAGCGGCGAGGCCGGCGGCGGCGCGGCATTGCCTTCGTTGGTGGCGAGCGGCGCCATGCCGGCCTTCGCGCGCGCCTCGTTGATGCTCGCGCGCACGCCGCGCGCGACGTCGTCGCCCGGGGGGATCAGGGCGAGGATGCGCTCCCAGTAGGCGGCGGCGGCGGCGAAGTCGTCGCGCTGGTAGGCGGCGGTGCCAGCCAGCGCCAGCGCCTTGGGATGCTTCGGTTCCGCCTCGAGCGCACGCAGCACCAGCGCCTCGGCATCGCTCCCGACCTTGCCGGTCTGCGCGGCGACCACGTCGGCCCAGTCGGAGAGCACGTCGGGGTCGTTGGGCACCAGCTTGTCGAGGCGTTCGTAGGCGGCGGCAGCCTTGGGGAAGTCCTTCAGCACCAGGTAGGTGCGCGCCAGCATCGCCCAGCCCTCGGCATTGTCGGGGTTGGCGGCGAGGTGCTTCTCCAGGCTGCCCACCATCTCGGTGACCTGCTCCTGCGTGAAGCCCTGCTGGCCCTCGACGTTCTTCGGGTCGAGCGCGGCGGGCTCGCCGATCATCAGGTAGGTGCCGACGGCAAGCGCGGGGATGGCGAGGCCGGTGGCGAGCGCCCACGCCTTGCTCGGCCGGCGGTCGGCGCTGTCGGCCGTCTCGGCGGCCACCTCGGCCTCCTCGAGGGCACGGCGCTCGAGCTCCTCGCGGCTCTTCGCATGGGTCGCGGCGTCGATGCGGCCCTCGGCGAGTTCGGCGTCGAGATCGGCGAGTTGCTCGCGCAGCACGGTCAGCACCATCGCGCTCTGGCGCATCTGCGCCTGGCTGCGGCGGCCGTAGCCGAGCAGCGGCGGCAGGATCAATAGCAACGCGCCGGCCACGAGCAGGCCGGCGAAAACGAGGAAGGCGGTCACTTGCGGGACTCCGGGGATGCGGGATTCCAGGCGGCGTCCCCGCCGCCGGCGAGCAGCGCACGCGCGCGCTCGCGGTCTGCGGCGCTGAGCGCGCCCTCGGCGGCGATCTCGCTGCGGCGCCGGCGCAGGCGCCAGGCCAGCCAGCCGGCGCCCCCCAGCAGCAGGGCGAACGGCCCGACCCAGAGCAGCCCGGTCACAGCCTTGAAGGGCGGCTCGTAGAGCACGAAGTCGCCGTAGCGCTCCACGAGGTAGTCGATCACGTCGTCCTTGTCCTTGCCCGCGGCGAGCTGTTCGCGCACCTGGTTGCGCAGGTCCACCGCGAGCGGCGCGTTGGATTCGGCGATCGACTGGTTCTGGCAGACGAGGCAGCGCAGCTTGTGCGACAGCTCCATCATGTCGGCTTCGAGCTTGGGATCGGCGGCGACCGCCGGGGCGACGCCCGGGTCGCTCGCGGTGGCGATGCCGGCGGGGGTGATGGCCGGGCCGCCTTCGGCCGTGGCGGCATGGAGCGGGGCGGCGATCAGCGCGGCGAGCGCGCCGACGCCGAGCACGCGACGCAGGCCGTGGAGCCCGGACGGGACGAGCTTGGGATCAGCCGGCACGACGCAGCTCCTCGACCTTGGGCATGATCTGGGTCTGCAGCGACTCGGGAGTGATCGGGCCGATGTGCTTGTAGCGGATGCGGCCTTCGCGGTCGATCAGGAAGGTCTCGGGCACGCCATACACGCCGAAGTCGATGCCGACGCGGCCGTCGATGTCGAGCACCGAGAGCAGGTAGGGGTTGCCGTGATCGGCGAGCCAGCGCCGTGCGCGCTCGATCGCCATCGTGGTCTCGGCCTCGAGCGCCATGCCGCGGGTGCTGATCGCGCCGTCGCCGCGCACTTCCTTGTAGTTGAGGCCGACCACCGGCACCAGCTTCTGCGCGGCCATGCGTACCAGCACCGGGTGCTCCTGGCGGCAGGCCACGCACCACGAGGCCCACACGTTGAGCAGCCAGACCTGGCCGCGCATCTCCTCGAGCGCGAAGGTCTGCTCGGGCTGGTCGAGACGGGCGAGGCGGAAGTTCGGCGCCGGCTTGTCGATCAGCGGCGAGGGCACCTCGCGCGGGTTGAGGGTGAGGCCGAAGGCGAGGAAGCCGGCGAGGCCGAAGAACAGCAGCAGCGGTACGAGAAACTTGGCTTTCATGGTTTTCCCAGGTCGAACTCAGGCGGCGACGCGACTGCCCACCGCCGCGGCGGCGTCGCGCGCGGCCAGGCGGCGATAGCGGCGGTCGGCGGCGGCGAACACGCCTCCGAGGCCCATCAACACGCAACCTGCCCAGATCCAGCTGATGAAGGGCTTGTAGTAGAGGCTGACGATCCAGGCGCCGTCCTCGAGCTGTTCGCCGAGCGAGACGTACACGTCGCGGAACACGCCGATGTCGAGCGAGGCCTCGGTCATCGGCATGCCCTGGGCGAGATAGACGCGCTTCTCGGGAGTGAGCATGTCGAGCGAGCGGCCGTCGCGCAGCAGTTCGATCCTGCCGCGCGCGGCGTCGTAGTTGGGGCCGTCGGCATCCACCGCGCCACGGAAGACGAAAGTGTAGCCGGCGAGCTCGGCGTGCTGGCCTTCCTTCATCTTGACGTCGAGGTGGCGGTCCAGGCTGCCCACCATGGTGACGCCGATGATGAAGATGCCGATGCCGAAGTGGGCGAGCCACATTCCCCACCACGACGCGGTGATCGAACGCAGGCGCGAACCGGCCGAGGCCCCGGCGCGCTCGCCGAGGCGGCGGACGAGCAGTTGCAGGCTGGCGAGCACCACCCAGGCCGCGAGCGAGAGGCCAAGCGCGGTGCGCCAGGTGAGGTGATCCACCGCCCACGCGCTGCCGACGCCGATCGCCACGCTGGCGACGAAGGCGGGCGCCACGCGGCGCACCTCGGCGAGGAGCTCGTCGTCCTTCCAGCGCAGGAAGGGGCCGAACACCATCAGCACCACGACCGGGGTCATCAGCGGCACGAACACCGCCTCGAAGTAGGGCGGCCCGACCGAGATCTTGCCGAGGCCGAGGGCGTCGAGGAAGAGCGGATACAGCGTGCCGAGCAGCACCGAGGCCGAGGCCACGGTGAGCAGGACGTTATTGGCGAGCAGGGCGGTCTCGCGCGACACCAGGCCGAAGCTGCCGCCGCCCATGAGCTTGTTCGCACGCATCGCGTACAGCAGCAGCGAGAAGCCGATCACGATCACGAGCAGGGCGAGGATGTAGAGGCCGCGCCTGGGGTCGGTGGCGAAGGCGTGCACGCTGGTGATGACGCCCGAGCGCACCAGGAAGGTGCCGAGCAGCGACAGCGAGAAGGCGCCGATCGCCAGCAGCACCGTCCAGCTGCGGAAGGCGCCGCGCTTCTCGGTGACGGCGAGCGAGTGCATCAGCGCGGTGCCGAGCAGCCAGGGCATGAAGGAGGCGTTCTCGACCGGATCCCAGAACCACCAGCCCCCCCAGCCGAGCTCGTAGTAGGCCCAGCCCGAGCCGACCGCGATGCCGGCGGTGAGGAAGACCCAGGCGATCGTGGTCCACGGCCGCGACCAGCGTGCCCAGGCGGCATCCATCCGTCCCGACAGCAGCGCCGCGATCGCGAACGCGAAGGCCACCGAGAAGCCGACGTAGCCCATGTAGAGCAGCGGCGGATGGATGATCATCCCCGGGTCCTGCAGCAGCGGGTTGAGGTCGCGGCCCTCGGCGACGGCCGGCAGCAGGCGGTCGAAGGGGTTGGAGGTGACCAGGGTGAAGGAGATGAAGCCGGCGCTGACCAGACCGAGCACGCCCAGCACGCGGGCGAGGAAGGCGTCGGGCAGGTGGCGCGAGAACACCGTCACCGCGACCGTCCACAGCGACAGCGACATCGCCCACAGCAGCAGCGAGCCCTCGTGGTTGCCCCACACGCCGGTGATCTTGTACATCAGCGGGGTGGCGCTGTGCGAGTTGGTGGCCGCGAGCTGGACGGAAAAGTCGCTCTGGATGAAGGCCCAGGTCAGGCAGAAGTAGCTGAACAGGATGAAGAAGAACTGCCCCTGAGCGGCCGGGCGGCCGACCGCCATCAGCGCCGAGCTGTTGCGCTGCGCGCCGACCAGCGGCACGACCGCCTGCACCAGCGACAGCACCAGGGCAAGAATGAGGGCGAAGTGTCCGAGTTCGGGAATCATGTCACTGGCTCAAGGTCTGGGCGGCCTTCTGGGCCTGTTCCACGGCGTGGGCGGCCTCCGGCGGCATGTAGTTCTCGTCGTGCTTGGCGAGCACTTCGGTGGCGCGGAACACGCCGCCCTCGAGCTTGCCCTGCACCACCGCGCCCTTGCCCTCCTTGAAGAGGTCGGGCAGCGTGCCCTTGTAGGTCACCGGGATGACCCTGGCGGTGTCGGTGATCGCGAAGCGCACGGTGACACCGTCGGCCTCGCGCTGGATCGAGCCGTCCTCGACCATGCCGCCGATGCGGAAGGTCTTGCCGGTGGGCGCCTTGCCCTCGGAGACCTCGGTCGGCGTATGGAAGAACACCAGGTTTTGCTGGAAGGCGCTCAGCACCAGGGCGACCGCGGCGAACAGCAGGGCCACCCCGCCGCCGACCAGCATCAGACGTTTGCTACGGGCTTTCATGTTTCCGACTCCATGGCGGGCATCGTGCCTTCGCCGTTACGCTTGCCTGCATCCTTGCCCACCGCGCGGCGCCAGCGCAGCAGGCGACGGGTGGTGTCCTTCCGACGCTGGAACACGAGCACGAGTTCCAGCGCGATCAACGCGAACGCGAGGCCGTAGCTGCCCCACACGTAAAAGGCGGCGCCGCCCATGTCCCAGAACGCGGACCAGCTCTCCCACTGCTGCATCAGGCACGCCCTCCGGCGGTTTGCGAAAGCCTCGCGGCGCGCTCGAGCTCGGCACCGACCCACTCGGTATGGCGCTCGCGCTCGAGGATCATCGGCCGCACCCGCCACAGCACCACGGCGAGGGTGTAGGCCCACGACGCCAGCGCCATCACGAGCATGCCGGTGAGCATGGTGGTCGCCATCGACGGCGCCTTGGTGAGGCTCACCGAGGCGCCCTGGTGCAGGGTGTTCCACCATTGCACCGAGAAGTAGATGATCGGCACGTTGACCGCGCCCACCAGCGCGATGATTGCGCCGGCGCGGTCGGCGCGGCGCGGATCCTCGATCGCGCGCGTGAGCGCGATGAAGCCGAAGTAGAGGAAGAGCAGCAGCAGCTGCGAGGTCAGGCGCGCATCCCACACCCAGTAGGCGCCCCAGGTGGGCTTGCCCCACAGCGCGCCGGTCCACAGCGCGACGAAGCAGAACATCGCCCCGGTGGGGGCGAGCGCCTGGCTCATCACGAAGGACAGGCGGGTGTTCATGACCAGCCCGACCGCCGACCAGAAGGCCATGACGAGGTAGATGAACATCGACATCCAGGCCGCCGGCACGTGGATGAAGATCACCCGATAGACCTGCCCCTGGGTGGCGTCGGTGGGGGCGACGAAGAAGCCGAGCCACAGCCCGACCGCGGTGAGGACGACGGCGCTCGCGGCGAACCAGGGCGCGAGACGACCGGCGAGGGGATAGAAGTTCTGCGGTGCAGCAAACCGCAGCAGGCTGCGACCGCGTTCGGGATTCGTCATGCTTCGAGGCTTCGCTTTCTCGGCCCGCCGCGCCCGCCTGGGAGCGCGGCGATGTCGTCAATCGGTTGAAATTCTGAGCGCTGCCGCGCACGCCACCGGCGCCAGCGCGAGCGCCCCCGCCAGACCACCGCCGAGCAGCAGCAGATGGGCGGCGGCACCGCTACCCGACAGCTCGGCCTCGACCGCGCCGGCACCGAAGATCAGCACCGGGACGAACAGCGGCAGCACCAGCAGGGCCAGCAGCATGCCACCGCCGCGCAGCCCGAGGGTCAGCGCCGCGCCGACCCCACCGAGCAGCGCGAGGATGGGCGTGCCGAGCAGCAAACTTAGTATCAGCACCGGCAGCCCGCCTTGTTCGAGGTCAAGCAGCAGCCCCATGGCCGGCGCCACCGCCACCACCGGCAGGCCGGTGCTGAGCCAGAACGCCAGCACCTTGGCCATCACCCACAGCGCAGCCGGCTCGCTAGACAGGAGAAGCTGCTCGAGAGTTCCGTCGCTGTAGTCCTGCGCGAACAGGCGATGCAGCGAAAGCAGGCAGGCGAGCAGCGCCGCGACCCACAGCACGCCGGGCGCGATCGCGCGCAGCTGGTTGGGCTCGGCGCCGACGCCGAAGGGGAACAGGCACACCACGATGATGAAGAAGGCGAGCGTGACGAGCACGTCGGCGCGCCCGCGCCAGGCCAGCAGCAGGTCGCGCCGCAGCACGGCGAGGAAGGTGCTCAGCATGCGAAGACTCCGACGTCGAGCACCTCGGGCGGGCGCGCGAAGGGCGCGTCCTGGTGGGTGGTGAGCATCACCATGCCGCCCGCTTCGCAGTGCTGCGAGAGCGTGGCGGCGAGATCGGCGACCGCACGCACGTCGAGCGCGGTGAAGGGCTCGTCGAGCACCCACAGCGGGCGCGCGTTCGACAGGAACAGCCGCGCCAGGCCGACGCGGCGGCGCTGGCCCTGCGACAGCACGCGCGCCGGCAGGTCGAGCTGGTCGGCGAGGCCGATGCGCTGCAGGGCCTGCACGCAGTCCTCCGCGTCGACCGCGTCGCCGGCGGCAGCGCAGGCGAAACGCAGGTTCTCCAGCGGGCTGAGGAGGTCATTGAGCGCGGCGGCGTGGCCGAGGTAGAGCAGGTCGCCGTGGAAGGCCTCGCGCGCGCGCCGGATCGACTCGCCGCGCCAGCGGATCTCGCCGGCCTCGGGCAGCGCCAGCCCGGTGACCAGGCGCAGCAGGCTGGTCTTGCCGACCCCGTTGGGCCCGGCGACGCGCAGCAGGCCACCCGCCTGGAGGCGGAAGGCGAGGTCGCGGAACAGCAGGCGATCGCCTTTCAGGCAGGCGAGACTTTCGACTTCGAGCATGGGGACGGATTGGAACACAGGCGGCCCGGGATGCGCCATCCCGGCACACACCGGAAAGGCGCGCCCCGCGGCGCACCGCTCGATGCGGCGCAGCGCGGGGCGGGGGCTGCGGCGCAGCTCAGTCCTTCTTCGCGGGCGGGTGCATCACCTCGGGAGCGACGCCTTCGCGCGGCGCGCCGATGTGCTGGTCGACCGGCGGCAGCGAGTGCGCGATGCCCTTGTGGCAGTCGATGCAGGTCTTGCCCTCGGCGAAGCCGGCCTGGTGCATCTGGTTGGAGCGACGGCCCTGCACCGAGTAGTCGAAATACTCGTAGTTGTGGCAGTTGCGGCACTCCTGCGAGTTGTTCGCCTTCATGCGGTTCCACTCGTTCTGCGCCAGGCGCAGGCGCTCGGCGGCGAACTTCTCCGGCGTGTCGATGGTGCCCATCACCTTGCCGTAGAGCTCGCGCGAGGCCTTGATCTTGCGGATCATCTTCGGGCCCCACTCCTTGGGCACGTGGCAGTCCGGGCAGGTCGCGCGCACCCCGGTGCGGTTCTGGTAGTGGATGGTGTTGCGATACTCCTTGAAGACGTTCTGCTCCATCTCATGACAGGAAATGCAGAACTTCTCCGTGTTGGTCATCTCCAGGGCCCAGTTGAAGCCCCCCCAGAACACCACGCCCGCGGCGACGAGCAGGACGATGGCGCCCCAGCCCGCACCGCGGATGCGCTGCATCAGGCTCTTGTTGTTGTCGGTCATGTCGATCCCCGTGTGTCGATTCTTCAGCGCAGGCCTTCCGCGCGCTGGAACTTGTTGCCGACCAGCGGCTTGGCGTCGGTCTGGGGCACATGGCACTGCATGCAGAAATAGCGGCGCGGCGAGATGTTCGACAGTTCGCCGCCGTCACGATCCTTGAAGTGGGTCAGGCTGACCTTGGTGGCGCCCGACTCCTTGTAGCGGCTCCAGGCGTGGCAGTCCATGCACTTGTTGAAGTTGATCGTGACCTCGTAGCCCTCCACCTTGTGCGGGATCAGCGGCGGTTGCTGCACGTAGTCGCGCTCGATCGGCGCCTGGTCGGGAATCGGCTTGTAGTTGCCGACCTGCAGCTCCTGCTCGGCCACGTCGGCGCCGCGAATGCTCTTCACCGCCTGCGCCATCGCCGCGGGCGGCACCATGGCACCGAAGCCGACAGCGGCGACGAGCGCGAGCACCAGATTTCGGGTTTGTTTGTTCATGACTCGCTCCTGTTGAATCGGGTCGTAATGCGGAAAACGTCCTTGCCGCACACATCCACGCAGCGTCCGCAGGTGGTGCAGTCGGCATCCAGAATGAGGGGGTGGTCCTGGCCTACGCCCTTGAGCGCGGGCCGGATGACCTGGGGCTCGGGGCAGACGGCGAAGCAGTCCATGCAGTCGTTGCACGCGCTGCGCTTGGCGGCCGAGACCTTGACGACGGCGGCGCGTCCGAGCAGGGCGTAGAAGGCGCCTTGCGGGCACAGGTGGCCACACCAGCCGCGCGGGGCGATGAGCAGGTCGTAGAAGAAGATGCCGCCGACGATGCCCCAGGCCAGTCCGAAACCGAAGATCAGGCCGCGGTGGAACATCGACACCGGATTCACCCACTCCCACGCCAGCGAGCCGGTCGCCGCCGCGATGACCAGCACGAAGCCGAGCAGCCAGTAGCGCGTGCTGCCCGACGGCACCTTGCCACCCTTGAGGCCCAGCCGCCGGCGCAACCAGGCGGCGGCGTCGGTGACGAGGTTGACCGGACACACCCACGAGCAGAACAGCCGCCCACCGAAGAGCAGATAGAAGGCGAGCACGATGCCGGCGCCGAGCAGCGCCTCCCGGTAGGGCCAGTGCCCGGCGGCGAGCTGCTGCACGACCAGGAAGGGGTCGGTGAGCGGCAGCACGCCGAGGGTGAGGCTGGACGACAGGTTGCCCTTGACGATCCACCACCCCAGCCATGGCCCGACGAGGAAGAGTGCGAGGATGCCGAGCTGCGACGCGCGCCGCAGCAGCAGCCACTTGTGCGCGCGCAGCCAGCCCTTCGCCTCCACCGCCTCGCGCCCGGGACGTGCGACCACGCCGCGCATCGCGGCGCCGCGCACGCTGGTGGGCGGGACCTTGCGTTCCGGCACGCCGCCGGCGCCGAGTCGCGCACTCATGGCTTCCACCCCGAGTCGAGACCACCGCCCGCCGGCTTCGCGGGAACGTAATCCGGCACCTGCGCGGGCGCCTGGACCGGCCCTTGCCCGGGTTCGACCCGAGTGTCACCGTAGGCCTTGCCTTCGAGGCCGCGCACCGGCAGCTCGACCTGGTCGCCGATGAGCGACTTGCCGGCGGCCTCCTTCTCTTCCCAGCCACGCAGGTAGTGTTCGGCCTTCGAGCCTTGCGCCAGCTTGATCGGCAACACCTTGATCGCCGCCTCGCCGGGCAGCACGCAGGCCTTCTCGCACTTGCCGCAGCCGGTGCAGTGCTCGGAATGCACGGTCGGCAGCAGCATCGCGTGACGGTCGGAGCGCGGGTTGTGCATGCGCTCGAGAGTGATCGCCTGGTCGATGACCGGGCACACCCGGTAGCACACGTCACAGCGCAGGCCGAGGAAGTTGAGGCAGTTCTCCTGGTCGATCAGGACCGCCAGCCCCATCTTCGCCTTGGTGATATCGACCAGCGCACGGTCGAGCGCGCCGGTCGGACAGGCCACCACGCAGGGGATGTCCTCGCACATCTCGCAGGGAATGTCGCGCGCCTCGAAGTACGGCGTGCCCGTCGCCACCCCGTCGCCGAACTCGGCCAGCTTCAGGGTCTTGTAGGGACAGTCGCGCACGCACAGGCCGCAGCGCACGCAGGCCGCGAGAAAAGCGTCTTCGGGGAGAGCGCCGGGCGGACGGATGGCCGTCGCCGGCAACGCCGACGCCTGCTTCGCGTACATCCCGGCACCGAGCGCGAGCAGACCCGCACCGCCGGCGACGCCCGCCGCATCCTTGAGGAAGCGGCGGCGCGAAGCCGGAGCGACGGGTTCAACGCGTCCGGTCGATTGCACCTTGTCGTTCATCAGCATCGCGAGCCCCGCCCTCCGCGCGTCCCCCCGGTCGGCGGGGGCCGGACTCGCGCCTCCTCTCATCAGACCTTAAGGACCTTCACCGCGCATTTCTTGTAGTCGGTCTCCTTCGAGATCGGGCAGGTGGCGTCGAGCGTGAGCTTGTTCACCAGCCGGCCTTCGTCGAAGAAGGGCACGAAGATGAGCCCGACCGGCGGCTTGTTGCGGCCGCGGGTCTCCAGGCGGGCGACGATCTCGCCGCGCCGCGACACCACCTTGACCGCCATTCCGCGCTGCAGGCCGCGCTTCTGCGCGTCCTCGGGGTGCATGAAGATCTGTGCCTCGGGCACCGAGCGGTGCAGCTCGGGCACGCGCCGGGTCATCGAGCCGGTGTGCCAGTGCTCCAGCACGCGGCCGGTACACAGCCACATGTCGAACTCGGCGTCGGGCATCTCGGGCGGATCCTGGTAGGGCAGCGCGAACACGACCGCCTTGTTGTCCTTGTGGCCGTAGAACTTCACGCCCTCGCCCGCCTTCACGTACGGGTCATAGCCCTCGCGGAAGCGCCACAGGGTCTCCTTGTCGTCCACCACCGGCCAGCGCAGGCCGCGCGCCTTGTGGTAGACGTCGAAGTCGGCGAGGTCGTGGGCGTGGCCGCGACCGAAGGCGGCGTACTCCTCGAACAAGCCCTTCTGCAGGTAGAAGCCGAGCTCCTTCGACTCGTCGTTCATGTAGCCCGGAATCGCATGCCCGTTGGCCTTCTCGACGTCGGCGAGCGGGAACTTGTTCACCTGGCCGTTGGCGTAGAGCACGTCGTACAGGGTCTTGCCGCGGTACTCGGGCTTCTTGGCGACGAGCTCCTCCGGCCACACTTCCTCGACCTTGAAGCGCTTGGCGAACTGGATGTACTGCCACAGGTCGGACTTGGCCTCGCCCGGCGCCGACACCTGCTGGCGCCAGAACTGGGTGCGGCGCTCGGCGTTGCCGAAGGCGCCTTCCTTCTCGGCCCACATCGCGCACGGCAGGATCAGGTCGGCCGACAGCGCGGAGACGGTCGGATAGACGTCGGACACCACCACGAAGGCCTCCGGGTTGCGCCAGCCCGGGTAGATCTCGTCATTGACGTTGGGGCCCGCCTGCATGTTGTTGGTGGTCGTGGTCCAGTAGCACTTGAGCTTGCCGTCCTTGAGCGCGCGGCTCTGCGCCACCGCATGCAGACCGATCTTGGGCGGGATCGTGCCCTCGGGCAGCTTCCACAATTCCTCGGTGAGCGCGCGGTGCATCGGGTTGGTGACCACCATGTCGGCCGGCAGGCGGTGGGCGAAGGTGCCGACCTCGCGCGCGGTGCCGCAGGCCGAGGGCTGACCGGTGAGCGAGAACGGGCTGTTGCCGGGCTCCGAGATCTTGCCCACGAGCAGGTGGACGTTGTAGATCATGTTGTTCACCCAGGTGCCGCGGGTGTGCTGGTTGAAGCCCATGGTCCAGAACGACACCACCTTGCGGTTCGGGTCGGCATACTGCTCGGCCATCTTTACCAGGCGATCCTCCGGCACGCCCGAAAGCTTCGACACCTTCTCGGCGGTGTACTCCGAGACGAACCTGGCGAACTCGTCGAAGCTGATGTCCTTGGCCGCGCCGGTGTCGCCCTTGGGCTTGCCCTCGGCACCCGGGTAGCCGTTGCTCGTGGCCTTGGCTTCCAGCACATGGTTCGGGCGCAGGCCGAAACCGATGTCGGTCTCGCCGATCTTGAACTTGACGTTGCGCTCGACGAAGGCCTTGTTCACCTTGCCGTTCTGGATGATGTAGTTGCAGATGTAGTTGAGGATCGCCAGGTCGGTCTGCGGCACGAAGATCATCGGGTTGTCGGCGAGCTCGTAGGAACGATGCTCGAAGGTCGACAGCACGTGCACCTGGCAGCCTTGCTTGGACAGGCGGCGGTCGGTGATGCGGCTCCACAGGATGGGGTGCATCTCCGCCATGTTCGAGCCCCACAGCACGAAGGTGTCGGCGTTCTCGATGTCGTCGTAACAGCCCATCGGCTCGTCGATGCCGAAGGTGCGCATGAAGCCGGCCACCGCCGACGCCATGCAGTGGCGCGCGTTGGGATCGAGGTTGTTGGTGCGGAAGCCGGCCTTCATCAGCTTCGAGGCGGCATAGCCCTCCCACACCGTCCACTGGCCCGAGCCGAACATGGCGACGGAGTCGGGGCCGTGCTCCTTGATCGCCTTCTTCCACTTCTGCTCCATGATGTCGAAGGCCTGCTCCCACGAGATCGGCGTGAACTCGCCGTTCTTGTCGAACTGGCCGTTCTTCATGCGCAGCAGCGGCTTGGTAAGGCGGTCCTCGCCGTACATGATCTTGGACAGGAAGTAGCCCTTGATGCAGTTCAGGCCGCGGTTGACCGGCGAGTCCGGATCACCCTGGGTGGCGACCACGCGCCCGTCCTGCACGCCCACCAGCACCGAGCAGCCGGTGCCGCAGAAGCGGCAGGCCGCCTTGTCCCAGCGCACCTTGGTGCCGCCCGCGCCGGGCTGCTGCGCCTCGGCGACGACCGGGATCCCGATGCCGGCGGTGGCGGCCGCCGCGGCGATCGCGTTGTTCTTGATGAATTCGCGTCGATTCATGCTCATGTCAGACCTCCGTCAATTCCAGACCTTCATCGGTGTATTCGTAGGCGATCGTCAGCCCCTGCACCTTAGGCAGCAGGTTCACCGCCAGGATCGAGTCGGTCACCGACCAGCCCGCGCCGTCCTCGATGGTGATGACGATGTTGCCCTTCTCGGCGGACTGCCCGTGCAACTCGACCCCGGGCACCTTCTTCAGGCCCTCGACGATCTCGGGGAAATCCGCGGGAAAGGCCCGCACGACCAGACTTGCAATATTCATGTTGCGCTCTCCGTAGGGAGGGGATTGCGCACGCGCGTGTCGATCGCACGCGTCGGGCACGGGCCGATGCAGGCGCCGCAGGCGGTGCACGCGGCGGCGTCGAGTTCGGGATGGGCGACGCCCCCGAGGCGGGGACGGAAGCGGATGGCGCCCTCGGGGCAGGCCTCGCCGCACACGCGGCATTCGACGCCGCGCGCCGCCAGGCAGGCTGCGCCGATCACGGCGACACGATCCCAGGGCGCAGCGGACGCGTCCTCGCGCCAAAGCGCGCGAGGTTCGCAGGCGGCGACGCAATCGCCGCAGAAGCTGCATTCGCCGCGGCTGAAATCGACCCCGGGGAAGCCGCCGTCCATGCGCACCAGGATGGTGGTGGGACAGGCCTCGATACAACGCTCGCAGCGCGTGCAACGCGCGACGAAGTCGTCCTCCTCCAGCGCCCAGGGCGGGCGGAGTGCGGGCTCGACTGCGCGCGTGCGTCCGAAGAGGAAGTTCCGGCGGGAACTCGCCGCGCGCGGAGATGCGGAGGAAGCCAAGGACGATCCAGCAAATTGCGCAGCCGCCATTACAGCCCAGTAGCAGCAGTCAATTATTGACCTGAGTCAACCTGCGAACTCATCTCAATACAGCCGGGCTTGCCGCGCGCCCCCTTCCCCGCCGCTCAGGCCCGCAGATGCTCCACCGCCCACACCGCGGCCTCGACGCGCGAGCGCAGCTCGAGCTTGCGCAGGATGTGCTTGACGTGGACCTTCACCGTACCCTCCGCGATGTCGAGCTCGCGCCCGATCTGCTTGTTGGGGAGCCCGGCGGCGATCTTCTCGAGGATGCGCAGCTCCTGCTCGGTGAGCCCGGCGGCGCCCGCCGACTGTGGCCGCGACTCGCCGCGCAACGCGGCGGCAAGGAGGTGGTTGAGCTGCGGGGGGATCACCACCCGCCCGGCGGCCACGGCCTGCAGCGCCTCGAGCATGGCCTCGGGCTCCATGTCCTTGAGCAGGTAGCCCTCGGCGCCGCCGCGCAAGGCGGCCACCACATCCTCGCCGGAGTCCGACACGGTGACCATCACCACGCGCGCCTCGCTGCGCGCCGCGCGCAGGCCGCGCAGCATGTCGAGCCCGTCGCCGTCGCGCATGTTGAGGTCGAGCAGGACCAGGTCGGGGCGCAGCTCGCGCGCGAGCACGAGCCCTTCTGCGCCACTGGCGGCCTCGCCGACGAGGACGAAGGCGGGAATCGTGCGCAGCAGCTGCACCAGTCCGCGTCGGAACAGCGGGTGGTCGTCCACGATCAGCACGCGACAGCTCTCGTTCATGTCTCCGTTTCCTTCTTCGCATCACCCTGCGCCATCGCCGCCATGCTCGCGTTGGCGGATCGGAAGCGCACGCACACCCGGGTACCGCTCGGCAGCGCCGGCCCGATGTCGATTTCCCCGCCCATGCTGCGCGCGCGCTCGCGCATGATCGCCAGCCCGTGGTGGTTGCGGGCATCCGCCGGCGGCGCGCCGATGCCGCAGCCGTCGTCGCGCACCTCCAGCAGCACCTCGCCATCCGCACCGCCACGCAGCGCCACCCAGGCATGGCGTGCCGAAGCGTGGCGCACCATGTTCGACAAGGCCTCGCGCACGATCTGCAGCACGTGCACCTCCTGGTTCGGGCTGAGCTGGCAGGCGCCGAGCTCCACGGCGAGCTCGACCTCCAGACCGCCGCGCGTGCCGTATTCGCGCGCCGCATCTTCCATCAGGGTGGCGAGGTCGGCCGACAGGCCGAGGCGGAAGGACACCAGCAGCTCGCGCAGCTGACGGTAGGCGGCGCTGATGCCCTCGCGCAGGTCGGCCAGGATCGGCTCCGCCTCCGCCGTGCGCGCCGGATCGGCGAGTGCGCGCTGCAACAGGCTGACCTGGATCTTCATGTAGGACAGCGCCTGCGCGAGCGAATCGTGCAGCTCGCGCGCGATCACCGAGCGCTCCTCCTGCAGTGCGAGCAGGCGCTCCTGCTCGGTGCGCCGTGCCGCGCCGAGCGCCATGCCGATGTGGCGCGACAGCGCCTCGACGAGCTGGCGCTGCCAGTCCTCCAGGCGCGCGCCGTCGGACAGCGACAGGCGCAGCATGCCGTGATGGTGCTCGCGGTCGCGCAGCGGAAAGCGCAGCAGGGTCGGCGACAGCAGCGCCAGCGCCTGCCCCTCCGAGCCGGCCCGGCAGGCCGCGCAGGCGTCCTCGCCGCGCTCGGCGCGATCCGGACAGGGCCCCATGGACGAGGCGATCACCGCCGCGGGGGCGCCGGGGCGCGGCTCGATGCAGACGAAGGAGCCCTCCAGCCCGGCGACGCGGTCGATGTCGCGCAGGGTCGCCTCGTAGGCGTCGGGCGCGCTCGGCGCCTGGTAGAGCCGGGCGATGGCGTGGTAGAGCAGCTCGAGCGAACGGTTGCTGCGCTGCAGCTCGGCGGTCTTCTCGGTGACGCGCAGCTCGAGCAGGTGATAGTGGCGGGCGAGCTCGTCGGCCATCAGGTTGAAGGCGCTGCCGACCTGGCCGAGTTCGTCCTCCCCGGTGTAGCGCACGCGCACGCCGAAATCACCGCCGGCGATGCGGCGTGCGGCGTCGAGCAGGCCACCGAGCGGGCGCAGCAGCGCCCGCTGCAGCAAGACGATCACCACCAGCACCACCCCCAGCGTCACCGCCGCGGCGAGCGCGAGGATGCGGCGCAGCTCGTCGATACGGCGCTCGTTCTCCTGGCCGAGCACCGCGACCAGGCTATCGACCTGACCGACGAAGTCGTCGACCCCGGCGAGCAGCGTCTCGACCTCGCGCGCATCCGGCGGCACAGGCCCGGCGAGCGCCTCGATCCGCGGCCGCACCGAGCGCTCCCAACCCGCCTGCACGCCGCGGTAGGTCGCCGCGAAGAGCTCTCCCGGGGCCTCGTCCACGAAGCGGCGCAGCGCGGCCTGCTGCAGCTCGCGCTCGATGTCGGCCATCGCCGCGCGCGTGCGCTCGGACACACCGATGCGGCCCTTGAGCGCATCGATCGCGATCAGGTTGGCGATCCGCTGGGTATGGCCGCGCAGGGTGCTGGCCACGGCGATCGCCTGCACGCTGTCCCGGCTGCGATCCACCACGACGAAGGATGCGCTCATGCCCGCCAGCCCGATCAGCGTCATCGCCACGAGGGCGACCGACACCAGCAGCATGATCGAGCGCCTCACGAGCAGGCGGGGGACCGCCAGATACATGTGAAATCTCCATCCGGACGCGATCCGGGACAACAACGTGGACATACCCCTTCCACTTCGATCCTCGGCTGCAACGCCTGCAACCCTCGACCTTTGCGTCTACTTTTCAGTGACTTGCCAAAATCCGCGGATACCTCTTCGGAGGTATGCCAAAAACACGCGCGCGCCCCGCTGCAGGTCGCGACGCCATGCAGGGTGGAAACCAGCGGCTAGTCTACCGACTGGAAAACCACGCCGACGTCCGCAGGAGATCCGCATGAGCTGCAGGCCCCCCTCCCTCGCCCCCGACGCCAGCGACCTGCTCGCCCGCTTCGCTCCCTTCGACATGCTCGACCCTTGCGCCCGCGAGCGCGTGCTCGCCGCCGCGCGGCCGATCCACGCCGTCCGCGGCGAACTCCTCGTGCAGCAGGAGGACTGTCCGCGCGGTATCTACCTGGTGCTCGACGGAAGGGTCAAATGCTTCGTCCTCTCGCCCTCGGGCGGCGAGAAGATCGTCCGCCTCGCCGAGCCCGGCAGCTTCTTCGGCGAGGAGGCCGCGCTGATCAACCGCCCACACGTGGCCAACGCCCAGGCGATCGGAACGAGCGAGCTGCTGCTGGTGCCGACCGCCGCGCTGCGCACCGCGATGGTGAGCTCGACCGCCTTTTCGGTGTCGATGAGCAACCGGCTCGCGGAAGCCAGCTACGATCTGATGTCGACCATGCAGGTTCAGTTCCAGCTCAGCGGCACGCAGCGCGTCGCCCACTACCTGACCCGGCTCGCGCCGGAAGATGCCGAGCGCTGCGAGATCCGCCTCGACATCGACAAGCAGACCATCGCCGCGCAGCTCAACCTGACCCCGGAAACGCTGTCGCGCATCCTCTCGCAGCTCACCCGCGACGGCATGATCCAGCCGCGCGGCCGCCGCGGCATGGTGCTCAGCAAGCTGTCGCAGCTGCGCGACTGCGCGGCGCACTAGGCCGCGTCCGGCGCATCGTTCGTGGCCGGCACCACCGCGGCAGCCTGCGCCGCTTAACCGCCCCGCTCCCCTTCGCCCGCCTGCGCGGCGAGCACGCGCACCTGCGCGAGATGGGCCGGCACCGCCAGCCAGCGCGCGAGGATGCGCCAGACGTCGGCGTCGAAGGCGCGCGGCGCCGCGGCGAGGGCGAGCGCGCCGGCCTCGTCCTGCGCGCTGCCCAGGTGGCACCAGCGGTCGAACACCTGCAGCCGGTGCTGGCCGTGCGCGCGCACCTCTTCCACTGCCACCGGCCCCGCCCACGGCCAGGGCTTGACGCCCACCCCGGCGAGCGCGCCGGCGAGGCGGGCGTCGTGCTCCTCGGGGGTCTCGCGCCGCGCACACACGCCCGCGCAGCGCCGCGCGGCGTGCGCGGTGCAAGGGCCGCTGCCGCCCTCGAGGCCGAGCCGGCGCGGGCACAGTCGGTACAACAGCGCCAGCTCGCGCAGCAGGTTGTCGGCCTCGCGGCGGTTGCGGAACACGCCATGGAGGTCGTGCCAGTCCGCCGGGTCGGTGCCGGCGATCGCCACCGTCTCGTAGATCGGCGCGCGCCGCCGCCTGGGCAGCAGGCGCAGCGCGAAGGCGGCCTCGGCGGGCTCCTGCGGACGGTTGTACGGCGGTGCCAGCGCACGCAGCAGGGCGTTCTCGCGCAGCGAGGTGTCGAGCTCGCCGGCGGTCTCGATCCACTCCACCCGCTTCACCCGCGCCGCCAGCTCGGCGTCGCGCCCCTTGCGCGCACCCGCGCCGAAATGCTCGCGCACCCGCGCGCGCAGACTCTGCGCGCGCCCGACGAAGAGTGCCGGGTCGCGCGCGCCCGCAGGCGGTGGCTCGGGCTGGGCGTGGAAAAGATAGAGCCCGGGGGCGTCGGGCAGGGCCTCGAGCATGCCTTCGGGCAAGCCGGGCGGCTGCGTCGGCGCCTTCATCGCGCGTGCGGCTGCGCGCGCCAGCACCTCGGGCGCGAAGCCGGCCTCCAGCCCGCGCACGAACTGCCACAACACCTCGACGTCGCCCATCGCGCGGTGGCGCGCGGCGCAGACGAGGCCGTGGCGCTCGATCAGCGCATCCAGTCCATGGCGGTGGTGTTCGGGGTAGAGGGCGCGCGACAGCTTGACGGTGCACAGCACCGGCGCCTCGAACTCGCGACCGATGCGGGTGAAGGCGTTGCGGATGAAGCCGTAGTCGAAGCGCGCGCTGTGGGCGACGAAGACGCAGCCCTCGAGCAGCGCGGCGACCGTATCGGCCAACACCTCGAAGGCGGGCGCCTCGGCCACCATGGCGTCGGAGATGCCGGTGACCTCCTCGATCAGCGGCGGGATGGGCTGGCCGGGCGCGACCAGACTCTCCCAGCGCGCGACGACCTCGCCGTCCTCGACGCGCAGGATGGCGATCTCGGTGATGCGGTCGCGCACCGGGTGCGCGCCGGTGCTCTCGACATCGATGAAGGCGAGACGACTCGGCAGGCTCATGTCGGCCTGACGCGATGCCGGAGGCGAGCTTGCAACGGAGGGACGAGGCGCCGCGGCCGGAGCGGGCGGCGGCGCGAGCACAGCCGCGTCACCCCCGGCGCGTCATGCCGGATCAGTTGTTGATGTCGTAGTAGTAGGGCTTGACCGGCACGCGGGCGGCGGCGACGCGCTTCTGCTCCTCGACGCTCTGCGGCTTGTCCCACCACAGGGCACGGCCCTCTTTCTGCTCGTCGCGCTGCTCCGGGTGCTTCTCCATCCACTCGCGCATGAACTTGGTGTGATCGGATTCGTACATCGCCATGTCGGGTCCCCCGTGGGTTCACGTGCGGCGCCACAGAGGCGTCGCGGTCGGCGCGCATTCTAGCAGCGTCGGCGGACGGCGGGGTCCTCAGCCGACGCGGCCGTCGGCCTTGACGCGTCCGATGCGCACCACTTCCTGCACCCTGCGCACGCCGCGCATCACGCGCGCCAGGTGCATGCGGTCGTGCACCTGCACGGTGAAGTTGAGCGCGGTGTATTCGCCCTGTCCGCCATCCATGCTGACGCTCTGGATGTTGCTGTCCTCCTCGGCGATCGCACTCGCCACCCGCGCCAGCACGCCGCAGGCGTTGTGGCTGAGCACGCGGATGCCGACGTCGAACAGGCGGTCGTCGACCATGTGCTCCCACTCGACATCCACCCAGCGCCCGCGGTCGCCGCGCAGCTTGGCCACGTTGGGGCAGTCGTGGGTGTGGACTTCGAGGCCCTGGCCCTTGCGCAGGGTGCCGATGATCGGGTCCCCCGGGATGGGATGGCAGCAGCGCGCGAGCTGCACCGCCACACCTTCCGAGCCGCGGATGCTGATCGCCCCCGCCGGCTTGGGCTTGACCACGTCCGGGCGACCGGACTCGAGGTCCTGCGCCTCGGCGAGGCGGCGCGCGACGATGACCGGCAGGCGCTTGCCGAGCCCGAGGTCGGAGAAGACCTCCTTCTTGTGGCGCACGCCGCGGTCGCGCAGGAAGCGGTCCCAGGCGAAGCTGGAGATCTGCCCGAGGGTGAGCCCGTGCGGGCGCAGCGCCTGGTTGAGCAGGCGCTCGCCGAGCGTGACCGACTCGTCCTGCTGCGCGTTCTTCATGAAGTGGCGGATCTGCGCGCGCGCCTTGCCGGTGCGCGCGTAGGACAGCCAGGCCGGATTGGGGTTGGCGTGGGCCGCGGTGATGATCTCGACCTGGTCGCCATTGCGCAGCTCGCTGCGCAGCGGCATCAGGTCGCCGTTGATGCGGCAGGCAACGCAGCGATTGCCGACGTCGGTATGCACCGCGTAGGCGAAGTCGACCGGGGTCGAGCCCTTGGGCATGGAGAAGATCTTGCCCTTGGGCGAGAACACGTAGACCTCGCCGGGAAAGAGGTCGATCTTGACGTGCTCGAGGAACTCGGTGGCCTCGCCCGAGGCCGACTGCAGCTCGAGCAGGGACTGCAGCCAGGAGTGCGTCTTCTGCTGCAGCTCGGTGAGGGTCTTCTCGTCTTCCTTGTACAGCCAGTGCGAGGCCACGCCGGTCTCGGCGATGTGGTGCATCTCGCGGGTGCGGATCTGCACCTCGACCGGCATGCCGAAGGGACCGATCAGGGTGGTGTGCAGGCTCTGGTAGCCGTTGGCCTTGGGGATGGCCAGATAGTCCTTGAACTTGCCCGGCACCGGCTTGTACATCGAGTGCAACGCACCGAGCGCGAGGTAGCAGCTCGGCACGTCCTTGACGATGACGCGGAAGCCGTAGATGTCGAGCACCTGCGAGAAGGACAGGTGCTTCTCGACCATCTTGCGGTAGATGCCGTAGAGGTGCTTCTCGCGCCCCTGCACCTCGGCGGCGATGCCCCACTGCGGCAGGCGCTCCTCGATGCTGGCGAGGATCTTGCCGACCACCTCGCGGCGGTTGCCGCGCGCCGAGCGGATCGCCTTGGCGAGCACCTCGAAGCGCAGCGGGTACTTGTTGCGGAAGGACAGCTCCTGCAGCTCGCGGAAGAGGTCGTTGAGCCCGAGCCGGTTGGCGATCGGCGCGTAGATCTCGAGCGTCTCGTTGGCGATGCGGCGGCGCTTGGCCGGACGCATGTGGTCCAGCGTGCGCATGTTGTGCAGACGGTCGGCGAGCTTGATGAGGATGACGCGCAGGTCGCTCGCCATCGCCAGCAGCATCTTGCGGAAGTTCTCCGCCTGCGCCTCTTCCTGCGAGCGGAACTCGATCTTGTCGAGCTTGGAGAGGCCATCGACCAGCTCGGCGGCGACCTTGCCGAAGCGCTCGGCGATCTCCGCCTTGGTGATGTGGGTGTCCTCCATCACGTCGTGGAGGAGCGCGGCGATCAGCGCCTGCGGGTCGAGGTGCCAGTCGGCGACCAGCGAACACACCGCCACCGGGTGGCTGACATAGGGCTCGCCGCTGACGCGGAACTGGCCGGCGTGGGCATCGGCGGAGAAGTGGTAGGCCGCCTCGACGCGGCCCACGTCCTCGGGCCGGAGGTAGGTCTGCAGCTTGGTCTTGAGCTGCTGGAAGTCGAGCGCGAGCACGCTCGACACCGGCGGGCGGAAGACTTCGGGGGCTGGGCCTGCTTCGGCGGCTTTCATGCAACCCCCGGGCGATTTCAGGCCTGGCCGCGGTTGAGCATCTCGAGGCCGACCTTGCCCGCTTCGATCTCGCGCAGCGCGATCACGGTCGGCTTGTCCCGGTCGAGCGGATCGACGTCGATCTGCGGCGTGCCGCCAGCGGTGAGCTGGCGGGCACGATAGGTCGCCGCCAGGGTGAGCTGGAAGCGGTTCGGGATCCTCTTGAGGCAGTCTTCTACGGTGATGCGGGCCATGTTCAATCCTGTTCGAGAAAGGCGAAGTACTCGGGATGCCGCTGGTGCTGCTTGGCGCAGCGCAAACGCGCGGCGCGCACCACGGCGACGAGGTCGTCGAGTGCGGCATCGATTTCGTCGTTGATTATAACGTAGTCGAATTCCGCGACATGGCGCATTTCCCCGCGCGCGCCGAGCAACCTGCGGCTGATGACCTCGTCGCTGTCGGTATTGCGACCGCGCAGGCGGGCCTCGAGTTCATCCATCGAGGGCGGCAGGATGAAGACCCCGACCGCGTCCGGGAAGTGCTTGCGCACCTGCTGCGCGCCCTGCCAGTCGATCTCGAGCAGGGTATCGCGCCCGGCCTCGACCTGCTGCTTGAGCCACACGCGCGAGGTGGCGTAGTAGTTGCCGTGCACCTCGGCCCATTCGAGGAACTCGCCGCGGTCGCGCAAGGCACGGAAGGTGGGCACGTCGACGAAGTTGTACTCGCGCCCGTCCTGCTCGCCGGGGCGCGGCGCGCGCGTGGTGTAGGAGATCGACAGCTGCACGCGCGGGTCGCGCTGCAGCAGCCCGCGCACCAGGGTGGTCTTGCCGGCGCCCGAGGGCGCGGTGACGATGAAAAGGGTTCCGGCCATGGTCGTTGTCTCAGGGCCGGTGCAGCGCACCGGCAGAGGGATGGGAGGCGGCCGACGCAGCAGAACGGCCGCCGAGGGGAGCCGCCGGGCGGGCGGCAGCGTGCTGCAACCGCAAGCGTTGCCGGAAGGCGCTCACTCGAGCGCGACCGAGGAGATGGTGGCTTTCGTGCCGACCCCCAGGGTCAGCGGGAAGGACACATGATGGAAACGCGTTGTGACGTTGTCGTCATGAACGGCAAAGCCCACGTTGACGACGCCGCCCGGCTTCAGGGCCTTGTCGTCGTCGGCATGCCCGGTGTCGAGCTTGCGCGTCCACAGCACCGTCCACTGGCCGTCCGCCCACTCGCCGCGGACGTCGGCATTGTCCGCCGCCGAACCGCTTGCGTCGGCGCGTGAGAGCAGGCGCCCGGGAAGGACGTCGCCCTTCTTCCAGCCCGCGGCCGGATCGTAGGCCACGGCGTTGTCTTCCCGGATCAGCGCGTGCGGCTTCGACGCGTTGCCGACATCCGCGAGCGCAAGCGCCTTCACACCGACTTTCGCCGGGTCGAACATGAACTTCGGCGTCATGGTCTTGCGGTCGACGTTCCAGCCGAACGGGCCCTTGCCGGCGTCGACGAGGCGATAGTCGAGCACGTAGCCATCGTCGGCCATGCCCACCGGATTGCTGCGATGACCGCGCCACTGCATCAGCTCGACGAAGGCGCCCGCCTCCTTGAGGCGGGCGATCTCCTCCGGCGTGCGGGTCTCGTCCCAGCTCGCCGCCTCGTCCGTGCGCGTGGCCGGCAGATACTTGCGCACGTCGCTTTCCTTGTGCGTCTGGCCGATCAGCGGATGGGCCTGGACCTGCTCCTTGGTCGGCTCTCCGGGCATGTCGCGCATCCCGGTGTGGCAGGTCAGCCAGCAGCCCTGGTTGGCGAACATCGGCACCTTGCCGTCGTCGATCATCACCGACAGGCGATCCTCGTAGAGCGGCGGCTGGGCGCCGCTGCGCACTGCTTCCTTCGAGCGCGGCCCGCCGATGAAGGCCCACTTCTCGCCGTCGTACATCATGTAGTCGTGCATCTGCCCGGCCCGCGCCATCTGCGTCTTCCACTGGAAGCGGAGGTACAGATTGGCGTCGTCATGGGCGGCCTGGACCTGGAGCGCGATCGCACCGACCTTGCCGGCGATCGGGACCGGTTCGTGCCGCCCGCCCTTGACGAGGGTGGCGCCGAGTTCGGCCTCCTCGCCCTCGTGGCAGGACAGACAGGCTTCGCCCGCCTTGACCTTGGCATTGGCACGCTTGTGCTCCGCGCTGCGCAGCCAGCCGTAATCGACCTGCCCGGGATAGAACAGCGTCACCGTCTGCACCGGGATGGCTGCCCAGTCAGCGGGAGCCGCGGCGAAGGCCGGTGTCGCTGCAGCAGCCACACAAGCGGCGAATGCTGCGGCGCCGGAAGCACTCCATGTCGATGTAGTCATCATTTCTCTCCGTCTGATCCGGGGACAAACATGCGCGGAGGCTACCGGGCGCTGGCGATTGCAGCGCTGCCGTGCCCGCCCGCACAAGGGTCTCCAGGCCAGCCGGAAAAAACCTGAAGCGGCCGGGTGGAGGCCCTCTTGTTACCACGAACGGCACGTGCTCGATAGACCGGCACCCGGCCCTTCCACCTCCCCGCTCCCGGGGGCGGTCATTCCTCACTCGAGGTTCTGCACCTGCTCGCGCATCTGCTCGATCAGCACCTTCATCTCCATCGCGATCGCGGTGATGTCGGTGGCGGGCGACTTGGAGGCCAGGGTGTTGGCCTCGCGGTTGAGTTCCTGCATGAGGAAGTCGAGCCGCTTGCCGGCGGCGCCGGCACTCTTGAGGATGCGCTCGACCTCGTCGAGGTGGGTGGACAGGCGGGTGAGCTCCTCGTCCACGTCGATGCGCTGGGCGTAGAGCGCGACCTCCTGGCGGACGCGGTCCTCGTCCAGGCTGGCGACGGCGTCGCGCAGCTTGGCGGTCAGGCGCTCCTGGTACTCGAGCACCACCGCCGGCATGCGCGGGGCCGCCTGGGCGACGAGCTCGCGCATGCGTGCGACGCGCTCGCGGATCATGTCGGCGAGCTTGTCGCCCTCGCGCTGGCGGGTGGCGACGAGCTCGTCGAGCGCGGTGTTGGTCAGCTCGACGATCGCCGGCAGCATCTCGTCGAAGCCGAGGCTGTCGTCGGCGAGCATGCCCGGCCAGCGCAGCAGCTCATTGACCGACAGCGGCGCGGCGTCGGGGAAGCGCGCACGCAAGCCGTCCTGCGCAGCGGCGAGCTGGTCGAGCAGCGCGCCGTTGAGCGCCATGCTGCGCGGCGCGGCGTGGCCGGCCTGCAGGTTGAGGCGACATTCGACCTTGCCGCGGCCGAGGCGCGCGGAGATGCGCTCGCGGATCGCGGGCTCCGCGGCGCGCAGGTCGTCGACGATGCGGAAGCCGAGATCGAGATAACGCGAGTTGACGCTGCGCAGCTCGAGATGAAGGCTGACACTACCCAGGTCTCGCGTCTGAACCGCGAAACCTGTCATGCTCTGGACCATGGGGCGCTCCGGGGACCGCGCCCGATCGGATAAACTGGGCGCCTGGATCAGGAATGAAACCGCGAAAACAGCGATTCTAGCGCTCTCGAAGATGCCGTCTCAAGCCAACTGCGCGCTGCCACCGGGGTTTCAGCTCGACCAGTACCGCATCGAGCGGCAACTGTCGCTGGGCGGCTTCTCGATCGTCTATCTCGCGCGCGACGCGCATGGCATGGCCGTGGCGATCAAGGAATACCTGCCCAACTCGCTCGCCCTGCGCAAGGAAGGCGAGACCGAACCGCAGGTCAGCGAGGAGCACCGCCTCGCCTTCCGCTACGGCATGAAGTGCTTCTTCGAGGAAGGCCGCTCGCTCGCCAAGCTGATGCATCCGAACGTGGTGCGGGTGCTCAACTTCTTCCGCGCCAACGGCACGGTGTACATGGTCATGCAGTTCGAGCGCGGCCGCACCCTGCACGACTACATCCGCAAGCACCGCGGCGAGGTCAAGGAGATGCTGATCCGCGCGGTGTTCGCGCGCATGCTCAATGGCCTGCGCGAGGTGCACGCGCACAAGCTCATGCACCTCGACATCAAGCCGTCCAACATCTACCTGCGCAACGACGGCACCCCGGTGCTGCTCGACTTCGGCGCCGCGCGCCAGACCCTGATGAGCGACCAGCCGGTGCTCAAGCCGATGTACACGCCCGGATACGCCGCGCCGGAACAATACGAGAAGGGCGCCCAGCTCGGTCCGTGGACCGACATCTACAGCGTGGGTGCGAGCCTGCACGCCTGCATCGTCGGCAGCCCGCCGCCGCGCGCGGACGAACGCGCGCAGGAAGACACGCTCCAGCCCCTGGCGAGGACCCAGGCCGGGCGCTACAGCCGGCAGCTGCTCGAGCTCGTCGACTGGTGCCTTCACCTCGACCCGCAGCAGCGCCCGCCCAGCGTGTATGCGCTGCAGAAGGCGCTGATCCATCAAGAAAACGCCCCCGAGCGTCCGGAACACTGGTTCTCGGACTTGGGCAGCCGGCTGCGCTCCTTCATCGGCCGCAGCTGAGGACCCGCCATGCGCTTCACCATCTACCAGGAAAGCCGCCCCGGCAAACGACGCGACAACCAGGACCGCATCGCCCACTGCTACTCGCGCGACGCCCTGCTGATGCTGGTCGCCGACGGCATGGGCGGCCACCTGCACGGCGAGGTGGCGGCGCAGATCGCGGTGCAGTGCATCGCCGAGCGCTTCCAGGCAGAGGCGCGGCCGCTGCTGCCCGACCCCCAGCTGTTCCTCGCGCGCGCGATCGAACGCGCCCACCACGCCATCCTCGACCATGCGCTCGACCGCCAGCTGCCGGAGGCGCCGCGCACCACCCTGGTCGCGTGCGTGATCCAGCGCGGCGCGGCGTACTGGGCGCACGCCGGCGATTCGCGGCTCTACCTGCTGCGTCGCGGCCACCTGGTCACGCGCACGCGCGACCATTCGCGCACCCAGCTGATGATCGACCAAGGCGTGATCAAGCCTGAGGAGGCCCACCTCCACCCCGGGCGCAACCGCATCTATTCCTGCCTCGGCGGCAACTACAACCCGCAGGTGGAGTATTCTCCGCGCACCCCGCTGCGCGACGGCGACCTGCTCGCGCTCTGCACGGACGGCGTGTGGGGCCCGATCGACGACGACGGCCTGGTGGTGAACCTCACCGCCGGCGTGCTCAGCCGGGCGGTGCCGCGGCTGATGGACGTCGCCGAGCGCAAGGCCGGCGCCAGCGCCGACAACCTGTCGATGGTGGCGATGTGCTGGCACGACGAGAACGCCGTCGGCGCCGCGACCGTCGAATCGATCTCCACCCGCACCATGGAACTGGACGGCTTCGAGTCCCGCCTGGACCTCTCCGGCCCGGGTCCGACGGCCGTCGCCGAACTCGACGAGGACGAGATCGAGCGCGCCATCCGCGAGATCAACGCCGCCATCCACAAATTCGACTCCCGCTCCTAGGACCTCACGATGCGACCCAGCCTGCGCCAGCCCGACCAACTCCGCGCCGTCCGCCTCACCCGCGGCTTCACCTGCCACGCCGAAGGCTCGGTGCTGGTCGAATTCGGCGCCACCCGCGTGCTGTGCACCGCCAGTGTCGAGGAGACGGTACCCGGCTTCCTGCGCGGCAAAGGCCAGGGCTGGGTGACCGCCGAATATGGGATGCTGCCGCGCGCCACGCACACGCGCAGCGCGCGCGAGGCTGCCAAGGGCAAGCAGAGCGGGCGCACCCAGGAGATCCAGCGCCTGATCGGGCGCAGCCTGCGCGCGGTGGTCGACCTCGGCGCGCTCGGCGAGCGCCAGATCGTCGTCGACTGCGACGTGCTGCAGGCCGACGGCGGCACGCGCACCGCCGCCATCACCGGCGCCTGCGTCGCCGTGCATGACGCGCTGCTCGGCCTGGTCGCCGCGGGCAAGCTCGCCCACAACCCGATGCACGAGTTCGTCGCCGCGGTGTCGGTCGGCATCCACCAGGGCGTGCCGGTGCTCGACCTCGACTACGCCGAGGACTCCGACTGCGACACCGACATGAACGTGGTGATGACCGAGGGCGGCGGCCTGATCGAGGTCCAGGGCACGGCCGAGGGCACCCCATTCTCGCGCGCCGAGCTGGACGCCCTGCTCGACCTCGCCGAACTCGGGGGCCGGCAGCTGTTCGAATTGCAGCGTGGCGCGGTGCGCTCGGCCATCTTCACGGCCTGAGCCCGGCCCGCGCCAGGCTTCGCCAGGAGAACAAGCATGAGCAAACGACTCGTCCTCGCCAGCAACAACGCCAAGAAGGCCGCCGAGATGCAGGCCCTGCTCGCCCCGCTCGGCATCGAGGTGATTCCGCAGTCCGTGTTCGGCGTCGGCGAAGCCGAGGAGCCGCACCCGAGCTTCGTCGAGAACGCGCTCGCCAAGGCCCGCCACGCCTCCGCCGCCACCGGCCTTCCGGCGGTCGCCGACGACTCCGGCCTGTGCGTCGAGGCGCTCGGCGGCGCGCCGGGGGTCATCTCCGCCCGCTTCGCCGGCGAACCCAGATCCGACGCGCGCAACAACGCCCTGCTGCTGGAAAAGCTCGCCCACCTCCCAGAGCCCGCGCAGCGCCGCGCCTATTTCTATTCGGCCGTGGTGCTGGTGCGCCACGCCGACGACCCGCGCCCGCTGATCGCCGACGGCGAATGGCACGGCGAGATCCTCCCCGCCGCGCGCGGCGAAGGCGGCTTCGGCTACGACCCGCTGTTCTGGGTTCCCGAACTGGAGCAGACCGCCGCCGAGCTGGATTCGGCGCTCAAGAACACCCTCAGCCACCGCGGCGCCGCGATGCGCCACCTGCTCGACCGCCTCGCCGAGCACCCTCTTTGAGCTGCAGCGCAGCCGCAACGGAACGGATTCCGCCGTGACCACCCGCCGCATCATCCCGCTGACGCCGGCCACCGGGGCCGCGAGCGCCCGGCCCCTGCCCGAACGCCCGCAGCTCGAGGCCCCGCCGCCGCTCTCCCTGTACGTGCATTTCCCGTGGTGCGTGAAGAAGTGCCCCTACTGCGACTTCAACTCCCACGCCCCGCGCGAGGGCGGCATCCCCGAGCAGGCCTGGCTAGCCGCGGTGCTCGCCGACCTGCAGCACGCCCTGCCCCAGGTCTGGGGCCGGCGGGTGCATAGCGTCTTCATCGGCGGCGGCACGCCCAGCCTGATGTCCGCGACCACGCTCGACGGCCTGCTCACCGGCATCCGCATGCTGCTGCCGCTCGACCCGCTCGCCGAGATCACGCTCGAGGCCAACCCGGGTACGGTCGAGGCCGGACGCTTCCGCGACTACCGCGCCGCCGGCGTCAATCGCCTGTCGCTCGGCATCCAGAGCTTCGACGACGCCATGCTGGCGAAGATCGGCCGCATCCACGGCGGCGAGGAGGCGCGGCGCGCGATCGAGGCCGCGCGCACCCACTTCGAGCGCGTCAACCTCGACCTCATGTATGCCTTGCCCGGCCAGACCCTCGACATGGCGCTCGCCGACCTGGAGACCGCGATCGGCTTCGGCGTGCAGCACCTGTCGTGCTACCACCTCACCCTCGAGCCCAACACGCCCTTCGCCCACGACCCGCCCGCGCTGCCCGACGACGACACCGCCGCCGACATGCAGGAGGCCATCGAGGCCCGCCTCGCCGCCGCCGGCTTCACGCACTACGAGACCTCCGCCTTCGCCCGCCCGCACGAGCAGAGCAGGCACAACCTCAACTACTGGACCTTCGGCGACTACCTCGGCCTCGGCCCGGGCGCGCACGGCAAGCTCTCCAGCCACGAGGGCATCCGCCGCGAGATGCGCCACAAGCACCCGGGGCGTTACCTCGAAGGCGCGGCGCGCGGCGACTTCATCCAGGAGGCGCGCGAGGTGTCGGTGGCCGAGCTGCCCTTCGAGTTCATGATGAACGCGCTGCGGCTCACCGAGGGCGTTCCGGCGAAGCTGTTCGCGGCGCGCACGGGGGTGCCGATCGAGGCCATCACCGACGAACTGGCGCGGGCGCGCGAACGCGGGCTGCTGGACACTGCGGACGGAAAACTGCGGCCGACGCTGCAGGGTCGGCGGTTTCTGAACGAGTTGCTGCAGGGGTTTCTAAAGGACTGAACGAACCCCGCCATGCCGAGCGCACTGGATTGACAGGGCTGCACGCACTGCTGACACTGCATTCATTGCATGCAAACGGAGTCCGACGTGGCCGCACTGACGATTCGTAATGTCGACGATGCCACCAAAGCGGCGCTGCGCATCCGTGCAGCCCAGCATGGGGTGTCGATGGAAGAAGAGGCACGGCGCATCCTGCGCGAGGCCCTCTCGCGCACCAGCACACCCTCGCCACTCGGGCAGCGCTTGCTCGAGCGCTTCGCCGGCGTGGCCGGCGCGGAATTCGAGCTACCGCATCGCCAGCGGCCACGCACGCCACCCGACTGGGATGCAGGGGCATGATCCTGCTCGACACCAATGTCCTCTCCGAGTTCATGCGCCCACAGCCATCGGGTCAAGTCGTTGCCTGGCTCGACCAGCAATCCGCCCACGAGCTGCATACCAGCGCCATCAGCCGTGCCGAGATCGAGCTGGGTCTGGCCCTGATGCCACCCGGCAAGCGGCAGGCCGGGCTGAGCATGGCAGCACAGGCCATGTTCGAGGAGGACTTCGCTGGCCGTTGCCTTCCGTTCGACGAAGTCTCTGCCAGCCACTACGCACGGATCGTCTCTGGCCGCACCCGGCGCGGCCGGCCAATCAGTGTCGAGGATGCCCAGATCGCCGCGATCGCGTTGACGCACGGGATGGCGCTTGCCACCCGCAACACCCTGGATTTTGCCGAGATCGAGGGCTTGGCCGTGATCGAGGGCTTGGCCGTGATCGACCCCTGGCGAGCGGGTTGAGACCATTGCCCCCGCGGACAAAGGACGAAGAGGCGTTGCGGCCACGGGAGACTGACGAGGGCAAAGAGAAACCTGCCGAGCGGGTCGGGTCGCCGCACTTCGGGCGTCCGCTGATCAAGCGCCGGGACGGCACCCTGGCTGCTGGACACAGCAGCCCGACCCTTCGTCGCCGCCAGCGCCGAGGGATGCGGCCGCGGCCAGCAGCGCAGCCTTCAGAATCAGTTGTTCGGGAATCGCCTCGAAGGTCTCGCTGCCGATCTCCAGCGTCCGGCACTCCGCTCCGCCACAGGCCGAGCAGCAGGTGCTCTTGCCGACGCTCGCGTCGAGCCAGTCCTCGATCGAGCGCCCGGCGATCCAGATCCGGTTCGATTCCGAAGGCATGCCCTTGAAGGCGTCGAGCGCGATCTCCCGCGTCTCCAGGACGGGCATGATGCCCAACGGCCGCAGCACATCCCGCAGCGTGGGCATGACCTGGACGATGGCATCGTGCGTGCTGCCGCAGCGCTCGCAGGTGTCGCCTTCCGGCGTGAGGAGTCGCTGCCAGAGGATGTGCAGGGTGTTCATGTGCTTACCGCCCTTCGCAACTTTGTGGCGAACAGAGCGCGAGCGGCTCGACCCGACCCGAAGGAGACAATCATCACGTCGATGGTCGAGCGACAAGTTTCAGCATCAAGCAGCTACTGTGTATGCAGTTTGCAATATCAACGCGGAGGCCGCCTTCTGCGCTGGCTTGACCTCATAGTCAGCGAGCGCCCTATCCAGATCGGCACACCGTAACCGGTCACTGAGCGGCGTTCTTTGCCCGCCCGCGCCCACGCGGAACAATCCCTCCCACATTCATCAGGGAGGAGCCGGCAGTGACCAGGGCGACAGCGACCAACAACAAGTGGCGGCGGCGTAGCCGCCAGGAGTGGGAAACCGTCTTTGCGCGGTTTGCCGCGAGCGGCCTGGGGATCGAGCCGTTCTGCGCCCGTGAGGGACTCAGCGAGTCGACTTTCCGGCGCTGGCGTCGCCTGCTGGGCGAACCGAGTACGCAGCCCGCCGCGCCGGTGATGGAGCCCACCGGCTTCGTCGACGCCGGCACGCTCAAACTCGGAGGCACCGGTCGCCTCGAACTGCGGCTCGATCTGGGCGACGGCGTGATCCTTCACCTGTCGCGCGGCTGATGTTCTTCCCCGAAGGCGCAGTCCGGGTCCATGTCTATGGCCGCCCGGTCGACATGCGCAAATCCTTCGACGGCCTGTACGCGCTCACACGCCAGGCGCTCGGCTGCGATCCGCTGTCGGGCGAGCTGTTCGTGTTCATCAACCGGCGCGGCACGCAGATGAAGGTGCTGTACTGGGACCGCACCGGATTCTGCGTGTGGGCCAAGCGCCTCGAGCAGGGTCGTTTCGTGTCGAACTGGGCGCACGTCAGCACGCGTCAGATGGACTGGACCGGGCTCAAGCTCTTGCTCGAAGGCATCGAGCCGGTCCGCTACAAGCGCCGTTTCAGATTACCTACAAACGCCGTGCAGCCCGCATGAATGCTGGGCTCTGCGGTAAAATCTGTGCCATGTCCGCACCGCACTGCACCCCCGTTCCGACCCTTGCCGAGGCCGCCCAGTGGGCGCCCGAGCAGATCGTCGGACTGGCGCAGGCGAACGTCGCCTTGCAGCGCGACATGGATGCGATGCGCCTCGAGTTTGCGGCGCTCAAGCATCAGCTCGAGTGGTTCCGCCGCCAGCTCTTCGGCCAGAAGAGCGAGAAGCGCGTGGTTTCACCCGACCCGACGCAGATGCATCTGGGTGAGTTGCCGATCCCCGACACGCAGCCCGTCTCCCCAGGCAAGAGCGTAGCCGGACACACCCGTCGTGCCTCGCACACCGACTTCGCCCAGAGCAAGGACGAATCGGCGCTGTTCTTCGACGAGACGCGCGTCCCGGTCGAGACCATCACGCTCGCCAACCCCGAGATCGAGGGCCTCACCGCCGAGCAGTTCGAGGTGATCGGCGAGAAGGTCAGCCACCGCCTGGCGCAGCGCCCGGGCAGCTACGTGATCCTCAAGTACGTGCGCCCGGTCATCAAGCGCCGCGACACGCAGACGATCCACTGCCCGGCGGCCCCCGCCGGGGTGATCGACGGTAGCCGCGCCGACGTGAGCTTCATCGCCGGGCTCATCACCGACAAGTTCTGCTACCACCAGCCGCTGTACCGCCAGCATCAGCGGCTCGGGGACAACGGCATCCGGGTCTCGCGCCCGTGGCTCACGCAGCTCACCCACGCGGCGCTCGCGCTGCTCGAGCCGGTCTTTACGGCCCAGTTCGACTCGATCCGCGCAAGTCGCATCAAGGCGATGGACGAGACCCCGATCAAGGCCGGGCGCGCCGGCCCGGGGAAGATGAAGGGCGGCTACTTCTGGCCGGTGTATGGCGAGCGCGACGAAATCTGCTTCGCCTATCACGAGGGGCGTAGTGGCAAACACATTGCGCAGACCCTGGGGACCGACCCACCGCCCGAGGGGGCGGTGCTGCTCACCGACGGCTACGCGGCCTACGAACGTTACGCACAAAAATGCGGGCTCACGCGCGCGCAATGCTGGGCGCACTCGAGAAGAAAATTCTTCGAGGCCCAGTCGATCGAGCCCGAACGGGCGACGCAGGCATTGGAGATGATCGGCCAGCTCTACGCGGTAGAGCAGCACATCCGTGAGGCACAACTCATCGGCGAGGCACGCCGCGCATACCGGCTCGCCCAGGCCAAGCCGATGGTCGACCGGTTCTTCGACTGGGTCGGCGCCCAATTCGAATCCCAGGGGCTACTGCCGAGCTCACCGCTGACCACTGCCCTGGCCTACGTGCGTGAGCGCCGGGCCGCCCTCGAGGTCTACCTCGCCGACCCCGAGGTGCCGATCGACACCAACCACCTCGAGCGGGCGCTACGCGTAGTGCCGATGGGCCGCCGCAACTGGCTCTTCTGCTGGACCGAGGTCGGCGCGAAATACGTGGGGATCGCGCAGAGCCTGATCGCCACCTGTCGCCTGCACGACATCGACCCCTATGCCTATCTGGTCGATGTGCTCCAGCGCGTCGGCCAGCACCCTGCCGCCGATGTCGCGCAACTCACCCCAAGGCTGTGGAAGCAACACTTCGCGGCCAATCCGCTTCGATCCGATCTCCACCCGCGCTCGAAGTAGGCAAGAACGCCGCTCGGTTACCGCTTACGGCACACCTGCGAAACAGGTCAAGTGGGACGCGACTCATCACTGCTGACCTGACCACATCCTTTCGTTCTGATGACCCAAACGTAATTGCAGGGTCACTGCCCTGTCAGCGGGCGGCTCCTATGATCGAGTCCATGGTTACTCAACAACGAGCAGCCAATCTGGACAACTGGACAAGGAGCCATCATGAAGAAGTCGATCATCGCCACTCTCGCCGTCTCGGCCATCAGCACCCTCGGGTCGTCTGCCGCGTTTGCACATGAAGACTATTCCGTGCGCGGCACGCTGCACTGGCTCGAGCACGTCCAGGCACGCGCTTCGAGCCCGAGCGAGCGAGAACTGGCCACGTACGGCTATGCCGGTAACGCCACGCCGTCACGCACCGTTACCGTCAATGCCGACACGCGCTATATCAACGTCACGCGACTCGAGACGGTTGCCCTGAAAGTCGGCGACAAGACCGTCAACTGGACTTTCGACACCCTCGGCACGAACAGCTTTCCGCTCTCGAAGGTTGTCCCGGGGGCCGACAAGGTGACTGTCTATCTCGAAGAAAGCCCGCTTTACCGCAGTGGTTCCTGATGACGCGAAGGCCCATCGGGGCCAAGGCTCGCAAGGCACTGGGCCATCACCAATAGACGTGCCTGATGCGATTTCCAGTGGGCACTTCCAGCAGTTCATTCAAGGAGACGAGCATGTTGAAGAAAGCGTTGATGATCGCGGCACTTGGCGTGGCCACCACGTCGGCCTTCGCGGTTGATGTCGAGAAGGTCGAGAAGTCCATCCCGATGAAAGATGGCTCGACCGTCTACGTCTTCAAGGACGGGAAAATGGGTATGGAGGACAAGATGGGCCGTGCGTTGAGGATGAAGCAGGGCGAAGTGATGGAGGCCAAGGATGGTCAGAAAATCATGATGCACGGCGACGAGGTCATGCGTCTGGACAGCATCCTGCGGCACGACACCCGTAACTGATCCTCAGCTTCAACAATTCAGCCCTCCGGCATTCAAATCCGGGGGGCTTCTCTTTTCCTTCTACCTTCTGGATCGGCGGGCCGGAACAAGCTCACCTCGTTGCGCACGCTTGGGGGGCGTCAAATTCAAGCGCGTGTGGCCTGCAATCATGGAGGCATCCTGGCGTCGGCCGAAACCCATGTATCCAAGCGAAGATCGGGAACGGTCGCTCCTTCGAACTAAATGAGGCGAGGGATGAATGCCGGTGTGCGATCGCGGTATACGCGATAGGCCTCCCCGAACGCCTCCATCGCATCCAGTTCTTCCCGGCGGGCCAGCCTGGCATACACGATCAAAAGAACGGGAAACATGATCAAGGTGATCAAGGTTGGCCATTGCAGCAGAAAGCCGAACATGACCAGTACGAACGCCACATATTGCGGATGTCGAATGCGTGCGTAGGGGCCGCTGTCGGCGACACGATGAGCGCGTTGAGCCGCGAAGAGCACTGGCCATGCCTTCGCCAATGGCCAGAATCCGCTGACGATGAACACTGTGCTCAAGAGATGGAATGGGCCGAAATGGGGATTGGCGCGCCACCCGAACATGACTTCCAAGAGATGTCCCGAGTCGTGAGCCAAAAAGTCGATGCCTGGAAACTTAGACGACAGCCACCCCGAGAGCAGATAGATCGTCAGCGGAAAACCGTACATCTCGGTGAAGAGCGCCACGACGAAAGCCGAGTACGCGCCCAAGGACCGCCAGTCCCGGCCTGTGCGGGGGCGCGTGAAGCTGAACGCAAAGGCAATGAAGAACAGCGAGTTGATGATGACCAGTGACCACAGTCCGTAACTCGACGTCTCACTCATCTCGATCTCCTGCGGCATTACGTGTTCTGGCCCCCTGATCCTGAACCGGACCTTGGTTTCCCTTGTGGCCGTGACCGCGATGCATGAAGACGTGCATCAGGGGGCACGCAAGCAAGATGAGCCACGGTAGGTAGCCGAGCACATGGAGTCGATGCTCGGCGATGAGGAGAACGGCCGCCAGGCCGACAAAAACCCAAAAAACGCGGCGAACCCTCGAACTTGTTTCAGCCCGCCCGGGCGGCCCCGGCTCGGCTTCGGTCTCGGCTTTCATGAGGCAGCTCCTTGTGCACAAATATCGACACGCCGACGCCGGCACGCCTCCCAATAAACGAAGAGCCCGCGCCACGGTTCGTCCGCCCAGCGTTCCGTGCGGGCGGATTGGGACGATCAGATCCTTTCCCGTCCGAGGCGCAACGCGTTCCCCACCACGGATGCCGAACTGAGGCTCATCGCCAGGGCGGCAATCAGGGGTGAAAGAAGCAGCCCCAACGCCGGATAGAGCACGCCGGCCGCAATCGGCACGCCCGCTGCGTTGTAGAAGAAGGCAAACATGAGGTTCTGG
This sequence comes from Thauera sp. SWB20, assembly GCF_000831325.1. Lineage (NCBI taxonomy): Bacteria > Pseudomonadati > Pseudomonadota > Betaproteobacteria > Rhodocyclales > Zoogloeaceae > Thauera > Thauera sp. SWB20. The sequence continues at coordinate 18,223 of NZ_JTDM01000020.1, read as the reverse complement.
TGCATGTTGCGCACCGTGGCGACCGAGAGGCTGCGCGCGGTGGCGATGCCCCGGAGATCGCCCTTGACCAGGGTCAGGTGGGCGCTGTTCATGGCGACGTCGGTCCCGGTGCCCATCGCGATACCCACATTCGCGCGCGCGAGCGCCGGGGCGTCGTTGATGCCGTCGCCGGCCATGGCGACGATCCGTCCCTCGGCCTGCAGTTTTCCCACGAGATCGTTCTTGTCGGCGGGCTTCACTTCGCCATGGACCTCGTCGATACCGAGGCGGGCGCCGACCGCGCGGGCCGTGGTGAGGCCGTCGCCCGTGGCCATGATGATGCGCAGCCCGCTTGCGCGCAGCGCATCGAGTGCCTCGGGGGTCGACGCCTTGATCGGATCGGCCACCGCGATGAGCCCGGCGAGCACGCCGTCGGCCGCCAGGTACATCACGCTCGCGCCCTCGAGGCGCAAGGCCTCGGCGCGCTCGGCAAGCACCGTCCAGTCGACCTTCTCGTCGTCCATCAGGGCGGTGTTGCCCAGGATCAGGCGACGACCGTCGACGGTGCCGCGTACCCCGATGCCGGACGAGGACTCGAACGTCTCCGGCGTGCTGAGTACGAGACCGCGCGCGCGGGCCGCGGCGACGATCGCGTGCGCAAGCGGATGCTCGCTACCCTGATCGAGGCTGGCGGCGATCCGCAGCACGTCCACCTCCGTCCAGCCCGGCGCGGCCACCACGCCATGGAAAGCCGGGCGCCCCTCGGTCAGGGTGCCGGTCTTGTCGACGATCAGGGTGTCGACCTTGCGCAACGACTCGATCGCTGCGGCATCGCGGAACAGCACGCCTTGGGTGGCGGCCTTGCCGGTCGCCACCATCACGGACATCGGCGTGGCCAGCCCGAGCGCGCACGGGCAGGCGATGATCAGCACTGCAACCGCGTTGATGAGGCCGTAGGCCCAGCTCGGTTGGGGCCCGACGAGTCCCCAGACCACGAAGGTGGTGAGCGCGATGAGGACGACGACGATGACGAACCAGCCCGCGACGACATCCGCCAGGCGCTGCATCGGTGCTCGGGAGCGCTGGGCCTGCGCCACCATCTGCACGATCTGCGACAGCATGGTCTGCGTCCCGATCTTCTCCGCGACCATGACCAGGGCCCCGCTGGTATTGAGCGTGGCGCCGATCACCTTGTCCCCGGGGCGCTTGGTCACCGGGATCGGCTCGCCGGTCAGCATCGACTCGTCGACCGCGCTCTCGCCTTCGGCAACGGAGCCATCGACGGGCACCTTTTCGCCCGGGCGAATGCGCAAGCGATCGCCGGGATGGACGTGGGTCAGCGGGATATCTTCTTCCGTGCCATCCGTTCGGATGCGCCGGGCGGTCTTGGGTGCGAGGCCGAGCAGCGCCTTGATCGCGGCGCCGGTCTCCGAGCGCGCCTTCAGCTCCAGCACCTGGCCGAGCAGCGTCAGCGAGATGATCACCGCTGCCGCCTCGAAGTACACCGCGACGTGTTCGCCCATGCGGAAGGAGGCCGGAAACACCTCGGGTGCGACGGTCGCGATCACGCTGTACACGTAGGCGGCCCCAACCCCCAGCCCAATCAGGGTCCACATGTTCGGGCTGCGGTTGGCGATCGATTGGGCGCAGCGCACGAAGAACGGCCAGCCGGACCACAGCACGACCGGCGTGGCCAGTGCCAGTTCAACCCACGGGCGCGCAGCCCCCAGCACCGGATCGAAGAGGCCACCGGACATCGCGATCGCGGTGACGATCACGGTCAGCGGCAGCGTCCACCAGAAGCGGCGGCGGAAATCGGCGAGCTCGGGATTGTCGTCGTCCTCGAGACCCGGCATCACCGGCTCGAGCGTCATGCCGCATTTCGGGCAGGTGCCGGGCCCGATCTGGCGGACTTCCGGATGCATCGGGCAGGTGTATTCGGTGCCGGGCGCAGGTGCGCTCTCTGGCGAAGCCTGATCCTTCTGCGGCGTGAGGTATTTCCCCGGATCGCTTTCGAACTTGCCCTGGCACTTGGGACTGCAGAACCGGTACTCGTGTCCAGCGTGCATCGCCCGGTATGGGGAGTCGGGCTTCACGGCCATGCCGCACACCGGATCCTTATCAGGGCCGGTCGATGCATGATCGTGCTGATGGACGTGGGCGGAATGACCGCCCTGCGAATGTTCGTGGGTCATGCTGCTTCTCCCCGACGATTATCGTTATCGAATACCGACCTTGCGCTGCTCTCCGCGCACGAATGCGGTGATGTGGGCAACGTCGTCCGGGGTCAGGCCGGGGACGGGTGCCATGTCGCCGAACTGCCAGTGATGGGCGCGCACGCCATTGGCCACCGCCAACTGAAAGGCGATATCGGCGTGATGACTGGGTTCGTAGACCTTGTGGAGCATGGGCGGCCCCTTGTCCGAGCCCTTGAGGTCGGTCCCATGGCATGCGGCACAGTGCTGTGCGTAGAGCCCCTTTCCTTGCGCCGGATTGGGCATCAGCCCGGGAGAGGGCTGCGGGATCTTCCAGCCTTGCGCCGCTGCGCTCGAAATCAAGACGCCTGAAAGCGCCGCGATGATGACGCCACGTCCAAGACGCGCCCCTGTCATCGGCATCTCAGCGCTTCTCCGAATCGGTGTCGTTGCTGCGGTGCCCGCCGTGGTGTCCTCCATGGCCAAACAAGTGCATCAGGGGACACAGCAACAGGATCAGATACACCCAGTTTCCCGACACATGCGCCCAGTGTTCACGCAGCAGAAAGAACAGTGCGATCGCCGCCAGCATCAGGCCGGCGATGACGCCGGGGGAGCGATACCAAGCGACAGATCGAGGGTATCCAGGATCATGAGCAGACTTCGTGTTCATGGCTTCATACCTTGCGGGTCGGCGAACGGCGAACCGTTGTGGGCGGCCTCGAGCAGCATGGCGACACCGGGGCATCCCGGTGGGCCTGTTCGTTCTCGCGGCACCAGCTCCTGAAGGATCGCCAGAGAGATTTCAGCCAGCCAAGCATCGCTTTGCTCCTCGTCATGTTCAGCGCCAGCCTCGGAGGCGGGGCATGGGAAACAGCCTACGCCCCCGATGCTGTCGCGCCCCTGACCGGTGCATTACAAATCCGACACCGTCGCCAGCGTCTGAGTGGGGGCTGACCTGGCGCTACGACGCAGTTCCCACTGCTTGACCAGCGCGTACAGCGCCGGAATCACCGCCAGCGTCAGCACCGTCGAGGACACCATGCCGCCCACCATCGGCGCGGCAATGCGGCTCATCACCTCGGCGCCGGTACCGGTGCTCCACATGATCGGCAACAGGCCCGCCATGATCGCCACCACGGTCATCATCTTCGGCCGCACCCGCTCGACTGCGCCTTCCATGATCGCCTCGTACAGATCGGAAACCCCGGCCTCGCGGCCTTCGGCGTGCCTGCGCTCACGAACCTCCTTCCATGCATGATCGAGGTAGATCAGCATGATCACGCCGGTCTCGGCCGCCACCCCGGCGAGCGCGATGAAGCCCACCGCCACCGCCACGCTCATCTGGTAGCCCAGCCACCACATCAGCCACACCCCGCCGACCAGCGCGAAGGGCACCGACAGCATCACGATCAGGGTCTCGGTCAGGCGGCGGAAGTTCAGGTACAGCAGCACGAAGATCAGCGCCAGGGTCACCGGCACCACGATCTTCATCTTCTCCTTGGCGCGCTCCATGTTCTCGAACTGGCCGCTCCAGGTGGCGTAGTAGCCCTGCGGGAACGCGACTTCCTCGGCGACTGCCTGCTGCGCGCGCTTGACGAAGGCGCCAAGGTCGGCCTCGCGGGTGTCGACGTAGACATAGGCCGCGAGCAGCGCGTTCTCGGTGCGGATGCCGGGCGCGCCGCGCGTCAGCTTCACCTCGGCCACCTGGCCGAGCGGGATCGGGCCGTTCATGGTGGGAACATAGACGTCGGCGGCGAGCCGCGCCGGATCGTCGCGCAGGCCGCGCGCGTAGCGCACCGACACGCCGTAGCGCTCCAGGCCCTCGACCGTGGTTGTCACCATCTCGCCGCCGAGCGCGGTGGCGATCACGTCCTGCACCATGTCGATGGTGAGCCCGTAGCGCGCGAGCTGGTCGCGGCGCGGCACGATGTCCACGTAGTAGCCGCCGGCCACGCGCTCGGCGTAGGCGCTGCTCGCACCCGGCACCTTGCGCACCGCCCCTTCCACCGCCTGCGCCACCTTCTCCAGCGTCTCCAGGTCCTTGCCGAAGACCTTCACCCCCACCGGGGTGCGAATGCCGGTGCTCAACATGTCGATGCGCGCCTTGATCGGCATGGTCCACGAGTTGGCCAGGCCGGGGAACTTGAGCGCGGCGTCCATCTCGGCGATCAGCTTGTCGGTGGTCATGCCGGGGCGCCACTGGTCCTGCGGCTTGAGGTTGATGACCGTCTCAAACATCTCGAGCGGTGCCGGGTCGGTCGCGGTGTTGGCGCGGCCGGCCTTGCCGTAGACCGACTCCACCTCGGGGAAGGTCTTGATGATGCGGTTCGTCGTGGCGAGCAGGCGTCCGGCCTCGGTCACCGACATCCCCGGCAGCGCCGCCGGCATGTAGAACAGCGTGCCTTCGTTCAAGGTCGGCATGAACTCGGAGCCGATCTGGCGCGCGGGGACGACGGTCGCCGCCATCGCGAGCACGGCGAGCACGAGCGTGAGGACCTTGAACCGCAGCACCCCCTGGATGATCGGCCGGTACAGCCAGATCAGCAGCCGGTTCACCGGGTTCTTCGCCTCGGGCAGGATTCGCCCGCGCACGAAGAACAGCATCAGCACCGGCACCAGGGTCACCGACAGCAGGGCGGCGCCGGCCATGGCGAAGGTCTTGGTGAAGGCGAGCGGCGAGAACAGCCGGCCCTCCTGGCCTTCGAGTGCGAACACCGGCAGGAAGGACACGGTGATGATCAGCAGCGAGAAGAACAGCGCCGGCCCGACCTCCTTGCAGGCGAGCACGATCGCCGCCGCGCGGTCCTTCTGCGCAGCGCCTGCGGGTAGCCGCTCGATGTGCTTGTGCGCGTTCTCGATCATCACGATCGCCGCATCCACCATTGCTCCGATCGCGATCGCGATGCCGCCGAGGCTCATGATGTTGGAACCGAGCCCCAGGCTGCGCATGGCGATGAAGGCGAACAGGATCCCCAGCGGCAACGTGATGATCGCCACCAGCGCGCTCCTCACATGGAGCAGGAAGATCACGCACACCGCAGCGACGATCAGGCTCTCCTCGAGCAACGTCCATTTCAGGTTGCCGATCGCGCGCTCGATCAGCTCGGAGCGGTCGTAGACCGGCACGATCTCCGCGCCTGCCGGCAGGCCGGGCGTGATCTCGGCGATCTTGGCCTTGACGTTGGCGATCACGTCGAGCGCGTTCTGGCCGAAGCGCGCCATGACGATGCCGGAGGCCACCTCGCCCTCGCCGTTCAGCTCGGCAATGCCGCGCCGCTCGGCGGGCACCAGCTCGACGCGGGCCACGTCGCCCACTCGCACCGGGGTGCCGCGCTCGGCCTTCAGCACGATGTCCGCGATGTCGTCCACACTGCGCAGGTAGCCCCGGCCGCGCACCATGTATTCCTTCTCGGCGAGCTCCACCACCCGCCCGCCGACGTCGCGGTTGGAGGCGCGGATCGCCTGCGTGACCTGGTCGAGCGTGATGCCGTAGCCGGCAAGGCGCAGCGGATCGACGGTGACCTGGTACTCGCGCACGAAGCCGCCGATGCTCGCCACTTCGGACACGCCCTGTGCCTTGGTGAGCTGGTAGCGCACGTACCAGTCCTGCAGGCTGCGGGTGTCGGCGAGGCTCATGTCCTTGCCGAGCACCGCGTACTGGTAGACCCAGCCCACACCGGTCGCGTCCGGCCCGATCTGCGGCGCCACGCCCTGCGGCAGGCGGCTGGCGGCGGTGCTCAGGTACTCGAGCACGCGCGAGCGCGCCCAGTAGATGTCGGTGCCGTCCTCGAAGATCACATACACATAGGACGCGCCGAACATCGAGAAGCCGCGCACGACCTTCGCGCGCGGCACGGCCAGCATCGAGGTGGTGAGCGGATAGGTGACCTGGTCCTCGACCACCTGCGGCGCCTGGCCCGGGTAGTCGGTGTAGACGATCACCTGCACGTCCGAGAGGTCGGGCAGCGCGTCGAGCGGCGTCTTCTTGACCGCATAGAGCCCGCCGCCGATCAGGAACAGCGTCGCCAGCAGCACCAGGAAGACATTGCGCGCAGACCAGTCGATCACGCGATCGAGCAGGCCGGCGGGTTGCATTTCAGTGCCCGCCATGTTCGCCTCCAGCGCCCGGCAACGGCTCGACGCCGGTGACGATGTACTCGCCCGGCTCGCCAGCACGGAACGCGAAGCGCACCGGCGTGCCCGGCGGGATGTCCTTCACCAGTGCCGGGTCGGAGATCATGAAATCCATGGTCATCGCTGGCCAGCTCAGCGCGGGGATCTCGCCGTGGGTCATCGTCACGCTGCCGGCCTCCGCATCGATGGCGTCGAGCGTGCCCTCGGTTTCATAGCTGGGCGCGGCGGTATGCTCGCCCGGGTCGGCGTCCATCAGATTCGACAGTGCCGCCTTGAGCTGGCTCTCCGAGTCGATCAGGAAGTTGGCCGAGACCACCACACGATCGCCTGGCGCCACGCCTTCGAGCACCTCGACGACATCCCGGCCGCGCTCGCCCAGCTTCACCGGCTGCGGCCTGAAGCGGCCTTCGCCGAGCGCGAGCAGCACCACCCGGCGCTCGCCGTCGTCGATGATCGCCGAGCTGGGCACCACCGCCTTCGGGACTGGGTCGCCCGCCGCCAGCGCGACCTGGGCGAACATGCCGGGGCGCAGCAGGCCCTCAGGGTTGTCCAGTTCCAGCCGTACCCGGGTACTACGCGTGGCGGCGTCGAGCGTCGGATACAGATAGCCTACCCGCGCCTCGAAGCTGCGGCCGGGGTAGGCCTCGAGCGTGACCTGCGCACGCTGGCCGGGCTGCACCCGGGCGAGATCCTGTTCATAGACATCGGCGATGATCCACACCTTCGACAGATCGGCGATGCGGAACAACGCTTCTCCCGGCATGAAACGGCCACCCTGTATGGCTTCCTTCTCCAGCACCACGCCGCTCACCGGCGCATGGAAGATCTGGCGTGCGCCGGTCTGGCCGGCGACCTCCAGATTGCGCAGGCGCGCGCGCGTCGCTTCGGCCAGACGTCGCGCGGATTCGGTAGCGACCGGGTCCTGAGTGGCGCTCTGGCGGGCAAGACGCTCGGCGATGCGCAACTCCTCGCCGGTCGATTGCAGTTCCGGGCTGTAGGCGGTAAAGAGCGGCTGCCCCTTCTTCACCGGGTCGCCGACCGCATTCACATGCAGACGCTCGATCCAGCCCTCGAAGCGCGGCGCCACCACGACCTGGGTGCGCTCGTCGATCTCGATCCGGCCGCTGGCACGCACGGCCGAATCGACCGTGCGCAGCTCGACCTCGGCGGTCTTCACGCCCAGCGTCTGGATGCGCGCCGCGCTGACCACCACCGCGCCGCTGTCGTCTGGCTTGTCGTCGGCATAGACCGGGATGTAGTCCATGCCCATCGAGTCCTTCTTCGGCACCGGCGAGGTGTCGGGTAGCCCCATCGGGTTGCGGTAGTAGAGGATCTGGCGCTCGCCCTCTGCAGGGGGCGAACTATCGGTTTGCGCCTGGCTGGCGCTGATCAGGGGAACGGGATCTCCAGCATTTTGCAGGTGCGCGATCCAATACCCGGCACCTACGGCAATCGCCACGCCTACGGCAATCGCCGTCATTCGAACGGCTGAGCTCACTTCAACTCCCCTGTCAGTTTCTTAATTTCCGTCAGCGCCAACCGGGCTTCGAGCTCGGTCTGGAGTTGGCGCATCCGGATGTCGATGAGCTGGCGCTCGGCCTCGATGACGCTGTCGAAATCGACCTTGCCGCTGCTGAGCGCGGCCTGGCTTGCATCCCGGGTGGCCTGGGCCTGCGGCAGCAGCGTGTGTTCGAGCAGGTGCAAGGTCTCGCGGCCCTGCGCATACATGGACCAGGCGGTGCCAAGCTCGCCGGAAGCACGCGCCTTGGCGTCCTCCCGCCGCGCCTCGGCCGCCATCAACATGTACTCGGCTTCCCGCTCCCGGGCGCGACGGCTGGACTGCTGCAGCGGGATCATCACTTCGAACATCACATCCCACGAGGCCTTACCCTCATCGGGACGGTTGTTGCGCACGCCGACGGCGAAGTCCGGCAGCCGGTCCTGGTAGGTGCGCGCGCGCTCGGCGCGGGCGACGTCGATGCCGTTGGCGGCGACCCGGACTTCCGGGTTGCCGCTGGCGGCCGCCTCGAACAGGGCGCCCGGCGTCAGCCCGTCGGGCAAGGGCGCCGGATCGGCGGGCGGGACGAGCGGTGCGTCATGCGCGCGGCCGAGCAGGCCGTTGAGCCCTGCGGCCAGGCCCTTGCGTCGCTGTTCGACCTCTACGAGTGCGAGGCGCTGGGTGGTGATCTCGCGCTGCATGCGCAGCACCGCCTGCTGCGGCAGCAGACCCAGCTCGTAGCGGGCGAGGCTGAGTTCCTCCAGCCCCTGCAGCAGGGTCAGCGCCTCGCGGTTGAGGCCGTGTTCGCGATCGGTGACGTAGTAGCGCAGCCACAGCGCCTCGATTTTCGCCGCGAGTTCCGTCCAGGCGGCGTCACGCATCGCGTCGGCCTGGGTGACCTGCGCCTCGGCGGCCTTCACCGCGAGTTCGCGCTTGCCCCAGCCGGGCAGCGGTTGGGTGATGCGATAACGGGTCTCGCCCACCTGGCCGGGCAACAGCGAGGCCGGACGTCCGCTCATGGTGTTGGTGGCATCCATGAGCTCGACCTCGAAGGTGGGATCGGGCAGTGCGCCGGCTGGGGTCACGCGCTCCTGCGCGGCGGACGCTTCCGCACGGGCAGCGGCAAAGCCGGGGTTGCTCTGGCGCGCATACTCGATCAGCGCCTCGGGGCTCGCGCCGAGCGTCGGGGTGTCGGGCACGCCTTGCGTCCAGGCACTGCCACTTCCCAAAGTGAGCGCGAGCACCAGCGCGAGCGCTGCGAGACGTGGCTGGTGGGATGAGGGTACTGCGAACGGGGATTTCATCGGACAACGATTCCGGCAGGCGGTCGAGTGCATGCGCAGGCCCTGCGCCGCCCGCCTCGTCGTTCATCCACCGAGGGGCTCCCCCCGGTCGGATAGTCAGAGTGGAACGCGACGCACCTGCGAGGTGAGCGTCACTGAGCAGCTTCGAGAGATGTCACCGTCAACGCGCCGCCGACCCGCTCGACTGCGAAGCGGATCTTGTCGCCCACCTTGACCTGGTCGAGCAGGCCGGGCTCTGCCGCGCGGAACACCATGGTCATCGCCGGCATGCCGAGCGATTCGAGCGGGCCGTGCGCGATGGTGAGCTTGCCAGCCGACTTGTCGATCTTCTTGACCGTGCCTTCGGCGAGCTTGGCGTCGGCTTCACTCGTGGCACTTGCCCCGCCGTGATGGGCACTGTGGTCGGCCTGCGCAAACGCTACCGGGACAGCGCCCCCCAGCACGGCCAGGAGTGCAGTAGTGATGAGGGTCTTCTTCATGATGGGTTTCTCCAAGGGCTGAATCTGTTTGTGAATTCGAAAGTAAGCTCGATTATGCGAAGCGCTCCCCGACAGGACGCTGACGCACGGATTACATTTCTGTCAGCCGACCGTGATCGTGCCGATCATGCCGGCCTGGAAATGGCCGGGAATCAGGCAGGCAAACTGGAAATCACCGGCGCGATTGAAGTGCCAGATCATCTCGCCGCGCCCACCGGGCGCGACATGCGCCATCCACGGCTCGTCATGCTCCATCTCTGGGAAGCGTTGCATCATCTCCGCATGCTCGGCGAGCGTCGCGGGCGTACCGACCACCATCTCGTGCATCACCGTGCCCCGATTCTCATGGGTGAATCGGATCGTCTCGCCCAGGCGCACCTCGATGCGGTCGGGGACGAAGCGCATCTCGTCGGTCATCACGATGGGGATCGTTCGTGAGACGGCCTTTTCATCGCCGGCAATGCCCCAGGCCTGCTGTTCCTTGGGGGTATCTGACGCGACCTTGTCGGCATGCTCGGCATTGCCATGGGCGAACGCGCTGCGGTGAACGGCAAGCACACCGGCGGCAAGACCGGTGGCAAGAAATCGGCGACGACTTTTCATGGGGATCTCCGTCTCTGTGGTGGGTGAGTCTTCATTGGAGTGGTGGTTTGCGCCGAAGGCACGGCGCTCAATTTCAATGACCTTGATGACCAGTGGGCTTGCGTACGGTCATCTCGACAGACTGTCCGCCCCCTGTACGCGGCATGCTCGAGGAGCCCGCTGCGTCGCTACGAGCGGGTGCGGGGAGGCCGGCGCCGGCCCACTCGTAGGCCACCGTGCCCTTCGGATGCTTGAACCAGCCGGGGTCGCGGTAGTCGCCCGGCTTCTGGTCACGGCGCACCTTGAGCACGGTGAACATGCCGCCCATCTCCACAGCGCCGAAAGGGCCCTGCCCGGTCATCATCGGCAGGGTGTTGTCGGGCAGCGGCATCTCCATCTCGCCCATGTCGGCCATACCGCGCTCGCCCATCAGCATGTAGTCGGGCACCAGCTTCTGGATGTCCTCGACCAGGCCGCGATGGTCGACGCCGATCATGGTCGGCACGTCGTGGCCCATCGCATTCATGGTGTGGTGAGACTTGTGGCAGTGCATCGCCCAGTCGCCTTCCTCGTCGGCGATGAACTCGATCTGGCGCATCTGGCCCACCGCCACGTCGGTGGTGACCTCGGGCCAGCGCGACTCGGGCCGCGTCGGCCCGCCGTCGGTGCCAGTGACCTCGAACTCGTGGCCGTGGATGTGGATCGGGTGGTTGGTCATGGTCAGGTTGCCGATGCGCACCCGCACCCGGTCGCCCTTCCTGACGTTGAGCGAGTCGATGCCGGGGAAGGCGCGGCTGTTCCAGGTCCACAGGTTGAAGTCGAGCATGGTGTTGATCTTCGGCACATAGCTACCGGGCTCGATGTCGTAGGCGTTGAGCAGGAAGCAGAAGTCGCGGTCGACGCGCGCGATGTGCGGATGCGCCTCGCGCGGGTGCGTGACCCAGAAGCCCATCATGCCCATCGCCATCTGCACCATCTCGTCGGCGTGCGGGTGGTACATGAAGGTGCCGGGGCGGCGGGCGACGAACTCATAGACGAAGGTCTTGCCCGGCGGGATCTGCGGCTGGTTGAGGCCACCCACGCCGTCCATGCCGTTGGGCAGGCGCTGGCCGTGCCAGTGGATGGTGGTGTGCTCGGGCAGGCGATTGGTGACGAAGATGCGCACGCGGTCGCCCTCGACGACCTCGATCGTCGGCCCGGGCGACTGGCCGTTGTAGCCCCACAGCCGCGCCACCATGCCCGGGGCGATCTCGCGCTCGACCGGCTCGGCGACCAGGTGGAACTCCTTGACGCCATTCCTCATGCGCCAGGGGGCGGTCCAGCCGTTGAGGGTGACGACCGGGTCGTAGGGGCGGCCATTGGGCGGATTCAGCGGGGCTGCAGTGGCGGCGCTGGTCTGGATCACGGGTTCGGGCAGCGCGGCGAGCGCGGTGCGATTGACGGTTCCGGCGGCGGCCAGCAGGCCCGCCCCGGCGAGAAAGCTGCGTCGGGTGGTCATCAGCGTCTCCGGAAGGCTCAGTGGCCACCGCCGGCTTCTGCCGGCGATGCGCCCGATTGAAGGGTGAGCGGTGCGATCGGCTGGCCGAGCAGGCTGGCCTTGAGCGCAGCCTCGGCGCGCCAGAAGTCGCGCTCGGCCTCGATCGCCTGCACCACGCTGGCCGACTGGGAACGGGCTGCGGCGAGCAGTTCGAACACCCCGATCAGCATGCCGTTGTACTGGAGCGCCGACTCTTCGGTGATGTTTTGACGCAGAGGCACGACCTCGTTGCGGTAATGGCGCGCTAGATCGTGCGCGCTGCGGTAGCCGTCGTAGGCCACCCGGACCTGGGAGCTGGCGTTACTGGCGACCTCGAGCGTACGGTTGAAGGCCGAGAGATAGCGCGCCTCGCTGCCCGCGCGCGCAGCGTCGCCGAAGTCGAACAAGGGCAGCGGCAGCTCGATCTCGAAGCCGCGCTGGCTCGATTCGCCGGTCTCGCTGTTGCGCACGCCGGCCACATGCAGGCCGTTGACCACGCTGGTCACCCGCGTGAGGCCCAGGCTCTTCGCCGTGCGGTCGAGATCGGTGCGGGCGATGCGCACGTCGAGCCGGTTCTCGAGCAGCGCCGCGCCGGCGGTGGCTTCGTCCATCGGAGCCTCGGGCAAGGCCGGCAGCTGGTCCGGCAGGCGCAGCGCCTGCGCCTGGCTCGGAGTCAGGCCCAGGCGCTGGATCAGCGCCTCACGGGCAGCCGTGGCGTTCTGGCGCGCACGGATCAGGTTGGCCGTCTCCTCGGCGGCCAGGGCCTGCTCGCGCGCACGCTGCAGGCGGCTGAAGTTGCCGGTGGCCTGCATGCGGCGCGCGAGCTCGGCGGCGGTGCCGGCGGCGGTGGCCACTTCCTCCCGGTAGCGGGCGACCTGTCGCGCCGCGACCGCATCGACCCAGGCCTGGCGCACGTCGGTGACGGTACTCAACAGTGCAATCGAAGACTGCAGCCGGGTCTGCTGCTGGCGGAACTCGGCCTGCTCCAGCCGCGCGGGCAGGAACAACAGGTCGAACAGCGAGATGCCCAGCGAGCGGCCGATGTCGAGCTCGCGCCCCTCCGCGCCCGAACGGAACAGGCGCTCGAAGGTGAACACCGGATTGCCGATGCGGGCCGAACCGGTCGCATCCGCCGAAGCCACGGCAGCGTCCGCCAGCAGGGTCTGGAACGCAGGGCTGTAGCCCAGCGCGATGCGCACCGCATCGTCGATTGCGAGCGGCTCGGCCAGCAGCCGATCGACCTCGCTGCGCATCGCCTCGCGCTCCGCATCCGATCGCAGCCAGCGCACCTCGCTACCCGCGTCCTCACGGGCAAAGCGCTCGACCTCGGCGAAGTTCTCATCGATCGCAACGCTGGCGCAGCCGGTGAGCACGACGGCAGCCAGCAAGGATATGGGGAGACTGGCTCTCATCGCTCGCCTCCTTCAGCAGACGGCGCGAGGTGGCCCATATGCCCGCCCAGGCGCCCGGCCTCGTCGTTGGCGTCCCGCCACGAGCGCAGGGGTTGGTCGACACGGTAGGGGCGATAATCGTTCAGGGGCGAGCGGTAGACCGGAAGGGCTTGTGGTTTCGGTTGCCCACTCGCTGCCGCAGAGCGGTGCTCGGCAGGCTTGTGATCGGCGGGCATCGATGGTGAAGTGGGCTGGGCCTGCGCACCGGACGCGAGCGCGACGGCGACGGCGACGGCGACGGCCAGTCCTCCACCGAGGTGGATGAGTCGTCTCTGCATGGGGAATGTCTCTTTGTTGGTCTTGTCGTGAACGGGGCGCGGAGCGATCGACGAGGTCGCCGCTCCGCGTCTCGAGGCTCAGTTGGGCATCGCCGGCTTGGCGCCCGGATGCATCTTCATCATGTTCTGCATCATGCCCATGTGCTCTTGCATCAGTTTCATGTGCTCCTGCATGAGCTTCGGATCCATCATCATGCCGCCCATTGGCCCTGCCCCGGGTCCAGCTGCGCCGCCCTTCATCATCGGGCCTGCGCCCATCGGTCCGCCCGGCATCTGCCCGCCCACCATCGGACAACCGGCGGGCGCGCCCTGCGAGGCCGCATCCAGGGCCTTGATCTGTTCTTCCATCAAGGCCATGCGCCGTTCCGGGTCGGTCTCGGCACGGATCGACTTCATCCGCGCCTGCAGCGCGGGAACACTCGCTGCGGGCGGCCAGGCCTGCGCCTGGTCGGTCGTCTGAGCGACGACCGGACTGCCGTGCAGGGCTGCGGCCAGAGCGACGACGGGCATGAGCCCGGCGAGACGATACAAACGCTGTTTCATGATCGATCTCCCATCGGTTGCGGGGTTCCGCCGTGATACGGAACGTTGTGCCACGCAGAGCATCTTGCGCCTGCCCGGCTGTCGTCCGCCTGACCTCGGAATTACATTTCTGTAATGCTGGGTGCCATGCGGTACCCGGGGGGCAAAATTGGTCGCAGGCAGCGCGAAACGCCCAGGAGCGAAACAATGAGAATTCTGATCGTCGAAGACGAAGTGAAGACCGGCGACTACCTGCGCCAGGGGCTGACCGAGGCCGGGTTCGTCGTCGACCTGGCACGAGATGGCCTCGACGGGCTGCACCTCGCGCTTGCTGGCGGCCATGACCTCATCGTGCTGGACGTGATGCTGCCGTCGCTCGACGGCTGGGGCATTCTGCAAACACTGCGCCGCAGCGGTCGTGAGACCCCGGTGCTGTTCCTGACCGCCCGTGACCAGGTCGAGGATCGGGTCCGTGGCCTCGAGCTCGGCGCCGACGATTACCTGGTCAAGCCCTTCGCGTTCTCCGAGCTCCTCGCGCGGGTGCGCACCCTGCTGCGCAGGGGGCGGAGTCACGAACCGGAGCTCCTGCGCTCGGCAAACCTGGAGCTGGATCTGCTTCGCCGCCGGGTGACCCGATGCGGGCAGCGCATCGATCTCACCGCCAAGGAATTCGCCCTGCTCGAACTGCTGCTGCGGCGCAAAGGTGAAGTGTTGCCGCGCTCCTTGATCGCCTCCCAAGTGTGGGACATGAACTTCGACAGCGACACCAATGTGATAGAAGTCGCGGTACGAAGGCTACGGGTGAAGGTCGACGACCCCTTCGAGCCCAAGCTGATCCGCACCGTGCGCGGCATGGGCTACGTGCTCGAAGCGATGGAACCGAGCTGACGATGATCCGCATTCACTCGCTGACGGCGCGACTGGCAACGCTTTTTGCGGTTCTCACTGCGAGCTTGCTGGTGCTGGTGGCGGTTCTGTTTGGCCGCATGCTGGAGGTACATTTCCAAGAGCTGGATCTGCACGAACTGCAGGGCAAGGCCGCCCTTATTCGAAATGCGCTACAACAAGTTGATGCTGTGAATGGTGGACGAACGGAACGCATCCAGGCGCTGGAACGTTCCTTCGTCGGACACGCGAGCATGGGTGTCCTCATTCGGGACGCCGGGGGGCGCGTGCTGTACGTCATTCACCCCGAGCACTTCACCGCTGCCCAACGGGCCGGCGAACGTCTTTCGGGGGCATTGGCCGACTGGAAGGTCGATGAGCGTCCTCACCGGGGCATCGAGGTCAGCATCGCACTGCCCAGCATCGGCTCGAACAACCAGACGATCGAGGCGCTGGTCGCCCTGGATCTGTCGCATCACGTCCATTTCCTCGCGTCGGTGCGCAATGCAACCTGGGCGGGCGTCGTCGCAGCGGCATTTGCGGCGGCGCTATTTGGCTGGTTTGCCGCGCACCGAGGCTTGGCCCCCCTGCGCCGGGTCACCGAAACCGCCCGCAGGCTTTCAGCGCGGCAACTCGGCGAGCGACTTACCACCAACGATGCACCACTGGAGGTGCGCGACCATGTCGAGGCCTTGAATGGCATGCTCGCCCGTCTAGAAGCCGCATTCCAGCGGCTCGGCGACTATTCGGCCGACATTGCCCACGAATTGCGCACGCCGATCTCGAACCTGATGACCCAAACCCAGGTCGCGCTGTCGCGGCCCCGCACCATCGACGAGTACCAGGACATCCTGGCGTCGAACCTCGAAGAGTACGAGCGCATCGCGCGAATGGTCAGCGACATGCTGTTTCTCGCGAAAGCCGAGGAGAACACACTCGCGCATGCCAGCGAGCCGGTCGACCTCGCCCGTGAGGCGGATGCACTGATCGATTTCTATGAAGCCCTGGCCGACGAGCGCCAGGTCCGCATCGTGCGCCAAGGTCAGGCAAGTGTTCAGGGGGATCGCCTGATGCTGCGGCGTGCCTTGTCGAACCTGATTTCGAATGCGCTTCGTCACACACCGAAAGAGGGACAGATCACGATCAGGATCGACGCGGACGCAGCCGGCGTAGGTCTCGCCGTTTGCAATGTCGGCGACCCCATCCCCGCCGATCAGCTCGAGCGCATATTCGATCGATTCCATCGCGGCAGCACCGAACGCACGCGTCACGGAGAAGGCGCGGGGCTCGGGCTTGCGATCACGCGTTCCATCGTCCAGGCGCACGGGGGGCAAATCACTGCGCACTCCGCTGAAGGTGTCACCTGCTTCATGATCACCTTTCCTCGCCTCGAAGCCTCATCGCCTTCCTGATCCGACAAAGTCGACTGGTGTTCAGGCTGTCTGACGGAAATGTAATTTTGAAGTCAGCTTCCTGTTGGGCTCGAAGTGCCAAACTCTGTCTCGACGCCATCAACCGGAAGACGAACATGAAGACGAAGACTTTGCTCGGCGGACTCTTGGCAAGCCTGGTGATCATGGGGAGCGCAGCGTTTGCGCAGGGGCCCGTTCGTGTAGAGGTCTACAAGAGCGCTTACTGCGGGTGCTGCGGAAAATGGGTCGAACACCTGAGAAAGAACGGGTTCGATGTCGTGACGAAAGACGTCGACAATGTCCCCGCAGCCCGCAAGGCACTGGGGATGCCGGACCAATACGGCTCGTGTCACACGGCCAAGGTCGGTTCCTACTCCGTCGAGGGGCACGTCCCTGCCGACGACATCCGACGTCTTCTCTCAGAGTCCCCAAAGGCAATCGGACTGGCTACGCCCGGCATGCCACAGGGATCTCCGGGAATGGAGACCTCGACTCCACAACCCTACGAGACGCTTCTGGTTGGGCTTGACGGACGTGTGACGGTTTTTGCCCGACACTGACGGCAGCGCTGACGAGCATCGGCTCTAAGAGCGCAGTGCCGGCCCACTTACGAACCTCGCAGGTCTCAACTTGCCATATGGCTCGTTTCGGATCCCACCGGTCGCTCGAATGACGACTTTGCCACTACTATGTGTGGCAGCAAATGGCCGAATGTGTCAGTTCGCGCTGAACGCCCCCAGCCCCTACCCTTTCTTCCTCGCTCGAATATAGAGCACCTTGCTCGTCCCACCCGGTGCGATCCGCTCCTCGGTGACGAACAGATCATTCCGGCCCCGCACCAGGTCAGACAGCTTCTTGAAACCGTGAAGCCGCGAATCGAAATCCGGCTGGATCTTCTGCAGGTAACTGCCGAAGGTACCGAGGTGAGCCCATCCGGAATCGTCCGCGGATTTCTCCAGCGCTTCCATCAGAAAGTCGGTCGGGAAAGCCTGGCGCTCCATCGTGGCGGCCGGTGTCACAGCGGCCTCGAACGCCTCGACCACAGGCGATGATCCATTCGCCGACACGGTGGCTTCAGCCGCAGCTACCGGCTTGCGCAGCACTTCCGTGAAGATGAACTTGTGGCAGGCGTTGCGGAAGGCCTCGGGCGTCCTCTGCTCGCCGAATCCATACACCAGCAGGCCCTCTTCCCGCAGGCGCACGGCCAGGCCGGTGAAGTCGCTGTCGCTGGTCACCAGGCAGTAGCCGTCGAAGCGGCGGGTGTAGAGCAGATCCATGGCGTCGATGATCATGGTGCTGTCGGTCGCGTTCTTGCCCGTGGTGTAGGCGAACTGCTGGACGGGCTTGATCGAGTAGCGATTGAGGACCTTCTTCCACGAGGCGCTGGTGGGCGAGGTGAAATCGCCGTAGATCCGCCGGACGGTGGCTTCGCCGAAGCGGGCGACCTCTTCGAGCAGACCCTCGATGACGCCGGCCTGGGCGTTATCGGCGTCGATGAGGACGGCGAGGCGCTTGGCGGGTTCTTCGGCCTCGACCCTGACGACTGTCTTCTGCTGCATGGCGCACCTGTCGAACTCAGATATGCGCCGAGTATAGACGGCGCGATCGCGCGCGGCTCGCGGCGGACTCCTCGGACTGGGAGGCGGCAACGCCCGGCCCACGCCCGCTCGGGGATCCGGCCGGCAACTGGACACCGCAGCGCGCCTTACGAGAGCGCCCGCGATGTGCAAAGCTTCGCACTGGCGCCGCGTCGTTTTTGCGGCGTCCCGGCAAGCCACAGGGGATGCGACCATGAACAGACTGACTCCCGCGCAGCGGCGCGCCACCTGCATCCACGAGGCCGGCCATGCGGTGGTGTTCGCGCTCGGCGGCGTGTCGGTCTACCGGCTGGCGGTCGCCGATGAAGGGTAAGCGCTCCACGAACCCCATCCTTCCCGGGCTCTTTACGCCGTGATCAACTGCTCAGCCTTGAGATTCCAGGGCAG